>NZ_JBVIWA010000014.1:0-79828 GCF_055595065.1 Streptomyces sp. NPDC040545
CCGGGGCCTTCCACGCGGGCACGTCGTCGGTGGTGGCGACCTTGCCCGACGAATCCCACATCAACGGTGACGGAGAGCCTGCGACTTCTTCACCCCTGGCGTCTCGCGCGCTGAGGGATCCGGACTCCGGGTCGAGCTGGAACTGAAGATCGGGCGAAGCGAGACGGTAATTGATCTCCGCGAGCAGAGGATCCGCGGCGGCCTGCGTGTCCTTCACCACCAGCAGGTGCGAATAGCCGCCGTCCTGAGCCGTCATCAGCAGATCGACACCCGGCCGCACATTCTCGTACAGCGCACGCGGACCGTCGATCACCGGCACGGGCAGCACACCCGGCCAACTCACGGACATGTCATGCCCGTCGGCCTTCAGACGCACCAGCTCGGTCCACACTTCACCCGGCGCATCCACCGCCAGAGCGGAACGCACCACACCGCGAGTGACCCGCGCCCCATCACTGCCGGCACTGAAGACGACGGACCCGTTCACCGCCTTCGCGGCGAACCCGCCCTCGACCGGCTGCAGATCGGTGTCGATCGCCTTCCACACCTCACCGACCCTCGCCCGGACCGCGGAGCTGGAGATGTGCTTCTTGAACAGACCGTCCGGCTGCGCCCACGTCGTCGTGTTCGCACTCCGCTCGGCCGTCACCTCCACGTCCTTGCCCGTCTCAGCAGCCAGCTTCCGCGCCTGCGGCGCCGCGACCGGACCACTCGCCCCGCCCGACGCCTTCCCCTCCGGCTTCTCGCCCCCACCCAGCTGCACACCGACCGGAACCGCAACAGCCACCGCGAGCAGAGCGGCCAAGCCACCCACAGCCCTGCGGCGCCGATACCAGCTACGTCTCGGTGGATCGTCGGCCACGGGCTCGGCTTCGATCTCGGAACCGCTGACAGCCATTCTTCGTTCTCCCCCTCGGGCATGCTCACAAAAGTGCGACCCGATCATCAACCATCCCCGGGGTCGCCGTACCTCATCGGCGGCGATATCCCACATTCTGATACGCCAAAATTGCACCACTTTTCCCGATATTCGAAGCCCCCCGAGTGATTAAGGCCACTCGAGACCCTTCGGCAGTGGACTTACCGATACCCCTCGCCCCAAGATCTGCTGGCAATTTGTCAATTCCCTGCGGCTCGGAGCGTCTGATATCCGAACGGCAGCGGCATGGGGGGTAAACGATGTCGCCCTTTGCGGCGAGTAATTTGCGCCTGCCCGGAAACGGGAAGGCGCGCAAACACCTGGCGCGTACCGGAATCGTGCTTTCCGCGGTTCTGCTGGCCTCTCTTCTGCCCGCCCAGGCCTGGGCGGTACCACCGGGTAACCGCTCCGGGGTCCAGCTCCCTGGGCTCCAGACCGATCTGAAGGCCAAGCTCGACAAGGTCGAGGCCGCAAAGCTCGAGGGGTGGGCCGGCGCTCCGGCTCAGCCTCCGGCCGGATATGAGCCCTCCAAGGTGACTCCTCCGGCAGCCGGTTCGGTAAATGTCGCACTGAATCCGGGCACAGGAGGCGCGCTGGTGCAAGCGGGCACCCTGCCCGTCAGCATCGGCAAGGCGTCCCCCACGGAGAGCAACCCGACTCCGCCCGACCCTTCGGGCACCTGGTCGGTGGCGGTCGAGGCCCGTACGGCCACCGAGTCGGTCGGCATCGACGGCGCGATCATCAAGGTCACGCCCCCCGCCGAGGGATCGACTCCGGTCGACATCCAGCTCGACTACAAACAGTTCGAAGACCTCTACGGCACCGAGTGGGCCACCCGTCTGGAACTCAGGCAGCTTCCGGCGTGCTTCCTGACCACGCCCACGATTCCCGAGTGCACCACCGCAAAGGCCGTTCCGACCACCAACGACCCGGCCACCGGCACCGTCCGTGCGACCGTGGACCCGGCCACCGGGCCGGGCCAGGGCCTGCGCACCATGGCGCTCAGCGGCGGTGCCGGCCCGACCGTGCTGGCCGCGACGGATTCCGCCTCGGGCGCGGGTGGCACGTACAAGGCCACCTCGCTCTCGCCGTCCGGCTCCTGGAGCGCGGGCGGCAGCGGCGGCGGGTTCTCCTGGAGCTACCCGCTCGGAGTGCCGGCGGCCCCGGCGGGCCCTGAGCCGAAGATCGCCCTCTCGTACGGCTCCCAGGCGGTCGACGGCAAGACCTCGGTCGCCAACGGCCAGGCCTCCTGGATCGGTGACGGCTGGGACTACCACCCCGGCTTCGTCGAGCGGCGCTACCGCCCCTGCTCGGCCGACCTCAAGGGCACGCCGAACAACAACAACAGCGCGGACAAGAAGAAGAACGACCTGTGCTGGGCCGGCGACAACATGGTGATGTCGCTCGGCGGCAGCACCACCGAGCTCGTCAAGGACGCCACCACGGGGAACTGGATCCCCGCGGACGACGACGGCTCCAAGGTCGAGCGCCTGACCGACGCGAACGTCGCCAACGGCGCCAAGGACGGCGAGTACTGGCGCGTCACCACCCGCGAGGGCACCAAGTACTACTTCGGCCGCCACGACGTCGACGGCGCGGGCAGCCGGCCCGTGACGGACTCGGTCTTCAACGTCCCCGTCTTCGGCAACCACCCCGGCGAGCCCTGCTACCAGACCGCCTTCGCGAGCTCCTCCTGCAAGCAGGCCTGGCGCTGGAACCTCGACTACGTCGAGGACGTGCACGGCAACGCACTGATCATCGACTGGAAGCGGGAGGAGAACCGCTACTCCAAGAACGAGAAGTGGAAGGAGAAGAACAGCGCCGAGGTCGGCTACGTCCGCGGCGGCTACCCGTCCCAGATCACCTACGGTCTGCGGGCGGACAACCTCTCCGGCGCCCCGGCGGCCAAGGTCGAGTTCACGGTCGACGAGCGCTGCATCAAGGAAGGCACCACGAAGTGCCAGGACTCGGAGTTCACATCGAAGAACTACGAGGTCAAGCAGCCTTGGTGGGATACCCCGTCCACGCTGAACTGCACGTTCACCGATGAGACCTGCTACGTCTCCGTCCCCACCTTCTGGACCCGCAAGCGTCTGACCGCCGTCACCACCTACGGCCAGCGCACCGAGGGCACCACGGACCTGTCCAAGGTCGACCAGTGGACCCTGCAGCAGTCCTTCCCGAAGCAGCGCACCGACACCCACCCGCCCCTGTGGCTGGAGTCGATCAGCCGCACCGGGTACGGCACGAAGAAGGACGAGAACGGCAACCAGCTCAGCGCCCCGCTGCCGCCGGTCTCCTTCCTCCCCAATGTCCAGGACATGCCCAACCGCGTCGCGAAGAGCGCCAACGACGCCACCCCGGACTACGACCGCCTCCGCGTGGAGACCATCCGCAACGAGACCGGCGGTGAGATCTACGTCGACTACTCCGCGCCCTGCCCGGTGGGCACCAGCCACCCCAAGCCCGAGGAGAACACGGGCCGCTGCTTCCCCAACCACTGGTCCCCGGACGGTGAGCTGGAGACGCCCCCGCTGGAGTGGTTCAACAAGTACGTCGTCGACAAGGTCGTCGAGAAGGACCGCGTCGCCCGCCAGCCCGACGTCACCACCAGCTACACCTACGAGGGTGACGCCGCCTGGGCCAAGGACGACGACGAGTGGACCAAGCCCGAGCTGCGCACCTACAACCAGTGGCGCGGCTACGCCTCGGTCGTCACGACGAGGGGCGTCACCGACACCGCAGTCCCGAGGGAGGCCACCGAGCAGGCCCTGACCAGGACCCGCTACTTCCGGGGCATGTCCGGCGATGCCGGCCGCCCCGTGATCACGGTCAAGGACTCCACCGGCGCGGAAACCCTCGGCGACGACCTGCGCCAGTACGCGGGCAAGGTCGCGGAGACCATTACCTACACCAAGGCCGGGGCCGGCGGCACAGTCGCCGCCCGCGACCTGAACCGGTACGAGAGCACGAAGACCGGCTCCCGGCCCCGCGCCGGAACCACCGACCTCGAAGCCTTCCGCGTCAACACCAAGCAGACCGACCAGTACGAGGCGATCGACGGCGGCACGCGCCTCATACGTGGCATCGACACCTACGAGCCCGCCTACGGCCTCAAGACCAGCACGGAGACCGAGGCCAAGACCTCGAACGGCTCCGGCGGCTGGACCGTCAACGACCAGAGCTGCACCACCACCACCTACGTCCACAACACCGCCAAGCACCTGATCGGTCTGACACAGAACGTCCGCGCCACCTCCGGCACGTGCGCGCAGGCGGCCACCGGCACCCTGCTGTCCCAGACCCGCACCTCGTACGACGCCCTGAACGCCTTCGGTACCGCCCCGGTCAAGGGCCTGGTCTTCCAGACCGACACCCAGGACGGAGCGGGCACCGGCTGGACCACCACCGGGCGCTTCGAGTACGACGCCCTCGGCCGCGTGGTCAAGTCGTACGACCCCGCCGGCAACGCCATCACGACGACGTTCACCCCGGCGACCGGACCGGCCTTCACCCAGGCCGCGACCAACGCCCTGACCCACAAGTCGACCACCAAGATCGACCCGGGCCGCGGCCTGGTCCTGGAGATCGCCGACCAGAACAACCGCAAGATCACCTCGGCCTACGACCCCCTGGGCCGTACCACGGCGGTATGGACACCTTCCCAGAACCCGGCCACCGACAAGGCCCGGCAGACCTTCGACTACCAGATCACCGAGCATGAGCCCCCGGCCGTCACCTCGCGCATCCTGCGGGACAACGGCACCTACGAGAGCTCCATCGAGATCTACGACGGCCTGCTGCGCCCGCGCCAGACCCAGGCAGAAGCCATCGGCGGCGGCCGCATGGTCAAGGACAAGCTGTACAACGCGAACGGCACGGTCCGCCGGACCAACAACACCTACTACGCGGAGGGCGAGCCGGACCGGAACATCTTCGTCCCGGAGACCGACTTCCACGTCCCGAACGCCACCGCGACCGCCTACGACGGCCTCGGCCGCCCGGTACGCAACACCACCCTCTTCGCGGGAACCGACCACCATTCCGATGTCACCGCGTACGGCGGCAACTGGATCCGCCAGCGCAGCGGCATGTCGGTGAACGGTTCGACCCCGCTGCCGGGCAGCCAGTCCACCCAGACCTGGACCGACGCGCTGAACCGCACGACGCTCATCCAGAAGGCCACGGCCGGCGACCTGACCACCTGGAACAACACCACCTACACGTACGACGTGCGCGGCAAGCTGGCCAAGGTCACCGACGCCGCCGCCAACGAATGGACGTACACCTACGACGCCCGCGGCCGCCTGACCGGCTCCACCGACCCGGACATGGGCGCGGCCTCCTTCGGCTACAACAACCTCGACCAGCAGGAGTGGTCGCAGAACTCGGCCGGTAAGAAGACCTACACCCTCTACGACAAGCTCGGTCGCCCGACCGAGTCGCGCGAGGACTCCGCGACCGGCCCGCTCGCGGCCTCGTGGACCTACGACACCCTGGCCGGAGGCAAGGGCAAGCCCGTCTCGTCCACCTCCTACACCGACGGCGCGGCGTACAAGAGCGAGATCACCGGCTACGACACCGAGTACCGTCCCACCGGGTCGAAGATCACCATCCCGGACAACGCCGCCACCAAGGGCCTGGCCGGCACGTACGCCTACAGCACCACCTACACCCCGACGGGCGCGGTCCAGTCGACGACCCTGCCCGCCACCCCGGGCGGCCTCGCGGCCGAGAAGCTGATCACGCGCTACAACGCCGACGGCCTGCCCCAGACCGTGTCGGGCCTGTCCTGGTACACCGCCGAAGTGGCGTACAGCCCCTTCGGCGAGGTCCTGCGCACCGCGTCCGGCAACGCCCCCAACCGGGTGTGGACGACCACGATGCACGACCCGAACACGGGCCGTGTCACCCAGTCGATCGCCGACCGCGAGACGCCGAACGAGCACCGGATCTCGGCGCTGTCCTACACGTACGACGTGGCGGGCAACCCGACCTCGATCACGGACACCCGGGCCGGCGGCATGATCGACCGGCAGTGCTTCTCGTACAGCCCGCTGGGACAGCTCACCCAGGCCTGGACCGGCAAGACGGACGCCTGCACCGGGCCCTCGCTGAACGACGTCACCGCCGGTCCGGATGGTGACGGCTACTGGCAGTCGTACAAGTTCGACGCCATCGGCAACCGCACCGAGCTGGTGAACCACCACCTCACCAACTCCGCGCTGGACCAGACGACGACGTACTCCTACGGCGTCAACATCTCGCCGGCCGGCCAGACCCCGGTCATGACCAAGCCCCACGCCCTCAGCAAGGCGGAGAAGAAGCAGGGGGCGACGTCCCTCTCCCAGTCCACCTACGAATACGACGCCGCCGGCAACACCAAGACCCGGAAGATCGACGCTGACACCCAGGCCCTGACCTGGGACCGCAACAACAAGCTCACCGAGGCGTCCAGTCCCGGCATCGGCGCCGTCGCCATCACCGGCCTGTCCGGCAAGTGCCTCGATGTCGACGGGGGCCGCACCGCGGACGGCACCCCCGTCCAGCTGTGGCCCTGCAACGAGGCGAAGGCACAGCAGTGGCGCCTCACCGGCAACACCGTCCGCGCGCTGGACAAGTGCCTGACCGCGCAGAACGGCAGGGCGGTCGTGGCCACCTGCAACGGCGGACCCGAGCAGAAGTTCGTCCACCGCTCCACCACCGACAAGGCGCTCTACAACGAGGCCGCCAACGCCTGCGTCGACGTCCCGAACGGCAACGACGCGGACGGCACCGACCTGCTGGTCTACACCTGCAACAACGGCACGAACCAGAAGTGGAACCCGTCCGACCCCACCACCAAGTACATCTACGACGCGAGCGGCACCCGGCTGGTCGAGGAGACCGGCAGCAGCCGGACCCTCTACCTGGGCGAGACCGAGATCACCGTCGACAAGGCCGGCAAGGCCATCGACGCCCTCCGGTACTACAGCGGTCCCGGCGGTGTCACCACCACCCGGCAGACCAACGGCAAGGCGACCGGCCACAAGCTGACCGTCCTGCTGGCCGACCACCACAACACCGCGACCGTCGCGGTCGAACAGTCGGCCGGACAGCCGGTCACCCGCCGCAAGTTCGACCCGTACGGCAACCAGCGCGGCGGCGCCGTCAACAACTGGCCCGGCAGCCGCGCCTTCCTCGGCACGGGTGTCGACGACGCAGACACGGGCCTCACCCACATCGGCGCCCGCGAATACGAACCGGCCACCGGCCGCTTCATCTCGGTCGACCCGGTCATCGACGTCACCAACCCGCTCCAGATGAACGGGTACAACTACGCGAACAACAACCCGATCTCGCAGATGGACCCGACCGGTCTCGAAAGCTGCTTCGGGTACGGCTACTGCGGTGGTGGCGGCGAAACCAACGGCCTGACCATCGAGGAGCACGACAAGACCAAGGGCAACGACACCAAGCCGCCCAGGGTCACCGTCACCGTCGACAAGCAGGGCGACATCCACGTCAACGGTGGACGTCTTCTCACCGCCGAGGAACTGAAGAAGCGCTACCCGGCCAAGAAGACCTACTACGAGCGGATGAAGACCTGGCTCAGCACGGAGAAGTGCTTCCACATCAAGGACCAGAAGACTGCCTTCTGCCAGGGTGCGGCCGACCTCGGCCTCTTCGACTACGAAAGGTCCGCGCGGGACGCCGAGATCGGCGACTTCATGCTCCTGGTCATCGCCCCCGACGCGGCCGCATGGGCGTCCTGCGCCTCCTTGTCCGTGAAGGGCTGCGCGGTATCCGCTTTGGACCTCCCATGGGCCAAGTGGGCCAAGGGCATCAAGATCGCGGTGAAGAGCGAGAAGAAACTCGACAACTTCAACCTACCGGGAACCAAATGCGCGAAGTGCTTCCTCGCCGGCACTGACGTCCTCATGGCCGACGGCACTACCAAGGACATCGAAGATGTCGAAGTGGGCGACGAGGTAAAGGCGACCGATCCCGAAACCGGGGAAACAGGAAGTCGTCAAGTCACCCACTTGATCGTCACCGAGGACGACAAGTACTTCAACACGCTCTCGATAGCCACCGAAGACGGAATCGAAGAGCTCACCGCCACCCACGAGCACCCCTTCTGGTCCCCTTCGGCCAACGCCTGGCTGGAGGCAAGGGAACTCACCGCCGGGTCGACCCTGCTCACCGACGACGGCACGATCGTCATCGTCACGGCCAACAAGCCCTACACACAGCACGCCAGAACGTACAACCTCACCGTCGACGACCTCCACACGTACTATGTGCTGGCAGGGTCGACTCCGGTTCTGGTTCATAACAGCGACTGCATCCATGCTTCGGTCGCCTATCAGGACTGGGCAACCAAGGGCGCCCACATTCACATCGGAAAGAGCGAAGTCCGCATCTTTCCGGACGACAAGGGCGGAATTGGGGCGGAACCGATTCGCCTGAAGAACGGAACCGCAAGTTCGAAGGAGGTTCAAAAGGTGCTGGACGAGATCCACTCAAATCCCGACCTCAGGGCCGACATCATCCAGAAGGCCACTTCCGCTCGCAACAGCATGAACGCCGGAGAATTTGGAATGAAGTCCAACCGCGCCGCGGAAATGCACTTCCTGATCAAGAACCTGGAGAAGCTCGGATGAGCGCACTCCAGTTCTGCATCGACGTCTTGCGGTCTGGCACCGTACAAAACCTCGGGCTGAATGCCCGGCCTGACGACTGGGAGGCGCAGCTCGGCCGCGATTACGTCGACGATGTGCGCAAAGGGCGAATGCGTCGCGACTTCGGACTGGTGGAACTCTCCTTCATCAAGGGCGCTGATGGATGGCAATGCGTCGAATTGAGCATTCAGATTCACAGGCTGGCGACCGGAGAACCTGATGTCGTCTCGAATGCCCTGATCGAAAGGCATGGGAAATTTGAGGAGCGGATCAAATTCTGCGACCTCGAGGAACACATGGCTGCCGAGGGTATCCGCTTGCGCCGGATCGACGACCGACTTCAGGAGCCTCACGCCAGATTCGCGGTAGCGGAGTCGGCCGCAATCGTGCACGTACTGACGGCTGAGCTCGGAGGTGTGGGACGGCCGCTCAAGGGAGATGTCTGGTCTATTTCCCTGGCGCGTGACTTCGACAGGCGGGAAATTCCCATCCCGTGAGCGACTCACGCGGATCCGGCTAGCGATGGGCAGCCCCGTCACGTCACGTCCTGACGGGGCTGCTACACGGGGCCGGGTGGCGTTGAGGATGACATGACGAAGGGCCCCACCGGATGTGGTTTCCGGTGAGGCCCTTCGTGTGTTCGTGCGCGAGGCGCGGGGCCTGGATCAGTCCAGCGGTCGCTTGGGGCTGGGGCGCCAGACGACCAGGGCGCTGCCCGGCTGCGGGGGCTGGTACGGGACCAGGTCGCGGCGGTACGAGGCGTGGACCTGGGCCTCGCGCGCCTGCAGCGTGGCCGCCGCGCCGTCCACGGCCGCGGAGAGTTCGGCCACGCGCTGCTGGAGCGCGGCGACCTGGTTCTCCAGTTCGATGATGCGCTTGATGCCCGCCAGGTTGATGCCCTCGTCCTGCGACAACGCCTGCACCGTGCGGAGCAGTTCGATGTCACGGGCCGAGTAGCGCCGGCCGCGGCCGGCCGTACGGTCCGGGGAGACCAGGCCGAGACGGTCGTACTGGCGGAGGGTCTGCGGATGCAGACCGGAGAGCTGGGCGGCCACCGAGATCACGTAGACCGGGGTCTCGTCGGTGAGTTGGTAGGCACCGTTTCCCAGACGGGAGGACTGTCGTCGGCGGCCGTCCATGTCATGCTCCCTTCGCGGACTCGAACAGCGCGGAGCGCGGGTCCTGCGACTCCGTCGCCTCGCGGTACATCTCCAGGGCCTCGCGGGCCTTGTCGGACAGCTCGGTCGGGACCGCGACCTCCACCGTGACCAGCAGGTCGCCGCGGGTGCCGTCCTTGCGGACCGCACCCTTGCCGCGGGCCCGCATGGTGCGCCCGTTGGGGGTGCCCGGCGGCAGCTTCAGCGTCACCGAGGGGCCGTTCAGGGTCGGGACCTTGATCTCGGCACCCAGCGCCGCCTCCGCGAACGTCACGGGCACGGTCACCGTCAGGTTGTCGTCCTTGCGGCCGAACACCGGGTGGGAACCGACGTGCACGACCACGTAGAGGTCACCGCCCGGACCGCCGCGCTCGCCCGGCGCACCCTTGCCGCGCAGCCGGATCCGCTGGCCGTCGGAGACGCCCGCCGGGATCCGGACCTGCATGGTGCGGGAGCTGCGGGCGCGCCCGCTGCCCTTGCAGACCTCGCAAGGGGTCTCCGCGATCAGGCCGCGGCCCTTGCAGTCCGCACAGGGGTCGGTCAGCGAGAAACCACCGCCGCTGCCCCGCGAGACCTGGCCGGTGCCGACACAGGTCGGGCACACCCGGGGGGTGCCGTTCTTGTCGCCGGTGCCCGAACAGGCCTTGCAGGGGGCCTGGGAGGACATCCGGAGCGGGACCGTGGCCCCGTCCACCGCCTCCGTGAAGGAGAGGGTGACCTCCGACTCGATGTCCTGGCCGCGGCGCGGCTGGGTACGGGTGCCCGCACCGGGGCCGGCGCCGCGGTTGAAGAGGCCGCCGAAGACGTCACCCAGGCCGCCGCCGAAGCCGCCGGCCTGGCCGGCGCCCTGCTGCTGACCCCCGAAGAGGTCGCCGAGGTCGAAGTTGAAGGAGCCGCCGCCGCCCGGCCCGGGGCGGAAGCCACCGTTGCCGAACAGGGCGCGCGCCTCGTCGTACTCCTTGCGCTTCTTGGCGTCGCCGAGGATGTCGTTCGCCTCGGAGATCTCCTTGAAGCGCGCCTCGGCGGAGGCGTCGCCCTTGTTGGCGTCCGGGTGGAACTCGCGGGCGAGCTTCCGGTACGCCTTCTTGATCTCGGCCTCGGTGGCGTCCTTCGGGACACCGAGGACCTTGTAGTAGTCCTTCTCGACGAAGTCCTTCGTGCTCATCCCCGGTGTCCCTCCTCCCGTGCTTCTACGTGTGGTGCATCAGCCCTTGTCGGGGGCATCCGCGTCCAAGCCGTCCGGCGCTTCGCCCTCCGTGGACTCGGACTTCGGGGCCGCGCCCGGCTGGGGCTCGGCCACCGCGACCCGTGCGGGACGGATCGTACGCTCGCCGATCCGGTACCCCGGCTGCAGGATCGCCACGCAGGTGTCCTCGGTGATGTCCGGCGCGTACGAGTGCATCAGGGCCTCGTGGATCGTCGGGTCGAAGGGCTCGCCCTCCTTGCCGAACTGCTGCAGGCCCATCTTGGCGGCGACGGTCTCCAGCGATTCGGCCACCGACTTGAAGCCGCCGACCAGCTCGCCGTGCTCCCGCGCCCGGCCGATGTCGTCCAGGGTCGGGAGCAGCTCCGTCAGGAGGGACGCGACCGCGATCTCCTTGACGGTGATCCGGTCCCGCTCCACCCGGCGGCGGTAGTTCTGGTACTCGGCCTGGAGCCGCTGGAGGTCCGCGGTGCGCTCGGAGAGCGCGGTACGGGCCTGGTCCAGCTGCGCCAGCAGTGCCACGTCCTGGCTTGCGTCCCCGGCCGGGGCCGCCTCCTCCTTGGCGGAGTCGGCGGCCTTCGGCTCAGCGTCGTTCTGACCGGCGTCGGGGACTTCGGGCTTCTCGTCGAAGCCCGGGGTCTCCTCCGACATCAGGCAGCGCCGCCCTTCGGCTTCTCGTCGTCGACGATCTCGGCGTCGACGACGTCGTCGTCGGCCTTGGCCTGGCCCGCGTCACCGGCGCCGCCGGCGGCCTGGGCGGCCTGCGCGTCGGCGTAGATGGCCTGGCCGAGCTTCTGGCTGACCGCGGCGAGCTTCTCCGTCGCGGTGCGGATCTCGGCCGTGTCCTCGCCCTTGAGCGATTCCTTCAGCTCGGAGACGGCGGCCTCGACCTCGGTCTTGACGTCGGCCGGGACCTTGTCCTCGTTGTCCTTGACGAACTTCTCCGTCTGGTAGACGAGCTGCTCGCCCTGGTTGCGGGACTCGGCCGCCTCCTTGCGGCGCAGGTCCTCGTCCGCGTACTGCTCCGCCTCCTGGCGCATGCGGTCGACCTCGTCCTTGCCGAGCGAGGAGCCGCCGGTGACGGTCATCTTCTGCTCCTTGCCCGTGCCAAGGTCCTTGGCCGTGACGTGCATGATGCCGTTCGCGTCGATGTCGAAGGAGACCTCGATCTGCGGGACGCCACGCGGGGCCGGGGGCAGGCCCGTCAGCTCGAACATGCCGAGCTTCTTGTTGTACGCCGCGATCTCGCGCTCGCCCTGGTAGACCTGGATCTGCACGGACGGCTGGTTGTCCTCGGCCGTCGTGAAGATCTCGGACCGCTTGGTCGGGATCGTGGTGTTGCGCTCGATGAGCTTGGTCATGATGCCGCCCTTGGTCTCGATGCCGAGGGACAGCGGGGTCACGTCGAGGAGCAGGACGTCCTTGACCTCACCCTTGAGCACACCGGCCTGGAGGGTGGCGCCGATGGCGACGACCTCGTCCGGGTTGACGCCCTTGTTGGCGTCCTGACCGCCGGTGAGCTCCTTGACGAGCTCGGCGACGGCCGGCATGCGGGTGGAGCCGCCGACCAGGACCACGTGGTCGATCTCGGACAGCTGGATGCCGGCGTCCTTGATGACGTTGTGGAACGGGGTCTTGCAGCGGTCGAGCAGGTCCGCGGTCAGCTGCTGGAACTGGGCGCGCGTGAGCTTCTCGTCCAGGTGCAGCGGGCCCTCGGCGGAAGCCGTGATGTAGGGCAGGTTGATCGTGGTCTCCGTGGAGGAGGACAGCTCGATCTTCGCCTTCTCGGCGGCCTCGCGCAGGCGCTGGAGCGCCATCTTGTCCTTGGAAAGGTCCACGCCGTGGCCGTTGGCGAACTGCTTCACCAGGTAGTCGACGACGCGCTGGTCCCAGTCGTCGCCACCGAGGTGGTTGTCACCGTTGGTGGCCTTGACCTCGACGACGCCGTCGCCGATCTCCAGGAGCGACACGTCGAAGGTGCCGCCACCGAGGTCGAAGACGAGAATGGTCTGGTCGTCCTTGTCGAGGCCGTAGGCCAGGGCGGCGGCCGTCGGCTCGTTGACGATGCGCAGGACGTTCAGGCCCGCGATCTCGCCGGCCTCCTTCGTCGCCTGGCGCTCGGAGTCGTTGAAGTAGGCCGGGACGGTGATGACCGCGTCCGTGACCTTCTCGCCCAGGTACGCCTCGGCGTCGCGCTTCAGCTTCTGCAGGATGAAGGCGCTCATCTGCTGCGGGTTGAAGTCCTTGCCATCCAGGTTGATCTTCCAGTCAGTGCCCATGTGGCGCTTGACGGAGCGGATGGTCCGGTCCACGTTCGTGACCGCCTGGCGCTTGGCCACCTCGCCGACGAGGACCTCGCCGTTCTTGGCGAAGGCGACGACGGACGGCGTGGTCCTGGCGCCCTCGGCGTTGGTGATGACGGTGGGCTCGCCGCCTTCCAGAACGCTGACGACGGAGTTAGTGGTGCCCAGGTCGATGCCGACCGCACGTGCCATTTCAATTCCTCCAGCTGACTTGAGTGGAACAGACTCAACCATGCCGCATCGCCGCGCTTGCGTCAACAGAGCTGAGTCGAGTCGGCTCAATCTTTAGCTGCCGCTTACGCGCAACCCTGGGAGCTCACCCCCGACCTCCCGGGGGTCCGGGGGCCGGCCCCCCGCAGCGGCGCTGCGGCCGAACGGGTCACCGCGACCGCGCGCCACCGCGAGACCGCCCAAGGCATACGGCAGCGTGCTGGCATGCCCCTCACACTCACCGCTCCGCGGGTACGGGTCCCCGCCGCCCCCTCGGCGAAGCGGGTGTTCGACCTCGTCGGGGCAGTGATGCTGCTCGCAGTGCTCGGCCTGCCGCTCACGGCGATCACCGCCCTGCTCTACGTGACCCAGGGCGGCCGCCCCTTCGTACGGGAGCCGGCGGCGGGCCTGGCCGGGCGGCCCTTCCGGACCTGGCGGCTGCGCACCGACGACGGGGCCGGCCGGATCGGCGCGGCCCTGGACCGCTGCGCCCTCGACGGCCTCCCGCAGCTGCTGAACGTGCTCCGCGGCGAGATGTCGCTGGTCGGACCGCGCCCACAGGCTCGTACGGACCGCCCCGAGCGGCTCCTCGTGCGCCCCGGCATGACCGGGTTGTGGCAGGTCAGCGCGCGTTCGGACCTCCCCTGGGAGGAGATGGCCCTGCTGGACCGGCATTATGTGGAGAACCACTGGCTCGGGATGGACCTCGCGATCCTGGCGCAGACCCCGCGCGCGGCGTACCGGCAAAGGGTCGCCTGAGCGACACAGATCACCGCACGCTCGGCTACATTGCGGCGTCGGGAATGGGTAACCTCAAGCCTTGACTTCATAAGTTACCGCTTAGTAAGTGCCGCCCGAGGAGCCCTTCCATGCAACTCGCCGCGATCATCGTGTCGCTGGTCATCACGGTGGTGGCCGTCGCGCTGTTCGGCCGTGCCACCGTGCAGATCTACCGTTTCGTGCGACTCGGCCAGCCAGTGCCCGCGGGCACGCGCACCGGCGATCCCACGCAGCGCACCATCACCCTGGTCAAGGAGTTCCTCGGCCACACCCGCATGAACCGCTGGGGGATCGTCGGCTTCGCGCACTGGTTCGTGGCGGTGGGTTTCTTCTCGCTGCTGCTGACGATCGTCAACGCGTTCGGCCAGCTCTTCCAGGCCGACTGGCTGATCCCGATCATCGGTGACTGGCTGCCGTACGAGATCTTCACCGAGTTCCTCGGCCTGATGACCGTGCTCGGCATCGTCACCCTGATCGTGATCCGGCAGCTGAGCCGGCCGAGCGCGGCGGGCCGCAAGTCCCGCTTCGCGGGCTCCAAGACGGGCCAGGCGTACTTCGTCGAGGCCGTCATCCTGATCGTCGGCATCTGCATCATGACGCTGCGCGCGCTCGAGGGCGCCCAGCACGGTGTCGACGGCTGGGAGCCGGGCTTCTTCGCCTCGTACCCGATGATCGCCGCCTTCGACGGGCTGAGCCTGAGCACGCTCCAGCACCTGACGTACTTCTTCGCGGCGCTCAAGATCGTCACGTCCTTCACCTGGATGATCACGGTCTCGCTCAACACCAACATGGGTGTCGCCTGGCACCGCTTCCTCGGCTTCCCGAACATCTGGTTCAAGCGGAACGCGGACGGCTCCACGGCCCTCGGCGCCCTGCAGCCGATGACCTCGGGCGGCAAGGAGATCGACTTCGAGGACCCGGGCGAGGACGACAGCTTCGGCGTCTCCCAGGTCGAGCAGTTCTCCTGGAAGGGCATCCTCGACTTCTCCACGTGCACCGAGTGCGGTCGCTGCCAGTCGCAGTGCCCGGCCTGGAACACGGGCAAGCCGCTGTCCCCCAAGCTGCTCATCATGTCGCTGCGCGACCACGCGCACGCCAAGGCCCCGTACCTGCTCGCCGGTGGCGGCAAGGACATGGAGGGCAACGAGAAGGCCACGGCGGAGCAGCTCGCCGACGTCCCGGCCGCCGCTCTCGCGGAGGCCGAGCGCCCGCTGATCGGCACCGCCGAGGAGAACGGCGTCATCGACCCGGACGTGCTGTGGTCCTGCACCACCTGCGGTGCGTGCGTGGAGCAGTGCCCGGTCGACATCGAGCACATCGACCACATCGTCGACATGCGCCGCTACCAGGTGATGATCGAGAGCGCGTTCCCGTCGGAGGCGGGCACGATGCTCAAGAACCTGGAGAAGAAGGGCAACCCCTGGGGCCTGGCGAAGAAGCAGCGCGTCGAGTGGACCAAGGAGGTGGACTTCGAGGTCCCGATCATCGGCAAGGACGCGGAGGACCTCTCCGAGTTCGACTACCTCTACTGGGTCGGCTGCGCCGGCGCCCTGGAGGACCGGGCCAAGAAGACCACCAAGGCCTTCGCGGAGCTGCTGAACATCGCGGGCGTCAAGTTCGCGATCATGGGCGGCGACGAGAAGTGCACCGGTGACTCGCCGCGCCGCCTGGGCAACGAGCCGCTGTTCCAGCAGCTGGGCCAGGAGAACGTGGCCATGCTGAACATGGCATTCGGCGAGGACGACGACGACCCCTCGACGAAGAAGCCGAAGTCGGCGAAGCGGATCGTCTCGACCTGCCCGCACTGCTTCAACACGATCGCGAACGAGTACCCGCAGCTGGGCGGCGAGTACGAGGTCATCCACCACACGCAGCTGCTCCAGCACCTGATCGACGAGGGCCGCCTCACGCCGGTCACGCCGGTCGACGGCCTGATCACGTACCACGACCCGTGCTACCTGGGCCGGCACAACAAGGTCTACACGCCGCCGCGCGAGATCATGTCGGCCGTGCCGGGCCTGCGGCAGCAGGAGATGCACCGCCACAAGGAGCGGGGCTTCTGCTGTGGCGCCGGTGGCGCGCGGATGTGGATGGAGGAGCGGATCGGCAAGCGCATCAACAACGAGCGCGTCGACGAGGCCCTGTCCCTGAACCCGGACATCGTCTCCACCGCCTGCCCCTTCTGCCTCGTGATGCTCACCGACTCGGTGAACGGCAAGAAGAACGACGGCCAGGCCAAGGAACACGTCCAGGTCGTCGACGTGGCGCAGCTGCTGCTCGACTCGGTGAAGGCCCCGGGCCCGACGGAGGCCGAGCTGGCAGCGCTCGCGGCGGAGGCCGAGGCGGCAGCCGCGGCCGAGGCGGAGGCCGCTGCCGCGAAGGCTGCGGCGGAGGCGGAAGCCAAGGCGAAGGCGGCGGCCGAGGCGGAAGCCAAGGCGGCGGCCGAAGCGAAGGCGAAGGCGGAAGCCGAGGCCAAGGCTGCGGCCGAGGCGGAAGCCGCGGCCGAGGCAGAAGCTGCGGCCGAGGCAGAAGCTGCGGCCGAGCCGGAGCCGGAGGCGGAGGTCGAGGCGGCAGCGGAGACCGGGGCCGAAGCCGAGCCGGAGGCGGACGCCGGGACGAAGGCGGACGCCGGGACGAAGGCGGACGCCGGGGCGAAGGCCGAGCCGGCCGAGGTGGAGCCGGAAGCCGGGCCCAAGGCCGCGGAAGAGGCCGAGCCGGAGGCGGCGGCCGAAGCACCCGAGGCTGCCGAGGCGAAGCCCGAGGCCGAGACCAAGTAGGACGCAGGACACCCGCAGCACCGGAACGGCCGGTCCCCCACCCGGGGGACCGGCCGTTCCGTCGTAGGGGGGCGGGAGGGGGTCAGCCCCGGCCGCTCAGCACGGCGAAGCCCGGCCCGGCCGCACCCGCCGCGGCCGCGCCGCCACCCGAGGCGACCAGCCTGGGGGCGTCGGACCCCGCCGGGGCGACCGTGCACTTCGCGATCAGCCTGCCGTCGAAGTCGTACACCCAGCTGTTTCCGCCGCCCTTGCCGTCGATGACGACGAACGTCACGCGCTTGCCGTCCTGGACCAGCTCGTACGTCCAGCCGTCGTGGTGGACGCTCGGACGCCTCAGGTCGATCGTGGCGAGGGCGCGGCCCTTCGGCGTGGAGATCTCGACGCGCTTGCCGTTCGGGCCGTCCACGAGCTCGGCGGTCCGCCCGTCGGGCACGGTGATCCGCACCGGGCTCTCCTTCCTGATCTCCTTCTGGGGCGCGGGCTTCGGCTCGGGCTTCGGCTGCGGCTTCGGCGCGCCGTCCATCCAGGAGGTGACGGTGCCGTCCGGCCGGAGCACGACGTGCAGGCCGTCGTTCTGCCCGTACGAGGCGGCGCCGTCCTTGCCGACCAGCGTGTCCAGCTTCGTGGAGCCCGCGAAGATGTCCGCCTCGAAGTGACTGCCGCCGATCTTGTAGACCTTGGCGACGGACCCGTCCGCCAGCTTCACGGTCGTGACGTACGCGCGGACGCCCGGGGCCGGCTCGACGGACGGCCGGGGCTCCGGAGCGGCCGGCGAGGCCGCGAAGGCGGACCCGACCGGGAGGGCCAGGACGGTGGCCACGCCGGCGACGACGGCGGCGCTGCGGAGGGTGGTTCGGCGGGTGTTGCGCATGGTGTGAGCTCTTCTCGTGTCTCGTATCTCGTGCTCGTTCGTACTCGTTCGTCCTGCGTGGTGGCGACGAGTACGAAGCTACGGACCCGATATGTGGTTATTCCGTCGAGAATGTAACGAGAGGCGGCAGAACACCACACAGACCTGTAAATCGGACGGGCGGCATGATCGGGCACGGGGTGGGGACAGCCCCTCCGGGATCCCCTAAGGGATGTCACAGGTCAGCCGCAAAGGGTGGCTGTTCCGGCTGCCCGTCCACCGATGCTCGCCGGACCAGGTACGTTCGATCACGTGGCTGGATTCAGGATCGGACGCGGCAGGGACAACAACCGCTCTCCGCAACAACCCCCGCAGCAGCAGCAGTCGTACGGTCAGCAGCAGCAACCGCCGCCGTACGGCCAGCCGCCCTACCCTCCCGCCGGCGGCCCGCCACCGCAGCAGCAGTGGCCGCAGCCGGGCGCGGGAGGTCACGGCGAGCCGGAGTACTTCGACCCGTACGGGCAGCAGCAGCCGCACGCGCAGCAGCCCCCGTACGGCCACGGAGGCCACGGAGGCGGGGGCTACAACGACAACCCGGGGCACACCCAGGTCTTCGCCGTCGGCGAGGACCCGTACGGCCAGGGCGCGACCTACCAGGCGGGCGCGGCCTCGGCGGTGCCGTCCGGGCCGCGACTGCCGTGGAAGGAACTGCTCCGCGGCATCGTGACGCGGCCGGGACAGACCTTCCTGCAGATGCGCGACTACGCCGTCTGGGGTCCCGCGCTGATCGTGACCTTCCTCTACGGGCTGCTCGCGGTCTTCGGCCTCGACGACGCCCGCGAGGACGTCATCAACGCGACCGTGCCGAAGGCCGTCCCGATCGTCCTGTCCGCCGGCGTGGCCTTCGTCATCTGCGGTCTGATCCTGGGCGCGGTCACGCACACCCTGGCGCGCCAGCTGGGCGGCGACGGCTCGTGGCAGCCGACGGTGGGCCTGTCGATGCTGGTCATGTCCATCACGGACGCGCCGCGCCTGCTGTTCGCCGTGTTCCTCGGCGGCGACAACATGGTCGTACAGGTGCTGGGCTGGGCCACGTGGGTGGCGGCCGGAGCCCTGTTCACCTCGCTGATCAGCAAGTCGCACGACCTGCCGTGGGCGAAGGCCCTCGGCGCGTCCTCGATCCAGCTGGTCGCACTGCTGTCGATCATCAAGCTGGGCACGATCTAGCCCGGCCACGCCCCACCCGCCCCCGCACACGAAAGGGCCCGCCGCGCACTGTCCGCGCGGCGGGCCCTCTGCATGACGTCTGTCGGCTAGGCGTCGAGGACCTGGCCCTCACGCTTGACGACGGGCGGCTCGACCGACCAGGGGAAGTTGATCCACTCGTCGGTCTTCTTCCACACGTACTCGCACTTCACGAGGGAGTGGGACTTCTCGTAGACGACGGCGGAGCGCACCTCGGCGACGTGGCCCAGGCAGAAGTCATGGACGAGCTTCAGCGTCTTGCCGGTGTCGGCCACGTCATCGGCGATGAGGACCTTCTTGTCGGTGAAGTCGATCGCCTCGGGCACGGGAGCCAGCATGACCGGCATCTCCAGCGTGGTGCCGACGCCGGTGTAGAACTCCACGTTCACCAAGTGGATGTTCTTGCAGTCGAGCGCGTACGCCAGGCCGCCGGCGACGAACACCCCGCCGCGGGCGATGCTCAGGATGATGTCGGGCTCGTAGCCGTCGTCGGCGATCGTCTGCGCCAGCTCGCGCACGGCGCGCCCGAAACCGTCGTAGGTCAGGTTCTCGCGTACGTCGCTCATGCCTCGTGCCTCACCTGGGTGCGGTGGAAGTTCTGGAAGGAGCGCGAGGCGGTCGGCCCGCGCTGCCCCTGGTACCTGGACCCGTAGCGCTCACTGCCGTACGGGAACTCGGCGGGCGAGCTGAGCCGGAACATGCACAGCTGCCCGATCTTCATGCCCGGCCAGAGCTTGATCGGCAGGGTGGCGAGGTTCGACAGCTCCAGGGTCACGTGACCCGAGAACCCGGGGTCGATGAACCCGGCGGTCGAGTGCGTCACCAGGCCGAGGCGGCCCAGGCTGGACTTCCCCTCCAGTCTGGAGGCAATGTCGTCGGGCAGCGAGATGACCTCGTACGTCGAGGCGAGGACGAACTCACCGGGGTGGAGGATGAACGCCTCGTCGCCCTCCGGCTCGACCATCCGGGTCAGGTCCGCCTGCTCGATCGCCGGATCGATGTGGGCGTAGCGGTGGTTCTCGAACACCCGGAAGAACCGGTCGAGACGTACATCGATGCTGGAGGGCTGCACCATCGATTCCTCGAACGGGTCGATGCGAACCCGTCCGCTGTCGATCTCGGCCCGGATGTCTTTATCAGAGAGAAGCACGTCCCGAGGATACGCAGAGCGCGCGGGCCACCCCCAATCGAGAGCGACGACCCGCGCGCCCGCCCCGGCGACTACCGCTTCGCGCCACCCACGGGCACGGCGTGCCGCAACCGCGCACACCGCGGACACCGCAGCAGCCGCCCGGGCCCGATCCGGCCGGCACCGAGGTGCTGCAGCGGGAAGGAGGCGGTACTGAAAACGTGCCCTTCGGCACAACGGACGACGGTGTGCTCCATCGAGTCCCTTTCCCCAACGAGCCGTACTGCGACGAATCGCCACATTAGGGGATGATCGGCACCCACTCCAGCCGCCGCTCCGCACCCACACGGTACGCCCCAACTCCCGCGCCCACACGCCCCGGTGTACGCCACACACGACGACGACCCCGCGGTGAATTCACCGGGGGTCGATCATGAGGTAGAGTGAGCAAAGCCAGGGATCCAGGCAACTGGCCCGCTGTGCGGATGTAGTTTAATGGTAGAACATGAGCTTCCCAAGCTTATAGCGCGGGTTCGATTCCCGTCATCCGCTCTTGAACGAAGGCCCAGGTCACAGACCTGGGCCTTCGTTGTTGTCTAGATCTCTCACTTGTGGACGGTGGCTGCAGTGGTTCCGCCAGTCTGTCGGTCCGGCTGCGTGCGCTGGCGGCGGACATCGGCGTCGATGTTGTCGGCGAGCGTGCGCTGGTGCGCCTTGGGGGAGTGCTGATAGATCAGCTGGGCACGCTCGGACGGCTGGCCCGCACGGACCATGAGGTCCGGTGCTCCGGCTGGTCCAGTAGCGGTCACCGCTCGGCCTCAGAAGCCGCGGGCGAGGCCGAGCAACGCACAGGCATGCCGCTGGGGCCGGCTCATCTCAGTGCCGGCCCCAGCGATGTGTTGACGTGTCGAGGGCTCAGCGCGTTGCCTCGTCTCCGAGGCTTCCGGAGCTGATAGCGCCCCGCAGGACATGAGCGATCTCCTCGGGCTTGAGGTCGATGCTGTCGACCCCCTCCACGGTCAGCGGGATCTCCTCCAGCGCGTATTCGCCGCGTCCCTCCGCACTGAACTCGGGGCCGGTCCGGTCCTCGAAGGACCACGTCGAGATGCGGGCGAGGTAGAAGAGCTGACGCTCGTCGTCGGACTCCATCGTGTGCAGGAGGCGGACGACGTCGGCCTTCCCGGCAATCTCCTCGTGGATCTCACGGTGGAGGGCGGCCTCCCGGGACTCGTCACTCTCCTCGACCCCGCCGCCGGGCAGCACCCAGTACACGGGGATTCCCGGCTTGGTGCGGCGGATGACCAGCATCGTGTCGTCCACGGTGACGAGGACGGCTCGGACTCGTTCGATCATTTCGCTCTGTCTCCTTGCTTGTTGACGGTCTCAGTGCAGCAGCCAGCCGCCATCGACGTGGACGGATTGCCCGGTGATGAACGACGCCGACGGGCCGACGAGGAACGCCACCAGGGCGCCACGTCTTCGGGTCGTCCGCGTCGCGGGACGCACTGGCGGGTTGATCTGCTCTTCCGGGCGGGCTCGGTGATGAGGGGGGATGGCGGTCTCGGCTTCCACCTCGATGGCGCCGGGCAGGACGGTGTTGACACAGATGCCGTGCGGGCCGAGCTCGCGGGCCAGGGAACGGGTCAGGCCCAGCAGGCCCGCCTTGGCGGTGCTGTAGGCGACGAGGTTGGTGCGGCCGGCGCGGGCGTTGACGCTGCCGATGTTCACGATCCGGCCCCAGCGGCGTTCGATCATGCCGGGGGTCAGGGCGTGGCAGGTGCGGTAGTGGGCGGTGAGGTTCAGGCCGGACCGGTTCTTTCAGTGGCCGGCCCCACATCGCACGCCGCTCTCGCGCGCCGGGTCGACCCCCTTCGTCGACGCCTTCGTCACCCGCTCTTGGAACCAAGCTGCCCAGAGGCCAAAGTTCCTGGAGCGTCGATGTCAACTGTGATCTCGAACCCCGAGGTTGAGCTAAAGGTGGCCACGTTTCCGGACAGCTGGATCCGATCAAATGGATTGGATTCCGTGAAGAAAATTGCCCAGATGAGCGCACGGTCAACAGTCAACCGCGCAATGAACCCCTCCGACCCGTACGAACCCTCGCCGCCCCACAGCAGCCCCTTACTCCCCAGGCCTGCTGCGACCAGCCCATCGACCGAAGAGACCCAAGAGGGATCGCTCTCCAGCATTTCATCGAGATCGAACGGGGCGAGCACCCTCAAACCGCTCGGCACGTCGGAGTCGAGGTCAACATCACAGGACCTCCCGTCTGCAAAATGCAGGGCATCTCTGATGGGAAGCTGGAAATCTTCCCATAGGCGTTCGATCGTGGTCATTTTGGCTTGCACTTCCCGTTGCGCACGTGCTGTGGCCTCTCCTGTAGTTCCGTTGGAGGGACCGGCTCGCCCAGTTCATCTCTATTTCGCCCGGAATTCATGCGCCTCAGCCACTTGTCCTGGTCGCGACCGGTATCGGCAGTCGGCGCCTACTGCGAGGGTCCATCCGGGCGCCGCCCGGGAACGCGGCCGGCCGGCGGCGGGTCCTGGTCGACGGGGAAGAGGGACAGGGCGCCGGTGATCTCCAGGAGGCGCTGGAGCTGGGGGTTGGGGGCGGCCAGGCGGATGACGGCGCCGGTCTCCTGCGCTGCGCGTCGTGCGGCGAGGAGTGCGTTGAGTGCCGAGGAGTCGCAGAAGGTGACGCGGCTGCAGTCGACCGCCACCGGCTTGGCCGGTGACGCGTAAGTGAGAGCTTCGGAGAGGGCGAGCTGCAGGGAGTGCGCCGTCTCGAGGTCGATCTCGCCGGTGAGCCTGACCGCGACGGTGTGGTCCAGGACCTCTACGGCGACGTCGTTACCGTCGGCCGTCCGGGGAGGGTGTTCGACCATGGTGATCACTCCTTGCATCTACAGGCGTGGCTCTCCCGACGCCCGTTGGCCAGTCGATAGTTCGCGGGTTACGGGTACGTGCTGCGCTGGTCGTGGGTGTCCTGGCGGAGCTGGTCCGTGTGCTGGGTCAGGGCGTCGATGCGTTCGGCGAGCTCGGCGTCCTCGGGCCGCAGATGGGCCCGGGTGGCGGTCAGGGGACGCACGAGACGGGCGGCGTCGTTGTCGGCGAGCGCGGCGTTCAGGTCGCCGATGGCGCCCTGTGCGTTGGCGGGGAGGCCGGTGAGGGCGGTGACCTGCCCGGCGAGTCGGCGCAGGTCGGCCGCGTTGTCGCGGGCCCAGGCGGTGACGGTGCGGTCGGCGGCGCGGGTGTCACGGGTGGCCTGGACGCGTTCCTCGCCGGTGCTTCCCGCGGTGCCGGGGCGCAGGCGCAGGTAGCGGCGTTCGGCGGCCTGCCGGCTGGCGACCCCGAGGGGCCCGGCGAGGTCGGCCCAGCTCGCGCCCCTGTCGCGGGCGGTTTCGATCAGGCCGCTCTCCCAGCCCGCGAGCTGCTCACGGACCTCGCGCAGCATCAGCAGCGCGGCCAGAGCCGGGTGCGGGCCAGAGTCCGCCGCGGGTGCCGCTTCGGCCGCCGGGGTTCTCGCGGAGGGTTGCTGCGCGTCCTTGACGGTCTGGTTGATGGCCTCCAGTGCTGCTGCGGCGGCCAGGAAAGGGACTGGTGTGGTCGGCTCGGCGGCCTCGTTCATCGCGTTCTCCGTGACTCTGTCATCCTCCAGATGACTCCTTGCTTGTCATCGTTTCGATGACATGTTACAACGGAAGCACGTTGAAGCGCATGGGCAGTTCCTGCCTGAACCAACTGGAGGTGTTTCGCGATGTTGATGCGCACTGACCCGTTCCGCGAGATGGACCGGATCGTTCAGCAGCTCTCGGGTGCGTCAGGCACGTGGTCGAAGCCGTCCGTGATGCCGATGGACGCCTACCGCCAGGGCGACGTGTACGTGATCGCCTTCGACCTCCCCGGAGTGAGCACCGAGGCGATCGACATCGACGTCGAGCGGAACATGCTGACGGTGAAGGCCGAGCGCAGGCCCGCGGAGAAGTCCGACGGCGTGCAGATGGAGCTCTCCGAACGGCCCCTCGGTGTCTTCTCCCGCCAGGTCATGCTGGCCGACACCCTCGACACCGAGCGCATCGAAGCCGACTACGACGCAGGTGTCCTGACCCTGCGGATCCCGATCGCCGAGCGCGCCAAGCCCCGCAAGATCAGCATCAGCGGCGAGTCGGGCCGCAAGCAGATCTCCGGCTGACCGGCCCGGCACCAGCGGCGGAGGACGGGGAACCGATTCCCCCTCCGGCACCCCGCCCTCCGCACCCCTTCACCCCTATCCGGAGGTGACGTGATGACGATGCGCCGGGAAGCCTTCCTGGACCACGTCCAGGAACGCGGCGAGTACCGGACCCGGGAAGAAGCCGAACGGGCGGCCCGCGTCGTCCTGGCCCTGCTGGGCGCGCACCTGGTCGGCACCGTGCGGGCCGAGCTCGCCGCCCGGCTCCCCGAGACCTATGCCCTGATCCTCCTCAACCCCCTGCAGGCCACCGAACCGCTCTCACCGGAACGCTTCATCCGCGCGACCGCGGCCTGGATCGAGGGCGCCACCGAAAAGACGGCCCTGTGGGACATCGGCGCGGTCCTCTCCACCGTGGCCGCCGCGGCGGGAGACGTCCTCATGCGCGAGGTCCTGCTGCAGCTCCCGCCCGGCTACGACCTCCTCTTCGGCCACCCCCAGCCCACCTGACCGCGGCCGGCATGAACCGAGCCCTCGAAGAGAAAGGCAACCAGCACCATGTACGACCAGCCTCGAGCGAACCCGTCCCTCGCGGCCATGACGTTCGACCAGATGCTGGAACGCGTGCGCTACGAAGGCGCCTATCCCACCCGCGAACGCGCCGAGGAAGCCGTCCGCGCTGTCCTGGCCGCCCTCGGCCGGCAGCTCACCGGCGACGAACGCGTCGATCTCGCGCAGTGCCTGCCCCTCGAGGCCGCCCTCGCCCTGACCGCCCAGATCCCCGACTCCGAACAACTCACCGGCTGGGGCTTCGTCAGAGACCTGGCCGCCCGCACCGGGGGCACCCCGGCCACCACGCGCTGGGACACCGGCGCCGTCCTCGCCGTCGTCTCCCGGCTCGCAGGCCCCGACCTCCTCGCCCGCATCCTCCACCAGCTTCCCGGCGGCTACGCACTCCTCTTCGGCCAGGCAGAACTGCGGCAGCCCCAGCCCGCCGCCTGATCCCGCCCCACCCCGTTCCAGTACTTCCGCGATGCCTGACCGCAGGGGCCGGCGCGGCTGTCGGCACACCCCGGCGGAGAACTCGCCCAGACGGACGGATCCGTCAGCACCTCCGACACCCGCTGCCTCCACACGGCTTCGGGAGCCGGCCGACCGGTGATGACGGCACCGCCAGCTGTGATCCGTGCACTCAGCCCGTCGAGGCGCTGGGACGGCTGGGGGGGTAGTACCTGCCGGCTGCCCAGCGCGCAGATGCAGGGTTGCGTTCGACCCCGATTACCTCCTCATCGAACACGCGAAAATCTGTGATGGCCGCAGTAGACATTCGCTTGCGGTGTGGTTATGGTTTCTCTCGTAGCCGAGATCGAGCAAGGCCCGGAGAGACGAACTGCCGGGCATCAGTTCACGCAGTGCGCAGGGCGGTGCGGTGGTGGAGTTCCGAAGCCAGGGTTGTTGCAGGACGGCGACGGGACTGACGACCGGACCGGGCGGCCCGCAGTGATCAGGGGCTGCCATGAGCAGTAACGCAGTTGACGCAGTGGCAGTTCGGTAAGTGCAGTTCGCAGTACCAGCAGTGCAGTCAGTGAGTGGTACCTCGGTAAAGGCGTCGGCTGCGGGCGCGCGTACCGGGAAGTTCGGCAGTGGGGTTCTAAGCCAGAGCAGACGCAGGATGGGCGACGGGGCTGGCTGCCGGAGAGTGGCGCTACCGCAGGCCACTGAGCAGTTCGCATCAACAGCAGTACGTAGTTCCCCGTTTGGCAAGTGATCGGTCCAGAGGGAAGAACGGAGGAGTTGACCGCCATCAGGATCGCCCGGGTCGAAAGGCTGAGCCCGGGTACCGCAGGACATCGATAGTGAGGTGGTCTCCGGTCAAGCAACCGCGATCCCCGCGTCCCCGGCCGAGTGCAGGCCAGGCCCGCGGAAACAGAAAGCCGACGCAGTACTAGGGTCGGCAGATGGTGTAGCAGTTCCTTCGGGGCCCTGGTGCCGTACGGCACCAGGGCCCCTCCACGCGTTCCACAGAGAGAGGTGCAAATGACAGCACACGAATCGTTCGACGATCGTCTCGACGACGACGACTACCCCGCTTACACCATGGGCCGGGCCGCAGCCATGCTGGGCACCACCCAAAGCTTCCTCCGCGCCATCGGAGAAGCCCGCCTCATCACCCCGCTCCGCTCAGAGGGCGGACACCGCCGTTACTCCCGTTACCAGCTGCGCATCGCCGCCCGCGCGCGAGAGCTCGTCGACCAGGGCACCCCCATCGAGGCTGCCTGTCGCATCGTCATCCTCGAAGACCAGCTCGCGGAAGCCCAGCGCATCAACGCCGAATACCGCCGGACCACCGGAACACCCCATCCGCCAACCGCGGTGTGACGACTGCGCCTGCGAGCCAAGGATGCCGTGGGCCGGGGCGTTTCATAGCGGGAGCGACCGAGGCTGCGTGCCGCACCCCGGCCGCCGGACGCGACCGAACGGCACACGCGGCCAATCCCGGAGTCGGTGGGCGAGGGAGGTGCGCAGCCCTCCCCACCCACCCGTCGTCAGGCAGCCCTCGCCGGCCTCTTCACCAACCCCTTGTCGCGGGCGGCGCGCACTCTGGCGTCGATGAGAGTGACCGAGGTGCGACCACGACGTCCTGGCCGTGCCCTCCACCACCCTGGAGGTCGCGATAAGCCTCGTTGGTCAGGCGTGCTTGTCCGATGGCGGCTGGACAGGCTGGACCGACCAGCTGGGCGGCTCGTCGCCCCCTGAGTCCTCGTCGCGCTCCGCGTCGGAGGCTGTCGCATGGATCTTGCCCGACGCGTGGTGGACCGGTGCGTATACGGCGTAGAGCTGCAGGGTCTCGTCACCGATGTTGGTGACGTTGTGCCAAGTGCCGGCGGGCACGAAGATTGCCCAGCCGTCCTCGACCTCCTGGTCGAAGTCGAGTCGATCCTTCGCGCGGCCCATCTGGACGCGGCCCCGGCCTGCGTCGAGTCGCAGGAACTGGTCGGTCTCCGGGTGCGCCTCCAAGCCGATGTCCTCACCCGCCGGGATCGACATGAGCGTCAACTGAAGGTACTTCCCAGACCAGGCGACCGCGCGATAGTTCGTGTTCTCGAGCGTCGCCTTCTCCAGGTCGAAGCTTTGAGGTTCCGGCCCGATGTCCTTGATGGTCATATTTCTCTCCCGGTCGACGAAGGCGGTACACGGTCGCGGTCTTGCGCCGGCCCACGTCAGCATTCTCAGAGCCCTGGGCTCGTCGGCCCGGCGCGGACGCGACCTCCATGATCGAGTGCCCCGTCCGCGCACTCCAACACGGTCCGCGACCGCTGAGCCAGAGCCTGAGCCGTTCGCGACGACGCACCCAGCCCTCCAGCACGGCCCGCGGGGCATCGGTTACCGACAATGGCGGAATCCTCGGACCAGGACGACTCCAGCCGACCTAACGCCGGACCTCGGACTCAGGTCACTGCTGGGGCTGGGTTGGATTCCGCGGCAGTCGACGCGCTCGGGCCGGGCCGCGCCGAGTGTGCCGACCGCACGTCGCTGACTGCACGGACGGCTGCCGCGATACCGCGATACGGCAGGGCAGGGTCCCCGGACAGGAATCAGGCAGCCACGGGGCAACGCACCTGCCCCTTGGTGGCGTTGGTCTGGAAACGCGGAAGCCCCCACCGAGCGGGGCGCGAGCCCTCCCACACCGACCGAGCCGCCCTCCTCCTCAGCTGGGGTCGTTGGCAGCCTGAGCTGCCGCGAGCAACGGTTGCATCGCGGGTGACCTTCTACCGCCGGCCTGACGACCTGCTGGTGCGGTCGGGGATCACCTTCCCTTGCCAGAACCCGAAGACCGCCCCGTCGGGGTCGGCGGCCGGCGCCGCGCGTCCCGTGCCGAAGGAGAGCGGGCCCAGTGGGCCGAGCGGGCCGACCTCCGAGATGACGCCGCGCTCTCGGATCCTCAGCAGCATCGGTGACAGAGAGAGGCCTACGGGCGCGACGAGTAGGCCGCGCCCGCCGGAGAGACACGACAGATTCGCACGGACGTGCGTCCAATTCCTGAGGTCACATCACTCATATAGGCCACTTTTTCCGATTTACGGCCTATTGCCATGAAATATGCGTGACTACTTCCGCATGACGGCGTATCACTACCTCGGGCGGGGAGTCGCTCCTGAGCCGCCAACGTCGCGGGCGCTCGGGATCCTCCTGCGGGAGGACCGAGAGCCGAAGCAACAAGAAGGGTCCTGCTATGGCATTGGATGTCATCCGGTCTGTTCCACCCGATGAAAGACCTCAACGCAATACGCTCAAGCGGGTAACCTTCGCCATGCTCCCCGCAGCGCTGCTGGCGGCGTCCGTCACCCTGCCCGCGAGCCTCGCGCACGCCGCCGAAGCCCCCGTGGGGCTGGGTACCGCCACCAACTACGCGGTTCTGGCCGGTTCGACGGTCACCAACACGAACACCCCCACCATCATCAACGGCGACCTGGGGCTCGCTCCGGGCACATCGGTGACCAACTTTCCGCCCGGCATCGTCAACGGAGTGCAGCGCATCGCCCCCGACCCTGCTGCTTTCCAGGCGAAGACCGACCTCGTCACCGCCTACAACGACGCGGCAGGCCGAGGCCCCGGGACCGTGCTCGCTTCGGCCGAGATCGGCGGACTCACACTGGCGCCCGGCGTCTACACGGCCCCGACGACCGTGGGAATCACCGGGACGGTCACTCTCGACGGCCAGAACGACCCCGCCTCCGTCTTCATCTTCCGGATCCCCTCGACCCTCATCACGGCTCCGGCGAGTGTCGTGGCCTTTATCAACGGAGCGAATGCCTGCAACGTGTTCTGGCAGGTGGGCAGCTCCGCCACCATCGACACGACCTCCCAGTTCAAGGGCAACATCCTGGCCCTGGAATCCATCACGGTGAACACCGGCGCCGTGATCGAAGGCCGCGCCCTGGCGCGCAATGGCGCCGTCACGCTGGACGACAACACCATCACGAGGGCGGCCTGCGCCGTCGGCCCGCCCGGGCCTCCCGGACCCACCGGGCCTCCCGGACCGACGGGCGCACCCGGCCCGACCGGCGCCCCCGGCCCGACGGGTGAGCCCGGCCCGACCGGCGCCCCCGGCCCGACGGGTGAGCCCGGCCCGACCGGCGCCCCCGGCCCCACCGGTGCCCCCGGACCGACGGGCGCCCCTGGCCCGACCGGCGCCCCTGGCCCGAGCGGCAGCCCCGGCGCCCCCGGCCCCACCGGTGCCCCCGGACCGACCGGCGCCCCCGGCCCGAGCGGCAGCCCCGGCGCCCCCGGACCGACCGGTGCCCCTGGCCCGACCGGCGCCCCTGGCCCGAGCGGCAGCCCCGGCGCCCCCGGCCCCACCGGTGCCCCCGGACCGACCGGCGCCCCTGGCCCGAGCGGCAGCCCCGGCGCCCCCGGTGCTCCTGGCCCGACGGGCGCCCCCGGACCCGCCGGACCCGCAGGACCCGCCGGTCCCGCAGGGCCTGCCGGGCCTGCAGGACCCGCCGGACCCGCAGGGCCCAAGGGGCCTCGCGGCGACAAGGGTGAAAAGGGCGACTCGGGCGATCACGACCACGGACACGGACACGGAGGCGACGACGGCGACCACGGTCACGGCGACGACGACGAGGGCGAGCACGGTCACGACGACGACCACGGCAAGCCCGGCCACGGCCACGACGGCCACGACGGCCACGGCAAGCCCCCGTGGGCCGGCCTCCTGCCGGGCGGCCTCGACGACGCTCTGGGCCAGTTCGCTCCCGGCCACACGGCCAAGAGCGTCAACTTCGCCCACGTAAGCGCCGCCACCGGCCAGCAGCCGAAGCAGGCGTCGCCGGACCTCGCCACAACCGGCTCAAGCGGCGAGGCCGGCATCGGCATCACGGCCGCCACCGCAGCCGCGCTGGCATTCGTCGGAGGCTCGGCCTTCTTCGCCATGAAGCGGACCCGGCGAGGTACAGCAACCCGACAGGACTAGCCCGTCGCAGGCGTGACCGTCTCCCGTTCGTCACCGACAGCGACGTACGCATCGACGGCAGTGGTTGAAGCTCGATCAAGCACAGAGGGACCGTCTGGTCCGCCGTTCGGCGACCGAGCCCCTGGACGCGCCGTCCAGGGGCTCGGTGGGGCTTGCGAGTGATCAGCCCCGAGAACGGTCACACCCTCGGCAGGGACAGCGTGCGGGCGTCTGGCCGGAACTCCTTGCCCTTGTCACCATCGTCGTCACGGTCCTGTCGGCCGAGGCGCGCCGGACCACGCGGGCCTGCAGGCCCGTATCACCACGAAAAGTCCCTTATGTCGGAGATTTGCCCCAGGCGTAGTATGACGAATGGGTCAATGCACTCTCACGTGCGGCGGCCCGGAAGGGCGGCCCCGGCGGGTGAATGTGCCGGGGCCGTTGTGTGGGCGTGGTCCCGCCAATAGCCACAGGATCGGGGGACCCCTGCCCCGTACATCCCCTTCGGAGCGGTGAACTGCGGTCGACACCGCTACGGGAGAACCTTCGCGGCGTACCCTTCGGGAACCAGTTTTCGCAGTCAGAGACCGCGTGGGCGTCCTGCGTGCCCCAGCTTCCCACGCTTGCAGCACGGGTTCGATTCCCGTCATCCGCTCCATGACACAGCCCCAGGTCAACGACCTGGGGCTTTTGAGCGAGTCCGCACCGAAGGAGACCACCGCGACCTCAGATTGCGCATCGATTGCGCATCGGCAGCTACAAGCACAGGTGCGATTCCTACGACTTCGGGCTCGACGAGTCTCCTGTGGTGGTCCCGGACAGCCTGGGTGCGAGGCTCGCGCGCCCGCTGGAGCGGCGCCGCCGCACCGGGGAAGGGCGTCATCCGTGTGCCTCGCTTCGCGGGCGACATGATGCAGACCGTCGCGGTGCGTGTCAGCGTGATCGGAGAGGAATCCGTACCCACGCATCAAAAGGAGTCGCCGTCATGGACGGTAAGCAGGACAAGCGCCGGGAGGAGCCGGGCAAGGGGCGCGAGGCACAGGAACACCATCGCCCCGGAGACCCCGCGCGGCCCCAGCCCGGCAAGTCGTCCCGCGAGAAGGGGCAGAAGGCCGGTCAGAAGGACGGTCAGAAGGAGACCTCGCGCCACCGCGAGGAGGACCTGCTGCGCGAGGAGGACCTGCACGGCGAGGGATTCTGACCGGCGCACTGCTCGCCCGCTCGGCCGCCATGCGCCGTTCCAGGAGCCCCTGACCGGGATGACGGCACGCCGTTCGGCGGCCGGCAGGGGCGACGAAGAGGCTGCTGAGCTGGGAAACGTCCCCGTCGTTTCAGGACACCATTGCGCCGCTCTCGCCGTCTGCGCCGGAAAACAGCTGGTCAGAAGCGGCTTCCTGGATCGCGAACCGGAGTACGGTGAAGAGACCGGGAGTATTTCGCACACCCGCTCCCACGCGGACGTCGTTTCCGGCGATCACTGCACCGGACCGTTCGCGAACGGTCCGGGGACGGGTCCGCGACATGACCACCACCCTCGACCGCGCCGCGCAGCCGGCTGTTGCCCTGCTCCCCGCTCGCCTGTCCCTTACGCCGAAGTCCACCCTCGCAGGTCAGCTGGACGGTGCCTGGTGGCCCCGCTCGCGTGACCTCGGAGCCGAGCTCCCCGCTCTCGCGGCCGCTCTGGAGGAGCCGTGGGGGCGCGTCACGCGCGTCACGGTGAATCCCGCCCGCTGGCCGGTCGTCCCGCGCACGGTTGCCGTGGACGGGCGCGTGCTGCATGTGGGCTGGTTCACCGAGCAGGACCCCGACAAGCTGATCCTGCTCTCCTACACCGTCGGCCGCTGGGACCTCCTGGTGGTCCCGCCCGAGACCGGGCCCGCGGCCGCGGCCCGGCTGATGGCCGCCGCCGCGATCCCGGGCAGTGCCCTGGCGGCGGGCGTCCTGATGACCAACGAGAGCGTCATCGGGCGCGGCGTCCGCGACGCGCGCCGCCGGGAAGCCGTCTGGGAGGGCGAGGGCGGGGCCTGCATGTCGCCCTTCGGGGAGCCGATGGGACGAAGTGCCCTGCCGCTGTCCGGGAACGGCTGGAGGTGAGTTCCGTGGAGACCGTCGTCCTCGTCGCGGTGATCATCCTGATGATCGGCGTCGCCATGCGCTGGATCCAGGTGCTGAACGCCCGGAACGACGCGCGGATCGAGGCCTACCGCTTCAGTGACCCCCGGCCGAGGCCTCCCGGCCTGCCGGACGACACCGGTCGTCGAGCCCACCACCCGGGTGCCGACCGGTGAGGAACGGATCTTCCTCCGACCGGGGGCAGCGGCGGGGCGCCCCGGCGCCCCGACCCGCCGGCCTCCTCACCCGCCCTGAAGGGAACCACGCCCACGTGAAGTACATCGAGACCCAGACCCTGCCCTCCCTCGGGCACGCCGAGGTCCGGATCATCGCGCACACTCCGGAAGCCGCCCGAGCGGTCGCGGAGGCGCTCCGGCGCTGTTTCGCAGGCACGGAACAGCGCAGCTACCCCGCCCTCGACGGCAACACCCGCCTCCACCTCACCGTGGACACGGCGGCGCCCGCCGGGCCCGCCCGCTCGTGGCTCGCCGCCAGCAGGACCCCCGCCAGCACCGGCGCACACTCCGACGAGATCTGAGAAGCCCCGACGGCAACGGGCCGGGCCTGATCGGCGGGAGACGGCTCAGATACGGGCGAACTTCTCGGTCTGCCGGGCGAACTCCTGGGCCATGCCCGCGCTGACCGTGGGCCTGGTCTCGCCGATCGTGCGCAGGTAGTCCTCGGTGGTGGGGCGGGTCCGGGTCCCGGTGTCGAAGGTGCGCTCGAACTGGACCTGGGAGACGGTGCGCGCCACATGGGCGATGTCGGCAGGGGTGAACCCCTCACTGGCGGTCGCCAGCACCGCGCTGTCGGCCTCGGCGCCCGACCGGGCCAGGTAGCTCTCCCACAGCGCGGTCCTGGCTCGGCGGTCGGGCGGGCCGATCGGCAGCACGTAGTCGAAACGGCCGTGCCGCAGGAACGCGGAGTCGAGCGTGGTCACGTCGTTCGTGGCGCACACGAGCAGCCGCCCGTCCTGGCCCCGGAACCGGACGATCGCCTTGAGCAGTTCGTTGACGACACCGACCGCGGTCGCGTCCGCGCCGCTTCGGGTCCCCGCGATCTCCTCGACCTCGTCGATGAAGACCAGGACGTGATCGAGCCGGGCGATCTCGTCGAAGCGCCGGTTCAGCCCGCTGGCCAGCCCGTATTCGGCGGCCAGCCGGGCGGGGAACAGTTCGAGGAACGGCCATCCCAGGCGGCTGGCGATCGCGTGCGCGAACGTGCTCTTCCCCGTCCCGGGCGGCCCGAACAGCATCACCGCCCGCGGCAGCTCCACGCCGTGCTGGGCGGCCATTTCGGGATGGGCCAGTGGCAGGACCAGACGCCGCTCGATGAGCTCCTTCTCCCGCTCCATGCCCGCGACCTTCTGCCACAGTCCCCCGGGCGGCAGCTCCGCTCCCAGCGACGCGAGCATGCTGACCGCCTGAGGGGTCACGCGCCCGCGCTTCTCGAAGAAGACCAGGCCCGGACGGGCTCCGAAGCCGCAGTTGTACAGGGCGGCGGCACCGGTCTCGCCGTCGGGCAGGACCGCGTGCACCGTTCGGACGCCACCGGCGAACAGCCGGTGCTCCAAGGCCGTGATCAGGTCGCTGCCCAGACCCTGGTGCCGCCAGGCAGGCGCCATGCTGATGCGCAGGATCCACGCCCGGTCACCGTCCACCCTGCTCACCGCGGCACCGACCACCAACTCGTCCGCCGTGGCCACCACCGCCGGATGGAGGGCCTGGAGGGCCGCCACGGCGTCCGAGAGCGGGAAGAGAGGTGGCTCTTCGGTCCTGCCGCTCTCCGCATCGACCCGGATCACCGCTTCGAGATCGTCCTGGGCGTAGTCCCTGACACGCCAACCCGTCATGATCAGCTCCGCGTGTTCGGCCGTACTTCCATCATCGGCCGATGTACGCGGGCCGCGCGCCAGGGGCCGCGTACCCCCGGGCCGGCTCCGGTCGATCCGGCGCTGCTGTCGACGGGACGTACTGGATCACCGAAGACGCCGCCGCGGCGGTCCACAGCCAGAAGTGGGCTCCTCCGCGGCGGCCACCGCGGCGGAGGGTCTGTGTGCGGCGCTCGCGGAGCAGGACGGACGGGAAACCGACCCTGAACGCCGCCCGCACCAGCCTGTACGTTCCGGCCTGGCGTGAGGGAAAGCTCTTCGCGCCCGGCGAGACCGTCCCGTACATGCAGGTCCACATCGCCCGCGACCCGAACAGCCGGGAAGTCCTCAGCGAGGACGAGCAGGAGCCGTACGGAATGAAGACCAGGACGACCTCGGTCGATCAGCCGCTCGCCTTGCTCCGCCAGGCCGCCGAGAAGCCGTAGGGGTACGGCGCCTCCTGCTCTCGAGAACCCCGGGATCGGGCGGAAGGCAGCGATGTTCCGTCAGCGCGCCGCGGGGAGTGCGCGTTCCAGGGCGTCGAACGCTTCGTGCAGGCGGGAGCGGTGGTCGTCGGCCACGTCGGCCGCGCGTTCGCCCGCGAGCAGGCGTCGGGCCGTGGCGACGTAGACGGCCCGGTACGCGGCGACGGTCAGTGCTGCCGCGAGGCGGGGGGCGGGGCCGTCGCCCCCGGGGGCGGTCCCGGCGATCGCGTCCCCCAGTGCCTGCTCCACCTCCTCCACGCCTTCGCGCGCCCGCGCCCGCAGGGCGGGTGAGTCCAGCACGATGCGCCAGAAGTACGGGAAGTCGTCGCTCACCGCCGCCAGCGGGTGGCGCTGGTCGAGGAGTTGGAGCAGCAGCGCGCGCAGAGCGGCCGACGGGGATTCGCCGGCCGGGCGGTTGCGCACCGCGGCCGTGAAGAGCTCGACGGCTTCGGGGATCCGGTCCAGGAAGAGGTCTTCCTTGCGGGGGAAGTGGTTGAAGACCGTCATCGTGGAGACATGGGCGGCCTTGGCGACCTCCGCCACGGTCACCTGGTCGAAGCCGCGCGCCGCGAACAGCATCGTCGCCTCGTCGGAGATCCGCTGCCGGGTCTCGCGCTTCTTGCGCTCGCGCAAGGTCGGCGGCCGGTCGGCCGCGCGCTCCGCGGAACCACGTCTCTCAGTTTCCTCGTTCACGGATAACACTATAGCGACTCAAAAGTTTTAGTGACTAAAGTGAACGCCATGAACTCGGACTTTGACGTAGTGGTGGCCGGAGGCGGCCCGGTCGGACTGATGCTCGCCTGCGAGCTCCGGCTCGGCGGCGCGAGCGTGGTGGTCGTCGAGCGCCGCACCGAAGTGGACCCGACCATCAAGGCGGGGTCGATCAACACATCGACCGCCGAGGCCTTCTACCGGCGCGGCATGCTGCCCGCGCTGGCCGAGGTCCAGCAGCGCTCCGTCGAGCGGTTCCAGGCGTTCGTACGCGAACAGCAGGGGCCCCCGGGGGACGGACGGCCTCCCCGTACGCCGGCCAGGTTCGCCGGGCACTTCGCCGGGATCATGCTGAGCGGGGAGCTGCTGGACGCGACCGACCCGGACTTCGCGGGCGCCGGTCCCGCTCGGGACGTCAGCCTCGTACCGCAGCAGGAGATCGAGCGGCTGCTCGCCGAACGCGCCCGTGAGCTCGGAGCCGAGGTGCGCACCGGCACCGAGCTGACGGGCTTCGACGCGGACGACGGCGGAATCGAGGTCCGCGTGGCGCGGCCGGCCGACGGGTGGTCGGGGGAGGTCGTACGCGCGGACTGGCTGGTCGGCTGCGACGGCGGCCGCAGTACGGTCCGCAAGCTGGCCGGGTTCGCCTTCCCGGGCACGGATCCGCAGATCACCGGTCACCAGGCCCTCGTCGAGATGACCGGGGCCGAAGCCCTGCGTCCCGGCTGGAACCACACGGACACCGGGATGTACGTGCACGGGCCGATGCCCGGCCGCATCCTCACGGTCGAGTTCGACGGCACGCCAGCCGACCGGGAAGCGGCGGTCACCGCGGAGGAGTTGCAGGCGAGCCTGCGGCGCGTCTCCGGGACCGGGGTCACGATCACCGGAGTGCGCACCGCCACCCGCTTCACCGACCACGCGCGCCAGGCGGCCGACTACCGCGCGGGCCGGGTGCTGCTGGCGGGCGACGCCGCGCACGTCCACTCACCGTTCGGCGGCCAGGGCCTGAACCTCGGCATCGGGGATGCGGTGAACCTCGGCTGGAAGCTCGCCGCGGTGGTACGCGGCCGGGCACCGGAAGGGCTGCTGGACTCGTACACGGCCGAACGGCACCCGGTCGGGGCATGGGTGCTCGACTGGACCCGGGCGCAGATCGCGTTGATGCGGCCGGAACCGCAGGCCCGCGCTCTGCGCGACGTCGTCACCGAGCTGGCCGGGTCCGTCGCGGGCACCACGTATCTCGCCAAGAAGATCTCCGGCGTCTCGCACCGGTACGACCTTCCCGGCAGCCATCCGCTGGTCGGCCGCAGCGCCCCGGATCTCGCGTTCACCGACGGGACGCACCTCGCGGACCTGCTCCACGACGGGCGGGGACTGCTGCTCGACCTCGCCGGCGACGCGGGGCTCCGGGCGCTCGCGCAGGGGTACGGCGAGCGCGTACGCGTCGCCACCGCGGCCTGCGCCGGCGGGCAGGAGGCGGCCGGGCTGCTCGTACGCCCCGACGGAATCGTCGCCTGGGCGGGGGATGCGGCGGATACCGGGGACGGGCTCGCCGGCGCACTGGCGCGGTGGTTCGGCCGGGACGGCGGATGAGGACCCGGGGCGGGCAGGGCCGCATCTTCCTGTGAGAAAGGTGTTATCGCCGCGCGGCTCACGGGTCTCCTTCAGTGTCAGGCCAAGTGGGCCGTCACCTTCGAGGAGATGCGATGCGGTATCACGACGATGAGTTCATGTACGGCGCGGACGCGGCCGCGGACGTGGTCGGTGCCGGTTCCGGGCCGGACCGGCGCGGCCGGTCGCGCGCCGCGCGCGGAGCGGCCGGCGGCCACCGCCGGAGCCGTCGCCGGACCCCCCTGATGGCGGCGGCCGCCGTGGTCCTGCTGGCCGGGGTCGGGAGTGCCTACGCCCTCATATCCGAGGAGGCTCCGGAACGTACCGCCGCGACCGGTTCCCCCTGGGCGCTCGCCGGACGGCCGGACACGGTGGACGGGTTGCCGGCCGCCACCGCGTCTGCGACCGCCGGAGCCGGCCCGTCGGCCACCGGGGGGACGGCGAGCCCGAGCGCCGCCGCGTCCGTCCCCGCATCGGCATCCGCATCCGCGCCCGCGCCGCAGGCGAAGGACGGGGAGCAGCGCTCCGGGGCGCCGACCACGGAACGCGCGGCCAAGCCCGCCGCGCCCCCGACCCGCGGTACCTCGGAGAGCGGTCCGGCGGGGCCGGACCCCAAGGTGCCCGGCCCTCGCACCTCGACGCAGGACGCCGCGACGGCCCAGTCGCTGTCCCTGCAGCTGCTCAACAACGAACGAGCCGCCGTCGGCCGGCCTCCGCTCGCGCTCAAGCAGGACCTCAGCGACTTCGCCCGCAAGTGGGCCGAGCACATGAAGAACAACGGGTTCGCCCACTCCTCGTCAGCGGACCGCGCCTACCTGAAGACGGGCTCGCGCACCTGGACCGGCGAGAACATCGTCTGGTACAGCGATGCCTCGATGACCGCCCAGGAAGCCGCCGAGAAGTTCCAGTCGATGTGGCGCCACAGCTCCGGGCACTACAAGGCGCAGGTCAACCCGGACTTCACCGAGGTCGGCGTGGGCCTCTACCACGACTCCTCGGGCTGGTGGGGCGTGCACAACTTCTCCGACGGGAAGTGACGCGGGGCCTCCGTGGCCCTACCTGATGACCTCCATCTCGAAGCGAGAAGGACTTTCTCTTGGACTTGGCGCGAAGCAGCCCGGACCCTTGTGCACAGGCGTGAGGGGCGCCGGCGCCCCTCACGGTCGCCGGCGGGAATCCCCCGCCCGCCCGCGCGCCCACCCCCCGCAAGCACCGACGCACAGGAGCCGACGAACATGCGCACACGCCTTCTGCTGGGCCTGGCCCTCCTCTCCACCGGACTCCTCGCCGGCGCGTTCGGCTACGGGGCGGCCAACCTCGTACCCACCTTCAACGCGGTACCGCTCGACATACGGCTGTCGTTCCACACCGAGCTGATGAAGATGAACGGCATCACCATGCAGGCGGCGATGGGCGTGTCGATCGTCAGCTCGCTGGCCCTCGCCGTCGTGACGCGCGGCCGTACGCGGCTGCTCGCGGGCGGGGCCGGCCTGCTGGCCCTCACGTCCCTCCTGGTCACCCGGTTCGGCAACGTCCCGATCAACGGCCGGATCAAGGAGTGGGCGCACACCTCGGCCCCGGCCGATCACACGGAGATCCTGCGGCACTGGGAGATGTTCAACGACATCCGCACCGCCGCCGCCGTGGTCGCGTTCGCGCTCCTGATCTTCTCCGCCCTGCGCACGCCCGCCCGCGACTGACGACGCCGCAGCCGGGCCCGAGCGCCCCGGCCATGCCCTGCCCTACGCGCCGGCCGACGTCGCCGCGGCATCGGACTGCGCCGCGCGGACGATGGCCGCCGCGGCCCGGGACGCGGCCAGTACCGGACCGGTGCTCCGCGCGGCACGGCCGAGCATGAACGCGCCCTCCAGCAGGGCGATCACCGAGCTCGCGGTCTCGTGCGCGGCGGGCTCGGCGATACCGCCGGCGAGGTAGAAGGCGGCGAGGCCGTCCGTCCAGCTCGCGAAGACCTCGGCGGTGGCCAGGCGCAGCGGTTCATGGGTGCCGGCCACCTCCAGCGCGACGGTGGCGATGGGGCACGGGTCGGTGAAGTCGAGCTCGTGCAGGGTCTGCGCCGCGGCCGTGAACGCGTCGCGGGTGACGGTGGCCATGTCCTCGGTGGCCTCCGCCGGGGGGAAGAGGCCGGTGATCAGTTCCAGGTAGGCCGCACCGGACGTACGGATCACCTCCTCGCCGAGCTGTGTCTTGCCCCCGGGGAAGAAGTGGTAGGCCGAGCCGTACGGGGCGTCGGCCGCCGCGACGATCTGCTTCATACCGCTGGCGGCGTAGCCCTGGCGCCGGAACAGCTCGGTCGCGGCGGTGACGATGCGTGCTCTGGTGTCGCCCGTGGTCCTCACACTCGATAGTCTCTCACTAGATCGGTCTATCTAGTCGGAGGTAGCACCTTGCCCGAGATCGAACTGAGCGCAGGCGTCATCGACTTCACGGACACGGGCGGGGACGGAGAGGTCGTGGTGCTCGTCCACGGGCTCGGGTTCGACGGGTCGGTCTGGGACGAGGTGGTACGGGAACTGCGGGCCGATTTCCGGGTGGTGGTGCCCGTACTGCCGATCGGCAGCCATCGCAGACCGATGCGGCCGGACGCGGACCTCTCGGCGCACGGGGTCGCCGCGCTGCTGGCCGAGTTCCTGGAGCGCCTCGGCCTGCGCGACGTCACCCTGGTCCAGAACGACGCGGGCACGGCCCAGCTCCTGGTGGGCGTGCGCGACGAACGCGTCGGCCGCCTGGTGCTCACCTCGTGCGAGGCGCTGGAGAACTACCCGCCGGGCATCCAGGGCAGGACCCTGCACGCGGCCTCCTGGGTCCCAGGCGGCCTGTTCCTGCTGCTGCAGTCCTTCCGCGTGCCCTTCCTCGTACGGATGGGGAGCTCGCTGGGCGGCATGGCGCAGCGGCCGATCCCGTACGCGCTGGTCCGGCGCTGGTACGGGCCCCTGCTCGGGCGGCGCGCGATCCGTCGCGATCTCGCCAAGTTCTGCCGCAGCACCCGGAAGGACACCTACCTCAAGGCCGCCGAGAAGCTCGCGGAATTCGACCGGCCCGCGCTGGTCGCCTGGGGAGCCCAGGACCGCATGATGCCGCCCGCCACGGGCCGACGGCTCGCCGAACTGCTGCCGCATGGGCGGTATGTGGAGATCCCCGGGGCGGGCACCCTCGTCCAGCTGGACAACCCCGGGGCCCTCTGCGCCGAGCTGCGCCGTTTCATCGAGCAGACCGGCTGAGGCCCGGTCCGCGGCCGGCGTCCGTCCGACGGGACCCGGCGCGTGCCGCACGTCCCCTGGCGGTGCGCCGGAGCGGCCGGTGCGGCGCGGCCGCGCCGGGGAGCGGCTGGATCCCGCCTGGGTGAACGGCCTGGACACACCGGTGTTGTCAGGGCGGCGGGATGGACTGACGAAGGGGGGTTGTTCGGTGATCCGGGTTCTGATCGTCGACGACGAACTCCTCCTGCGCTCCTGTATGCAGCAGATCCTGGAGTCCGAACCGGACATCCAGGTGCCCGTGACCTGTGACGGCCCCGAGGCCGTGGCGGCGGTCGCCGTCCACCGACCCGAGGTGGTCCTGCTCGACCTGCGGATGCCCGGCACCGACGGCCTGACGGTGCTGGAGGCCCTGCGGGCGGCCCAGGACCCGCCCGCGGTCGCCGTGCTCACCACCTTCTCCGCGGACGAGGACGTCGCACGGGCCCTGGGCGCCGGCGCCGCGGGGTTCCTGCTCAAGGACACCGCGCCCGACGAGCTCATCCACTCGGTGCGGCTGATCGCGGCCGGGGGGACCGTCCTGTCGGCGCCGGTCGCCCGTTCCGTCGTACAGGGCTACCTGACGCAGGGGCCGGCCCGTCCCGGACCCCCGGTGCAGGACACGCTGACGGCACGCGAGCTCGATGTCCTGGCGCTGCTCGCCGACGGGCTGGCCAACGCCGAGATCGGACGCCGGCTGGGGCTGAGCGCGGCCACGGCCAAGGACCACGTCAGCGCGATCCTCGGCAAACTCGGCGTGGAGAACCGGGTCCAGGCCGCCGTCTTCGCCCACCGGGCCGGTCTGGCACGGACCGATCCCCGGCCGGCCGCGTGAGGTTCTCGCCCCTCGCGCAGACGGCGGTCGTCCTCGCCGTCTCGGGAGCGGAGATCGCCACGGTGTGGGCCGAGAGCAGCCCGCCGGACCTGACCTTGTACGGATTCACCCTCGTGGCGGTCGCCGTCTGCCTGCGCCACCCGGTCCCGGCCATGCTGGCCACCCTGCCCGTCGCGTTCACGGGATACCTGGTGCTCGCGCCCCTGTTCACGATGTACCAGGTGGCGGTCGCGGCCCGGTCCCGAGCGGTGACGCTGGTCTGCGCCGGCCTCCTCTTCCTGGTCGGCCTCGCCTCCTACTACCCGGCGGAACCGCTGGAGGAGTGGACGCCCGAGTACGTGCTGATGGGGCTGGTCTCCGCCGCGCTGGCCAGCACCGGACCGACCGCGCTGGGTTCGCTCGCGCGGGCGAGGCGGGAACTCTCCCTGCACATCGCGGGGCTGGTCGAGGCACAGGAACGCGAGCGGAAACTCTCCGCCCGTACCGCGGCGGCCGAGGAACGCGCCCGGCTGGCCCGGGACATGCACGACTCGGTCTCGTACCACGTCAGCCTGATCACGATGCGCTCGGCGGCGCTGGAGCGGACCGCCGGCGGAGCGGACAGCCGGGAGGCCGCCGCGTCGATCCGCCTGCTGGCCTCCGCGGCGATGACCGAACTGCGCCGCATGGTGGGCGTGCTGAAGGACGGCCCCGGCAGCGAGGGGCCGGGGCTTCGGCAGGTGGGCGCCCTGATCGAGGACAGCGGTCTGGACGTCTCGGCGGATCTGGGGGCCGCGATGGAGCGGCAGTGGCCCGCGGCCGTACAGGAGGCGGCCTTCCGGATCGTCCAGGAGGCGCTGGCCAACGTACGCAAGCACGGGTTCGGGGCGGCCGCGTCGGTACGGGCCGCCCCTGCGGCGGGGCCCGGACCGGAGGAGGGCCTGCTCGTCGAGATCCGCAGCCTGGCGCCGGCTCCCACCGGCCGGCCGGCCGTGGCCCCGCCGACACCGCCGACACCGCCGCAGAACGGCGGCGGGCACGGACTGACCGGGATGCGCGAGCGGGCTCAGGCCCTCGGCGGCAGCCTGGAGGCCGGCCCGACCCCGGGCGGCGGCTTCCTGGTCCGCGCCCACCTGCCCGCCCGGGCGCCCGCGACAGCGCCGGGGCCGGGGCCCGAGCAGGGGTCGCTTCGATGAAGGCGGCCGGACAGCCTCAGGGGGCGTCGCGCCTCCGGTAGGCCCAGGCGCCGGCGGCAGCCAGCACGAGGGCGAACAGAACGTGCACCAGCAGCCCGGTCCCGGGGCCGAGGTCGCTGCCGATCATCGCCTGCGCGAAGGCGCCGCCCGCATCGTCCGGCACGCCCTCCGGGGCACCGGACATGGCGGCCCGCGCGGCCGCGAAGGGCAGCCATCCACCGAGTCCCTCGACGCCGAGGAGCCGGCCGAGCAGCAGACCCGTCAGCCGCTCGGCGATCAGCGGCCACACCACGAGGACCAGCACGGTCCCCGCCCTGTTGCGTACGAGCGCCGCCACCGAGCCGGCCACCACCGGCCAGCAGGCCAGTACGAGTACGAACCGCAGCAGCGCGGGCAGCGCCTGCCCCCAGCCCGGCTGGGGGAACCCGGACACGGCGAGGGCCAGCGCCCCCGAAGCCCCGGCGAGCAGTGCGGACGCGCCGGTGACGGCGGCGGCCGACACCGCCGCCACGCCGAGCTTCGCGGCGAACGCCGTGCCCCGGGAGGCGGCGGTCAGCCAGGTCGTACGGGCCGCTCCGCGCGTGAGGTCGGTGCTGATGGAGCCGGTGCCGAGGGTGATGAGGAACAGGGCCAGCATGGACACCTGGACGGCGGCCGGAGACCACTGCAAGGCGTCCGCGACCGCCGAGGGCGACGGAGCCGCCCGCTCGTCGGCGACCAGCAGCAGACTCACCCCATTGCCGACGGACAGCAGGGCCACCACGGACAGCAGGATCCAGGTGGAGCGCAACCCGCGCAGATGGTGCCATTCGTAGGCGACGGCCCGGCGCAGGGCAGTGGGGGCGGACGGCGTCTGCGGCCGGGGGCGTGCGGGGCCGCCGTACGTGCCCTGCGCCCCGTGCGTGCGCGCCCCCTGCGCGGAGTCAGCCGTATCCGTCATCGGTGTGCTCATCGGATGTGGAACTCCTCGTGCGCGACGGAGAGGTAGAAGTCCTCCAGGGAAGGCGGCCGCTCGTCCAGCCAGCTGAGCGCCAGCGACTCGGCGGCCGCGAGCGCGCCTACCTGGAAGCGGTCCAGTCCGCCGATGGCGATCAGGTCGCCGTCGAGCGGCCGCGTGGTGCCGCCGGCCTTCGACACGAGCTCCGTCAGCCGGTCGGGATGCGGGCTCTGCGCGGTGACCGTCCCGGTCCGGGCCGCGATCTCCCGCACGGTGGTCTGTGCGACGACCCGGCCCCGGGCGAGCACGATCACGGCGTCGGCGAGCTGCTCCATCTCGCCCAGGAGGTGGCTGGAGACGAGGACGGCCCGCCCCTGCGCGGCGAGGCCGCGCAGGAACGTGCGCAGCCAGCGCAGGGAGTGCGGGTCGAGGCCGTTGCCGGGTTCGTCGAGGATGAGTACGGGCGGATCTGCGAGCATCGCCTGGGCGATGCCGACGCGCTGGGCCATGCCCAGCGAGAGGGACCCCAACCGCTGCCCGCCGGCCTCGCCCAGGCCGACCAGGTCGAGGACCTCGCCGACCCGTCGGGCCGGCAGGCCCATGCCCGCGGCGACCATCGCCAGGTGGGTACGGACCCGGTGGCGGGGGTGGCCGGCGACGCCACCGAGAACGGCCCCGACCACATGCCCCGGGGAACTCCACTCGGAAAGGGGCCGGCCGAGGAAGAAGGACTTTCCCTCGCCCTTGAGCAGGCCGAGCATCATGCGGATCGCGGTGCTCTTCCCGGCTCCGTTCGCCCCCAGGAATCCGGTCACCGATCCGGGAGGAACGCGTAACGAAACCTCGTGCAGCACGGTCTTGGAGCCGAATGCACGGCTGAGCGAATACGCGGTCAGGCCGCTGTCGGCGGCGGCGTCCGGGGAATTCACCAGGGCCACCCGTGGACGTTCCAGGCGATCAGGCCGATGACGGCGGCACCCACCGCACAACTCGCCCCGCCCCAGCTCGGACTCTTGCGGGAAATTCCGCAATAGAGGAAACCGCCGAGGGTCAGGAGCAGGCCCGCACCGTAGAGCAGCCAGCCGGCGGTTCGCCCGATGTCTTCGGAAAGGAAGAAGAAAACCGGAAATGTAAGGCCGAGCAGAACCATGGGGGCCGCGAAGAATGAGTCCACCGGAGTGGATCCGGACGTTCGTGGGGTCATGCTGTGCCTTCCGTTCGTTGAGGGGCGGGCCGCCCCCGAGCGTGCTCAGGGGGCGGCCCGGGGTGTTAGCCGACCCAGTTCAGCAGCTGCTCGAACACCCAGGTCTGGACGCCACCGCTGAGCAGCCACCAGGCGCTCTTGACGCTCCAGTGCTGGTTGCCCATCCAGCTGTTGAATGCGGCACGGCCTTCCTTGGCCTTGGAGACGGCCTTGGAGAACAGGCCGCCCGTCCGCTTGAGCAGCTCCATGAACGCCTTGCCCTTGGCGTTCTCGGCGGCCTGCTGCACCGCGGCCACGTCGGCCGGGCTGGCCGCCGGGGCCTGCGCGGTGCCACCGAACTGACCGACGGCAGCCACGTCGCCACCGCGCGAGACGGAAACGGCGGAAACGGCCGGGGAGGCGGTCTGGGCGGCGCTTGCGGCCGGGGCCGCGACACCGATGGCCAGCGCTGCGACGATCGAAGCGGCGGCTATGCGGGCGGACTTCGTCATGCTGTTCTCTCCTTCAGCGAAACAATCACTTGACGAAGACAACGATGCTGACTCAAGGAGCCTTTTTCTATTGGCTGTTAGGGAGGCCCAGGCTGGTGTGGACCTCGGCGTGGCGAAGGATCGACAAGGCTGTCGCATCGGCACGCGAGCGCAGTTCGAGCTTGGCGATGATGCTGGACACATGGGCCTTCACGGTGCGTTCGGCGATTCTCAGCCGCCGGGCCAGCAGGCGGTTACTCTCTCCCAGTCCGAGCATGTGCAGCACTTCCTTTTCCCGCTGAGTGAGCCGGGAAAGGTCGGGAGCGGCCATGTTCACCAGATGTGCCACCCCCAAGTCGCAGTCGTGGAAGGGGTCGAGCGTGTCATGAGAGGAACAAAGACCAGGACTTCGGGCAGCCTCGAGCATCTGGAATCCCCCGATTCATATACGTGCATGATGCTGGCGCGGGGCTCTCTCGTGGTCAGCGGGAGAGCCCTTGCGGCCATGTTCTCACCCCGAAGATCAAGAAGAATTCAGCCGCAGGAAGGACCTCGGTCCCTGTCCAGGACCTCCGTTCGGCGGGGGCCGCCCCCGCCGAACGGCGGGGTCCCCTCGACCTGGTGACGGCGACCCCCGGGTATCGGACCATCCGGCCATCGGACCACGGTCCGATGCCCGGGCAGGGGAAGTGGACCGTGCTCCGACGCGCCTGCGCCCTCCCCGGCGCGCCTCCTGGCCGAACGGTCCGCCCGCGACCGCGCCCAGCTGTGATCGCGGCGTACGAGGCCGGCGTCGTCTCCCCCTCCGGCGGCGGACCCGCCACACCGCGCTGAAAGATCCGGAAGGACCGACCTGGCTAGTCGGGCCCGGCCCAGTCGAAGGTGATGTGCTTGCTGGACCGGCCTTCGCGGCTCCAGAAGAAGCCGTGGGCGTCGGCGCGGTCCGCCGTCGAACGGCCCCAGGTCGCGACCTGGCCCGGTCCGGTCTCCGCACCCGGCAAGTTGGTCGACTGCACGCGCGCACCCTCCGGGGTCGTGGGTCCCGTGAGCGCGACCGCGCTCGCCTCGACCCGGCCCGGCACCACGGCCCGCCAGCTCGCGAGGTCGTCGGCGACCTCGATCTCGATGGGGGCGAACTCCATGCCGCGCATTTCGGCGCCCATCATGCCCACCATCTCGGCGGGCCAGCTGCCCGCCTGCCCGCCGAAGATCATCTGAAGCGCCTCGCGCTGTGCGTCGTCGGCGCGCTCGTCGACGAAGACCGCGGCGTACGTGTCCGTGTGCTCGGCCCAGATGTTGCCGACGAACGAGGCCAGCATCAGCACGTTCAGGCCGTCCAGCCGTACGTCACCGTAACGCCCCTCGCGGATGTGCCAGGCCAGGATGCCGTCGCAGTCGCCGTGGGTGGGCAGCTGCGCGAACGAGCAGGGACAGGGCACGTTGCACTTGCAGGTGTCGAACCAGTCGCCCGCCGCGTGCCACCGGGGAACGGTCGCCGTCGTCTCGGACATCTCCCTGCCTCCTCGTGACCGTGCCGGGACGTCGGTCTCGGGAGGACGGCAGGACCCCCGGGAACCATCGCCGGCCCACGCCCGGGTCGTACGGGGTATCCACCCCGATTGTCCCACCGCAGGAGTCACCCGGAGGAGGTGTTTGCCCCGTACACGCGGTACCCGCGTTCCCGCGCGCACGCGCAGGTCCGCCGTGATGTGCTGGAGGTGTGCGCATCGACCGGGAGGCTCTGTCACCACCTCTGCGTCCGGCGAATCTGCTGTCGGCCCGGCAGCTCGCCTTCGCCTGGTCCGTGATGGCGTCGCTCGCCGTCCTCGCCTGGGTGCTGGTCGTCGACCAGGCCCGTGACATGGGGGTCGCGCCGGGAACCATGGGTATGGGCGTCCCGCTGTTCCTGCTGCTGTGGCTGGTCATGATGATCGCCATGATGTTCCCGTCGGTGGCCCCGGTGGCCCTCACCTGGGCGCGGGCCATCGGCCGCCGGTCGCCCACGGGTGTCGTGCGGGTGGCCCGTACCGCACAGTTCGCCGGCGGGTACCTGCTGGCCTGGACGGCCTTCGGCCTGATCGCCTACGGGCTCCTCGCCGGGACCGGGGCCCTGGTGGACGAGCACCCGGGCGCCGGGCGCTGGATCGGCGCCGGGGCCTTCCTGGTCGCCGGGCTGTACCAGTTCGGCCCGTGGAAGGACCTCTGCCTGCGGCACTGCCGGAGCCCGATGGGGCAGCTCGTGCGCTACGCGGGCTTCCGGCCCCGGGCCCGCGACCTGCGGGTCGGGGCGCACCACGGGGCGTACTGCGTGGGCTGCTGCTGGGGGCTGATGGTCGTGCTCGTCCCGCTGGGCGTCATGAACGTCCTGGCGATGGCCGCGGTGGCCGTGGTGATCTTCGTGGAGAAGCTCTGGCGGCTGGGCCCCGTCTTCTCGCAGGTCGTCGGGGCCGCCTTCCTCATCCTCGCGGTACTGAGCCTCTTCCAGCCCTGGCTGCTGCCGGGCCTGATCCCGCCGCAGTCGCCCATGACGGAGATGCTCCGCCCTTAGGGGGTGTCCGGGTGGATCAGCCGACGGCCTTCTTGACGAGCTCGGTGAAGTGGGTGCTGAAGATGCCCGGCGTCGGGCAGCCGACGGCGCGGCGGACCTCGGTGACGCCGAGGTCGCCACCCCGCAGCAGGTCCGTCGCACGCTGGATGCGGCGCGCCGTCAGGTATGCGTACGGGGACGCGCCGTACGCGAGCCGGAACTGGCGGCCGAGGTGCCCGGCCGCCATGTCCGCGGCGCGGGCGAGCTCCTCGACGTCGAGCGGACGCGCGTACTCCCGGTCGATGCGGTCCCGGACGCGGCGCAGCCGCGCCAGGTCCTTCAGGTGCGCGGCCTCGATCAGTGCCTGTCTCCACGCGGGACGACACATGGAGGAACCCCCTTTTCTTCGGGTGAAGGGCTCAGCGGAGTTCCTGGATGCGGATCAGGTTGCCCGCTGGGTCTCGGAAGGCGCAGTCGCGGACGCCGTACGGCTGCTCGGTCGGCTCCTGGACGACCTCGGCGTCGCCGGCCTGGATCTTCTCGAAGGTGCTGTCGAGGTTCTTGGTGGCGAGGAGGATCCAGCCGTAGGTGCCCTTCGCCATCATCTCGGCGATGGTGCGGCGCTCCGCCTCGGTGACACCGGGGTCGACGGCCGGCGGCGCGAGGAGGATCGACGTGCCGGGCTGGCCGGCGGGGCCGACCGTGATCCAGCGCATCTTGCCCTGGCCCACGTCGCTGCGGACCTCGAAGCCGAGGACGTCGCGGTAGAAGGCCACGGCGGCGTCCGGGTCGTCCTGCGGCAGGGTGCTCATGTGAATGCTGATGTCCATGTCCGTCACGGTAACTGCGCCTGCACCAAGGGCGCTTCTCGAATCCTGACCGATCCGGGCCCCCTGCTCCGGGCCTCCTCCGGGCCCCTCCTCAGGGCCGCTCTCCTGCCCCCTGCCGGGGCGGGAATCGTCCGGGCCGGGCCCGCCGGGGAACCTCGCCCGCGCGGGGGCGGCGGCGACCCGGTCGGCCGTGGGCCGACACGGTGTCCGTGATCACGACGGGTTGCGGCCGGGCGGGGGACCGGCGGGCGGGCCCTCGGGCCGCCGTCGGCGCAGCTCAGGGCCGTGCCTTCACCCGGGCGGCCCGAAGCCCGGACGATCTTCCCGGTGTGCGGCGTCCGACGCGTCGGCATAGGTCTGTGTTCGTAAGCGTCGCAGGCGCCCTGTGCCCCCCGCAGGGGCACCCGCCGCTCCAGCACCCCTGGTGAGGAGTCACATGTCACGTATCAAGCGTCGGTCCGCCCCGCGAGCCGCCCGCCGAGCTGCCCGCAGGGCCGCGGTCTCCGTCCTCGCGGCCACCGCCGCCCTGGTCACCGCCGTCCCGGCGGCCGCGCACGACGGTTCGTCCCGCCCCGAGGAGAAAGCGGCCCTCGGCGCCGAACACGCCCAGGAGCATACGAAGGTCCGCGAGCAGATCCTCAAGCTGGGCGGTTACTCCCAGCTCGCCCGGATCGACAGCCTGAACTCACTGACCCGGTCCCAGGCGGACGTGAACGCGCGCTTCCACCCCAAGGCGTTCGGGCAGTTCGCCGAGTACTTCCAGTCCCCCGACTTCGCCGCCCACATCGCCATGCTCCCGACGGGCAAGGTGCTGCTCTTCTCCTTCGAGCGCATGGAGACCGACCCGACCGAGGAGCCCGCGCCGACCAACACCCTCGGCAAGGCCAACGCCGGCCGCGCCTTCCTGTGGGACCCGCGCCGCGGCACCGGACCGGCCGCCTTCAGGAAGGTCACCCCGCCCGAGCTGGTCGTGCCGGACGGCACGGGCGAGAAGCGCCCGGCGCCCTTCTTCTGCGCCGGACACGCCTTCCTGCCCAACGGCATGGTCGGCGTCTTCGGCGGCAACCTCGGCTACGGCGGCGGTGCCGGCGCCAAGCTGTCGCTGGTCTTCGACCCGTGGACCGAGAGCTGGTCCGTGAACAAGGACATGGAGGTCGGCCGCTGGTACCCGTCGGTGGCCACCGCCCCCGACGGCCGCCTGCTGATCATGTCCGGCCACACCGACCAGGGCTGGGGCACCTCCACCTCCGTCATCGAGCGCTTCCCCGCCAAGAGCCACCCCGTCCCCTTCGAGAAGACCCTGATCCCCAAGGACGTCCCGACGGACACCCTGCGCGTGGACGCGCCCTTCGGTGCCGACAGCGACTACCCGCACCTGTTCACCCTGCGCGACGGCAAGGTGTACGGCCTGGGCCGGCACGCCACCAAGCAGTGGGCCTTCGACCCGGTCGCGGAGACCCGTACGGACCTGCCCGCGCGCCCCGACGGCGTGCACCGCGGCTACGGCTCCGCCGTGGCGCTGCCCGCCGGACTGCGCGGCCCGGACTCCGTACTGGTCCTCGGCGGCGACCGGGACGACCCCAACACCTACCGGCTCACGAGCGGCGGCGCCTGGGAGAAGCAGCAGCCCCGCGCCTTCGGCCGGACGCAGGACGACACGCTGCTGCTCCCGGACGCGAGCCTGCTGACCGTCAACGGCGCCTACGGCATCCGGGACTACGGCAACGGCGACTACAACCCCAAGTCCGATCTGAAGTACCGGCAGATCGAGACCCGCAACGCGCTGGGCGAATGGAAGCTGGGACCGGCGCAGCGGCTGCCGCGCGGCTACCACTCCAACGCCGTCGTGCTCCCGGACGGCCGGGTCATGGTCACCGGTGACGAGCTGCAGCAGCTCGCCAACGACCCGAAGATCGACGACGACATGAACGGCAGCATCGAGATCTTCGAGCCGGCCTACCTCCACCAGGGGAGCCGCCCGGCCCTCGACCGCGCCCCCGAGGGGCCGCTGCGGTACAACACCGCCTTCAACGTGGGGACCTCCACGCCCGACCAGGTCAAGAAGGCCGTCCTGCTGGCCCCGACCACGGCGACGCACTCGCTCAACACCAGCCAGCGCCACGTGGAACTGGGGATCGTGGGGCGCCAGGGGAACGGCCTGCGCCTGCAGGCGCCGCCCTCGGCCGACGACGTCCCGCCCGGCTACTACATGCTCTTCCTGCTGGACGAGAACGGGGTGCCGAGCGCGGCCAAGTGGGTCTCCTTCAGGTAACCCGCCGGACGAGCCGTCAGGTAACCGCAGGGCCTCGCGCCCCACGACACAGCCCCAGGCGTTGCGCCTGGGGCTGTGGTGTCGCCGCCCGCGGGCGGCCGGCGGTCGTCAGCGGTGGCGCAGCGCGTTCTGGGAGTCGACGTACTTCAGCATGAGGCGGGCGAAGTCGAGGCGGTCGCGCTCGCTCCAGTCGGCCGTCACGTACTCGAAGGCCGCGCGCTGGTGCCGCCGGAAGCGGTCCATCATGTCCCGGCCCTCGGGGCTGAGGTGCAGGATCGTGCGGCGGCCGTCCTGCTGGGAGGCGGCGCGCACGAGGTAGCCGGCGGAGATGCTGTCGGACACCATGCGGCTGGCCACCGAGGGGTCGACGCCCAGGTGCTCGGCCACACCGCCGACGGTGATCTCGCGGCCGTCCCCCTGTTCGGCCTCCAGGACGATGTTGAGCACCAGGGTGCGGCCGAGGTCCTTCTGGGAGATCGGGTTCTCGACCTCCAGGAGCGATGAGCGCCGCAGTTTCCCGAACGCCGGGCCCACGGCGTCCAGCAGTTCCTCGTCGGTCGCCGGCTCGTGCTTCGTCATGCCCCTCATCGTACATACGTGAGCTCACGCAGACATGTGTTGACGTGAAAACGTGTGCATGCAAGCATGCATATGTCATCACGAACGAATGGAGCTCTCGTGACCCTCCTCATCACCGGCGCGCGCGGCAAGGTCGGCCGGGCCGTCGTCGACCGCCTGCACTCCGCCGGTCTCCCCGTCCGGGCCGCCAGCGCCCGCCCCGCCGAACTGACCGTCCCGGTCGGCGTCGAAACCGCCGAGCTCGTCCTGGACCGGCCCGAGACCCTCGCCGCCGCGCTCCGCGGGGTCCTCCAGGTCTTCCTCTACCCGCAGCCCGACGGCATCCACGACCTGGTCAAGGCCGCCGAGGCCGCAGGGGTCGAGCACGTCGTCCTGCTGTCCTCGTCCTCCGTGCTCGCCCCGGACGCCGGGACCGACCCGCTCGCGAGCCACAGCCTGAGGGTCGAGCACGCCCTCGCCGAATCCGGTCTGACCTGCACGTTCCTGCGCCCGGACGCCTTCGCCAGCAACTCGCTGGGCTGGGCCTGGCCCATCAGCCGGTCCCTGCCGGTCCAGCTCGCCTACCCCGACGCGCAGATCGCGCCCATCCACCCCGAGGACATCGCCGACATCGCCGCCCTGGCCCTGACCGGGGACTGGCTCACCGGCCGCGCGCTCACCCTGACCGGCTCCGAGTCGCTCTCCTTCCGCGAACAGCTCGCCGTCCTCTCGGAGACCCTCGGCCGCGCGATCCCGGTCGAGCACATCACCCGCGCCGAGGCGGAGGAACAGATGGGCCGGCACATGCCCGCCCCGATGGTGTCCTCGCTGCTCGACCTGTGGGAGGCCGCCGACCACGGTCCCGCCGTCATCGGCGAGACCACCGAGTCCCTGCTCGGCGTACCCGCCCGCACCTACCGGCAGTGGGCCCGCGAGAACGCGGACGCCTTCAGCGGCCGCTGACCCGCAGCCCCGCAGGCCTCCCGAAGGAGCAGGACATGAAGCCCATCGGCTACTGGCTCAACCGCACGGACCAGGCCCTCACCGTGTCCATGGACGCACTGCTGGCCGACTTCGGCCTCACCCGGCTCGGCTGGCAGGTCCTGGGCGTCGTCGAGGACGACCCGCGGGCCACGGACACCGCCGTCCTGACCGCCCTGGCCGCGAACGCCGGCGCCCCGGCGCTGACCTCGGCCGTCACCTCGGTGCTCGACGGCGGCTGGGTGACCCGCCCGCGGCCGGACCGCCTCGCCCTGACCGACGACGGGCGCGCCCGCCTCGCCGAGGTCGCCCGTCGCGTGGATGCCTTCCGCGAGCGGTCGGCGACGGGGATCACCCGCGAGGAGTACGTCACCGCCGTCACCGTCCTGGAGCGCATGACCCGCAACCTCACCGAGCCGCGAGACGGGACTTCGGCCCGGCCGGGACCGGCCGCGGAGAGCCCTTCGGGCCGCGCAGAACGGTGAAGGCGACGCCCAGGGCGGCCAGGATCAGGGCGGCGCCGGCTGCGAAGGCCAGGTGGTAGCCACCGGTCAGCGCCTCGGGGACGGGAGCACCCGCCGCGGTGAGGGACTCGGTACGGGAGGCGGCCAGGGTGGAGAGGACCGCGATGCCCAGCGCCATGCCGATCTGCTGGGTGGTGTTGAAGAGCCCGGAGGCCAAGCCCGCGTCGGCCTCCTTCGCACCGGACATGCCCAGCGAGGTCAGCGCGGGGAGGGCGAGGCCGAAGCCGGCGGCCAGGAGCATCACCGGGAGCAGGTCGGTGAGGTAGTCCGCCCGGTCGGCCTGACCGGGTACGCGCGTCAGCAGGCCGAGTACGCCGGCCAGGAGGACCAGCCCGGCCAGCAGGACCTTGCGCTCGCCGAAGCGGGAGTTCAGGCGGGCCGAGACGGTGAGCGAGACCAGCCCGATCACGGCGGCGGCCGGCAGCATCGCGAGACCGGTCTCGGACGCGGAGTACCCGAGCACGTTCTGCATGTAGAGCGCGACGAGGATCTGGAAGGAGAACAGCGCGGCGACCATCAGCATCTGGACCAGGTTGGCGCCGAGGACGCTGCGCGAGCGGAAGATGCGCAGCGGCATGAGCGGGCTGCGTGCCGCGGCCTGGCGGACGAGGAAGCCGGCCAGCAGGGCGAGCGCGAGGGCGCCGAACCCGACGGTGTGGGCCGAAGCCGCCCCGTACGTCTCGATCTTGACGACCGTGTAGATCCCGAGCATCAGACCCGAGGTGACGAGCAGCGCGCCGAGGGTGTCCGCGCCCGCCTTCAGACCCAGACCTCGGTCGCCCGGCAGGGCCGGGAGGGCGACGAGGAACACCGCGATGCCGATGGGCAGGTTGATGAAGAAGATCCAGTTCCAGGTCAGCGCGTCGGTGAGGACGCCCCCGAGGACCTGCCCGATCGAGGCGCCGGCCGCGCCGGTGAAGCTGAACACCCCGATGGCACCGGCCCGTTCACGTGGCTCCGTGAAGAGCGTGACGAGGATGCCGAGGCTGACGGCGGAGGCCATCGCGCTGCCGGCGCCCTGCAGGAACCGGGCGGCGATCAGGACCCCGGGCGAGGCGGCGAGCCCGGCCAGCAGTGAGGCGGCGGTGAACACCGCGGTGCCCGCGAGGAACATCCGCTTGCGGCCGATCAGGTCACCGAGGCGGCCGGCGAGCAGGAGCAGTGAACCGAAGGCGATGAGATAGGCGTTGACGACCCAGCTCAGCCCGACCGGGGTGAAGCCGAGGTCGCTCTGGATGGCCGGCATCGCGACCGTGACGATGCTGCCGTCGAGGATCGTCATCAGCATTCCGGTGGCCAGGACGCCCAGGGCGAGCCGGCGTGAGCGCGAGAGGGAAGCGGAGGAGGAAGCGGAGGGGGCTGCAACGGTGGCGGGCACGGCGGTCTCTCCTGTTCGTTGGAGGCAACAGGAAAGACCGTAACAGATAGTTTTGTTGCAGACTATCTTTTACGGACCCATCGTTCGGTGCGCACCCGGCGACCGCTCCCCACTACCCCTTCTGCCGTGCCCGCCGGGCCGGCCGGGGGCCCTCGACGGGAGCCTCCAAATACCCCGTGACCAGCCGGTTCAACGCCCGGAGCAGCACCTCTCGCTCGTCCTCGGGCAGGGCGCCGAGCGCGCCCTCGTGGACCTGGTCCACGATCTCCTGGCTCGCCTTCGCGACCTTCGCCCCCTCCTCGGTCACCGCGATGACCCGGGCCCGCCGGTCGGTGCTGGACGGCCTGCGCTCGGCGAGACCGGCCTTCTCCAGCGCGTCGACGGTCACCACCATCGTCGTCTTGTCCATGTCACCGATCTCGGCGAGCTGCGCCTGGGTGCGCTCCCCCTCCAGTGCGTGGACGAGCACGCAGTGCATCCGCGGGGTGAGTCCGATCTCGCCGAGCCGCGCGCTCATCTGCGTACGCAGCACGTGACTGGTGTGGTCCAGGAGGAAGGACAGGTCCGGTTCGGTGCGCGCGGGTGCCATGGCTGTCATGTCTGCCAGGGTAGCGAGAATCGATCCGTCGCGGATTATCGGCAACCGGACTACTGCTCAGGCCAGGAGCTTGGCCTTGGCCCGGTCGAATTCCTCCTGGGTGATGTCGCCCTTGTCCCTTGAGGGCGGACAGCTTGTGCAGCTCGTCCGCCGCGCCCGACCCGGCCCCGGCCGACTGCTGCACGTACGCGCGGAAGGCCGCCTGCTGTTCCTCGGCCTGCTTCCGGTCCCGTTCGTGCATGCTGCGCCCGCGGGCGATCAGGTACACGAAGATGCCGAGGAACGGCAGTACCAGCACCAGGATGAGCCAGCCCGCCTTCCCCCAGCCGCCAAGGGTGTGGTCACGGAAGATGTCCGTGATGACCTTGAAGAGGAGGAAGAACCACATGACCCACACGAAGAACCACAGCATCGTCCAGAAGAAGTTGAGAAGCGGGTAATCGTCCATGCCCGACTCCGATCATGCGCGTGGTCCTTCATTCATACAGGCGACCCCGGCGGTCCGCATTCGCAGGACCGGCTCCGGTCGCGCGACGGGCCCCGGGCCGTTCTCCTGAAGGCATGGAACGCAACGCAGCCGATCAGCGCCGGCGCGTCCTGCTGGGCCACCTCCTGCGCTCGGTGTTCTCGGTCGCCCTCCTCACCGCGCTGTACTACGTGGCGCCCCTGGAGGGCGGGTTCGGCATCGGCACCGTCATGACGCTCGTGGTCGGTCTGGCGGTCTTCGGCCTGCTGACGGCCTGGCAGATCACCGCCGTCTCCCATGCGCAGTTCCCCCGGATGCGCGCTCTGGAGGCGATGGCCACCGGCGTACCGCTGTTCCTGCTGCTGTTCTCCGCGACGTACTACCTGCTCGCGGCGCAGGACCCCACGTCGTTCTCGGAGCCGCTGACCCGCACGGACGCCCTCTACTTCACGATCACCACGTTCGCCACCGTGGGATTCGGCGACATCGTCCCCACCGACCAGGGCAGCCGGGTCCTGGTCACCTCCCAGATGGTCGCCGACCTGATCCTCATCGGCGTGATCGCCAAAGCGCTCGTCGGGGCGGTCAAAATCGGCATGCACAGACGCAGTTCACAGGCCCCCGGCCTGGAGGACGAGCCCTGAGCGGCGAAGTATGCCCCCCGGGTGGACCATCGAGGAAGCGGAAAGGAAGTGAGCCATGCCGCAGTCGCGTCCTCGATCCGGACCGCCCCCCGGCGGTACGCAGCCGCAGGAGGCCGACGTCCTCAGGCAGACCCTCCGCAGCCCCGGATACCTCAAGCTGCTGGTGTTCTGCGCGCTCATCAGCATCCCGGTGTCCCTCGCGTCGTTCTGGTTCCTCGCCGCACTGCACAAGATGGAACACGCGATGTGGGCGGACCTCCCGGAGGCCCTGGGCTGGGACGTCCCGCCCTGGTGGTGGCCGCTGCCCCTGCTGCTCGTCGCCGGTGTCGTGGTCGGCCTGGTCGTCCCGCACATGCGCGGCAACGGCGGTCACCTCCCCGCGGGCGGCCTGCACACCGGTGGGGCCTCGGTCGGCGCCCTGCCCGGTGTCGTGATCGCCGCGGTGGCGAGTCTGCCGCTCGGCGCGGTCCTGGGTCCGGAGGCCCCGCTGATCGCCCTCGGTGGCGGGCTGGCGCTGCTCTTCCGCAACCTCGCGCAGGTACCGGTGACCCCGCAGGGCACCGCGCTCGTGGGCGCGGCGGGCGCCGCGGCGGCCATCGCCACGATCTTCGGGAATCCGCTGATCGCCGCGGTGCTGCTGATCGAGGTGGCGGGCGTGGGCGGACCGCAGCTGTTCGCGGTGATGCTGCCGTCCCTGCTGTCCGCCGGGGTCGGGGACCTGGTCTTCACGGGCCTCGGCCGCTGGACGGGACTGCCGATCGGGAGCCTGAAGCTCGAACTGGGCGTACCCGTGCCCCACCTGGACGTGCCCGACGTGCTCTGGGCCGTGCTCATCGCCGCGGCCCTGGCCCTCGCCCTGCACCCGGTGCTGACCGGCGCCCGGGTGATCGCCGCGTACGTCCTCGCACGGCCCCTCCTGCGGACCGTCCAGTGCGCACTGGCCGCCGCGGCCTGCGCCAGCCTCTACGCGCTCATCACCGGCCTCACGCCGGCCGATGTCACCGGGTCGGGCCAGTCGCTGATCGGCAGGCTGGCCGCCGACCCGCACGCCTGGGGCGTGGGTGCGCTGATCGGCATTCTCCTCTTCAAGGGCGCCGGCTACGCCATCTGCCTCGGCAGCCTGCGCGGCGGTCCCGTCTTCCCGGCGCTCTGCCTCGGCGCCGTGGCCGGCGTCCTGCTCGGGCCGCTGCCCGGACTCGGCATCGTCCCCGCGATGGGAGCGGGCATGGCGGCCACCGCCGCCAGCGCGCTGCGGCTGCCGGTGAGCAGCGTGGTGATGGTGGTCCTGATGCTCGGCGGCACCGCGATGATCCCGGTCGTGATCATCGCGGCCGTGGTCGCCTTCGTGGTCACCGAGCTGCTGCCCGTGGGGCCCCCGATCCCCGACCTGCCCGCCGTGCCCGCGGCGCCTGCCGCGCCCGCCGAGCCGGCCGCGAAGTAGCGCGGAGCGGATGGACGAGGACCCCGCCCGGGAAGCCGGGCGGGGTCCTCGTACGCGTGCGGGAAGCACTGCCTCCCCTAGCCCTGTCGTCAAAGTCCCGTCGGGCCCGCGGCGTCGCCACTTTGACGACAGGACCTAAGGCCGGATGTTCTGGTTCAGGTGGAACAGGTTCTCCGGGTCGTAGGCGCGCTTGACCGCGACCAGCCGGTCGTAGTTGCCCTTGTAGTTGCTCCGGATCCGGTCCTGGTCGTCGTCGGCCATGAAGTTGATGTAGCCGCCCTCCTCCGAATGCGGGGCGGTCGCCTCGTAGTAGTCGCGCACCCAGGCGATCGCGGACTCGTTGATGGCCGGATCGGGCCACATGCCGGCGATCACCGTGGCGAACGAGGCGTCCCGGTAGGCGAAGGCCGTCGCGTCCGGTGCGACGCGGTGGCAGGCGCCGTTGATCGGGTAGATGTGGACCGTCGAGTTCACGGCGGGCAGGCCCGGCGCGTGCCGCAGGTGCGCGTCGATCACGTCGTCGCTGAGCTCGGTCACGAAATTGGCCTTCCAGTAGTGCTGGAGGCCGGGCGGTACGAGCGCGTCGAAGGCGCTGTTGAGCGCCGGGTAGGGCATCGGGCCCACGTGCTCGGCGACCACCGGCGCGAAGTCGTGGAAGGCCTGGAGAGCCCGCTCCCCCTCGTCGAGCGGCCCGGTCCAGCACGCCACGATCAGCGCGAACGTGTCACCGTGCCGGTCCTCCGGGATGAACGGGAGCGGCGGGGCTATCTGGAAGGCCGGGAAGCCGCCCAGTTCCTCCGGTGCGTCGGCGATGTGGTCGGCGAAGGAGCGCAGCACGGTGGCGGCGTCCGCCAGCTCGAAGAGCATCGGTCCGCCGTAGATGTCCTTGACGGGGCTCAGCCGGAACTCGAAGGAGGTCACCGCGCCGAAGTTGCCGCCACCGCCGCGCAGCGCCCAGAAGAGGTCCGCGTTCTCCTCCTCGCTCGCCACCACGAGCCGGCCGTCCGCGGTCACCACGTCGGCCGAGACCAGGTTGTCGCAGCTCAGGCCCAGTCCACGGGCCAGGTAGCCGATGCCGCCGCCGAGGGTCAGGCCGCCGACGCCGGTGGTGGAGATGATCCCGCCGGTCGCGGCCAGCCCGAAGGCGTACGTGGCCGCGTTGAAGTCGCCCCAGGTCGCCCCGCCCTCAGCGCGGGCCGTGCGCCCCGCGGCGTCGACGCGGACGCCACGCATCCCGGACAGATCGGCCACCACACCGCCGTCGCAGGTGCCGAAGCCGGGCACGCTGTGGCCGCCGCCCCGCACCGCCAGGTCGAGCCCGTTCTCGCGGGCGAAGTCGACCGCGGCCATGACGTCCCCCGCGTTGACGCAGTGCACGACGGCCGCCGGCTTCCGGTCGATCATCGCGTTGTGGACCTTGCGCGCCTCGTCGTAGGACTCGTCTTCCGGGGTGATGACCGCCCCGCGTACCCGTTCTCGCAACTGGTCGATCGAGAGCTTGCCCATGGCTGTCGCTCCTCGTACCTCACGTCGTTCCACGCTGCGTCGTTCTACGGCTGCAGGTGGCTGAAGCCCACCTCGAAACGTTCGACCGAGACGATCCGCTGGCCCTCCCGCTGCGCGGTCTGCTCGCGGATCCGGGCGGCCTGCTCCTCGCTGTCCTTCATGGTCCGTTCGTCGTCCCACAAGGTCAGCGACTTGGCCACGCCCGTGGCCCGGTCGATGAGGTAGTAGACGCCCCGGAAACCGGGAACGTCCTGGACCTGCCTGACAATCGCCTCCGAATTCCCGCTCACGTCTCCCTCCGCGGGGACCGGTGAACCCTGGTAGGTGCTCAGCCTCGCGAACATCTGCGGCAGTCCTTCCTCGCAGGGCCGCCGGTCGGGGAACAGGCGGCTCCACGACCAGGGTGCTCCGGCGCGCCGGAGCCCGCATGCCGGAGCGGCGCGACAATGGTGAGGACGGACGCGTGTGCCGTTGCGCTGCCGTCGCCCTAGCCGCTGCCGAGAGGCGGGACGCCGAGGTGCCGTACATAGCTGTGACCGCCCTGAGTCATGTCGGGCTGGTGCGCGAGCACAACGAGGACAGCCTCGTCATCGGACCGTGGACCCTGTGCGGGACCGTGACCCAGAATCCGCAGACGCTGGTCTTCCCCTTCGGCAGACCCCTGGTCGTCGCGGTCGCCGACGGCCTCGGCGGCCAGCCGGCCGGCGAGGTCGCCAGCGAGCTGGTGGTGCGCCAGCTCTCCTCGCTCGGGCCCACGCTGGACGGCCCGGAAGCCGTCGGGGACGCGCTGAGCCTCTGCAACCGCGCCGTGTACTCCGCGACCGAAGGGCGGCCGGAGCTGGTCACCATGGGGACCACGGTCGCGGGCGCCCTGGTCCTGGCGGATTCGCTGCTGATGTTCAACGTCGGCGACAGCAAGGTGTTCCACGCGGCGCAGGACGGGCTGCGCCAGGTCAGTGTGGACGACAGCCCGCCGCCGGCCCCCGGGCACCGCACCACCTCGGCGGTCACCCAGGTCCTCGGCGGCACCCGCGGGTACAACGAGATCACCCCCCACATCGAGGCCTTCCCGGTGACCGAGGGCGATCGCTACCTGGTGTGCAGCGACGGGCTGACCGACCCGGTGCCGCCCGAGGAGATCGAGGAGCTGCTGCGGGTGCACGACGACGGCCGGGCCGCGTTCGAGCTGTGGCGGGCCGCCATCGACGCCGGCGGCCCCGACAACATCACGCTCGCACTGCTGCGCATCGGCGCGTAGGCGCTGAGGCGCCGAGGCGCTCAGGGCGCTCAGGGCGCTCAGGCGGCATCAAGGCACGCCGGACGCGTCAGGGGGTCGCCACGCTCTTGGTGTAGGCCTCTCCCAGGTCCCGTACGTCCACGGAGGCGTGGACCTCCAGGCCCGCGGCCTTCGCCGTGTGGCGCTCGACCAGCTCCAGCACCGCACGGGTCAGGCGCGACTTGGTCTGTGCCGTGCGGCCCCGGGCGATGGCCAGCTCGACGTGCACGACCACCGCCCGGCCGTCGGTGCCTTCCCCGACGACGGACTCCTCCAGCCGGTGGAAGCGCGTCTTGCAGTTGCCGATCGCGGTGTCGAGGATCTCGACCACCAGCGCGTGCAGTTCGAGCGCGAACGCCCGCCGGTCGAAGGCACCGGTCAGCGAGTCCGAGTAGTCGACGACTGCGTGGGGCACGGGCGCACTCCCTGCTCTACGGATTCGGGGCGGCGGGCCCCGGTCCCACGCCGGTCGGCGGGTACCTGAGCGACGGTAATCGAGCCCGCCCCGCCAGGGGTGGAGTCCTGGCCACCGCCCTCCGGGCCGCTCCGGCCGCTCCCGCCGGCCGAAAACATTCCCCCGTTCATACGATTTTTCGGCTCGGATTTCTGCTACGCGGGCGCGGAATTTAAGAGTGGGGCACGCCGGAATTTCCATGGCTGCCCACACCCACTGTGCTACGGTGACGTTCGTTGCAGTTGTGGTTCCCAAAAAACTTACAAGTGCTCTCACCGGACTTTCGGTGGGCGCACTTTTTATTTCCGGTGCATGCAGTGAAATTTACTCGTTCCGGTCGGGGCAATCATCACGGCGACACCGGGCCCGCACAGTGCGGATCCGGGCACTGCCCCAAAGGAGAATTCATATGGCATCTGGCACCGTGAAGTGGTTCAACGCGGAAAAGGGCTTCGGCTTCATCGAGCAGGAGGGTGGCGGCGCCGACGTCTTCGCCCACTACTCGAACATCGCCTCTTCCGGCTTCCGTGAGCTTCAGGAAGGCCAGAAGGTTACCTTCGACGTCACGCAGGGCCAGAAGGGCCCGCAGGCCGAGAACATCGTTCCCGCCTGACGCCTGACCTCTTGGGTCCACGCCGGCGCCCGCGTCGGCGCGCAGACGCGGCCGAGGCCCGCACCCTGGGGTGCGGGCCTCGGCCGTCCGCATGTCCCGGAGCGCGCCGAACAGGCCACTCCCCGGAAGCCCGGCCGGTACGCGAGCACGCTTGCTAGAGTCCGTGCCCATGTCGATCCCTGACGACCTGCTCCTCGATCTCGCCTCCATGGTCGAGTCGGAGCAGACCAATCAGATGTCCCTGACCGTCGTGGTCCACGGCGCCGTCATCACAGGCCGCCTCGCCCCCGAGAGCGTCTGGCGTCAACGGGTGGCGGAGGTCCTGCGGGACTCCGACCAGCTGGCCCCGTTCGCCGAGATCTTCAGCTCTCCCGGACGCGGCGACAGACAGCAGGCCGGGGCACCCTCCCACCTTCATTTCCACGTGGCACGCATCCTCCAGGGCACCCTGGGCATCCCCGAGACCGGTGGAATGTACCGGATCGCGGTCAAGGACGTGAGTGCCTGGACCGTCGGGGACTTCAGCTACTCCGACAAATAACCCACCGTCCCGGGAGCACGGAGGACGGCCGCCCGCAATTCACCGGCGGGTGCCGTCCTCACGACGGACCCTTGACGGGCAATGCGATGGCAGTACCGCCGAACGGCGCAGCACAAGCCGCCATGCGGATCTCGATGCTGGGGGCCGTGAACGTACGGGGCGAGGACGGAAGCGGCGTCGGAGTCGGACGGCTGGCCTCGGCCGGCCGTGGGGCACTGGCCCGCGCCCCCGACACCGCGACGCGTACGAGGAGCGCGCGGAGTACGGGGAGCGCGCGGTCGGGGGCGGCGTGCCGGGCCGGCCGCCGTACGCGAGCTCGCGCGGGTCACGCCGGCTGGCTGAGCCCCTCCAGGAAGTGCTGCTGGTCGGCGAGCAGGCCGGGCGGGAAGAGGGAGCGCGGGGCGAACACGGCCGTCAGGGTCAGCCGCCAGGAGGAACGCTCGACCTCCGTGCGCAGCAGGGCGTGGGTCGCCCCCGGATAGCGGCGGACCGTGAGGGTGCCGGGCGCCAGCACGCTCCGGTGGAGCGCCTCGGTCTCGGCGCCGTCCACGTTCAGGTCGTCGGCGCCGGAGATCAGCAGCACCGGGACGGGCGGCATCGCCCGCAGGTCCGCGGTCACGTCCGCGGTGTGGTTGCGGCTGATGAACGTCCAGCGCTCCGGCGTGAGTTCCCGGTCGGCGCCCGGACTCGCGCGGTACTCCTCGTACGTCGCCCCGCGCCGCAGCAGCGCCAGGGTGGCCTCCCGGGTGCGCAGGGCGGCCGCCGTGCGCTCGGCGCCGGCTCCGGCCGCGCGCAGCTCGGCCCGGGTGTTGTACTCCCCCTGGCGCTCCCAGTTGACCGCGGTGCCGACCTCGATGACGAAGCGCACCCCGGGGGCGGGGGCCCGCGCCACCACCTTGGGCATGACCCAGCCGGCCTGGCTGGCGCCCCACAGGCCGATGCGGGCGGGGTCGACCTCGGGCCGGGTGCGGGCCGCCCAGCTGAGGGCGTCGACGGTCTCCCGGGCCCGGTCGTCCATGGTCTGGCCGAGCCAGTCGGCGGGCTTGTCGAGGGAGAGCGAGGCGTATCCGGCCCGGGCGAAGGCCTCCCAGTAGGGGCGGTAGAAGCCGTCGTGGGTGGCGTCGACCTCGCCGTCGCCGTGCACGAACACGACGAGCGGGAAGGGGCCGGGTCCCTTGCCGGTGGGGGTGGCGAGCACCCCGGGGAGTTCGTGGCCGGCGGCGGGCACGGTGACGCGCTCCTCGTGGAGGCCGTAGTCGTGCTGCCATACGACGACTCCGGTGAGGAGCAGGGCGGCGGTGAGGCCCAGGAGGAAGGCGCTCAGAAGTGCCCGGCGGACTCTGCGGGGCGTGCGGGTCTCGGTCATCTGCGGCTCCGGATTCCTTCGCTCGATCACTCGCTCATACATTCGCTCATAACTAAAACGATCGTAGCGTTGATGAACGTATTATGCTTGTGCGTATGACGACGGAGAGCGTGGAGGTACGGCGCGGGCTGCCCGAAGGGGCCGCCGCACGCGTCGCCGAGCTGTACTGGGAGGCCTTCGGGGGAAAGCTGGGCCGCGCGCTCGGCCCCGCGGAGGCCGGGCGGCGGTTCATCGCCGGGCACCTGCACCAGGACCGGGCGGTGACCGCCCTGTCCGGCCGCGAGGGCGGCGACGGCGGCGAAAGCGGCCGCGTGGTCGGCGTGGCGGGCTACCAGTTGGCCGGGCGCGGCCTGGTCGGCGGCGACGCGGCCGCGGTCAGGGCCCAGTACGGGCAGGTCCGGGGCCTGTACCGGGTGCTCCTGCTGGCCCTGCTGGAACGCACCCCGGCCCGCGGCGAGCTGGTCATGGACGGCATCGCCGTGGACCCCGCCGAGCGGAGCCGGGGCATCGGCGGGCTGCTGCTGCGGGAGATCGAGGCGATCGCCGTGGAGCAGCGGTGCCGGCGGATCCGGCTGGACGTGGTGGCGGAGAACCCGCGGGCGCGGGAGCTCTACGAGAAGCACGGGTTCCGGGCCGTACGGGTGCAGCGCACGCCCTGGCTGCGGGACGTGCTGGGATTCGGGGGCGTGACGACGATGCACAAGGAGGTGGCGGCCCGATGAGCGGGATCCCCACGCGGATGGTGGTGCACGCGCTGGTCAGGGAGGACGGGACGGTCGCGGGCGAGGAGCTGTACGAGGTCGCCGGCCTGCTGGGGATGACCGACCAGCAGGTACGGCTGTGCGTGAAGCGACTGGTGACCGAGGGCCGGTTCACGGTGGAGGGGCGCGGCCGGCGGGCCGTACTGCGCCTGGCGGGGGCGGAGCCGGGAGCCGGGCTGCCGCTCGTACCGGAGGTGGAGTTCGTCCGGCACGCCTACCGGCAGGACCGGGGGCTGGAGCCGTGGGACGGGCTCTGGCACGCCTTCGCCTTCGCCGTACCGGAATCCGCGCGGGCCGCCCGGGACTCGCTGCGGGACGCGTTGACCGGGCTGGGGGCGGCGCCGCTCCAGGGTGGTCTGTACGTCACACCGAACGCGATCGGCCCGTACGTGCGGGCGCACGCGGCGGAGCTGGGCCTGGCGGAGGCGCTGACCTGCCTGAGCACCCGGGACCTGGCGGTGGGCGGCACCGACGACCCGCGGGCCCTGGCGGAGCGGCTGTGGCCGCTGCCGGAGATCGCCGCGCGGTACGGGGAGCTCCGCGCGCTCGCCGAGCAGCCCGCCGGGCCCGGCCGGGCCGACGGGCTGGCGCACGCCGTGACCCTGGCTGCCGCCTTCTCCGCCGCGATGCTCCCCGACCCGCTGCTCCCGCCGGAGCTGCTGCCGCAGCCGTGGCCGGGCGCGACGGCCCGGGCGGCGGCGTCCGACGCCTGGGCCCGGCTGGGGGCCGCCGCTCCGGCCCCGGGGCCCCGACTGTTCCGCCTGTACGGCGAGGCCCTGGCCTGACCCGGCGGGCGGGGGCCGGCGGACCGGTCCCGGCCCCGTCCACATCCTGGACAACTACGCTCGCTTCATGAACGCAGAAGCCGACGCCCTCGCCGCCGTGAAAGACGCCGACCGGAAGCATGTCTTCCACTCCTGGTCGGCGCAGGAGCTCATCGATCCGCTCGCCGTGGCCGGCGCGGAGGGCTCGTACTTCTGGGACTACCAGGGCAACCGCTTCCTCGACTTCTCCAGCGCCCTCGTCTACACGAACATCGGCTACCAGCACCCGAAGGTCACCACGGCCATCCAGGAGCAGGCGGCCAAGCTGTGCACCGTCGCGCCCGGCTTCGCCGTCGACGTGCGCTCCGAGGCCGCCCGGCTGATCGCCGAGCGCACCCCCGGCGACCTCGACAAGATCTTCTTCACCAATGCCGGGGCCGAGGCCGTGGAGAACGCCGTCCGCATGGCCCGGCTGCACACCGGCCGGCCCAAGGTGCTGTCCGCGTACCGCTCGTACCACGGCGCCACCTCCACCGCGATCAACCTGACCGGCGACGCCCGCCGCTTCGGCAACGACTCCGCGACCGCCGGTGTCGTGCACTTCTGGGGGCCGTTCGCCTACCGCTCGCCCTTCTACGCGGCCACCGAGGCCGAGGAGTGCGAGCGGGCCCTGCGCCACCTGGAGGACACCATCGTCTTCGAGGGGCCGCAGTCCATCGCCGCGATCATCCTGGAGACCGTCGGCGGCGCCCCGGGCGTGCTCGTGCACCCGGACGGCTACCTGGCCGGCGTACGCGCGCTGTGCGACCGCTTCGGCATCGTCTTCGTCCTGGACGAGATCATGGTCGGCTTCGGGCGCACCGGTAAGTGGTTCGCCTCCGAGCACTGGGACGTGACTCCCGACCTGATCTGCTTCGCCAAGGGCGTGACCAGCGGGTACCTCCCGCTCGGCGGGGTCGCCATCTCGGCCGCCATCGCCGAGACCTTCGCCCGCCGGCCCTACCCGGGCGGCCTGACGTACTCCGGGCACGTGCTGGCCTGCGCGGCCGCCGTCGCGACGATCGGCGTCATGGAGGAGGAGGGCATCGTCGAGCAGTCCGCCCGTACGGGTGCGGAGCTGCTCGGCCCCGGCCTGCGCGCGCTCGCCGAGCGGCACCCCTCGGTCGGCGAGGTCCGCGGACTCGGCACCTTCTGGGCCCTGGAGCTCGTCCGGAGCAAGGAGACCCGCGAGCCGCTGGTCCCGTACAACGCGTCGGGCGCGGAGAACGCCCCCATGGCCGAGTTCGGGGCCGCGTGCAAGAAGGGCGGGCTCTGGCCGCTCGTCGCCGGCAACCGGATCCACATCGCGCCGCCGTGCAACATCTCGGCGCAGGACGTGGCCAAGGGGCTGAAGGTCCTCGACGAGGCCCTCTCGGTGGCGGATGCGCACACCGTCTGACCTGCGGATCTGTGGGGTCACCCAAGGCGTGGGTGCTGGTGTTCGGAGGATTTGTACGGGGATCAACCCCCCGGACACATGCTGCAATCCGTGCAGGCCGTAAGACACACAACAGGCCAAGCACCTACGAACCGGGATGCACGTCAGGCCCGGGGCGGTCCTTCGGTGAGGGGCCGAACGGCGGGGAGCGGGACGTCCTTGATTCGGGCGGGCGCTGGACGCCGGGCGTACGGGATCCAGACGACCGGACTCCGTGTTCCCGAGTACCCGAAGGAAGACAGCATGAGCAAGCACGTCCTGGCCCAGAACCAGTACGGCAAGGCCGAGAACCGCATCGTGAAGGTCACCCGCAAGGGCGGCGACGGTTCCTGGCACGAGATCCGCGACCTCAACGTCTCGGTCGCGCTCCGCGGTGAATTCCGCGATGTCCACCTCACCGGCGACAACGCCAACTGCCTGCCGACCGACACCACCAAGAACACGGTGTACGCCTTCGGCAAGGAGCACGGCATCGACTCCCCCGAGGCCTTCGGCATCCTGCTCGCCAAGCACTTCGTCTCCTCGCAGCAGCCGATCCGCGAGGCCCAGATCCGCATCGAGGAGTACGTGTGGGACCGCATCCCGGTCCCCACGCGCAAGGAGCAGCACTCCTTCGTCCGCAAGGGCCAGGAGGTGCGCACCGCGCAGATCACCTACAGCGAGACGACCGGCCTGCAGGTCATCTCGGGTCTGAAGGACCTGACGGTGATGAACTCGACGAACTCCGAGTTCCACGGCTACATCAAGGACAAGTACACGACCCTGCGGGAGGCGTACGACCGCATCCTGGCGACCAAGGTCACCGCGCGCTGGGCGCACTCGGCGCTGGCCGCCGACGACACCGGGTACGACTGGGACCAGGCGTACAAGAAGGTCCGCAAGAACCTGCTGGAAGCCTTCGCGGAGACGTACTCGTACTCGCTGCAGCAGACCCTGAACCAGATGGCCGAGCGGGTGCTCGACAACTGCGCCAAGGTCAACGAGGTGCGCCTGAACCTCCCCAACAAGCACCACTTCCTCGTCGACCTGGAGCCCTTCGGCCTCAAGAACGACAACGAGGTCTACTTCGCGGCGGACCGGATGTACGGCCTGATCGAGGGCACCATCCACCGCGACGGCGTGCAGCCGGTGATCGCGACGTCCGACTGGATCGTCGCGTGACGCGCAGGTGAGTGACGGTTCGGCCCGGACCGCGTCGCGGGGTCCGGGCCGAACCGTTTCACCCCCTGCGGGCTACGGCTCGCCCTGCACCTGCCCCACCAGGAGGTTCCAGCGCCCCGCCCGCCCGGTGAGGGTGGTGACCGACTCCGGCCGTACGTCGAGCCGCCAGAAGGCCGCCGCGGGCAGCTCCAGGGCGTGCACCACGGCCGCCCGGACGACCGCCTGCTCGACCACCACCCGGTGGGTACCCTCGGCCAGGCCCGCCAGCTCCGCCCCGACGCGGGCGATCAGCGCGTCCACGGACTCCCCGCCCGGCGGGGCGTACGCGGGATCCGTGAGCCAGGCGCGCACGGCCGCCGGGTCCCGGCCCGCCACCTCGTCCAGGGTGCGCCCGGCCCACTCACCCGTGGCCGGACCGCGCAGCCCCTCGTGGCCCGGGCACGGCCGGGCGTGACCGAAGCGGCCCTGGCGGGCGGCTGCGTCCAGAGGGAAGCTGACCAGTCGAACTCGTACCAACGGGGTCTTCATAAGGGGAGCGTAAGCGCGGTACGGTCGCAAATGGTTCAATTGACTTACGACGGAACGACGGAAGCACGGTGAGAATCCGGCACGGTCGCGCCACTGTGAAACCTCCCGGAGGGGGAGGAAAGTCAGACCCGCCACCGTCGTAGCGAGCACCACTGACCGGGACGCGTGTTCCCTCTGGAGGTTCTGCCATGGCCCACTCCGCCGTGCCCACGACGAACTCGCCCGTGATCGCCCCCATCTCGCTCTCCGCACTGGCCCCCTGGGCCGTGTTCGCCGGCATCCTCATGCTCGTCCTGCTGTACTTCGTCGGCGCCGAGCAGGGCGCCACCTCGGTCTTCGAAGGGGAGACCATCCACGAGTGGCTGCACGACGGCCGCCACCTGCTCGGGTTCCCCTGCCACTGATTCCCCTGCCACCGACCGACGTCTCAGCAAGGGAACAGAACGATGACTTCCACTTCTCCGGGTGGGGTCTCCCCCCGCACCCTGCTCGTCCGCGGCATGCTCGCCGGCCTGCTGGCCGGCGTGGCCGCCTTCCTCGTCGCCTACCTCCTCGGTGAGTCCAAGGTGGACGCGGCGATCGCCATCGAGGAAGCCGCCGCGGCCGGTCACGACCACGGCGAGGACGCGCCGGTCAGCCGGGCCCTCCAGGCCACGGCCGGGCTCGGCACCGGCGTCCTGCTCTTCGCGGTGGCGCTCGGCGGCATCGCCGCCCTCGTCTACTGCTTCGCCCTGGGCCGCATCGGCCGCTTCGGCCCGCGGGCCACGGCCGCACTGGTCACCGGGGGTCTGTACGTCACCGTGACGCTGGTGCCGTTCTTCAAGTACCCCGCCAATCCCCCCGCCGTGGGCGATCCCGAGACCGCCGCCCGGCGGACCGCCCTCTACCTCCTGATGATCGCCCTGAGCGTGCTGCTGGCGGCCGGCGCGCTGATCCTCGGGCGACGGCTCGCGCCGAAGCTCGGCAACTGGAACGCGTCGATCGTCGCCGGCGCGGCCTTCGTCCTGGTCATGGGCCTCTCGTACGCGCTGCTGCCCGGCATCGACGAGGTCCCGGCGGGCTTCCCCGCCGCGCTGATCTGGGAGTTCCGCCTCGCGTCCCTGGCCATCCAGACGGCACTGTGGACGACTTTCGGCCTGGCCTTCGGTTTTCTAGCCGAACGGGCCCTTGTGTCCGCCTCCACACCCAAGGAGGCTGTGCAGCCGACGAGTTGAGCACGAGGGGGCCGGTAGTACATGGCGACGGCGATCAGGCAATGGCGGGGCTGGACGGGCGCGGCCCCGTTCTGGCTGAACTCGTTGCTGCTGCTCCTGGCCCCCTGCTGCGCCGTCACACTCTTCGGCCAGATCGGGATCATCGCCGCGCTGGCCGCGCTGGGCGGCCTGGCCCGCCACCTCTGGTACGGCGACTACGGCCACCCGGCCATGCACCTGGCCGGCGCGCTGATGGGGGCGGCCGCGGCCGCCTTCGTCATGTGCGGCTAGGGGATACCCAGGGGGTGTCTCTCACCCGTTCGGGCGCATCGGCACCGCCCCGGGCATCCGGTGGGTGGGCCCTTCGCGAACTGCGAAGACTCCCCGATCGGGCGACGACACGCCCGTGACGCCATGTCAGTCCACCGTGTTGCACGGGGTACCGACGGGCAGAGGAGATGTCCACTGCTCACATGACCCGGCTGTCCGAGCCGGACAGGAGGAAATCCCATGCCCCGCGCCAAGTGGGCCGTCGCTGCGCTGACGGTGGTTCTGCTGTCCACCGGCATCGCGGTGTTGCAACGGACCGAGGGTGCCCGGCCCGCGGCCGTGACCACCGACGACGCGCTGCCCTCGCGGGCGTTGGGGCTGTCCGGGCACCGCCGTCTGGTGCGGGAGCTGGAGGAGTCGGTCGAGCACACCCCCGGCACGGGGGCCCGGTCGCCGAGGACCGCCCCCGGGCCGCTGCGGGCGGTCACCGGACCCCTGCGGGCCGCGCGGCCGCTGCGGTTGCGCATTCCGAGCCTGGGCGTGGACGTACCGCTGACCGGCGGCCACGAGGCGGTCGCCTGGGACACCGGGGGGCCGGCTCCAGGTGCGGCCGGGACCGCGGTGGTGACGGTGGAAGGGCTTCGCCTCGGCGAGCTGCGGCGGGGCCGGACCATCGAGATCCCCCGCGCGGACAGCCGTACGGCCGTGTTCACCGTCGTACGGATCTCACCCGGCAGGACCTCCGGCCACGAGGGCGCGCCCGGCCGGGCCCAACTGCGGCTGGTCGGCGGTGAGACCGCCGTGCTGGCCCGGCTGACCGGGCAGCGCCGCACCCGCTGAGAGCGGCGGCCGGGCGGCGGTCCGTCAGCCGAGAGGGTGTCCGAGAGGGTGTCTTCGTCCCCCGGTCGGGGGGTTCTCGGGGTCCGCACGGGAGTCGTCCGGCGTGGCGGGGCACACCCCTCGCATGAGCGGGAGGCACCACACGCGTTCGGCACTGGCCAGGGCTCTGACCGTGGCCTGTGTCGTGCTGCTGTGCGTCTTCGGCGCCGGTCCGGCCGGCGCCGAAGCCGCCGGGTTCCGCCCCGCCTCCACGACGCCCGCCGCGCCTGCCGCGCCGGGCGCCCCCGCCGAGTCCCCCGAGCCCGGCGAGGGCCAGTCCGATCCGGCTCCGGCCCCTGATCCCGAGGCGCGGGCGGCCGTACGGACGATCACGCGCGGACTGCCCGGCGCACGGCGGGCACCGCTCGCGGTGTTTCACGTGGAACACCCGGCCGCCCCCGCGTGCGGGCCCGCCACGGACGGGGCCGAACCGGCCCTGTCCCGGCGGACGGTGCTGAGTGTGGTGCTGCGCTGCTGAGCGGACCGAGGTCCGGACGCAGCCCCCACACCCCCTGAGCACCGTGAGGTTCCGCCATGCCCATCGACCCGTTCGCCGCACTGAACGCCATGCTCCGCGCCGAGGTCACCCGGATCTCCCCGCCGGTCCGGCAGACCGAGCCGACCGCGTCACCGAAGACCACGGCCACCGCCACCGCCACCGCCACCGCCACGACCGTCGAGGCCGAGAGCGAACCGCAGCGGACCACCCCCGCGGATTCGGCCGCGTAGGGACCGCGCGGACATGCGCCGCGCCGGTTCCCCCGCCCTCGGCCTGGGGCAGGGGAACCGGCGCGCGCCCGTCGGCCGCCTCAGTCCTCGTGGGTGTAGTAGCGGTAGAACGCGATCGCACCGACGCCCGCGGCGACGGCCAGCCCGACCACGGTGGACTTGAGGATCGACTGGTCGGTGAGGCTGTGCAGGTAGCCCACGGCGATACCGCCGAAGGCTCCGTAGGCGGCGGCGTGGACCTCCCGCCTCAGGCGGGGTCCGATCCGGGCCAGGGCGAACATGATCCCGGCGAAGAGCACGCCGCACAGGATTCCGTAGAAGACGTTGCCCGCGTCCACCGGGCCCGTCTGGCGCTTCATGAACGCGGCCCAGACGCCGTAGACGAGTCCGAGGAGCAGTGGCCTCACGTACGCGCCCTTGCTCAGGTGCGTCATGTCCGCCGACTGCCGGTGCCGCCCGAAGGCGGTGGGTGCCGCATGTGCCATGACGGGCTCCTCTCTCCCATCATCCAGGGCACACCCGCCGTCCCCGGGCGGCAAGTGGATCAGCGGTCAGGGCGTGCGCACGGCCACCGCGTCGATTTCCGTGTCGTCCGTACGTGCGGTGTGGTGCTCCGGGGTGCGGCTACCGCGTGGCGAGCCAGGTGCGCAGCCGCTCGGGGGCCTCGGGGGCCTGCCGTTCGGCCTGCTGCCGGACCTCGTCGAGGTTCTGGGCCGCCAGCGCCCTGCGCCAGGCCAGTTCGGTCCGGGTCATGGCGTGCGCGATGGCGCAGTCGGCGGCGTCCCTCTCCGGGGCGGAGTCCGCCGGTTCGCCGGCGCCGGGCCCCTGCTGCCGGATCTCCGCGCACCGGAAGGCCTCCTCGGGGCCCTCTACGGCGGCGACCACGTCCATGAGCGAGAGGGCGCAAGGGTGCCACGCCGCGCGACGGCCCACCACCCGCCCGCAGCAACACCGCTCGCGCCCGGCCCCGCGTCCGCTTTCCCTGGTGACGTGCGCACCATCCTGTCGACGGTACTCATCGTGCTCGTGGCCCTTCTGGTGCCCGCGAGCGCCGTCGCGTACTGGGCCGACCGCGAACTGGGCAACGCCGACCGGTACACCGCCGCCATGTCCCCCCTCGCCGAGAACGCGAAGGTGCAGGAGGTCGTCGTCACCCAGGTCACCCGCGCACTCGCCGGCCAGATCGACGCGGGCCCCTTCCAGATCGGCGTGGACACCCTGCTCGGCGAGGCCCTGCACTCCTTCGCCGGCACCTCCGCCTACCGGACCGCCTGGGACGCGGCCAACCGCGCCGCCCACGCGGCGTTCCTCGACGCACTCACCACCGGCCACGGCGACGCCCTCACCATCGACCTCGCACCCGTCATCGCGCAGGTCAGGGGCGACCTCGTCGCCGACGACGTGCCCTTCGCCGACCGCATCCCGGTGACCCACCTGACCGTGAAGGTCATGGAGTACGACAACCTCGGCGCTCTCCGGAAGGGATTCCACATGCTCCAGGCCGCCGGCATCTGGCTCCCCGTACTGACCCTGGTCCTGGCCGCGGCGGCCATCGCCGTCGCCGTCCACCGGCGGCGCGCCGTGATCGCCACCGGGGTGGGACTGGCGGTCGGGGCCGGGCTGCTGTGGCTCGCGGTGGACGTGTGCCGCCGGCTCACCCTGGACGATCTGCCCGCCGACATCGACCGGCCCGCCGCCGGGGCGGTGTACGACGCCCTCACCGCGTACCTGCGCACGACCGCCTGGGTGGTACTGGTGATCGGGCTCGTCGCCGCACTTGCCGCATGGGTGATGGGCCGACTACGCCGCACCCCATAAGCTCGGAAGGTACCAACACGCGCAGAACCACGCAGAAGATCACAGAAGAACCGATTCGCGAGCGGCGGGCACGGAAGCGGGAATGAGCACCGAACGCACCGAACACATAACGTCGCGGCGAGCCCGGCACCATCCGCTGGCTCCGCCTTCCTGGCTGCTCAACGGGCTCAAGCCCAGTGCCGCACCGATCCCGTGGGCCGCCGTGGCCCGGGCCTCGGTCGCGATGTCCGTCCCGCTCGCGGTCGGCTTCGCCCTCGACGAGCCCGAATACGGCGCGCTCGCCTCCATGGGTGCCCTCGCCGGAGTCATCGGCGACACTGCCGACGCCTACCGGATGCGCGTCCTGAACATCGCCGTCCCCCAGCTCTTCGGCGCCGTCGGCGTGGCGCTGGGCACCCTGGTCTACGGGCACGGCTGGCTGGCCGTCGGCGTGCTCACCCTCATCGCCCTCGTCTCCGGAATGATCTCCTCCATCGGCACGGTGGCCTCCGTGTCCGGACTGCTCCTCCTGCTCAACGCCGTGATCGGGGCGGGGCTGCCGCTGCCCGAGCCCTGGTGGACGGCCCCGCTGCTGCTGTGCGCGGGCGGGCTGTTCGTCCTCGCACTGAGCCTGCTGGGCTGGCCGCTGCGCCGCCGGCAGCCCGAACGCACCGCCGTGGCCGACACGTACCGGGCCCTGGCCGATGCCCTGGAGGCCGCCGGCGGACCCGGAGCCCTCTACGACGAACGCCGGCAGCAGATCACCCACGCCATCAACCACGCCTACGACCTCGTGCTCGGCCGCCGGGCCCGGGTGCACGGGCGCAGCCCCTCGCTGGTGCGGCTGCTGGCCCAGCTCAACGTGGTGATCCCGCTGGTGGAGGCCGCGCCCGCCGCGCACCTGCGCGGCCGGCCGCTGCCCCCCGAGATCCCGGCGGCCGTACGGGACCTGGCCGACGCCGTCGAGGAAGGCCGCACCGGGACGCCCGTACTGGAGCTGCCCGCCGCGCACACCCCGGCCGAACGCGCCGTCGACGCGGCCCTGCGCCATGCCGCGAAGACCGTGTACATCGCCCGGCCGGACCTGGACACCGTGGACGACCGGCTCGGCCGCCCCGCCGCCCTGCGCGTGCGGGCCCGGCGGGCGGTACGCGACATGATGCTGTCCCGGGCCTCCTGGCGGTACGGGCTGCGCCTCGCGCTGTGCATCGGGATCGCGCAGTCCCTCGTGTCGGTGATCGAGTTCGAGCGGTCCTACTGGGTCGCGCTGACCGTCACCTTCGTCCTCAAGCCCGACTTCGGCTCGGTGTTCTCCCGGGCCGTACTGCGCGCCCTCGGCACCGCCGGCGGACTGGTCGTCGCGGCCGCCGTGCTCTCCGAAGTGCCGCGCGGCTGGTGGGACGTACCGGTGATGGTGGTGCTGGCCGGGCTGATCCCCGCGTTCTCCGTCAAGGGGTACGCCTTCCAGACCGCCGCGATCACCCCGGTGATCCTGCTCCTCTCGGACCTGCTCAACCACCAGGGCTTCGACCTGATCCGCCCCCGGCTGGTGGACAGCCTGATCGGCTGCGCGATCACCCTCGTCGCGGGATACCTGCTGTGGCCCGAGAGCTGGCACACCCGGATCGGCGACCGGCTCGCCGACACCGTGGACGACGCCGCCCGCTACGTGGAACGGGCCTTCGCCCCGGTCGCCGGCGAGGCCGCGCTCGCGGCGGCGCGGACCACCCGCCTCCAGGCCCGGCGGCGCATCTACCGGGACCTGTCGGGGGTACGCAGCGAGTTCCAGCGCGCGCTGACCGAGCCGCCGCCGACCGGGGCGCGGGCCGCCGCCTGGTGGCCGCTGGTGGTCGCCGTCGAGCGGATCGTGGACGCGACCACCGCCGCGCGGGTCCGGGTCGACCACGGCGCGGCCCCGCCCCCCGCCGACGACGTCGAGTCGATCGCGCGGCAGCTGCGCGAGCTGGCCGTCCGGGTCCGCAGCAGCACCGTCCCGGTACGGGTCGACGCGGGGCCGCCGGGCGAGGCGACGAGCGTGCTGGCCCCGGTCCACCAGGAGATCGCGGCCGCCCTGGCCATCGCCCGGCCGGAGTCCTGACCCGCCGTCGGCCCGCCCGGGACCGGCGTCCCCCGAATGGGTCGCCTCCCGGGCCGGGCGGGGGCGGACGGGGCAGCATCGGAGCATGCGCCGCGTCGCCCCTGCCGTGATGGTCCTCGCCGTACTCCTGGCGGGGTGTGCCGATGTGGAGGGACTGCAGAGCGACGGCGACCTCGGCACGGTGCACGCCCCGAAGAGCCTGTGGAAGGACATCCGCCCCGACCCGCCCGCCCCGGACCAGAAACCGGGCACGGCCGCCGTGGTCCCCGGGCTGCCCAAGGTGGCCGGCCTGAACATGCGCGGGGTGGACGCCCTGTCCGTCGTACGCGCCGACATCACCTCCGCCGCCGAGCAGGACGGCGGGACCGGCCGGCTCGTCGACCCGCGCGCCGTCCAGCGCCTCGCGCTCTGCACACAGGCTGTGGACGGCGGTCCCGACTGCCCGGTGCGCCCCGCGGTCCTGCACGACCTGACGGGCAACGGCCGGGAGGAGCTCATCACCGCCCTGGACGTCGACGGCCGGCTCAGCGAGCTGCGCGTCTACACCGTCCAGGACGACGGCACCATCGCCCGGATCCTGTCCCGGCGCGCGGTGCTGGAGGGCGTGGAGGTGGCCGCCGAGCACCTGGCGGTCCGCGAGCCCACGACGAACCCCCGCTACGTCGCCGTCTACGACTACGTGTGGGACCCGAAGGCCGGAATCATGAACCTCTCCCAGCTCACCCTCGACGACTGCCCGGGGCTCACGCAGAACCCGACCGGCGGGGACGGGGCGCGATGCGCGCGCTGAGCAGCCTGCGCTGGAAGATCGCACTGACCACCACCATGGTGTGCTGCATGGTCGCCGCCGCGCTGGGCATCCTGGTGCACAACGTGGTCGCCCGGCAGATGGTCGGGGAGGTCCGCAAGGCCGCCGCCGCCGAGCTGGAACACGCGCTGGGCCACTACGAGTACGGCACCGCGCACGGCGACGTGAACGCCGTGTTCGACCCGCCCAACCTTCCCCGGCGGCTGCGCGAGCTCGTCGCGAGCGGCCAGACCGGCAGCATCGTCGGCGAACAGGGGGGAAAGCCCGTCATGTGGGCGGCCGGACCCGCCGACGGCAAGGCCCTCGCGGTCTGGCTGCCCTTCGGGAGCACCCGCGAACGGCTGCGGGACATCGACACCGCGATCCTCGCCTCCGCGATCCTCGCGGCCGGGCTGGTGGCGCTGGCCGGCCTGTTCCTCGCCGACCGGATCAGCCGGCGGCTCTCCGCCACGGCCGCCGTGGCCCGCCGGATCAGCGCCGGGGACCTGGACGCCCGCGTGAACCTCCGGGCCGAGGGGGACGATCCGGGGCCGGGCCGCTCCCGCGACGAGGTCCAGGACGTGGCGCACGCCCTGGACTCGATGGCGAGCTCGCTCCAGGGCCGGCTGGAGGCCGAGAAGCGCTTCACGGCGGATGTCGCGCACGAACTGCGCACCCCGCTCACCGGTTCGCTGGCCGCGGCGGCACTGCTGCCCGAGGGCCGCCCCAAGGAAATGATCAACAACCGGCTGAAGGCCCTGCACCTGCTGACCGAGGACCTGCTGGAGATCTCCCGCCTGGACTCGGGCGTCGAACGGGCCGACCTCGCCCGGGTGGAGCTCGGCCGGGCGGTGGAGCGGGCGGTCGCCGCGGTCGCCGGCGGGGGCGGATCCGCGCCGGAGACGGGACCGGCCGCTTCGGTGCGGGTGGTCCAGGACATGGTGGTGGTCACCGACCGGCGGCGGCTGGACCGGATCCTGGCCAACCTGCTGGCCAACGCCGGCAAACACGGCAGGCCACCGGTCGAGGTGACCGTGGAGGGACCGGTGGTGGTGGTCCGCGACCACGGGCCGGGCTACCCGCCCGAGCTGATCGAGCAGGGCCCGCAGCGGTTCCGCACCGGGGACCCCGGCCGCGGGCGCGGTCACGGCCTGGGGCTCACGATCGTGATGGGGCAGGCGGCCGTGCTGGAGATCGTGGTGGGCTTCGGCAACGCGCCCGACGGGGGCGCGGTGACGACGCTCCGACTCCCCGTCGGCAGGGTGCCGCAGGGGAATTGACCTGCTTGAGCGGGTTCGGCAGCTTGAATGCCCGAGGGGCGTGTTTCACGTGAAACACGCCCCTCGGGTCAACTGGTCCGGTCAGACGCCGATGTTGCGGCCGTCCTTGCGCCAGACGGACACGACCGCCGGGCGGACGATCTTGCCGGGGCCGTCGGGCCACACCGACTGCGGCTTCTCGACGGACGCGCCGTCGATCTCGCCCGGGTGCTGGACGGAGACCAGGACGCGCTTATCCTGGATGAGCGGGCCGCAGGTCTCGGCGCCGCGCGGAACGGTCAGGAACTGCTTCAGCTCACCGCGGCGCTCACCGGCCGTCGCGACACCGAACAGGCCGTCGTGGGAGCCGAGCTGGTTGCCGTCCGTGGAGATCCACAGGTTGCCGTGCGGGTCGAAGGCCACGTTGTCCGGGCAGGAGATCGGGCTGACCTTGTCCTTGGGGAAGCCCGCGAAGTAGGTCGCCGGGTCGTTCGGGTCACCGGCGACCAGGAAGAGCCGCCAGGCGAAACCGTCGCCCGCCGGGTCGTCGAAGTTCTCGGCGAGCTCCAGGATCTGGCCGTGCTTGTTCAGGTTGCGCGGGTTGGCCTCGGTGACGCCTTCCTTGCCCGGCTTGCCGCGGTCGGTGTTGTTGGTCAGCGCGATGTAGACACGACCGGTGCGCGGGGAGGGCTCGACGTCCTCGGGGCGGTCCATCTTCGTGGCGCCCACCTTGTCGGCGGCCTGGCGCGTGAAGACGTACACCTCCTCGGCGGTCATGCCCTCGACGTGCGAGACATTGCCGGTGGCCAGCTTGATCCAGACGCCGGAGCCGTCGAACTCGCCGTCGGAGGGGAGCTTGCCGGTGCCGTCGAGCTCGGCGGCCGGGGAGTCACCGGTGAGCTTGGCGACGTAGAGGGTGCCCTCGTCGAGCAGCGTGAGGTTGTGCTCCTTCGCGGCGCGCGAATTGCCTTTCTTCATCTGCTTCGACGAGACGAACTTGTAGAAGTAGTCGAAGCGCTCGTCGTCGCCCATGTAGACGACCGGACGGCCGTCCTCGGTCAGGCGGGGCTGCGCGGCCTCGTGCTTGAAGCGGCCGAGCGCGGTGCGCTTGCGCGGGACCGAGTTCGGGTCGTACGGGTCCAGCTCGACGACCCAGCCGAAGCGGTGCGGCTCGTTGGGCTCCTGCGCCACGTCGAAGCGCTTGTCGAACCGCTCCCACTTGCGCTCGGTGGCACCGGCGGTCACGCCGTAGCGCTTCAGGCGGGCGGCCTGGGTGGGCTCGGTGACCTGGCCGGCGTTGCCGAAGTACTGGTTGAAGTTCTCCTCCCCGTGGAGGGTGGTGCCCCACGGGGTGGTGCCACCGGCGCAGTTGTTGAGCGTGCCGAGCACCTTGGTGCCGGTGGCGTCGACGGAGGTCTTCAGCAGGCTGCTGCCCGCGGCCGGGCCCGTCAGCCTGAACTCGCTGGTGGCGGTCAGCCGGCGGTTGAGCTGGTGGCGGCTGATCGCGGTCAGCTTGCCGCTGCGGTGGTCCTCCTGGACGGCGACCACGGACAGGCCGTGCGCGGCCCAGGCGATCTCGACCTGCTCGCGGGTCGGGTTGGCCGGGTCGTACGCCTTGAACATGAGGTTCTCGTCCGTGTACTCGTGGTTGGCCACGAGCAGCTGCTGGCGCTCGTAGTCGCCGCCGAGCGGGAGGAGGCTCAGGAAGTCGTTGTTGTAGCCGAACTGACCGGCCTGCGCGGCGGCCGTCTGCTTGTCGGGGTTGAAGCCCGGGGCACCCTTGACGATCGGGTCGCCCCAGCGGATCACCACGTTCTGCTCGTGGCCCTCGGGGATGGTGACCTTGTCGTCGGTGTTCGGCGCGACGGCCTTGAAGCGCAAGCCCCGGGCGGCCTCGCCGCCCTTGCCCGCGCCGGCCGCGGCGGCATCGGCGGAGGGGGTGGCGTTGGCGGTCTGCCCGGAGCCGCTGAGCGCCACGGCGGAACCGGCCGCGGTGGCGACCGTCACGACGGCGGCGGAGCGCAGCATGGCGCGGCGGGAGTAGGCGCGGGCTATGACATCGCCGACGTACTCGTTGTCGCTTGTGTTCGGCACCTCGTGGAAGCAGGCGTCGCCACAGCGGTAACGACAGGTGAGAGCGGACCGGCCGCTCCCATGCGGGTTGCCGATGAACGGCAGAAGCTTGCGCACGAGTGTCCTCCGAGTAGCTGCGTGGGCGCCGACAACGCGTCGGTACGATCCAGCCGCGACGGTAGGCCCGGGTTGCGCCGAAGCGGCGGCGCGGGGATGAACGGTCGGTGAACCCGGCACGTCGGAGCGGCAGTTCACTGAGCGTGTGCGGGTGTGTGGGAGCCGGGCGCCACGAAAGGCGCCCCTGCCGAAGATCCAGCCGGGCGGCCGATAACCTTACGTGTCCACTCTGGGCAGGGATCATCCGCGCAGCACGGACAAATGACGCACGCACACATGCGAAAGGCCTGGCCCATGGGTATTCGGAGCTTGTTGCGCAAGGTATTCGGACGGTCCGCGGAATCCGTTCCGGAGACTACGGACACCCCTTCGGCCGCTGTCCCCAACCAGGCGGAACGGACCCCTCTGGACGTCGCCGCCGAACTGGTGGCGGCGTCCTTCGACAACCCCACGGTTCCGCCGCAGTCCACCCCGCGCGACCGTGAACCGGGCACCGTCCTCACGGCCCCGGCCCCGGCCCCGGCGGCCGACCCGACGGTCCCCGAAGCCCGCCGTGCGCCTGCGGCGAAGCCCGGCGGAGAAACCCCCGCCCCTCCGGCGCAGGACCAGCCCGAGCCGGCTGCCGCCCCTGCTGCGGAGCAGCCCGAGGCCGAGACGCAGACCCCGGCTGCCGCCGAAGCCGCCGCGCCGGAGGCGGACACCGCCCCCGCTGCGGAGCAGGCCGAGGCCGAGACCCCGGCTGCCGCCGAAGCCACCGCACCGCAGGCGCAGGACGAGGCCCAGGCCGAGCCGGTCGCCGCCGAGTCGGCTGCCGCCGAGGCGGAAGCGCCGCAGGCGCAGGACGAGCCCGAGGCAGACGCCCCGGCAGCCGCCGAGACCACCGCGCCGGAGGCGGACACCCCCGCCGAGGCGGAACCGGCTGCCGCCGA
>NZ_JBVIWA010000014.1:79924-227972 GCF_055595065.1 Streptomyces sp. NPDC040545
CGCGCCGGAGGCGGACACCGCCCCCGCCGCGGAGCAGGCCGAAGCCGAGACCCCGGCTGCCGCCGAAGCCACCGCACCGCAGGCACAGGACGAGCCGGTCGCCGCCGCTGCGGAGCAGCCCGAGACCGAGGCGGAAGCACCGCAGGCCGACACTACGCCGGAGGCCGAGTCGGCTGCCGCCGAGGCCGAAGCGCCACAGGCGCAGGACGAGCCCGAGGCAGACGCCCCGGCAGCCGCCGAGACCACCGCGCCGGAGGCGGACACCCCCGCCGAGGCGGAACCGGCTGCCGCCGAGGCCGAAGCGCCGCAGGCGCAGGACGAAGCCGCCCCGGTCGCCGCCGAAGCGGAGCCCGCCGCCGCGCCGGAGGCGGACACCGCCCCCGCCGCGGAGCAGGCCGAAGCCGAGACCCCGGCTGCCGCCGAAGCCACCGCACCGCAGGCACAGGACGAGCCTGAGGCCCCGGCTGCCGCCGAGGCGGAGCCCGAGGCCGCGCCGGAGGCGGAGCCGGCAGCCGCCGCGCCGCAGGCGCAGGACCAGGCCGAGCCCGAGGCCGCGCCGGAGGCGGAGTCGGTGGCCGGGGCGGAGGCTCCCGCGCAGGCGTTGGCCGTCGTCAAGCGGCGGGCTCCTGAGGTCGCCGGGGCGTACAAGGCCGCCGGGCAGGTGCTGCGGGGCAAGGGGAAGGCCGGGGCTCGGGCCAAGGTCTACCTCGTGCTGGACCGGTCCGGGTCGATGCGCGGGTTCTACAAGGACGGCAGCGCCCAGTACCTCGCCGACCACGCCCTCGCCCTCGCCGCGCACCTGGACGACGCGGCGACCGTGCACACCGTGTTCTTCTCCACGGACGTGGACGGCACCGCCGACCTCACCCTCGACGGCTACGACGCCGCCTGGGTCGAGGCCCGCCACGCCGAGCTCGGCCGGATGGGCCGCACCAGCTACCACGTGGCCGTCGAGGCCGTCGTGGAGCGCTACCAGAAGGACGGCGGCGAGGGCCCGGCCCTGGTCGTCTTCCAGACCGACGGCGCCCCCGACAACCGCCAGCCCGCCCGCCAGGCACTGGCCGACGCCGCCACCGCGGCTCCGGGCATCCACTGGCAGTTCGTGGCCTTCGGCGACCACGACGCCAAGGCCTTCGACTTCCTGCGCAAGCTGGACGCCGAGAACGCCGGCTTCTTCCACGCCGGCCCCGCCCCCACCGAGCTGGCCTCGGCCGCCCTCGTCAAGGGCATCCTGGAGCGGTTCTAGCTAGTACGACGGGCGGAAACACGAAGGCGGCGCCCCCCTCCGGCAAGGAGGGGGGCGCCGCCTTCGGCGTATGCGGGTCAGCCGCGCGGGGAACCGGCGTCCGGGGTGACCGCGTCGGAGACCGGCCGCTCCGCCGCCTTCGTCTCGACCGGCTTGCGCAGCGCGATGTGCAGCTCGCGCAGACGGGCCTCCTCCAGCACCGTCGGCGCGCCCATCATCAGGTCCTGCGCGTTGCCGTTCAGCGGGAAGGCGATGGTCTCGCGGATGTTCGGCTCGTCGGCCAGCAGCATCACGATGCGGTCCACGCCCGGGGCGATGCCACCGTGCGGCGGGGCGCCCAGGCGGAACGCGCGGAGCATGCCCGCGAACTCGCGCTCGACGGTCTCGGCCTCGTACCCGGCGATCTCGAAGGCCTTCAGCATGACCTCGGGCTCGTGGTTGCGGATGGCGCCGGAGGACAGCTCGATGCCGTTGCAGACGATGTCGTACTGCCAGGCCAGGATGTCCAGCGGGTCCTTCTCCTCCAGGTCCTTCATCCCGCCCTGCGGCATGGAGAAGGGGTTGTGGGAGAAGTCGATCTTGCCGGTCTCCTCGTCCTTCTCGTACATCGGGAAGTCGACGATCCAGCAGAACCGGAAGACGTTCTCCTCGAACTGGCCGGCGCGCTTGGCCGCCTCGACGCGAACACCGGACATGATCTTGGAGACCTCGTCGAAGTCACCCGCGCCGAAGAACACGGCGTGGCCGGGGACCAGGCCCAGGCGCTCGGTGAGGACCTTGACGTTCTCCTCGGTGAGGAACTTGGCGATCGGGCCGGTCAGGGCACCGTCCTCGCCCACACGCACCCAGGCCAGGCCCTTGGCGCCCAGCGAGATCGCGTACTCGCCGAGACCGTCGAAGAACTTGCGCGGCTGCGCGGCGGTGTCCGGGACGGCCAGAGCACGCACGTGCTTGCCGGCGAACGCCTTGAACTCCGAGCCCTCGAACACGTCGGTGATGTCGACGAGCTCCAGCTTGGCGCGCAGGTCGGGCTTGTCGTTGCCGTACTTCAGCATCGACTCGCGGAACGGGATCCGCGGGAACGGCGAGGTGACCTCGCGGCCGTTGCCGAACTCGGTGAAGAGCTCGGTCATCAGGCGCTCGATCGGCTGGAAGACGTCCTCCTGCTCGACGAAGGACATCTCCACGTCGAGCTGGTAGAACTCGCCCGGCGAGCGGTCGGCGCGGGCGTCCTCGTCGCGGAAGCAGGGCGCGATCTGGAAGTAGCGGTCGAAGCCGGAGATCATCAGCAGCTGCTTGAACTGCTGCGGCGCCTGCGGCAGGGCGTAGAACTTGCCCGGGTTCAGGCGCGACGGCACGACGAAGTCACGGGCGCCCTCGGGGGAGGTCGCGGTGAGGATCGGCGTCGCCATCTCGTTGAAGCCGAGGGCGACCATCTTCGAGCGGATCGACGCGATGACGGCCGAGCGCAGCATGATGTTGCGGTGCATGCGCTCGCGGCGCAGGTCGAGGAAGCGGTACTCCAGGCGCCGCTCCTCGTTCACACCGTCGTCGGTGTTGATCGTGAACGGCAGCGGGGCGGCCGCGCCGAGCACCTCGACCGAGGAGACCTCGATCTCGATCTCGCCGGTCGGCAGCTCCGGGTTGACGTTGTCGGCGCCGCGGGAGACGACCTTGCCGTCGATGCGGACGACCGTCTCCTTGGTGAGGCTGCTCAGCGCCTCGTTCGCCGCGGTACCGGGCCGGGCGACGAGCTGCGTGATGCCGTAGTGGTCACGCAGATCGATGAAGAGGATGCCGCCCAGGTCTCGACGGTTGTGCAGCCAGCCGCTCAGCCGGACGTCGGCGGCGACGTCAGAAGCGCGGAGCTCGCCGCAGGTGTGGGACCTGTACCGATGCATCAGTCATCCAGTTCTACGCGATACCAGGGTGGATTCAACCGTCCCAAGGTTACCGTCCGGGACGGTGACGGGTCGGGCACTCCCTCCAGCCTGCGCAAATGCGTCCGGTGGCGCGGGCGAACAGGCACGTAACGGATATGACCTGTAAAGATGGCCGGGTGCGCACCGAGGACGTTCTGGCCGCCATCGCGACCGGCCTGTGGCGATGGGACAACGCCTCCGGGACGGTCACCCTCGACGGTGAGGCCGCCCGGCTCCTCGGGCTGCCCGCCGAACCGGTGGTGCTGCCGGAGGTCGCCGTACGGTCCCGCTTCCACCCGGTGGACTGGAACGAGATCAACGGGATCGTGAACCTGGCCGTCGCCGAGGGAACCCTCGCCGAGGCCCGGCTCCGGATCATGGACGTCGACGGCCGGGTGCTGCGCACCGTGCGCAGCCGCTCCAAACCGGTGCAGAACCGGGCACCCGACGGTGCCACGGACTACGAGCTGATCGGCACCATCCAGGAGATCGCCGAGCCGCAGCCCGGCACCACGGCCGCCCACACCCCCATCACGGGCGACTGGCGGCGCTCCCGCGAGGCCTTCCTGCTGGACGCGGGGCGCGCGCTGGCGGAGGCGCGGTCGACGGCCGAGGTGCTGCGGGTCGCCGCCTCACTGTCCATGCCCGGTTTCAGCCCGGACGGGCTGGCCGTCTTCGGCGTGGCCGGGGACCGGCTGTCGATCATCGGGCACCACGGGCACGATCCGGGGGACGAGGGCCCGTTCTCCGACATGCCGCTGGAGACGAACTATCCGGCCGCGGAGGTCGTCCGTACCGGCCGGGCGATCTACCTGCCCACCCCCGAGGACTACAAACGGCGCTTCCCGGCGGCCTGGCCGCTCGCCCAGCGCTTCGACCGGGTCTCCTGGGCCTTCCTGCCGCTGATCGTGGCCGGGCGGACCATGGGCGCCTGGATGGCCGCCTTCAAGCACCCGGCGTCCTTCTCGCCCGACGAGCGGTCCGTCCTGACGACCGTGGCCCGGATGCTGGCCCAGGCGCTCCAGCGCGCCGTGGTGGCCGACTCCGAGCGGGAGCTGACCACCGGCCTGCAGCGGTCGATGATGCCGCAGCTCGGCCCGGAGATCCCCGGCATGCGGATCGCGGCCCGCTACGTCCCGACGGGCGGCGGGCTCCAGGTCGGCGGCGACTGGTACGACATGATCCCGCTGCCGTCGGGCAGGTTCGCGCTGGTCATCGGCGACGTGCAGGGCCACGACGTACGGGCGGCAGGGCTGATGGGCCAGCTGCGGATCGCCGTACGGGCGTACGCCTCCGAGGGCCACCGGCCGGACGCGGTGCTCTCGCGCGCCTCCCGCTTCCTGGCCGGGCTGTGCTCCTCGCCGGAGTCCGGCCCGTACGGGGCCGACGGCGGCCAGGACTCCGACTTCCAGAGCCCGCGGTTCGCGACCTGCCTGTACGTGGAGTGCGACCCGAAGACCGGCATGCTGGAGGTGGCCCGCGCGGGCCACCCCGATCCGGCGATCCGGATGGCCGACGGCACCGTCCTGATGCGCCCCACCGCCGGCGGACTGCCCCTCGGGATCGTCCCCGACACCGACTACCCCACCACCCGGTTCACCCTGGAGCCCGGCGAGACGATGATGCTCTGCACCGACGGGCTCATCGAGACCGGCGGGCACGACCTCGACAGCGGCTGGGCGCGGCTGCGGGCCGTCCTGGAGTCCGACGCGCACGAGAGCGCCCACGACGAGCGGGTCCCGCAAGCGGGCGGCGCCGCGGCCGGGCCCATCCCGCCCCCGCATCTGGAGAGACTGGCCGACCTCCTGGTCCAGGCCGTGCACGGGCCGTCCTCGCACCACACCACCGGCCCGCTCGCCGACCGCCGCGAGGACGACATAGCCGTCGTGCTGCTGTGCCGCGAGAGCGCGGACCGCGGCGCGGGCACCGCGCCGCGGCACCCGGCCCGGCCCGTGCGCCGCACCGTGCTGAGCGTGGCCCAGGCGGAGCCCGAGCGGATCGCGGGAGTGCGGCAGCAGATCCGCGAGCTGCTGCACGACTGGGCCGACCCCGACCAGGTGGACTCGGCGGTGCTGATGGTCTCCGAGATGGTGACGAACGTACTGACGCACACCGACGGCGACGCCCTGCTGGTCGCGGAGGCGGTCGGCGAGCCGGGCGCGCGCCGGCTGCGCGTGGAGGTCGCGGACGGCAGCGACGAGCTCCCGCACAAGCGGCAGCCGGGGGAGATGTCCTCGAGCGGCCGCGGGGTGCTGCTGATGGAGATGCTGGCCGACGCGTGGGGCGTGGACCCGCGGGGCGAGGGCAAGTCGATCTGGTTCGAGCTGCACGAGCAGTCGAAGACGGACGCCGACCCGGATTTCTGAACCGCGAGGGGCGCGCGGCGGGGCGTGATTGGATGCAGCGGTGTCCGAACCCCTCCTGCCCGCGCCCGTACGGCGGCTCGCCGCCTGGTGCGGCGTCGTCCTGCTCGTCACCGCGGTCCTCGCCGTCGGCGTATGGCTGTGCACCGTCTTCGAGTCGGTGGTGACGCCCGTACTGCTGGCCGTGCTCGGTACGGCCCTGCTCGGGCCGATGCACCGGCGCCTGGTGCGCATGGGGATGAACCGCTCGCTGGCCGCGGCGCTGACCTGCCTCGCCGTGATCGCCGTCGTCGGCGGGGCCACGTACATCGTGGTCCTCGCGCTCATCGGGACCGGCGGCCAGATCGTCGACGCGCTGCGGCGGGCCGGCGAGATGGTCGCCGAGCACTTCGGGGCGGTGGGCACCTCGCTGGAGGACATCGCCGCGCACTCCAAGGACCTGCTCGCCAAGTTCGGCGGCACGGCCGCCTCGGGCGTGGTCACGGGGCTCAGCGTGGTGGGCTCGATGCTCGCGATGGTGCTGCTGGCGCTGGTGCTGATCTTCTTCTTCCTGCGCGACTCCGACCGGGCCGTGGGAACCCTGCGCTCCCTCGTCCCGAGCCGCTCGGGCGACCTGATGGAGGCGATGGGGCGGCGCGCGTTCGAGGCCGTCGAGGGGTTCATGCGCGGGACCACGTTCGTGGCCCTGGTGGACGCCGTGCTGATCGGCGCGGGTCTGCTGATCCTCGATGTGCCGGGTGCGCTGGGGCTGGCCGCCCTGGTCTTCGTGACGGCCTACATCCCCTACCTCGGGGCCATCCTGTCGGGCGCCGTGGCCGTGCTCGTGGCCTTCGCCGACCGGGGCTGGATCATCGGCCTGTGGGCGCTGGGCCTGGTGCTGCTGGTCCAGATGATCGAGGGCTACGTACTGCAGCCCGTGGTGCAGAGCCGCACCGTGCAGATGCACCCGGCCGTGGTGATGCTGGCCATCACCGCGGGCGCGAGCGTCGCCGGCATCCTGGGGATGCTGCTGGCGGTGCCGCTGACCGCCGCCGTCTTCGGGGTGATCTCGGAACTGCGGGCCCGGTACGCCGACGGTGCGGCGCCCGGGCCCGTGGATCCCGCGTAGCGGACCTGCGGAACCGCCGGGTCAGTCCTGGTCGGCCTCACCCGTGCCGCGGTGGCCGAGGCCGGTGCGCGCGGTGGTGGGGATGCGGCCGAGCCGGCCCGCCTGGAAGTCGTCGAAGGCCTGCTGCAGCTCGTGCTTGCTGTTCATCACGAACGGCCCGTAGTGCGCCATCGGCTCCCGGATCGGACGTCCGCCGAGGATCACGACCTCCAGGTCCGGGGCGTTGGAGTCCTGGGACGCGTCCGCCCGCACGGTGAGCGAGCCGCCTTCGCCGAAGACGGCCGTCTGACCCGTCTGTACGGGCCGGCGGTCCTCGCCGACGGACCCGCGCCCGGCCATGACGTACGCCAGCGCGTTGAAGTCCTCGCGCCACGGCAGGGTGATCTGCGCGCCCGGCGACACGGTCGCGTGGATCATCGTGATCGGGGTGTGGGTGATGCCCGGGCCCTGGTGGCCGTCGAGCTCACCGGCGATGACGCGGAGCAGGGAGCCGCCGTCCGGGGTGGTCAGCAGCTGGACCTGGCCGCCGCCGATGTCCTGGTAGCGCGGGGGCATCATCTTGTCGGAGGCCGGGAGGTTCACCCACAGCTGGAGACCGTGGAACAGCCCGCCGGACACGACGAGGGACTCCGGCGGGGCCTCGATGTGCAGGAGGCCCGAACCGGCGGTCATCCACTGGGTGTCGCCGCCGTTGATGACGCCGCCGCCGCCGTTGCTGTCCTGGTGGACGAAGGTTCCGTCGATCAGGTACGTGACGGTCTCGAAGCCGCGGTGCGGGTGCCAGGGCGTGCCCTTGGGCTCGCCGGGCGCGTACTCCACCTCACCCATCTGGTCCATCATGATGAACGGGTCGAGGTACTGGTAGTTGATCCCGGCGAACGCGCGGCGCACCGGGAATCCCTCACCCTCGAACCCACCGGGAGCGGAGACGACGGCCAGCACCTTGCGCGGGACGGCGGCCTGCGGCTCGGCCACGCGCGGAAGGGTCAACGGGTTCTCAACAGTCACTGCGGGCATGGTCAGGACCTCCTTCTGCTTCGAGTTTAGTTGAAACTCGAACTTTCTGCCACACCCCACTGAACGGAGAAGGCCCCGGAGGAAATTCCCCCGGGGCCTTCGGGTCCTACTGGTGCCTGCCGAACCGGTCCGCCTAGGACCTGCCGAGCTTGATCGGGTTCATCGGGGAGAGGTTCTCCTGCCAGGTGGTGCCGGGCGGCTGGACGTACGGGTCACAGTTGCTCCCGCAGGAGTCGCAGCAGAGGCGGTCGACCCAGCCGTCGGTCTGGTGGCTGACGACGAAGCGCATCCCCTCCTGGCGGCAGCGGCTCGCTCGCGAAGGTGACGTCGAGCAGGTCCTCCGCCGGGAAGTGCACGCGCAGCACGATCCGCCCCCCGTCAGGCGTCAGCCGGTACGTCTACGGCTAGCCGTACATCCGGCGCATCGCGAAGTCGACCATCTGCTCGACGGCCTTCGCGTCGAAGACCATCCGGTGGTCGCCCTCCATGTCGAGGACGAAGCCGTACCCGGTCGGCAGCAGGTCGATCACCTCGGCGCCGGTGATCACGAAGTACTTGGACTCCTTGCCGGCGTACCGGCGCAGCTCCTTGAGCGTGGTGAACATGGGGATGACGGGGTGCTGCGTGTTGTGCAGCGCCAGGAATCCGGGGGTGTCGCCGCGCGGGCAGTAGACCTTCGAGGTGGCGAAGATCTGCTGGAAGTCCTCGGCGGAGAGGGACCCCGTGGTGAAGGCCCGCACGGCGTCGGCGAGCGACGGCGGCGAGGGCTCGGGGTAGAGCGGCTGCTCGGCGTAACCGCCGGCCATCTGCTGCGGGGCGGCGTACTGCTGCTGCCCCGCGTGCCCCGCGCTCACGTTCTGGTCGTAGCCGTACATGGGGCGAAGCCTACCGACCGGCCACTCGCCGTCGGACACGTATTTCCCGCCAGGCTTGACGCTGGTCACAGTCGTCAGGGGTTGCGTCTTATTACCGGTGGGTAGCATCATTACGTTACCGATTGGTATGTACGAGGAACCCTGTCTCCCCGAGCCTTAACGGAGCCGTCGCCATGGGGCACTACAAGTCGAATCTCCGCGACATCGAGTTCAACCTCTTCGAGGTGCTCGGCCGCGACAAGCAGTACGGCACCGGTCCGTTCGAGGAGATGGACACCGAGACCGCCAAGAGCGTCCTGTCCGAGATCGCCCGCCTCGCCGAGAACGAGCTGGCCGCCTCCTTCGAGGACGCCGACCGCAACCCGCCGGTCTTCGACCCGGCCACCAACACCGCGCCCGTCCCCGCCTCCTTCAAGAAGAGCTACGAAGCCTTCATGGAGTCGGAGTACTGGCGCCTGGGCCTGCCCGAGGAGATCGGCGGCACCACCTCGCCCCGCTCCCTGATCTGGGCCTACGCGGAGCTGCTGCTCGGCTCGAACCCGGCCATCTGGATGTACTCCTCCGGCCCGGCGTTCGCCGGCATCCTCTTCGAAGAGGGCAACGAGGCGCAGAAGAAGGTCGCCCAGATAGCCGTCGAGAAGCGCTGGGGCTCCACCATGGTCCTCACCGAGCCGGACGCCGGCTCGGACGTCGGCGCCGGCCGCACCAAGGCGATCCAGCAGGAGGACGGCTCCTGGCACATCGAGGGCGTGAAGCGCTTCATCACGTCCGGTGAGCACGACATGGAGGAGAACATCCTCCACTACGTCCTCGCGCGCCCCGAGGGCCACGGCCCGGGCACCAAGGGCCTGTCCCTCTTCCTCGTCCCGAAGTTCCACTTCGACTGGGAGACCGGCGAGCTGGGCGAGCGCAACGGCGTCTACGCCACGAACGTCGAGCACAAGATGGGCCTCAAGGCCTCCAACACGTGCGAGATGACCTTCGGCGACCAGCACCCCGCCAAGGGCTGGCTGATCGGTGACAAGCACGACGGCATCCGCCAGATGTTCATGATCATCGAGTTCGCCCGCATGATGGTCGGCACGAAGGCCATCGCCACCCTCTCCACCGGCTACCTGAACGCGCTGGAGTACGCCAAGGAGCGCGTGCAGGGCCCGGACCTGGCGAACTTCATGGACAAGACCGCGCCCAAGGTCACCATCACGCACCACCCCGACGTGCGCCGCTCGCTCATGACGCAGAAGGCCTACGCCGAGGGCATGCGCGCCCTGGTCCTCTACACGGCCTCCGTGCAGGACGAGATCCAGCTCAAGCAGGCCGCTGGCGAGGACGCCTCCGCCGAGATCGGCCTGAACGACCTGCTCCTGCCGATCGTGAAGGGCTACGGCTCCGAGAAGTCCTACGAGCAGCTCGCGCAGTCCCTGCAGACCTTCGGCGGCTCCGGGTACCTGCAGGAGTACCCGATCGAGCAGTACATCCGCGACGCCAAGATCGACACCCTCTACGAGGGCACCACGGCCATCCAGGGCCAGGACTTCTTCTTCCGGAAGATCGTCCGCGACCAGGGCGCCTCCCTGAACGTCCTCTCCGAGACGATCAAGAAGTTCCTGGCCGAGGCCGTCGGCGGCGAGGAGCTGGCCGGCGCCCGCGACGCGCTGGCCAAGGCCGCCGTCGACCTGGAGGCCATCGTCGGCCAGATGATCGTCGACCTCACCGCCACCGGCGAGGACGTCAAGAACATCTACAAGGTCGGCCAGAACACCACCCGCCTGCTGATGGCCTCCGGTGACGTGGTCGTCGGTTACCTGCTGCTCAAGGGCGCCGCCGTGGCCGCCGAGAAGCTGGCGACCGCCGCCCCGAAGGACGTCCCCTTCTACACCGGCAAGATCGCCGCCGCGAAGTTCTTCGCGTCGCAGGTCCTGCCGAACGTCTCGGTCCAGCGCCAGCTGGCCGAGGTCGTCGACAACTCCCTCATGGAGCTCGACGAGGCCGCCTTCTAGGCCGGTCGCGCCACCACCGCGCACACGCACCAGCGGCCGGGCCCCCCGCACAGGGGCCCGGCCGCTGCCGCGTACCCGGCCCCAGGCCCCTGTCCTGCGGCTTTCCCCGATGTCAGTCGTTCATGGGACGCTCGTACACATGAGTCCACAGGATCAGCACGGCAGCAGGGGGTACTCCGTCCCCACCGGGCGTCCGTACGCCCTCAAGGAGCTGCAGGCGAGCCTGGGCAGCCTCGGCGACCACCTGCGCGAGCTGTACGACGGCGCCCACCCCGCCGAGTACGACACCATCGCCGACGCGCTGTACGTGGCCTTCCAGACCGCCACCGGACTGGCCCCGGCCAAGAGCTACACCGGCTGCCCCGAGCACCCCAACGGCGCCCTCGACCCCGAGGCACCCGAAGGCTGGGGCCGCTGCCTCATCTGCAACGACCGGCGGCGCCTCGGAGCGCGCCGGCACGGCGGTCCGCCGGCCGCCCCCGCCGGGGAGCAGCGGCGCCTGGGCTACCCCGTACCGGACCCCCCGTACACGCTCCAGCGGCTGCGCACGTACCTGCGCACGGTCGAGGACCAGCGGTTCCACCTGGGCCTGTCCTCACCCGCAGAGGACTTCGTCCGCATCGCCGACGACCTCCACCGCGCCTTCATCGTCGCCCGCGAGCTCTCCCGGCCGCGCAACGCCTCGGGATGCGCCGAACATCCCGGCGCGCCGATCGACCCCGACGCTCCTCCCGGCGAGGCCTGTATCTTCTGCGCCGGACGCAAAAGACGCGCGCAGCGCTCCCCGCAGACCCCGGAGATGCTCCCGCGCATCCGCCGGGGCGAGCGCAGGCAACTGCAGCGCCGATTCGAACGTCCGCCGGGCTGAAACCCGACGGGACCGCAGAGGCAACGGGCGCGGAACCAGATCTCCCGGCTGTCGCACGGTCCGGCCGTGACGAACACGAACCCGACCCTCGTTAAGGTGAACCACTTGGCTTCCTCCCCTCCCTAGCAGGAGGGGATTCCCACACTCACGAGTGGGGATTCCTGTTTCGCCACGGACCGCCCCGACCGAGAGGAGGGCTCCCGATGAGGTCTCACATCCGCTCCCTCGTCCATCTTCGCCGGCCGCACCCGGCCCTCCGCGTAGCACGCGGTGAGCATGGCCGATGTCTGCCCGTAGCCCATCCGTTCGCCGGCCGCCTTCCGGGCTTCGGCACGGGCGGCGAGAGCCGGATCGTAGACCTTCCGCACACACCCGAACGTCCGCGACAGTTCCCCGGCCTGCGCGTCCGTCGGATAGAAACGGTACTTGAACGACCGCTTCACGGAAGGAAACCCCACACCGGGGAGGCTACGGTCGGTCACGATCCGAACACAAGCACAGGTCACAGCCTCACGCTGCGGCACTTCGCCACAGCGAGGCTCCGAGCCGGAACTGCGTTTCCTCACCCGGCTGAAGCCGGGGGCTTCCACACAAGGGAAATACGATGAGCTCTCCCGCCCGCTTCGACCGCGGCCACACCGACGATCTGATGACCTTCCTGACGGCCAGTCCGTCGCCGTACCACGCCGTGGCCAACGCCGCGGAGCGGCTGGAGAAGGCAGGCTTCAGGCAGTTGTCGGAAACGGACGCCTGGGATGCGGGCACCGGGGGCAAGTTCGTGCTCCGCGGCGGTGCGCTCATCGCCTGGTTCGTCCCCGAAGGCGCGGCCGCGCACACCCCGTTCCGGATCGTCGGCGCGCACACCGACTCCCCGAACCTGCGGGTCAAGCCGCTGCCGGACACGGGCTCGCAGGGCTGGCGGCAGATCGCCGTCGAGATCTACGGCGGCACCCTGCTCAACACCTGGCTGGACCGCGACCTGGGACTGGCCGGGCGGCTGACCCTGCGCGACGGCACCGAGCGCCTGGTGAACGTGGACCGCGCGCTGCTGCGCGTTCCCCAACTCGCCGTGCACCTGGACCGGTCGGTGAACAGCGACGGCCTCAAGCTCGACAAGCAGCGGCACATGCAGCCGATCTGGGGGCTGGGCGACGTCCAGGAGGGCGACCTGATCTCCTTCCTGGAGGAGGAAGAGGGCCTGGACCAGGGGTCGGTGGCCGGCTGGGACCTGATGGTCCACTCCATCGAGCCGCCGTCGTACCTGGGCCGCGACCGCGAGCTGGTGGCCGGTCCGCGCATGGACAACCTGCTGTCGGTGCACGCGGGTGTCGCGGCGCTGGCCGCGGTCTCCGCCACCGGCAAGCTCGACCACATCCCGGTGCTGGCCGCCTTCGACCACGAGGAGAACGGCTCGCAGTCCGACACGGGCGCGGACGGCCCGCTGCTGGGCAACGTGCTGGAACGTTCAGTCTTCGCCCGCGGGGGCTCGTACGAGGACCGCGCGCGGGCCTTCGCGGGCACCATCTGCCTGTCCTCGGACACCGGGCACGCCGTGCACCCCAACTACGGTGAGCGGCACGACCCGACGCACCACCCGCGCGCCAACGGCGGACCGATCCTGAAGGTCAACGTCAACCAGCGGTACGCCACCGACGGCAGCGGACGCGCCGTGTTCGCCGCCGCGTGCGAGCGGGCCGGCATCCCGTGGCAGACCTTCGTCTCCAACAACTCGATGCCGTGCGGCACCACGATCGGCCCGATCACCGCCGCCCGCCACGGCATTCAGACCGTGGACATCGGCGTCGCGATCCTCTCGATGCACAGCGCCCGCGAACTGTGCGGCGCGGACGACCCGTTCCTGCTGGCGAACGCCCTGGTGGCCTTCCTGGAGGGCTGAGCCCCCAGGAAGGCCGCGGCCGGCTACCCCTCGGCGTCCATCCCCGCGAGGACGAGGGGCAGCCGGGAGGCGCCGTCGGCGGTGACGCGGACCGGCACGCCCCAGTCCTGCTGGTGGACGTGGCAGGCCGGGTACTCGTTGGCGGGGTCGTCGTCGCAGGACGCCGCCATCGCCGAGACGTGCAGGACGCCCTCGGTGACGTCCGGGTTCAGCGCGAGCTCCCGGAACAGGTCGGTCCCGGCGCCCTCGCCGTCCGCCAGCAGCTCGGGCGGGGTCGAGGAGACGAGCAGCCGGGTGGAGGGCCCGTAGCGGGTGTCGAGCTTCTGCCCGCTCGGCGCCTGGAAGACGATGTCGAGGCGGAGCGTGCCGGGGGCCACCTCGGTGGCGGCCCGCTGCGTACGGTGGGCGACCGCGTCCACCCGGACCGCCTCTTCCGGCAGGCGCAGGCGGGTCAGCCGGTGCCGGGCCGACTCGACGACCACGATGTCCTCGCCCACCAGCACGGCGTCGCTGGGCTCGCGCAGGTCGGTCGCCAGGGTCGAGACCTGACCGGTGGCCGGGTCGTAGCGGCGCAGCGCGTGGTTGTACGTGTCGCACACCGCGACCGAGCCGTCGGGGAGGGCCGTCACGCCGAGCGGGTGCTGGAGCAGGGCCTGGGCGGCGTCGCCGTCCCGGTGCCCGAAGTCGAACAGCCCGGTGCCGACGGCGGACTTGATGACGTACCCGTCGTCCGCGGCTTCCGCGTAGCGCAGGGCGCTGGTCTCGGAGTCGGCGATCCACAGCCGGTCCCCGGCGGCCGCGAGCCCCGAGGGCTGGGCGAACCAGGCCTCGGCGGCCGGCCCGTCGAGCAGCCCCTCGTTGGTCGTACCGGCCGCGACCTCGACCGTCCCGGCCTCCGGGTCCCAGGTCCACAGCTGGTGCACACCGGCCATGGCGATCCAGACCCGGCCCTGCCACCAGGCCACGTCCCACGGCGAGGACAGGTCCACCTCCAGCGCCGGCCCGGAGGTCGGCGACCCCTGCCACCACTGCCGGCCCGTCCCGGCCACGGTCTCCACGTGCCCGGTGGCCGGGTCGTAGGTGCGCAGCGCGTGGTTGACGGTGTCGGCGACGACGACCCTGCCGTCGGGCAGCAGTGCGAGGCCCTGCGGCTCGCTGAAGCTGTCCCCGGCGAAGCCGCGCTCGCCGCTGCCGATGCGGCGCACGACGCTCTCGCCGTCGGCGGCCAGCTCCACGAGCTGGTGCCGGGTGGAGTCGGAGACCAGCAGGTTCCCGGACGGCAGCAGCAGCGCCTTCCCGGGGAACCGCAGGGCGCCGGCCACCGGCTCGGGCGCCACGTACGGCCCGTCTCCGCGCCGCAGGGTGCCCTTGGCCTCGTGCTCGGCCTCCAGCTCCTCGACCAGGCGGGCGATGGCGTGTGCGTGCCCCTCACCGGCGTGCTGGGCGACGATGTACCCCTCGGGGTCGATCACGACGAGCGTGGGCCAGGCCCGTACGGCGTACTGCTTCCAGGTCGCGAGCTCGGGGTCGTCCAGCACGGGGTGGTGCACCTGGTACCGCTCGACGGCATCGACGACGGCGGCATGCTCGGCCTCGTGCACGAACTTCGGGGAGTGCACACCGATGATCACGACGGTGTCGCGGTGCTTCTCCTCCAGCTCGCGCAGCTCGTCGAGGACGTGCAGGCAGTTGATACAGCAGAAGGTCCAGAAATCGAGGATCGCAATGCGTCCTCGCAGGTCGGCGAGGCTCAGGTCCTTCCCGCCGGTGTTCAGCCAGCCGCCCTTGCCGATCAGCTCGGGGGCACGGACACGGGCACGGCGGGGCGCGGGCGCGGAGGTGGGCGCCGGGGCGGCATCGTTCATGCTTCAAGCTTGCCATTCGGGTATGAACATCGGATCACGCGTATGCGGCGAGGTCCACGACGGGCGAGCGACGGATGCCCGAGGAGTTGGCCAGGGCGCTGGCGGAGGTCGTACGGGTCCTCGGGCTCGAAGTCGCCGCCGAGCCGGAGTCCGCCGACGGACTCGCCTGGGAGCACCGTGCCAGGGCGGCGTTGCGCGAGGTCTGGCGTGATGGCGTGGTCCTTTCCGACGAAGCCTTCGACGCACTGCTCAGGGCGGCGGTCCACGACCCCAACCCGAGCTTCAACCGTCAGTTCGTCGAGCCGGCCCTGAACGCCTACATCCGCCACCGCGTGGAACACCAGGTCGGCGGCTGAGGCCCGCTGCGCGAAGTGCACCCGCAGGGGTGACGACGGGCGGCGGGACCCCGTGGGAGCCTGGTCCCGGAGAGCAAGGGAGGCGTTCGGAATGACCACCGCGCACGACTACAGCGAAGGCGTCGACCCCGAGCGCGCGCTGAAGTACGCCATCCAGCACTTCAGCGGGGACCGCACCGAGATCGTCGAAGGGGTCATCAGCAGCGTGACACCGAGCTGGGACCACGAGAACGCGGCCGAAGAGATCCGCGATCAGATCCGACCGCGGGTCAAGGAACTGGACTGCGTCACCGGCTCGGGCAACCTGGACCTCCCGGGCTCGCCGAACTGGTACGTGCCCGACCTTGCCGTCGTTCCCAAGGCGCTGGCGAAGGGGGGCAGCGCTCTCCTGCCGGACCAGGTGCTGCTCGTCGTCGAGATCACGTCCGAGTCCAACGCCGAGACCGACCGTGTCGTCAAGCGCAAGCGGTACGCCGAGTACGGGGCACCGCTGTACCTGCTGGTCGACCGGATGGAGGCGACCGTGACGCTCTTCGCACTGCCCGGGCGGCTCGGGTACACCAAGGTGGACGGGCCGCACCCCTTCGGGACGCCGGTGCTGTTGCCCGAGCCGTTCGGGATCGAGCTGGACACCAGCGGGCTGTAGCGGAGCCCGGTAGCGTGCGGGACGTGACAGTCAGCACGCCGCCGAGCGGGCGGATATTCGATGCCGTGAGCGCCACCGCCGTCCGGAGCACCGACGCGTTGCGCGAGCTCTACGAACATCCCGGCGAGATGGCCCGCCGCAAGGCAGTGGACCGGATCCACGAGGCCGCGCGGGCCGTCATCGGGCGGTCGTCGCTGGTGTTCGTCGCCAGTGCCGGGGCCGACGGGAGCTGCGATGTGACGCCCCGGGGCGGGCCGCCCGGATTCGTGGCCGTGCTGGACGAGTTCACCCTCGCGCTGCCCGACGCCACCGGCAACAAGCGGCTCGACACCGCCCACAACATCGTGGAGACGGGCCGGGCCGGGCTGATCTTCGTCATCCCCGGGCGGACCACCACCCTGCGGGTGAACGGGCGGGCCTGCGTGTCCGCCGATCCGCGGTTGCTGGAGCAGCTGACGGCCGTCGGCAAGCCGCCGCGGAGCGCGATCGTGGTGGAGGTCGAGGAGGCCTACCAGCACTGCCCGAAGGCGTTCCTGCGCAGCAACGCGTGGCAGCCCGGGCAGTGGCTCGCCGAGGACGCCGTCCCGAGCTCCGCCGAGATCACCCTCGCCCACCTGGATCTCCCCGGTCTGACGATCGAGGAGATCCGGCAGCAGGAGCGCGAGTCCCTCCTGTACCGCTACGAGTAGTCGAAGAGGGAGCTCAGCCGGGGCAGTCGGGCCGATATCTCGTCGGTGTCGTCGAAGTCGAAGTCCCAGGACGGGTCCAGGGCCGGGTAGCTGATCGTGAAGGAGTCCGCGGGCAGTTCGCGGCCGGTGGCGGCCTCGTAGGCGGTCCAGGCTATGGACAGGGCGGACTCGTCCCACAGTTCCAGACCCTGCTCCGCGGCCTCGCGGACCGCGGGGTGTTCGGCCAGGGTGTCGGGGTCGGCCAGGGCCGCCTCGAAGGCCTCCCGGCCCTGGGTGAGGAGCCAGCCGCGGAAGTAGTCGAAGCCGTCGTCCGAGCAGCCCCCGTTGATCACATAGGCCGCGGCCCAGAGCGGCGCACGGTAGGACTCCGCCAGCAGGTCCCACAGCACCTGCTGGGAGGCGGCTATCTGCGCCGCCTCCCGGTCCGCGAGGAGTTGCGCCGCGCGCGAGGCCACTTCCTGCGGATCCGCGTCGGCGCGGGCCGTCTCGATCAGCTTCCAGAACGTCTGCTTGTCCATGGGGAAAGCCTGGCAGCCGGGTCTGACATCAGGCGGTGGTGCTGAGGAAGGTGTGGAGGGATCTTGTGAGAGCGGCGACGAAGGCGTCCTGCACCGGTGCCGGGACGAGGTCCAGGGAGAGGTACGGGTTCAGGTCCTCCAGCTCGACGAGGAGCAGTTCGCCGGACGGCGCCCGGCAGGCGTCGACGCGCTGGATGCCGTGGTCGAGGGTGTTCCAGTCGACGAAGGACCGGGCGAAGGCCAGGTCCGCCCCGGTCGGGGTGTAGAGCTCCAGCTCCCAGCGGCGGTCCGGATCGGGGGCGTACAGCGCGTACTGGAAGGCGTCGTCGACGAAGTAGAAGGACACCTCGTACGTGAAGTCGATGCGCGGCTGGATCAGCACGGCCCCGGCCGGGCCGTCCGGTGCCGCGGTGAAGGTGAGGCCGATGGAGTCGGCGCCCTGCTTCGGCTTGACCGCGTACTGCGGCACCCGCGGCAGTTCCGCCAGCCGGGCGGGGTCGTCGATCGTCGGGATGACCGGGTAACCGGCGGCCGTCAGGTCGAGGAGGTACTGCTTGCCCGCCATGTCGGCGCGCCCGGTGAGCGGGTTGTAGACGCGGGCTCCGGCGGCGAGGGCGGCCGCGCGGAAGGAGTCGTAGGCCTCCTGGTAGTGCAGGACCGGGCCGCTGTTGCGGACGATCACCGCGTCGAAGCCGAGCGGCAGCATGGCCTCCGCGTCCGCGGGATGGCACAGCGCCAGGCCGAATTCGGCGCGCAGCCGGGACGTGAGGAATATGTCCTCGTCGCAGTAGCGGCGGCCGCGTGCGGGGTACGCCAGGTCGGTCACGTAGAGCAGGGGCATGGGGGCAACCTATCGCGGGCACTGATCGGGGTATGAAATACCTCGTTCGGGACAAAGTGCTGGCCATCGGGGACGACTACTGGATCGAGGACGAGGACGGCCGGCACGCCTTCCTCGTCGACGGGAAGGCGCTGCGCTTCCGGGACACGCTGGAGCTGAAGGATCCGGACGGGCTGATCCTGATCACCCTGCGGGAGAAGCTGTTCACCCTGCGGGACGCGATGACGCTGGAGCGGGACGAGCGGCGGCTCGCGGTCATCCGCCGCAAGCGGCTCTCGCTGCTGCGCAATCACTTCCGGGTGACCCTGGCCGAGGGCACAGAGCTCAACATCAGCGGGCAGATCCTGGAGCGCGAGTTCAAGGTCGAGTACGACGGGGAGCTGCTCGCGCTGGTCTCGCGGCAGTGGTACCGGGTCCGCGAGACGTACGCGGTGGACGTGGTCCGGGAGGACGCGGACGCGGCGCTGCTGATCGCGGTCGCGGTGTGCGTGATCCGGATGGCCGAGAAGGAGCGGGAGGGCGGAGTCAGTCCCGATGGTGCTCCCGGGCCGTGAGCTGCCCCTGGACGTAGGCGTCGGTCTCCGGCGCGTACGGGCCTCCGTGGTCGAACAGCAGCTCGGCGATGCGCTGCCACTCGGCGGCCTCGGCGCGGACGGACGTGCCGGCCCGATCCAGGTCTCCGGCGGCCTCCAGCACCGCCTCCAGGGCCGCCTGTGCCTCGTGGTGGGTCATGCCGGTGGCCCGCTCCCGTACGCGCCGGCGGGCCGTGATTTCCGCGGGGGCGGGCTCGTGCGGCTCCAGGGCGGCCTCCAGCGCGGCCTCTGCGTCACCCGTCACGTCGTACCCGCCTCCTCCTCGTGGACCCGGCGGCCGGCGCCGCCCGTCCCCTTCCTCTGCCCCGAAACCCCGGCGCCAACCGGGGTTTCCGGGCCGGCGTCAGCGGCCCAGCCGACGGTCCTTCAGGGCCGGGAACTGGGAGCGGGTGTCGGCCACCTTGGCCGGGTCCAGGTCCACGGTGAGGACCTCCTCGCCCGGTCCCGCCTCCGCCAGGACCTCGCCCCAGGGGTCCACCACCAGGCTGTGCCCGGCCTGCTCCACGCCCGCGTGGGTGCCGGCCGTCCCGCAGGCCAGGACGTAGGACTGGTTCTCCACGGCGCGCGCCCGGCTGAGCAGGGTCCAGTGCGAGCGGCGGCGGGCGGGCCAGCCCGCGGCGACGACCATCGTGGTGGCCCCCGCGTCGACCAGGCCGCGGAACAGTTCCGGGAAGCGCAGGTCGTAGCAGGTGGCGACGCCGAGGGTCTGTTCCGGCAGGGTCACCGTGGTCAGGGAGTCCCCGGCGGACATCAGCACCGCCTCGCCCTGGTCGAAGCCGAAGCGGTGGATCTTGCGGTAGGTGGCGGCGAGCTCGCCCGCCGGGGAGAGGACGAGGGCGGTGTTGTAGAGGGAGCCGTCGCCCGCGCGCTCCACGACCGAGCCCGCGTGCAGCCAGACGCCGGCGTCGCGGGCCGCCTTGGACATGGCCTCGTAGGTCGGGCCGTCCAGCGGTTCGGCCTCGGTCTCGAACTGCTCGTACGCGAACGCGCCGACCGGCCACAGTTCCGGCAGGACGACGAGATCGGAGCCCGCCCGCTCCCGTACGAGTTCGGCCACGCGGGCACGTCGGGAAGACACCGACTCGCCCTCGTTCACTGCGATTTGGATCAGCGAGGCGCGCACACTACCACCGTCCTGGCGTTCAAGCCGTCAACTCGGGCCTACGATCGTCACACGAAAGCACTGCCGGGGTGCTCACCGGCAGCGTAGTTTTGGAAACTGAGTCCACCGCTTCCGAAACGCGCCATTGAACAGCACCGCGAGGGGTCCCGTTGACCGTCCAGCCGCATCCCGCCCTCCAGCCCTATGCCGACGCCTGGACACACTCCATCGAGGCGATATCCGAGTTGGTCCTCCCGCTGACGGAGGGCGAGTGGAACCGGGCGACGCCGTGTCCCGGCTGGTCGGTCCGTGATGTCGTGTCACACATCATCGGCATCGAGTGCGAGCAGCTGGGGGACCCGCGGCCGATCCACACCGTGGCGCGGGACCTGCGGCACGTGGTGGACGAGTTCAGCCGGTACATGGAGGTGCAGGTCGACGTGCGGCGTCACCACACCGCGCCGGAGATGACCTCGGAGCTGGAGTACACGGTGATCCGGCGCTCCCGGCAGCTGCGCAACGAGAAGCGGGATCCGGCCACGATGGTCCGCGGGCCGCTCGGTGACCAGGTGACGCTGGAGCAGGCGCTGCGGCTGCGGGCGTTCGACGTGTGGATCCACGAGCAGGACCTGCGGGCGGCGCTGGGGGTACCGGGGAACTGGGACTCGCCGGGCGCGTACGTGGCGCGGGACCTCCTGCTGGCCGGGCTGCCGAAGGTGGTGGCCAAGCGGGCGGGCGCGCCGGCGAACTCGGCCGTGGTGATCGACGTGCACGGTCAGCTGGAGTTCATGCGGACCGTACGGGTGGACGCGGACGGCCGCGGCACGGTGGACAAGTCGCCGTCGCTGGGCCCGGCGGTGACCCTGACGCTGGACTGGGAGACCTACGTCCGCCTCGCGGCGGGCCGGGTACGGGCGCACACGGTCGCGGACCGGGTGAAGGTGGAGGGCGACGTGGAGCTGGCGGACGCCATCCTCACGCAGTTCTCCGTGACCCCGTAGGGCCTACGGGGTCCGTCCGCGGTTCCTGCGCGGGGACGGTGACACGGCCCCGGGCGGCCTCGCGGGCCAGGGCGAGGGGGCGCAGGCGCAGGATGCTGATCACGCCCAGCGCCTCGAGGACGAAGACCGTGGAGAAGGCGATGCGGTAGTTGTCGCCGGTGGCGTCCAGCAGGATGCCGACCGTCAGCAGGGTGGTCATGGACGCGATGAAGCCGCCCATGTTCGTGATGCCGGAGGCGGTGCCCTGGCGTTCCGCCGGGTTGGCCGGGCGGGCGAAGTCGAAGCCGATCATCGACGCCGGTCCGCAGCTGCCGAGCACCAGGCACAGGGTGACCAGCAGCCACATCGGCGCCCGGTCGCCCGGGTACACGAGGACCGCTGCCCACAGCAGGGCGGTGAGGCCGACCGTGCCCAGGGCGAGCGGGATCCGCGCGGACTGGCGGCGGCCGACGATCTGGCCGTAGACCAGCCCGAGCGCCATGTTCGAGGCGACGACCAGCGTCAGCAGCCCGCCCGCGGTGGTCCGCGACAGCCCCTGTGCCTCGACCAGGAAGGGCATGCCCCACAGCAGCAGGAAGACCATCGCGGGGAACTGCGTGGTGAAGTGCACCCACAGGCCGAGCCGGGTGCCGGGTTCGGCCCAGGACTCCCGGATCTGGCGGCGTACGAAGCCCCCCGAAGCGGCGCGCGGCGCGGGTCCGTACCCCTGCGGATGGTCCCGCAGGAACAGCGTCAGCGGCACCAGGACCACCAGCCCGGCCACCGCGCTGCCCGCGAAGGCGGCGGTCCAGCCGATCTCGTGCAGGACCGGGGCGAGGACGAGGGTGGAGACGAGGTTGCCCGCCATGCCGACCAGCCCGGCCAGCTGCGCCATCAGCGGCCCGCGCCGGGCCGGGAACCACCGGGTGCCGAGCCGCAGCACCGATATGAAGGTCATCGCGTCGCCGCAGCCGAGCAGCGCCCGCGCGGCGAGCGCCGTCCCGTACGAGGGCGACAGCGCGAAGCCGAGCTGGCCGACGGTGAAGAGCACCGCGCCCAGCGTCAGCACCTTCTTGGTGCCGAGCCGGTCGACCATCAGGCCCACCGGTATCTGCATGCCCGCGTAGACCAGCAGCTGGAGGAGGGAGAAGGTGGCCAGCGCCGAGGCATTGACGTGGAAGCGGTCGGCGGCGTCCAGGCCGGCCACGCCCAGGCTGGTACGGAAGATCACCGCCACGAAGTAGACGGCGACGCCGATGCCCCACACGGCGACGGCCCTCCGGCCGCCCGGCGGGTCGGCGGGTAGGCCGTCCCTGGCAGGGGAGGAGCTCGCCGAACCGTTCAGCGGCCCGTTCACCGGCCCGGCCCCCGCACCAGGGCCTCGACCCGGCCGATGTGACCGCGGACCGCCGCGGCCGCCGTGTCCGCGTCCCCGGCGCGCAGCGCGTCCAGGATCTCCGCGTGCTCGGCGAGCGTCCGGTCCAGCCGCTGCGGGTGGGCGTGCAGCAGGGCCACGCCCATCCGCAGCTGCCGGTCGCGGAGCTGGTCGTAGAGGCGGCACAGGATCTGGTTCCCGGCGCTGCGCACGATCTCGGCGTGGAAGCCGCGGTCGGCGGCCATCATCGCGGCGAGGTCGCCGGCGTCGGCGTGCCGGCGCTGTTCGTCGAGCAGGGCGGCGAGCCGGTCCAGCAGGCCCGGCGGGGCCGGCACGGCCCTGCGTACGGTGAACTCCTCGACCAGCAGCCGGGTTTCGAGGACGTCGGTGATCTCCTGCGCGGAGACCTGCAGGACCAGTGCGCCCTTCTTCGGGTACAGCTTCAGCAGCCCCTCGGTCTCCAGCCGCAGCAGCGCCTCGCGGACGGGCGTACGGGACACCCCGACGGCCGCGGCCAGTTCGCCCTCGGTCAGGAGGGTGCCGCCTTCGTAGCGGCGGTCGAGCACCCCCTGCTTGACGTGCTGGTAGACGCGGTCGGCGGCGGTCACGGCAGCGGTGGGGGCGGACATGCGCACAGGATAGATACAACAGGGGTGGGGGCCCTGCGGGGTCCAGGATGTGGACCCGGCCCCCGGGGCGGGTACCTCGGGCGGGCGCCCGGGGTGTGGTCCGCGGACCGCCCACTGCACCGAAGGGTGTACCGCGCCTTCGTCCGCCCGCAGGACGTACGGGGCCCCGCGCGACGGGACGCTGAAGTCATGGCCGACACCCTGCTCGCCCCGGCGGCACAGAAGACCGCCCGGCTCCCCCTCCTGGACGTCCTGCGCGGCGCCGCCATCCTCGGCACCCTCATGACCAACGTCTGGATCTTCACCTCGCCCGGCTCGGAGTGGGGAGTGCTGCAGGGCGGTCCGAAGCCGCCCGACCCGATCGCCGACCCCTCCGCCGCCCACCTCGCCGAGAGCGTCTTCCGCTTCCTCGCCGACGGCAAGTTCCTGGCCCTGCTGACGGTCCTGTTCGGGGTGGGCCTGGCCATCCAGTTCGACTCCGCCGCCCGCCGCGGCGACCCCTGGCCCGGCCGCTACCCGCGCCGCGCCGCCTTCCTCTTCGCAGAGGGCACCGTCCACTTCGTGCTCGTCTTCGCCTGGGACGTGCTCATGGGGTACGCCGTCACCGCCCTCCTCGTCGCCTGGCTGCTGGCCCGCTCCGAGAAGGTGCGCAAGGGCGCCATGTGGACGGCCGGAGCGCTGCACCTGGCGCTGATGTCCCTGGTGACCCTCGACGCGCTGAGCCGGCCCGCCGGCGCCCCCATGAGCCCGGACCCGGCCGCCGTCGAGCTGTACGCCCACGGCGGCTATCCGGCCCAGATCGCCTTCCGCCTGGAACACTTCCTCGCGCTGCGCATCGAGCCGGTCATCTCCTTCGGGCTGCTCGTGTTCCTCTTCCTCCTCGGCGTGCGGCTGCACCGCGCGGGCGCCTTCACCGCCACCGCCGAAGGCCGCCGCATCCGGACCCGGATGGCCGTCCGGGGCCTGGGCCTCGGGCTGCCGCTGAACGCCGCGACCACCCTCGGCGGCTCCGACTTCTACCTCCTGGGCCGCTACGGTGCCGCGCCGCTGCTCGCCCTCGGCTACATCGGCCTGATCGGCCTCGCCCTCGACCGGCGGTGGATCCCGGCCCCGGTGAGCCGCGCGCTGGGCTCCGTCGGCCGCACCGCCCTGTCCTGCTACGTCGCCCAGAACCTGCTCTGCATGCTGCTCTGCTACGGCATCGGGCTGGGCCTCGCCGACCGGCTCGGCGGCAGCGGCCCCTGGTGGGTGATGGGCCTGTGGGCCGGCGTGAGCCTGACCCTGGCCGCCGGATCGTGGCTCTGGCTGCGCCGCTTCGGCCACGGCCCCCTGGAGGCCGTACAGCGCACGGTGCTCAGGTCCCGCCGGTGACCGCCCGCACCTCCACGTCCAGGACGAATTCGTCGTAGGGGGACTCGTCCGGGTAGGGCGGCCGGACCTGCGCGAAGCGGATCCGGGCCCGGCCCCCGCCCGGGGGCCGGGCCCGGACCACGTAGGTCCGCTCCACCGGGGCCCCCGGCGGCGGGGCCGGAACCCCGGCGGCCGGCGCGCCGGGGGCCTCCGCGACCGTCACCACGTCCGCGTCCCCGGTGACCTGCCAGGTCCACACGTACCCGCGCGCGCCGCGCCCGGTGAGCCGCAGCTCGTACGACTCGTCCGGGCCCAGCACGATGCTCCGTACCTCCACGCCCGCCCGGTCCTCTCAGACGGGGCCGATCACCGACCCCTCGTGCCAGCCCGCGCCGTCGCGCCAGTAGTGCTGAAGGCGGCGGTCGGTGCGCAGGACGATGACTTCCAGGTTGAACCCGAAACTGCCCTGGAGCATCCCGGTGACGGAGGCGACGTCGTGCCCGAACACCGCGCTGCGCCGCCAGGGGGAGCCGCCCGCGTTGCCCCGCCACCAGTGCTCGACCTGCCCGCCGGCGACGGCCACGCACAGCTCGTAGTTCCCGGCGCTGTCCTCGTCCGCGGCCCCGAACTGCCCCTCGATCAGGCAGGGCGCGGAGACGGCCGCCGTACCGCTGCCGAAGATCTCCCCGGCCCGCCAGGTGAAGCCGTTCGGATCGTCGCGCCACCACAGCTGCATGCGGCCGTCGGCAAGGGCGGCGACGAGGTCGAGGTGGCGGCCGCGGGTCTGGACGAGGGCGGGGCCGTAGTGGGCGATGCCGGAGGCGAACCGGCCGCCGTCGTTCCAGGTCCAGGGGGCGCCGTTGATCCGCCACCAGTGGTTCAGACGGCCGTCGGTGGTCCGGACGACCACCTCGAAGTTGCCCGGCTTGCCGTAGTCGCTCTGGATGAACGCCGGGGTGGAGCCGACGGCCGCGTCGCCCGGCCCGAAGAGGCCGCCGTCGCGCCAGGCCCCGCCGGACTGCTCGTAGTACCAGTGGCGCAGCCGGCCGCCGGTGGTCACGTGCAGGGACTCCATGTTGCGGTTGTAGGTGGTGCCGGTGAAGGCGGGCTGGCCGGAGGCGTCGGCGGCGAAGGTGCCCGCGCGGGCCCAGGCGAACGGGGAGTCGCCCTCGCGCCACCAGTGCTGGAGGCGGCCGCCGGGGGCGGTGGCGAGCAGCTCGAAATTGCGGTGGGCGCGGCCGTTGCCGCTCTCGTAGACGTTGCCGGTGTGCAGGCGGCGCTTGGTCCACGGGTCGATGTTGGTGCCGCGCAGGCCGCACTTGGCCCAGTGATCGATGTTGACCTCGCCGTAGGCGATCCGGCCGTAGCCGCCGACGTGGTAGCCCGTCCCCCAGGAGTTCTTGAACAGCCAGCAGCCGGCCGCGTCGTCGTAGCCGGTGATCAACACGCAGTGGCCGCCCGCGAGATGGTCGCTGGTGCGGTGGTAGACGCCGGAGCCGAGGCCGAAGAAGTCGTCGTAGACGTCGAAGCAGGCGGTCAGCGGGCCGACCGTGTCCAGCCAGACCTTCTGCTGCTCCACGTCGCCGAGCCGGACGTAGTCGGTGATCCGGACGGTCCGGCCGGACCGGTCCCAGCTGGGCGTGTACTCGGCGCGCCAGGCGTCGCGGCGGGCGGCCGGCAGACCGGCGGGCGGGGTGCTGTACGGCCAGCAGTCCGGGTCGGCGAGCCCGCCGTTCGCCTTGATCCAGTCGAGGGCGGTCTCCGGATTGCTGCCCTGGCCGCAGGTGAAGCGCAGGCCGTCGTGGACGTCCCCCTCGGAGCGCTGCGCCCATACGTCGTGCTCGATCCGGGCCATGGACTCCACCAGGCCGGCGGCGCCGAAGGCCCAGCAGGAACCGCACGGGTTCTGGTCCTTGACCTTGGTGATCCACGGCCATCCCCAGCGGTTGCGCCAGTCCACGGCGGCAGGCCGGGCCGGGGCAACCTGCGCCTCGACCCCGGGCAGCAGCCCGTGGGCGGCTCGGCGCCGGGTCAGATGCGGATTGCCGCTCGCGTGGCCGATGATCCCCGGGAGATCGATCACCCCCGCGTCCTCGGCGGTGGTCAGATTCGCCCCGGGCTCCAGACCGAGCGAGGGCCGCGGCACGGGCTCCTCGTCGGCGAGGTGCTCCAGGACCGACCAGCGCGCCCCCCGCGCGACGAGCTGCGCACGCAGCTCCCCCACCGACTGGACAGATTCCTCCGGCATGGCGGCCCCCCAGCTGCAACCGTTCGGATCCAAGACCCGGGAGCGTCTCCCCGGCGCCCGGGGGCGTCAAGGGGGTTCACACGGTCGCGCGGTGGCACGAGGGGGCGTGCCGCGGCGCTGGGCCGCCGGAACCCGCCGGGCGCGGCGCGATCGTCAGCCGTCCAGCGAGATCGCGTGCTTGGCGCGGTCCACCGATTCCCCGGACGCGGGTCCGCCCGGATTCTCCGTCGCCAGCGCCTGGTTGAGGTCGACGAAGGGCCGCATCCGCTCCTCGTAGCGGGCGTACGCGGCGAGGTGGTCGCCGCCGGCCCGGGCGAGGGAGCCGGCCAGCACGTGGGCGCCCACCAGGGCCAGGCTGGTGCCCTGCCCCGAGAGGGGGGAGGGGCAGTAGCCGGCGTCCCCGAGCAGGGCGACCCGGCCCCGCGACCACTGGTCCATGCGGATCTGGGCCATGGCGTCGCAGTAGAAGTCGGGCGCCTTCCGGGCGGCCTCGGCGAGGCGGGCCCCTTCCCACCGCACGGACTCCAGCCTGTCGGCGACGGTCCGCCGCAGAGCCTCGGCGGTGCGCAGTTCGGGGGCGAGGGGGGCGGACTCGAAGCCGAAGGCGATGCGCAGTTCGGTGTTGTCGCGGACGGGCATGATGCCGAAGCCCATGTCCCCGTCCCGCAGCCACATCTGCCAGTCCTCCAGGCCGAGGAAGTTGTCCGTGCCGAACACCGAGAGGTAGCTGCCCAGGTGGTGGGCGTAGCCCTCCTCGGGGCCGAAGGCCAGGCGGCGGACGGTGGAGTGCAGGCCGTCCGCCCCGACGACGAGGTCGAAGGTGCGCGGCGCCGCGTGCGCGAACTCCACCCGCACTCCGCTCCCGTCCTCCTCCAGCCCGGTGACGGTGTCGCCGAAGAGGTACTCGACGTCCGCGCGGGTGTGCTCGTGGACCATCCGCACCAGGTCCTCGCGCAGCACCTCGATGTCCTCGCCGTCGAGCCGGCCGCTGCTGAAGGTCGCCTCGGTGGAGCGGCCGACCTCGCTGCCGTCGGGGCCGAGGATCGACATACCGCGCATCCGGGTGCGTACGCGGCTCGCCCGCTCCAGCAGCCCCATGCGCTCCACCACGTCGAGCGCGACGCCGCGGATGTCCACGGCCTGCCCGCCGCCGCGCACGCCCGGCGCGCGTTCGACGACGGTGGGCTCGAAGCCGTGGCGGTGCAGGAGGTGGGCGAGGACGGGTCCTGCGATGCCGCCGCCGGAGATGAGTACGGTCCGCATGAGAGGCTCCTTCGGTGATTCGTACGGTGTACGCGTTCTGAATGTACGACGTACGCGCAGGCCTCTCAACTGGCACAACGACCGGCCTGTACTAGCTCAGACCGGCTCCGGAAGAGATCTCCGCTGCTACCCTCTGCACTAGTACAGGACAGAAAGGCGGGAGAACGTGACGCAGACCACAGGCGCGGCAGGCGCGGCCGGTGATCCGCCCTACCTGCGCATCGTCGCCGCGATCCGGCGGAGCATCGCGGACGGCGAACTCGCCCCCGGGGACCGCGTCCCCTCCACCCGGCAGATCGCCGCGCACTGGGGCGTCGCGCTCGCCACCGCCACCAAGGCGCTGACCACCCTGCGCCTGGAGGGCCTGGTCGAGGCCCGCCCCCGGATCGGCACGGTCGTCGCCGGGAGCGCACCCGCTGCACCCGCCGCCCCCACCTCCCCCACCGCCCCGGCGGCCCGCAGGCGCCCCTCGCCCGCCCCGGACACCGAGCCGGAACTGACCGTCGAACGGATCGTCCGCGCCGCCGTCGAGATCGCCGACGCCGAAGGACTCGCGGCGCTCTCCATGCGCGGTGTCGCGGCCCGGCTCGGTGTCGCGGCGATGTCGACCTACCGGTACGTGCCGAGCAAGGAGGACCTGGTCCTGCTCATGGCCGACGCCGCGTTCGGCGAGGCCCACCCCGCCGACGCCTACCCCGCCGACGCCCCCGAGGACTGGCGGGCGCGCGTCGAGGTGTGCGCCCGGACCCTGTGGCGGCTCTACCGCAAGCACCCGTGGCTGGCCCGGATCGGCTCCCTCACCCGCCCGTTGCTGGTGCCCAACCTGCTGGTCCACGGCGAGTGGATGCTGGCCGCCCTCGACGGCCACGGACTCGACCCGACCACCCTCTTCGACATCCACGTCCTGCTCTACAGCCATGTGCACGGCCTGGCGGTCCACCTGGAACTGGAGGCCGACGCCGAAGCCGCCACGGGCCAGTCGGAGGACCAGTGGATGGACAGCCGCGCCCCCGTCCTGCAGGAACTGGTGGACTCCGGCCGCTTCCCGACCTTCGCCAAGGTGGTCGGATCCTTCGACGACGGCTACGACCTGCGGCTCGACGCGCTCTTCGACCTCGGACTGGGGGCCCTCCTGGACGGCCTGACCCCCGTCGTCGAAGGCGAAGGACGCTCCCTCGGGCCCCGGCGCGGGCCCGTATAGGCTCGGGCCGTATGGGGACGTGGAGCGCGCCGAGCGCCATCGAGAGAGAGCTGTACGAGGCCAAGACCGCCGGCGACTGGGCCGCCTACTTCGACGTACTGGCCCGTACGCCGCTGTACGTGGCGCAGTCCCGGGCGCGGTCCGATGCGCATCCCGACTCGGTGTTCTTCCACGCCACCCCGGACCGGATGCTCGTCGTCCACACCGCCGGCATGCTGCCCGCCCCCACCCCCGAGACCGTCTACGAGTCGCGGAGCCTGCGCTGGTTCGCCAAGGTCTGGAACGCCGACGACCCCGCCTTCCTCGCCGTGAACCCGGGCTCCCCCTCCGAGGCCTACCTCACCACCGCCCCCGCCGACCTGGCCCGCTGGCGCGCCCACGCGGAGGCCGCCCCCCACTACGGCCTGCCCGAGGGCAAGGTCCACGCCCTGTTCACCGGCGGCCCGCTGCACGGTCCCGTCGCCCACGGCCTCGCCGTCGGCGGCCATCTCGCCGTGACGAACGGCGAGTTCTGGAACTCCCTCGCCTACCACGGCAGCGGCTACCAGTACGAGCGCCGCCGCGTCGCGAAGAGCTGGAGCATCACCGACCGGCCCGACTGGCTCTCCACCCTGGAGACGCTGCTGGACCGCGGAATGGTCAGCCCCGTCTGGGAGTACGCGCTCCGCGTCCGCCGCGCCCTCGCCTCCGACTTCGCCGGGCCGGTGGACATCGAGCACTGGCGGCACGCCGCCGAGGCGAGCCTGCGCCGCAACGCCGAACGCGCCGCCGAGCCGCAGCTCACCCCCGACGGGGTCACCGTCGCCCAGCCCCGGCCGGTCGCCGAGGTCGAGGGGGAGATAGCCGGCGTCAAACGCCTCATCGGCCGGATCACCCGCTACGAGCAGCGCTTCCGGGCCGACGGACTGCTCCCCGAGGACGGCTGGGTCCGCTCCGTGGAGGGCTGGGACATCGGCCGGGCCTCGCAGATGGCCCGCTGGGGCGTCGGCTGCCGCTACGGGACCGTCGCCGAGGCCGAGCAGGCCGTACTGCGCGCCGGGGAGGCGGCGCGCGACACGTACCGCACGTGGGCCGAGTTCTCCGCCGGGTACGTCCTCGGCCGGTGCCTGCACTTCGACGAGGAGGAGTTCGGCACCTGGTACACGACCGCCCTCGCCGCGCACCTCGCACTGACGACCGACCCGGCCAGCCCCTGGCTCAACATCCCCTGGAACTAGGCCGTCTCTTCCGGACGGTGTCCGACCTCGGGTAGTCGGCGACCGGGGCCGGAAACCGGCGGCGGGCCACCGGGGTCCCCGACTAGCCTCGCCGCCATGACTGTTGAGCTGAACGAGACCGTGCGGGGGCTGCTCGACGCGCCGCACCCCGCCGTCCTGTCGACCATCAACCCCGACGGAAGCCCGCAGAGTTCGGTGATCTGGGTGACCCGCGACGGCGGCGACCTGCTGGTCTCCACCGAGCAGGGCCGCCGCAAGGAGCGCAACATCGTCCGGGACGGGCGGGTCGGCATCACCGTCTTCGACCTGGCCAACCCCTTCCTCTACGCCGAGATCCGCGGCACGGCCACCGTCACCGAGGACATCGGCCGGGCGGTGGCCGTCCGTATCGCCGAGGAGTACATGGGCCCGGGCGCCGGCAAGGAGTACGCGCAGGCCCCGGCCGAGGACGTCCGGGTGGTCGTCCGCATCACCCCGACCAAGGTCCTCGGCAACGCGGCCCGCTAGAAGCACCGGCGAGCGGCCCGGCAGCCCTCAGGGAAGGCCGGGCCGGACCGCCGCCCAGGCGTCGACCGCCCGCGCCGAAGGGTCGGCGTCCGCGAGGTGGGGCCGCACGAGCGCCAGCCACGGGATCAGGCTCTTGATCCGGCGCAGGTGCCGGATCCGGTGGTACGGGAGGTCCCGCCAGACCCGGCCCTGCGCCGCGGCCTGCTCCGGGGTCAGGTCCATCAGCGCCAGCAGTTCCCGGCACAGGGCGGCCGGGTCACCGCCCTCGTCCGGGCCGAACTGCTCGATCAGGTAGACCTGTACGGAGGCCAGTTCGGGCGCCCGGAGCAGATCGGGCCCGCCCTCGGCCCGCACGCAGCGGTGGGTGGCGGCCAGCGCGATCCGGCCCCAGCGCAGCCGGATCCCGTCCGGCAGCCGCTCGTCCCGCATCCGCACCCCGGCCAGGACGCGCAGGGTCCGCGGGTGCGGTTCGTCCCGCAGCGGCGGGCCGGTGGCCAGCCAGGCCTCCAGCTCCTCCAGCGAGTGCCCGTCGGGCGGCACCGAGGTGAGCACCTGTCCCCGGGTGAGCAGCGCGACCATGGCGCCCGCGAGGTGGACCCTCGCGACGTGCCCGGCGTCGAAGGAGCCGACGGCCCGCCCGTGGCGCTCGATGCGGCGCAGGGCGATCCTGGATTCCCCGACGGCGTAGACCTGTCCGGCCCGTGCCACCCCGCCGACGCACCGGACCACGCACACCCCGCCCGTGACGTCGGCCTCCTCGACGGAGTACACCTGCAATTCGGCGATGGACACCCGCGCCCCCTTCCCCGGGCGGAGGTTACCTCCCGGGGCGGGTCCCGCGGGGCTCCTCTCAGGCCCGCTCGTAGAAGGAGTTGCGGTACGCCGGCGGCAGCTGCGGGTACAGCCTGTCCTCGAACGGCCTGACGTGCCGGCGCGGCCCGCCGTCCGTGCCGTCCGCACCCCGCGTGAAGACGGCGGCCTTGCCCAGCGAGAGCGAGGCGTTCGAGGTGAACGACACCTCGGTGCCGGACGCGGTGACGTGGACGGCCAGCCGGTTCCGGGGCAGGGAGGTGAGCCCGACGTCCGCCGTCACCGGTGGCCGCCAGCCCTCCATCACGAAGTCCTCCACGTGCACGAAGCCGATCTGGCACTGCAGCGTGTCCCCGGGCCCGCCGTCCCAGCGGTCGGGGAACCGCGGCAGGTCCAGGCGCAGGACGACGCCCGAGCCCCAGCCGTCCACGTGCACCGACCGCAGCCGGACGCCGGTCAGCCCGGGCACCTCGTCGTAGTACGGCGCGAGGACGGGCGGTCCGGGGACGAGGTCGGCCCAGTTCACCGGCTCGGGGCCTCCAGGACCAGGCGGATCTCGGTGACCTCGTAGCCGGCCCGGCCGAAGGCGGCGGCCATCGGCACGTTGACGGTGTCCGTGGTCGCGGTGATGCGCTCGGCGCCTGCGGCGGCGTGGAAGCGGGTGATCTCGCCGAGTATCTCGTCGATCAGCCCCTGGCCGCGCTGCTCCGGTACGACGCCCAGGTAGCCGACGTTGCGGTGGTACGGGGTCGCCGAGGGGATGGCCAGGCCCGCGAGGCGACCGTCCGGGAAGTGGGCCAGGCGCCACCAGGAGCGCTCGCCGGGGCAGTCGAGGTAGAACTCGAAGTCCTCGCGGGCCAGCTGCTCGGCGTCCATCAGCTCCAGTTCGTGCTGGGTGGCCAGGTCGAGGCTGTCGTGGGAGAGCCGGACGAAGGCGTCCAGCATCTCCTCGTCGGTGCCCTCGCGGAAGACGAGCCGGCCGGTGGGCTCCGCGGTGCCGGCGTCCGGGGTCCACTCGTAGCGCAGGCGCTCGATCTCGCGCGTCAGCCCGGCCGCGGTCGCGGCCTCCTGGCGCCAGGCGACCGCCGCGGCCAGCTCCGGCTGCTCCCGCCAGTCGCGGGGCAGCGAGAGGTTGTAGCCCGGCCGCTTGCCGAAGGCGGCGTGCCCGGCCTCCAGCAGCCCGGCGGCGACCTCGGCCGGTTCGGCCACGTCCCCGCGCACCTGGAGGCAGTCGAGCGCGACGGGCCGCTCGCTGTCGGCGCGCCCCCACCACAGGGCCCGGCCGAGGATCCGCCCGTCCTCGTCCTCGGCGAGCCAGATCCATTCGGGCCGGATCTGGTTCTCCGCGAGCTCCTCACGGATCCGCTCGGCGGTCAGGGCGGGCACGGGGCCGTCGGCGGGGTGGGCGAGGGCGCGGTCGAGGTCCACGGGGTCCGCGGTGGCGGCACGAAAGATCATTGAGAGATGATCACACGGGGCCACCGCTCCGACCAGGGACTTCGCCCCGCGGGCCGGTCACCGCCCCTGTCACTGCCCCGGTCACTCCCCCCGTCCCACGATCCCTTCCAGCGCGTGCGCGTACTCCCGCAGGCGCCGCTTGAAGGGCTCCGCCGAGCCCGACGAGGGCATCAGGAGCCCGGGAAGGGACGCGACCCGCCACATCAGGAACACCTCGTGGAGCGACCGTCCACGGCCGGGCCCGCCCCACGTGCTCGCCGCGCCGATCACCTCCGCGATCTCCCGGGCCCCGGACTCCACGTCGTCGCCGCCGCGCAGGGCCGCCACCCCCACCAGCGCCTGGAGGAGGTGCGCCAGCTGGAGGTCGGCGCCCATCCGGGCCATGCGGCGCACCGTTTCCGGCGCGCCGAGGTCCGGGGTGTACTCCTCGATGCATCCCGACCACATCAGCAGGGTGACCGGCGGGACGTCGTGCTCCCGCAGGTAGCCGAGCCCGTCCATGATCTCCATCGACTCGGCGTGGAAGTCACCCAGCCGCCGCACCACGTCCAGCACCCGGTCCAGCTCGCCGCGGTGACGCGCGACGAACGCGCCCACCGACACCGATTCCAGCGCCGCGCCGCACTCGACGAGCGCGCCGAGCGGACCGAAGACCTCGCGTACGAGCGTCGTCTCCGATGCCACCGGTACCGCAGCCCCTTGGTCCGCCATCTCGCCGCTCCTTCAGAATGTTCCCATCACATTTTCCACGAACGCCTTTGCCTGTGGGAGCGCCCGCAGGTGCTTGTTGAGCAGTTCGATTCCCTCCGCCGTGTTCACGAAGTACTCCGGCAGGTTGCCGCCGGGGCCGGAGTGCAGCCGGTACACGGACTCGGCGAAATCGGCGGGCACTTCCACCCGGACCACGGTTCCGCCAGGACCCGCGTACTGCTGCGCCGCCCGCTGGAAGTCGTCCGTGAGATAGACGCCCGCGTCGGGCGTGTACTCGCGTTTGACGTTGACGTCGGGATCGAGCGAGAAGTGGGTTCCCTTCCACTCCTGCGTGCCGTGGTACAGGACCTTGTACGGGGTCAGGCCGAGCGGGTCGAGTTCCCGGTACGGGTTGACCACGTACGCGACCGGGTTGGGCGCCGCCTTCAGCCCCAGCGGGTCCGGGCTGGCGTAGCGGGCCGTCTCCGGGTCGTAGTGCCGATGGACGTTGTAGTGGAGGCCCGACTCCGGGTCGTGGTACTGGCCCGGGAAGCGCAGCGGAGTCGCGGCGGTGCTGGCCGCGGGCCACGCCGTGGCGCCCCACACGGTGCTGCGGCTCTGCCAGGCCAGGGCGCCCGACTCGTCGACGAGCTCCGTCGGCGTGCCCACCATGTCGGTCACCATGGAGAAGAACCGCTCGTCGACCGCTTCCTGCGGCGCGTCGGCCGCCAGGATGCGCTCGGTCTGCGTGAGGGGCCGCAGACCGTTGTGCTCCCAGGTCAGGACCATCAGGTGCGGAGAGCCCGCGGTGCGCGAGATCTGCTCGCACAGCGTGGTGCCGTCCCAGACGAAGTCCACCTGCTCGACCACCGTCTCGCCGTCGGCCCCGAGGCGCTGCTTGGCGCTGCGCCGGCCCAGGGCGTCGTACCGGTAGCGCCAGACCGTCCCGTCCGGCGTGGTGACCCCGGTGAGGCGGTCCTCGGTGTCCCAGGCGTAGTGCCATGTGTCGGGCTTGCGGGAAGGACGGGCCTTCTGCCGCAGGACCATGCGGCCCAGCGCGTCGTACTCGTAGCGCATCGCCCCCGCGCGCGTGACGCGCGTGCCGTCGTAGACGCGTTCCCCGCGGGCCGCGGCCCCGGGATGGGCCTCGGGCCAGGAGGCCGTGCTCTGGTTGCCCGTCTCGTCGTAGGCGTAGCGCTCGCTCCAGCCCGCCGCGTCGACACCGGTGATCCGGCCGACGGCGTCCAGGGCGAAGGTCCGGCTGCCGGTGTGCGAGTCCTCGATCCCGGTCAGCAGGCCGTCCGCCCGGTAGGAGAAGGCACGCCTGCGCGCAGAGTCCCCGTCCGGGCCCGCCAGGTGCTGTCCGGTGAGGCGACCCGCCTCGTCATAGACCTGGGAGAGCGTCAGGCCGCCCACACGCCGGGTCAACTCGCGTCCCACCGCGTCCCGTTCGAAGGTGAGCGTGCGCCCCGAGGCGGTGAGTGCGCTGCGCCGGCCCGTCTCGTCGTACGTCCACGCGGACCGGGCCCCCGTGGGGGTGGTGCGGTGGGTCCGGCGGCCGAGCGCGTCGTACTCGAAGCCGATGGTGCGGCCGTCGACCGTCTCGGAGCGGACCAGCCCGGAGCGGTCACGAAGCCAGGTGATGGTGGAATCCTGGCAGGTCGCCGCCACCAGGTGGTCGGACACGTCGTACTCGAAGGTCGTGACCGCGCCGGCCGCGTCCTTGCGGACCACCTGCCCGAGCACATTGCGCTCGAAGACGATGGTCGTGCCCAGTGCGTCGGTGCGGGAGATCAGCCGGCCCGCCGCGTCGTAGCGGTAGCTGATGGACCGGGAGTCGAAGTCGTTCTCCTCGACCAGCCGGCCCGCGCCGTCGTAGGTGTAGTTCCAGCTCCTGCCGCGGGGATCGGTGACCTCGGTGAGCCGCAGGTCCGCGTCGTAGGCGAAGGCGTAGCGGGTCCCGTCCGGCCGGGTCCGGGCGGTCAGCAGGTCGAAATCGCCGTACTCGCTGACGGTCACCCCGCCCGCGGCGTCCCGGTGGGTCAGGCAGTTCCCCTCCCCGTCGTACGTCCACGACTCCTCGCTGCCGTCCGGGTTCACCCGGTGCAGGATCAGGCCCTCCACGCTCCACGTGAAGCGGGTCGTGTGGCCCAGCGCGTCGGTGACCGAGGCCGGACGGCCGAAGGCGTCCCGTTGCCACGAGGTGGTCGCGCCCAGCGGCTCCGTGGCCGACACGACCCGGCCGGCCGCGTCGAAGCGGATGCGCGAGGTGCGGCCGAGCGGATCGGTGACCGAGGACAGCTGACCGCGGCTGTTGTGCGTGAAGAGCGTGGTCGCACCCGAGGGGCCCGTCACCGAGGTGCGGTTGCCGCGTTCGTCGTACGTCTGGCGGATGACCGTGCCGTCCGGATTCACCACCTTCACCGGCAGCCCGAGCTCGTTGTACTCGGCGCTCCAGGCGCGGCCGTCCTGGCGGACGACCGAGAGGAGCCTTCCGGCGTCGTCGTAGGTGCGGTGCGTGGACAGGCCCAGCGGGTCGGTCTCGGTCAGCAGGCGCCCGTACCGGTCGTACGTGAGACTCGTGAGCGCGCCCAGCTCGTCGGTGCTGGCGACGATCCGGTACTGGTCGTCGACCAGGTAGCGGCGTATGTGTCCGGCGGCCGTGGTCACGGTGGTGATGCGGTTGCCGCTGCCGGGGTCCACGTCGTCGTAGGTGAGGGTGAGCGCCAGATGGCCGCCGGAGCCGCCCTCGGCGATGCAGCGGTCCTGGTCGTCGTAGGCGTACTCGTACCGGCGGTCGTTGGTGTCCGTCCACGAGGTGACCCGGTCGCGCTCGTCGTAGGCGAAACGCAAGGGCAAGCCGGAGGAGTTGACGACCTCCGTCAGGTTGCCGCCGGTGTATCCGTACGCCAGGACGCGCGGGCCACCGGCCAGATGCAGGGCGGTGATCCGCCCGTCGGCGGTCTCGAAGCGCAGCCCGTGGCCGGCGCTGTGGGAGATGCCGAGCGGGGTGCCGGCCGCGTCGTACTCGAAGGTGATGACATTGCCGTTGCGGTCCTCCAGCTGCGCGAGCGGGGCCGTCGCGGACCCGGAGTCGTCGGGCGGACCGGTGAAGCGGCGGACAATGCCGGTGTCCGGATCGGTGACGGTGTAGTCGCCGTCCGGGGCCCGCTCCAGGGGTATTCGGGCACCGGAGACCGGAACGACGGGGACGCCGGGAGCGGGGTGCGGGAACGGCAGGAGGAGGCCGTCCTCCGTCACCAGGATCACGCCCTCGGCGTCGATCTCCAGCCGCTGGTCGATCGTGCTCGACCACGAGGGGCCGAACCAGCGCCCCGAGCGGTATCCCGAGTCCACCCTGCGGGTGAAGACCAGCGGAAGGGCGCCGGGCAGCTCCACATCCGTCTGCGGGAGATACATCCGGCCGGTCGCCAGGTCGATGGGGTCGGTGCCCTCGCTCGTCTTGTGCACGTCCGGCTTGTCGCTCGCACCCGGACCGTCCTTGTTCAGGGAGACGCGGGGCTTGCTCGCGGGGATATCGTCCGCCAGCTTGGCGACGCTCGCGCCCTTCTTCAGGGCGCCGAGGCCCTTGGTGCCGACGAGTTCCGGGAGGAGCTTGCCGACGCCTTCGCTGGGGTCCTTCATGAACTCGTCGAGCATCTGCTTGCCCGCGCCCATGGGGTCGTTGACCGCCACGGCCAGGCCCGCGACCGTCGAATTGAGGCTGGTCAGGTACTCGGCGGGATGGGTCAGGTTGTACGGGTCCATCGGGTTGACCGAGCGGACGAAGTTGGCGAGGCCCGCGGTGCCCTTGATGACGCCGCCCGCGAGATGGGTCTGCGCGAGGTCCAGGTAGTCCATGCCGTCTTTGAGCTGCTCGGCGTACGAGGGCTTGGGCGGGGCCGCGTCGCGGGCTGCGCGGACCGCCGTACGGGCCGTCTCGGCCACCTCGTTGCGCTGGGTGCGCGCGGTGTCGAGCTTGTCCTGGGCGGCCTTCATCAGCGGCTCGCCGGGGTCGGTGAAGTCATCGGCCGGCCGCGGCGGCAGCGTGTCCTTCTCCGCCTTGACCGCGGCCTTGTAGTCGGTGATCGACTTGTTGTAGGCGGTGCGCGCGTCCTGCGAGACCTTCTTGGCCTTGTTGTAGTCCTCCAGGGCCTCCTTGGCCTTGCCCTGCGCCCACTCGACGGTCTCCGCGAAGCGGCTCATCGCGTCGGCGGCCTTGCCGAAGGCCTCCGCCGCCTCGAACCAGCGCGGCGGCTCCTTGGCGATCGCCTCCCGGAACGCGTTCGCCGACGCACCCTTCAGACCATCGCCCTCCAGACCCTTCAGACCGTTGCCGACCATGGTGAAGGAGGACTTGAAGTCGTTCAGGTGCGAGACCTGCGCGCGGATCTTCGACACACTTCCGTAGACCAGCTTGTTCGGGTCCTCGGTCTGCCCGAGCTCCAGCTCCGAGACATCGGCGCCCAGCTGGTTGGCGGCGGAGCGGCTCTTGTCACGGACCCAGTCGCCCGCCTCGTCGAGACCGACCTCCTCCGCGACATCGGCGACCTTGTCACCGGTCCACTCGATCGCGTCGCCGACGTCCTTGGCCCGGTCCTCGACCCAGTCTTCCGCCGAGTCCGGTACGAAGTCCTTCCAGCCCATCAGTTACCGCCCCCGCCGGCCTGGTCCAGCAGATCCTTGATCGAGCCGATCTTCCCGCTGGAGGTCAGCTTGTCGCCCGTGTCCGACCAGGTCTGCTTCATGTCCTGCCGGCCCTTCTCGAAGGACTCCGCGCTGTAGTCCGGCTTGTAGACGTCCGCCCGCCAGATGTCGTCCCAGCTCTTCTGCTCGATCTCGTCCTCACTCGCGTGCGGATTGCCGTACGCGGCATTGGCGACGACCTTGAACGCGCCCTGCATGTACTGCTCTTCCTCCCACACCGTGCCCGCCGCGATACCGAGGTTCCCGGCGAGGGTGCTGGCGTTCTGCACGAGACTGCGCACCCCCCACTCCCAGCGCTCGCAGAAATCCTCGAAGTCGGTGGCCAGGCCCATGTGCCCGGCCTCCATCCCCGTCATCGACAGATCACTGAACCCGGCACCCTGCGAGGCACCGGCCGCATCCCCCGACTCGCGCAACTCGGCGATGGCCTTGCGCAGACCGTCCTGGATGTTCTTGACCGCGGCGGCCGAGACCTCGAGGTCCCCGTCACCCGCCATCAGACGGCTTCCGCACGGTCGGGCTCCGCATCCACGGCGTACGCGTCCGCGACGATGCCCACGACCGGCGGGAACAGCATCGAGGCCTCCTCGTCCGCGACATCGACGGCCACCCCGGTCGGGCCGTCGACCGTGGGAATCACCGCGTCGAGGAGCCGGGCGCCAAGGATCGAGAGGTACCCCCACTCGCGGGCCCCGGTACCGGCACCGCGCGCCTGCGCGAAACGGGCCAGCGCCCCCTCGTCCGTGAACGCGTAGATCCAGCGGACACCGCCCTGCCACCCCGACATCGGACCGCCGTCATCACCCTCCGACAGCGGCACGAGCAGCGGAGTACGGCGGAATTCGCCCAGCAAACGACCCGAATGCCCGGAGCCGCCCCGAACGGCGGCTATCTCCTCGGTCAGTCCCATGTGTTACCCGTCCCCGTGGTCGGTGAGCAGCCAACAATTCGCATACGTTACTAAGAGATGCCCGGGGGTCCGGTCGGTTCCAGACATGCCGATGGCCGGCCTCCGCGGGGGAGACCGGCCATCGGGTGGGACGTCCTACGTGCCGCTACGACCAGGTGACCAGGCGGCGGGGGTGTTCCAGGACCGCCGCGATGTCGGCCAGGAACCGGGAGCCGAGCTCGCCGTCGATGAGACGGTGGTCGAAGGACAGCGCCAGGGTGGTGACCTGACGCGGCTTCACCTTGCCCTTGTGGACCCACGGCTGGAGCTTGATCGCGCCGACCGCGAGGATCGCGGACTCGCCGGGGTTCAGGATCGGCGTACCGGTGTCGACGCCGAAGACGCCGACGTTGGTGATGGTGATCGTGCCGTTCTGCATGTCCGCCGGGGAGGTCTTGCCGTCACGGGCCGTGGCGACCAGCGAGGACAGGGACTCCGACAGCTCGCCGAGGGTCTTGGCGTGCGCGTCCTTGATGTTCGGGACGATCAGCCCGCGCGGGGTGGCCGCCGCGATGCCCAGGTTGACGTAGTGCTTGAGCACGATCTCCTGGGCCGCCTCGTCCCAGGACGCGTTGACGTCCGGGTTGCGGCGGATGGCCACCAGCACGGCCTTGGCGATGAGCAGCAGCGGGTTGATCCGCAGCCCCGCGAGGTCCGGGTCGGCCTTGAGCTCCTGGACCAGCTTCATCGTGCGCGTCACGTCGAAGGTGATGAACTCGGTGACGTGCGGCGCGGTGAAGGCCGAGCCGACCATGGCCTGCGCGGTGACCTTGCGGACGCCCTTGACCGGGATACGGGTCTCCCGCGCCGAGGCGTCGGCCGCGGGGGCCGCGGCCACCGCGGCGGGCGCGGCCACAGCGGCCGGAGCCGCCGCGGGCGCGGCGGCCTGCGGGGTGATCGCCGCGGCGGCCGCGGCGTGCACGTCCTCCCGGGTCACGACCCCGCCGTCGCCGGTGGGGACCACCGAGGCCAGGTCGATGCCGAGGTCCTTGGCGAGCTTGCGCACCGGCGGCTTGGCCAGCGGCCGCTCACCGCCCGGCTGCGCCGGGACGGCGGGAAGCGGCGCCGGTGCGGCCGGAGCCGCCGGAGCGGGCGCGGCCGCCGGGGCCGCCGTGCCGTTCTGTGCGGCCACGGCGGGCGCCGGGGCGGCCTTGCGCGGGCGGCGCTTGGTGGAGGACTCGGAGACCCCGTAGCCGACCAGGACGGGCTGGCGGGCGGCCGGGGCCGCCTCGGCGGCGGCCGGAGCGGCCACCTCCTGGACGGGGGCCGCGGCCTCCGCCTCGCCGGTCTGCACCGAGATGATGACCTGGCCGACGTCGACCGTGGTGCCCTCCTCGAAGAGGAGCGCGTGCACGACACCGTCGAACGGGATCGGCAGTTCCACGGCGGCCTTGGCCGTCTCGACCTCGCAGACGACCTGACCGTCGGTGACCGTGTCACCGGGCTGGACGTACCACTTGAGGATCTCGGCCTCGGTGAGGCCCTCGCCCACATCGGGCATCTTGAATTCGCGGATGGTCATGACGCGGGTCTCCTAGTACGCCAGCGAGCGGTCGACGGCGTCGAGCACCCTGTCCAGGCCGGGCAGGTACTCGTCCTCCAGGCGGGCCGGCGGGTACGGGGCGTGGAAACCGCCCACGCGCAGGACCGGCGCCTCCAGGTGGTAGAAGCACCGCTCCGTGATGCGGGCGGCGACCTCCGCGCCCACGCCGAGGAAGACCGGCGCCTCGTGGACGACCACGAGCCGGCGGGTCTTCTCGACCGAGGCCTGGATCCCGTCGAAGTCGACCGGAGACATCGAGCGCAGGTCGAGGACCTCCACCGACTTGCCCTCCTCGGCGGCCGCGGCCGCGGCCTCCAGGCAGACCTTCACCATCGGGCCGTAGGCGGCCAGGGTGACGTCCGAGCCCTCGCGGCTCACGCGCGCCTTGTGCAGCTCACCGGGGATGGCGTCGAAGTCGACCTCACCCTTGTCCCAGTAGCGGCGCTTCGGCTCGAAGAAGATCACCGGGTCGTCGCTGAGGATTGCCTGCTGGAGCATCCAGTAGGCGTCGCTGGCGTTCGAGGGGGAGACCACCTTGAGACCCGGCACGTGCGCGAAGAGCGCCTCGGGGGACTCGCTGTGGTGCTCGACCGCGCCGATGCCGCCCGCGTACGGGATGCGCACGACGACGGGCATCTTGACCTTGCCCAGGGCGCGCGCGTGCATCTTCGCGAGCTGCGTGACGATCTGGTCGTACGCGGGGAAGACGAACCCGTCGAACTGGATCTCCACGACCGGCCGGTACCCGCGCAGGGCCAGGCCGATGGCGGTGCCGACGATGCCCGACTCGGCGAGCGGGGTGTCGATGACCCGCTCCTCGCCGAAGTCCTTCTGCAGGCCGTCGGTGATCCGGAAGACACCGCCCAGCTTGCCGACGTCCTCACCCATGATCAGGACCTTGGGGTCCTGCTCCAGGGCCTTGCGCAGCGACTCGTTGAGCGCCTTAGCGATCGACATCTTCTCGACAGCCATCAGTGACCCTCCTCGAAGGACGCGAGGTAGGCGGCGAACTGGGCGCGCTCCTCGTCGACGAGCGCGTGCCCGTCCGCGTAGACGTTCTCGAAGATCGCCATGGTGTCCGGGTCGGGCATGGCGCGCACGGCCTCGCGCACGCGCTTGCCCATGGCCTCGCTCTCGGCCTCCAGCTCCGTGAAGAACGCCTCGTCGGCGCCCCCGGTGGCCAGCAGGTGGGCCTTCAGGCGCAGGATCGGGTCCTTGGCCTCCCAGGCCGCCGTCTCCTCGTCCCGCCGGTACTTCGTCGGGTCGTCGGAGGTGGTGTGCGCGCCCATGCGGTACGTGAACGCCTCGACCAGGGTCGGGCCCTCGCCGCGGCGGGCGCGGTCCAGGGCCCAGCGGGTCACGGCCAGGCAGGCCAGCACGTCGTTGCCGTCGACGCGGACGCCCGGGAAACCGAAGCCCTGCGCGCGCTGGTAGAGCGGCACGCGCATCTGGCGCTCGGTCGGCTCGGAGATCGCCCACTGGTTGTTCTGGCAGAAGAACACCACGGGGGAGTTGTAGACGGCGGAGAAGGTGAACGCCTCCGCGACGTCACCCTGGCTGGACGCGCCGTCACCGAAGTAGGCGATGACCGCGGAGTCCGCGCCGTCCTTGGCGACACCCATCGCGTAACCGGTCGCGTGGAGCGTCTGCGAGCCGATGACGATCGTGTAGAGGTGGAAGTTGTTGGTGTTCGGGTCCCAGCCGCCGTGGTTCACGCCGCGGAACATGCCGAGCAGGTTGGTCGGGTCGACCCCGCGGCACCAGGCCACGCCGTGCTCGCGGTACGTCGGGAAGACGTAGTCGTCGTCGTTCAGCGCCCGGCCGGAGCCGATCTGCGCGGCCTCCTGGCCGAGGAGCGAGGCCCACAGGCCCAGCTCGCCCTGACGCTGCAGGGCGGTCGCCTCACCGTCGAACCGACGGGTCATGACCATGTCGCGGTACAGCCCGCGCAGGTCCTCGGTGGTGATGTCGGCGACGAAGGGGGCGAACTCGGCGTTCTCCGCGTTGTCGACGCGGTCCCCTTCGGGCGTCAGCAGCTGTACGAGCTGAGGTACGACATCCTGCGTCTGCGCGGTGGCAGCGGCGGGCTTGGCGGCGCTCGCCGCGCCTGCCGCCCGCTTGGTGCCGCTGCTGCGTCGCGGCTTGCGCGCGGCAGTGCTCTCCACGGTCACGTGTGCTCCTCCGTCGGTCCGGCACCCGGGTTCTCCGGGGTCCAGTGCGGCTCACCTGTATCCGTAACGAGCGCACGGGGTGGGTGCGCTTCGCGTACGGGGATTCAGGCGTGACAGGTGCCCCGGCGAGTGCCCTGCGCAATGCACGTTACCCAGTGCGCCGCATAACTGCGAAACCCCGTTTGACCTGCGTTTTTGCTTGGATTTCCTAGTAAAAACGCAGCAACGGGAACAACCACTGGTCACAGCCTTGCAGGGGCCGGGAACAACGGCACGTTATCCCGGGTAACTCCGGCAGGGAAGGGGTGAGTGTGTGAAACTGACTTCGTGCGCGAAGACGGAAAAATCAAGGTATTCCTCCTGGACGACCACGAAGTGGTACGCCGGGGCGTCCACGAGCTCCTGTCGGTCGAGGACGACATCGAGATCGTCGGCGAGGCCGGTACCGCGGCCGATGCCCTGGTCCGCATCCCCGCCACCCGTCCCGATGTGGCCGTCCTCGACGTCCGGCTCCCGGACGGCAGCGGTGTGGAGGTCTGCCGCGAGGTGCGCTCGCAGGACGAGGACGTCAAATGCCTGATGCTGACCTCCTTCGCGGACGACGAGGCGCTGTTCGACGCGATCATGGCCGGCGCCTCCGGTTACGTGCTCAAGGCGATCCGCGGCAATGAGCTGCTGAGCGCCGTGCGCGACGTCGCCGCCGGCAGGTCGCTGCTGGACCCGGTCGCCACCGCCCGCGTGCTGGAGCGGCTGCGCGACGGCGGCAGGAGCGGCAGCGGCGACGACCGCCTGGCCCACCTCACCGAGCAGGAGCGCAAGATCCTCGACCTGATCGGCGAGGGCCTGACCAACCGCGTCATCGGCGAGCGGCTGCACCTGGCCGAGAAGACCATCAAGAACTACGTCTCCAGTCTGCTCTCCAAGCTGGGCATGGAGCGGCGCTCGCAGGCCGCCGCCTACGTGGCCCGCCTGCAGGCCGAGCGGCGCTGACCCCCGCGCGCACGCCCGTCACGCAGGGTGACGCCCCGGCGGCGGTACGGGTTCCACGGGGCCGGGCGTTCCCTTCGGGACCAACGTCCCAGGCCCTCGGGGCGGGCTGCTCTTCCCCGGCGGGGTGTCCGTGGCCGAGAGTGGACGCCATGTCCCCCGAGGAACTCCACGCCGTCGAACTGCTGCGCCGGGTGCCGTACGGCCGCGTGGCCACGAGCATGCGCGCGCTGCCCTTCCTCGCGCTCGCCCGCCATATCGTGGTGGACGGCAGGGTGATCTTGAGAATGCATTCCGGTTTCGGTTACCACCAGGCCTGCAACGGCAGTGTGGTGGCCTACGGGGCCGACAATTCCCATGCGCCGGACCCCGAGCTCTGGTCGGTCCAGTTCACCGGAACGGCGCAGGTCACCGAACCCACCAACGCCGAACTGGAGCTCTTCGGCCCGGTTCCGCATTTCATCGACGGCCAGGTCTTCGACCCCGTCTACATGCGGATAGAACCCCAGTTCGTCACCGTGCACTCACTGGCCCGGAATCCGGACCGGGAGTACCAGTACGCGCTCTGACCCACGCTCACCCGGATACGGGGACGGGCCCGGCGGAATTGATTCCGCCGGGCCCGTCCCCGTATCCGTCTCACTCCTCCGAGTTGGCGCCGCCACCGCCCGGGCCACCGGCGCCGCCGGCCGTCTCCGTGGGCTTGGTCGGCGGCGTCGTCGCGGGCTTCGTCGGCGGGGTCGTCGAGGGCTTCGTCGACGCCGAGCTGCTCGGCGAGGCCGAACCCGTCGGCGTGTGCGTCGCGGTGGCCGTCGGCGTCGGGCTGAAGCTCTGCGTCCGGCTGCGCGTCGGCTGGGGCGAATTATCGCTGGTGGGCGGGGTGTTGTCCTGGGTCTGCGGCGGCGGGGTGAGGTTCGGGGAGGCCGACTTGCTCGGCTGGTCGCCCGGCGTGGTCTGGGTGGTCTCGGGCTTCTTCTTGTCACCCTGGCCCACGGTGTTGACGGCGTAGGCCACACCGCCCATCACCGCGACGATCGCGAGGACCGCGAACAGCCACGCCTTCCAGCGGTTGCCGCTGCCGCCGTGGTCGTCGTAGCCGTCGTATCCGTCGTAACCACCGTTGCCGGCCGGGCCGTGGCCACCGGGGAAGGCCGAGCCGTCGTCCGGGTTCAGCGACGGCACCATCGGCTGCTGGAACTGCGAGGTCGAGGCGTGCGCCCCGTACTGCTGGCCGCCGGTCCCGCTCACGGGCATGGCCGTGGTGGGGGCGGCACCGCCCCGCCCGTGCGGCAGGGACATGGTGACCGGGCCGGTGCTCCAGGTGCCGGTGTTCGGCCCCTGGTCGTGCAGCATCTGGAGCGCGTACTGCACCAGCCCGCGCATCTCCTCGGCGCTCTGGAACCGGTCGTCCGGATCCTTGGCGAGGGAGCGCATGACCAGGCCGTCGAGCTCCTGCGGGAGGTGACGCCCCTCCGGCAGCTGCGAGGGCGGCACCGGCGCGTCCTGGACGTGCTGGTAGACCACCGAGAGGGGGGTCTCGCCGGTGAACGGGGGACGCAGCGCCAGCAGTTCGTAGAGCAGACAGCCGGTCGCGTACAGGTCGGAGCGGTGGTCGACGGCCTTGCCGAGGGCCTGCTCGGGCGACAGGTACTGCGGGGTGCCCATGACCATGCCGGTCTGGGTCATCGTCGACTGGGCGCCGTGCAGGGCGCGGGCGATGCCGAAGTCCATCACCTTGACCGCGCCGGTCTCGGTGATGATGACGTTCGCGGGCTTGATGTCGCGGTGCACGATGCCGTGCTGGTGCGAGTACGCGAGGGCTTCGAGCACGCCCGAAGTGATGATGAGCGCCTGCTCGGGGCCCGGGGCCTCGGCGCTGAGCAGGAGGTCGCGGATGGTGCGGCCTTCGACGAGCTCCATGACGATGTACGGGACGGTGTTCGGGCCGACCCGGTCCTCGCCCGAGTCGTACACGGCGACGACGGCGTGGTGGTTGAGTCCGGCGACGGACTGCGCCTCGCGCGTGAAGCGGGCCTTGGACACCGGGTCCTCGGCAAGGTCCGCGCGGAGCAGCTTCACGGCGACGGTGCGGCCCAGCCGGACGTCCTCGGCCGCGAACACCTCGGCCATGCCGCCGCGGCCCAGCCGGTGCGTCATCCGGTAACGGCCGTCTCCCACCAGGCCGCCGGCGCCCCAGTGCTCAGGACCATCGGTCATCCCGGCGCCGTTTCCATCGGGTTCGGGTGCCATCAGTCCTCGCCGTCGTATCTCTCGGCCGCCGCTCAGCGGTCGTCCTCTTCGTCGGTGCTCCGGTGAACGCTACAGCCTCGGAACCGGTCACCGTTCGGACAAGGCTGCCTGTGCGCGTGTGGTCACGGAACGGGCACCTGGCTTGACGTGTGCTTGCCCTCGGGCAGACTGGGCGCCATATGCGCCCGGCCAGCGGCGTGGGGACACATCCCGAGGGGAAGCAACAGTCATGAGCCAGGACGGCACTCAGGGCCAGTACGCGGGCGGCTCTCTGGCCGGTGGCCGTTACCAGCTAAGGGACTTGCTGGGTGCGGGCGGCATGGCGTCCGTGTACCTGGCGTACGACTCGGCCCTCGACCGGCAGGTCGCCATCAAGACGCTGCACAGCGACCTCGGCCGCGAGCAGTCCTTCCGCGAACGGTTCCGCCGCGAGGCCCAGGCTGTAGCGAAACTGTCGCACACGAACATCGTCTCGGTGTTCGACACCGGCGAAGGCGAAGTGACGTTCGGCGGCGGCGGCGCCGCGGGCGACGGCGCGGTGATGCCCTACATCGTCATGGAGTACGTGGAGGGCCGGCCGCTGGGCTCGGTGCTGGAGGAGGACATCCGCCTGCACGGGGCCATGCCGGCGGACAAGGCGCTGAAGGTGACGGCCGATGTGCTGGCCGCCCTGGAGACCAGCCACGAGATGGGGCTCGTCCACCGCGACATCAAGCCCGGCAACGTCATGGTGAACAAGCGCGGCGTGGTCAAGGTGATGGACTTCGGCATCGCCCGCGCCATGCAGTCGGGGGTGACCTCGATGACGCAGACCGGCATGGTCGTCGGCACCCCCCAGTACCTCTCGCCCGAGCAGGCACTGGGGCGCGGGGTCGACGCCCGTTCCGACCTCTACTCGGTCGGCATCATGCTGTTCCAGCTGCTGACCGGGCGGATCCCGTTCGACGCGGACTCGCCGCTGGCCATCGCGTACGCCCACGTGCAGGAGGAGCCGGTCGCCCCGTCGTCCATCAACCGGTCGCTGACCCCGGCGATGGACGCGCTGGTGGCACGGGCCCTGAAGAAGAACCCGAACGAGCGTTTCCCCACGGCCGCGGCCATGGGCGACGAGGTCGCTCGCGTGCTGGGCGCCGGGCAGACCGGAGCGCCGGTCATCGTCCAGGGCCAGGGGCCCCTGAGCAGTGGCGCGGGCGTGGCCTCGGCCGTGTTCCCGCCGGTGGAGTCCGGGTACCAGGCGCCCCCGCAGTCGGTGCAGCAGCCGTACCAGGCGCCGCACACCCCGCCGCCGGCTCCGTACGCGCCGACGCCGGCCCCCCAGCACGCGCAGGGCGGCTACGCCTACCCGCACACGCCCCCGCCGCAGCAGCAGTACGCGCCGCAGACCCCGCCGCCGTACACGATCTCCCCGACGGGCACGCCGTCCGCGGCGGGCTCGTCCGCGGCGGCCGGTGACGGCAAGCGGAACATGCCGGTGGTGGTGGGCGCGATCGCGGTGGCGCTGCTGGCCGTGGGCGGTCTGATCGCGTCGATCGCGATGAACGGCGACGACGACAAGGGCACCACGGCGGACCCGCAGAACTCCGCGTCCGCGTCGGCCTCCGCGAAGGCCGGGTTCAAGGGGCCCGACCTCACGCGCACGATCGACAAGAAGAAGTGCACGGAGCCGGTCAAGCACTACAGCGAGGCCGGGAAGTACTCGGCGCCGGACCTCAAGTACAAGAACCTGCTCTCCGTGAAGGAGTGCATCCAGGCCTCGGGCGGCCGGTACAAGATCGTGCCGAAGGACGAGGCCGTGTACGGCAAGGACACGGTGCTGTTCCAGTCCCCGGCCGCCGGCGAGAAGATCGACAAGGAAGGCACGGAGTACACGCTGACCGTGTCGACCGGCAACCCCGAATAAGCGCAGATCCGACACACCGGCATCCCGGACACCCTGATGGGGCGTCCGGGATGCCGCTTTTGCCCCACTATGTAAATCTGGGCGCATATCTCTGACGCGCAGCGAGCAGCTCGTGGCTCGGGACGGGAGGGGCTCGCCGTGATCCAAGGCTTCCGCCCGCCGCACTGGCTGGCCTGCGCGGCCCTGGCCGCCGCGGCGCTCGCGCCCACCGCTTCCGCGTCCGCCGGCCCCTACCTCACCCCGGCCCGGCAGGTCGCCGTGCCCGCCGCGCCCGCCGCGCCCGCCGTGCCCGCCGCGCCCGCCGTGCCCGCCGCGCCCGACGACCCCTACGAGGAGCTGGCCGGAAGCCTCGCCGGCGTCGGGCGCGAGCACCCCGGACGGCCGGTCGGCGAGCCCGCCAACCCGGAGCTGACGGTGGCCTCCCGCCCGCTGCCGGCCCGCCCGCGTACCGAGCCGGGCGAGCCCGTCGAGCCCTCCGCGCCCACCGCCACAGCCCCGCGGCGTCGGCCGACGGCCGCCGTCGCCGCCCCGAGCCCGCCGCCGGCCGTGGTCACCGCCCTCGACACCGGGACCAACGACCGGGCCGCCGACCTGGCCGCGCACATACTGCCGCTCGGCACCGGATTCGCCCTGATGGGCCTCGGTCTCGGCTACCTCGGGATGCGTCTGCGCCGGGGGATGTGAGCGGCCCGGACCTCCCGCCGCGGGGGCCGTCCCCCTTGCGGCGTACATCTCAGGACGGTTGCCGGACATGAACATACTCGGTATACATACCGAGTATGTCGATCCGTCACGGGCTACTCGCCCTGCTGGAACGGGGTCCTCGGTACGGCTCCCAGCTGCGCACCGAGTTCGAATCCCGCACCGGCTCCACCTGGCCCCTCAACGTCGGGCAGGTGTACACGACCCTCGCCCGTCTCGAACGGGACGGCCTCGTCGCCCCCGGCGGCGAGGACGCCGCCGGCCACACCCTCTACGCCATCACCGACGCCGGGCGCACCGAGCTGCTCGAGTGGTACGAGCGGCCCGTCGACCGGGCCAACCCGCCCCGCGACGAGCTGTCCATCAAGCTCGCCATGGCCGTGGGCGCCCCCGGCGTGGACATCCGCTCGGTCATCCAGTCCCAGCGGCACGCCACGATCAAGGCGATGCAGGACTACACCCGGCTCAAGGCCACGGCGCTCGCCGCGGTCGAGAGCGGCCGGTCCCGCGAACGCGACGACGTGGCCTGGCTGCTCGTCCTGGAACAGCTGATCTTCCAGACCGAGGCCGAGGCCCGCTGGCTCGACCACTGCGAAGCCCGGCTCGTCCGGCTCTCCCTGCCGGCCGACCGGAGAGCCGCCGAACCCGAACGACCCCAGGCCGACACAGCCGGGACCCCGGCCCCGACCACCACCACCCCGCCCCGTACCGCTCGTACGCGCCGTGGCTGAACCACCGTTCCAGGGGGGACACTCCATGCCTGACCAGCCCCAGTCCCAGCAGCCCGTACTGCAGTTGGACCGACTCGTCCGCACGCACGGCAGCGGCGCCACCGAGGTGCACGCCCTCCGCGGGATCGACCTCTCCGTCTTCCCCGGCGAACTCGTCGCCGTCATGGGTCCTTCCGGCTCCGGCAAGTCCACGCTGCTCACCCTCGCGGGCGGCCTCGACACCCCGAGCAGCGGCCGGGTGATCGTCGAGGGCACCGACATCACCGCGGCGAGCCGCAAGCAGCTGGCCGCCCTGCGCCGCCGCAGCATCGGGTACGTCTTCCAGGACTACAACCTGATACCGGCCCTCACCGCCGCCGAGAACGTGGCGCTGCCCCGGGAACTCGACGGGACCTCCGCCCGCAAGGCCCGCGCCTCCGCGCTCGCCGCACTCGAGGAGATGGGCCTCGGCCAGCTTGCCGACCGCTTCCCCGACGAGATGTCCGGCGGCCAGCAGCAGCGCGTGGCCATCGCCCGCGCCCTCGTCGGCGACCGCCGCCTGGTCCTCGCCGACGAGCCGACCGGCGCCCTCGACTCCGAGACCGGCGAGTCCGTCCTCGCCCTGCTGCGCGCCCGCTGCGACGCGGGCGCCGCCGGGATCCTCGTCACGCACGAGCCGCGCTTCGCCGCCTGGGCCGACCGCGTGGTCTTCCTGCGCGACGGCAGCGTGGTCGACGAGACCCTGCGCAGCCACGCCGACTCCCTCCTCTCCGGGCAGGCGGCCGGCCAGTGACCTCTCCGCTCCAAGGCTGGTACCACTCCTGGGTCGCGGCGCTGCGCATAGCCCGCCGCGACGCCTGGCGCGCCAAGGGCCGCAGCGCCCTCGTCCTCGCGATGCTCGCCCTGCCGATCGTCGGGGTGAGCGCCGCCGACCTCACGCTGCGCAGCGCCGAACTCTCCCCCGAGCAGTCGCTCACCCGGATGCTCGGCGCCGCCGACGCCCGGGTGAGCCACTCGCACATGTCCGGGGCCATCAACCAGAGCCCCGACGGCACGTCCTCCGCGCCCGTCGGCGGCTACAAGAACTTCGACCCCTCGAAGTCCCCGCGGGAGAAGCCGGCACCGGTGGAGGCCGCGCTCCCGCCCGGGGCCCAGGTCCTCAAGGACACCGGCGGCTACGCCAAGGTCCGCACCACGCACGGGCTGCTCGACACCCGCCTGCGCGAACTCGACACGCACAGCCCCCTGGTGAAGGGCGTGATCACGCTTGACCGCGGCCGGCTGCCCGAGAGCTCGGGCGAGGTCATCGCCACCCAGGCCTTCCTGAGGGACTCCGGCCTGTTCGTCGGCTCGTCGGTCACCCCGCGCGGCGCCACCTCCCCGTACAAGATCGTCGGCGCCTACGAGCTGCCGGACGAACTCGAACGTCCCGAGATCGTCGCCCCGCCCGGGACGCTGATCGCCCCGCTGAACAAGGCGGTGGCGGACTCCGGCGGCCGCGCGGTGTCCCCCGACGACACCTACCTGGTCAAGGTCGGCGGCGCGGGTGTCACCTGGGACGCCGTCAAGGCGGCCAACGCCAAGGGCCTGGTCGTCATCTCGCGCGCCGTCATCCTCGACCCGCCCGCCGACTCCGAGGTCCCGCTCTACCAGGACGAGCCGAAGGCCATGTTCGAGCGCGATGGCAACAGGGTCGTCGAAATGGCCATCCTGGCCACCGTCGCGGGCCTGGCCATGCTGGAGATCTGCCTGCTCGCCGGACCGGCCTTCGCGGTCGGCGCCCGCCGCTCGCGCCGCCAGCTCGGCCTGGTCGGTGCCAACGGCGGCGACCGGCGCCACATCCGCTCCATCGTGCTCTCCGGCGGCCTGGTCCTCGGCGCCGTGGCCGCCGTGACCGGCACCGTCATCGGCGTCCTGCTCACCGTCCTCCTGCGGCCGGTGCTGGAGGAGACGCTCGGCAACCGCTTCGGCGGCTTCGACTTCCGCCCCCTGGAACTGGCCGGCATCGCCCTGCTCGCCGTGATCACCGGCCTGCTGGCCGCGATCGTCCCCGCCGTCACCGCCTCCCGGCAGACCGTGCTGGCCTCGCTGACCGGCCGCCGCGGCATCCGCAAGGCCAACCGGGTGCTGCCCGTCCTCGGCCTGATCGCCGTCGCCGCCGGCGCCGCGATCGCCCTCTACGGCACCACCTCGCGGCTCGGCAGCACCGTCGTGGCGGGCGGCAGCGCCCTCGCCGAACTCGGCATCGTCGCCCTGACCCCGGTCCTGGTCGGCCTGTTCGGCCGGCTCGGCCGGTGGCTGCCGCTGTCGCCGCGGCTCGCACTGCGCGACGCCGTACGCAACCGCGGGCGTACGGCCCCCGCCGTGGCCGCCGTCCTGGCCGCCGTCGCCGGAACCGTCGCCGTCGCGACGTACGAGCAGAGCAACGACGTCCAGATGCGCCAGGAGTACCGGGCCGACCTGCCGCACGGCACCGGGCTGCTGGTGGCCCACGAGAACGGCGAGTACAAGGAGGTGCCCGCCCTGCGCGAGGCCCTCGCCAAACAGCTGCCGCTGACGCAGCGGGCGGACTTCGAGCGGCTCGTCGTCGGCAAGCCGGAGTGCGAGTCCTCCGCCTCGGAACCCGGCTGCGGCCGCGTCGAGGTCATCACGCCCAAGGAGCAGCGCTGCCCGCTCTACGAGGACGCCAAGGGCGGCGATTCGCTCCCGCTGGAGCGGCAGAAGGAACTGCGCCAGGACTGGCGCTGCCAGGAGTCCCGGTACGGCACGCAGTACCCCGTCCTCGTCGGCGACGAGAAGGTGCTGAGCGTGCTCGCGGTCACCGACCCGGGCTCCGTGGCCGCCCTCAAGGCCGGCCAGGCCGTCTCCTTCGACAAGCGCCAGGTCAAGGACGGCAAGCTCACCCTGCGAGTCATCACCGACCCGGGGGCGAACGGCATCATGCGCGGGCACTACGACGAGACGCCCGGTGAGGACAAGGTCCTCCCCGTCCACCAGGCACCCGACTCGGCCGTGGGCTGGGGCGTCGAGCTGATCCTGCCGCCCTCGGCCGTCAAGGCTGCCGGACTGGCCACCGCGCCCGTGGGCTCGTACTTCAGCCTCGACGGGATCCCGACCAGCGAGCAGCGCCAGAAGTTGGACGGGGAGATCGACCGGATGGGCTTGGAGACCTCCCTGCGCATCGAGAAGGGCTACGAGGGCGACAACAGCCTCGCCATGCTCGCCCTCGCCATCTTCGCGGGGATCGTCACCATCGGCGCGGCCGGCATCGCCACCGGGCTGGCCCAGGCCGACGCCGAAGCCGACCTGAAGACACTGGCCGCGGTGGGCGCCGCGCCGCGGGTACGGCGGACGCTCAGCGGCTTCCAGTGCGGGGTGGTCGCCCTGATGGGCGTCGTCCTGGGCTCGGCCGCCGGAATCCTGCCCGCCATCGGCCTGCGCCTGACGGAGCAGCGGGTGGCCGAGACGCTCCGCCAGGAGTCGATCGAGCAGGGCTTCACGCCGGTGACGGAAGCGGTGCCGTTCGTGCCGATCTCCGTGCCGTGGGAGACCCTCGGCGGGCTGCTCGTCGTGGTGCCGCTGGGCGCGGCCCTGCTGGCGGCCCTGGTCACCCGCTCCAGCGGCGCGCTGGCCCGCCGGGCCGCGGGGTAGGGCCACAGGCCGGGACCGGTGCCACGCTTGGTGCCCCCGTACAGGGTGGATCACGACTGTACGGGGGCACACCGTGTGAGTACGGAGGTGTGCGAGAGAATGACGGCATGGAGATGCCGAGGAGTGAACGGTCGCAGGACAGCCCCCCGCACGTCCTGATCGTGGGACAGGACGGGACGGCGGTCGGCGACGCCGATGACGAGTCGCGCGAGGTCCCGGTGACGGAAATGGTCGAACAGCCCGCCAAGGTCATGCGGATCGGCAGCATGATCAAGCAACTCCTGGAAGAGGTACGTGCCGCGCCTCTCGACGAGGCGAGCCGGGTCCGGCTCAAGGACATCCATGCCGCCTCGGTCAAGGAGCTGGAGGACGGCCTGGCTCCGGAGCTCGTGGAGGAACTGGAGCGCCTGTCGCTCCCGTTCACCGAGGAGGCCATCCCCTCCGAGGCTGAACTGCGGATCGCCCAAGCCCAGTTGGTGGGCTGGCTGGAAGGCCTCTTCCACGGCATCCAGACGGCCCTGTTCGCACAGCAGATGGCGGCGCGGGCCCAGTTGGAGCAGATGCGCCGCGCCCTCCCGCCGGGCGGGCCGCACGACGACGACGAGGACGGCGGCCACGGCGCGATCCGCTCGGGCCCCTACCTCTAGCCCTCCGGCGGACAGCAGAAAAGCGGGCCCGGCCCACGCCCCGCGGGCGCGGCCGGGACCCGCTTCCGCCATATTCAGCCCCGCCGGCGTTCGAGGCGCGGGGGTCCGGGGGCAGCGCCCCCGGCAACGGCGCCGCACCCGACGTCCGGCACGCGGGTGGGCCCCGGGAAGTCCGGCTCCCGGCCAGGGACATGGCCGCCGCATACTCAAGGGCATGAGCTACGACGCGATCGTGCTGGCCGGCGGCGCCGCCCGGCGACTCGGCGGGGCCGACAAGCCCGCGCTGAGCGTCGGCGGCCGCGCACTCCTCGACCGCGTCCTCGACGCCTGCCCGGACGCCCGGACCACCGTCGTGGTCGGCGGTCGCCGCCCCACCGCGCGCCCGGTCCGCTGGACCCGCGAGGACCCGCCCGGCGGCGGCCCCGTGGCCGCGCTGGACGCCGGGCTGCGCCGGACCACCGCCGAGCAGGTCCTCGTACTCTCCGCCGACCTGCCGTTCCTCGACCGGGAGACCGTACGGGCCCTGCTGGAGGCCCCGTCCGCGCCCGCGGCCCCCGGCGCGGACGGGGCGATGCTGCGCGACCCCGACGGCCGGGACCAGCCGCTGGTCGCCGCCTACCGGGCCGAGCCGCTGCGCCGCGAGATCGCCCTGCTCGCCGCCGAGCACGGCACCCTCACCGGGCTCCCGCTCCGTGCCCTCACCGCCGAGCTGGACCTCGCCCGCGTCACGTCACGGCCACTCGCCTCCTTCGACTGCGACACCTGGGACGATCTCGCCGCCGCCCGCGCCAGGATCAGGGAGCATGGAAGCGTGCTGGACCAATGGATCACCGCCGTCAAGAGCGAACTGGGCATCGACCTCCCCGTCGACACCAAGACCCTGCTCGACCTCGCCCGGGACGCCGCCCACGGCGTCGCCCGGCCCGCCGCCCCGCTGACCACCTTCCTGGTCGGCTACGCGGCCGCCCACGCCGCCGCCACCGGCGCCGACCCCGCCCAGGCCGTCGCCGAGGCCTCACGCAAGGCGGCCGACCTGGCGCTGCGGTGGGCCGACGAGGCGGCAGCCGACACCTCAGAACAGAACGGCTCCGGATGACCCCCACGAACTCCGCCGACCAGGCCCTCGACGAGGCCCTGGCTCTGGTCAGCCGCGCCCGGGACGGCGGAACGGGCGGCGCGGGCGGCGGCGCGGGCGGCCACCGCGCGTCCGGCTGGCAGCGGGCCCGGGACACCGCCGCCCACGCCGGGAGCAGGGTGCGGCCCCGCACCCACCGCGTGCCCCTCGCGGATGCCCTCGGCGAGGTCCTGGCCACCCCCCTGGACGCGCTGACCGACCTTCCGTCCTTCGACACCTCCGCCATGGACGGCTGGGCCGTCGCGGGCCCCGGACCCTGGAGCGTGCGCGCCGGCGGCGTCCTGGCCGGCTCCGAACGGCCGGAGCCCCTCACCGACGGCGTGGCCGTACGGATCGCCACCGGCGCCCGGATCCCCGCCGACGCCACCGCCGTCATCCGCAGCGAGCACTGCCGCGAGGCCGGCACCCAGCTCTTCGCCGACCGGCCCGTCCTCACCGGCCAGGACATCCGCCCGCGGGGCCAGGAGTGCCGCTCCGGCGACCTGCTGCTGCCCGCCGGCTCCCTGGTCACCCCGGCCGTGCTGGGGCTCGCCGCGGCCGCCGGGTACGACGGGCTGACCACCCGGCCCCGCCCCCGCGTGGAGATCCTGGTGCTCGGCGACGAGCTCCTCACCGAAGGCCTCCCGCACGAGGGGCTGGTCCGCGACGCCCTCAGCCCCATGCTCGGGCCCTGGATGGAGCGCCTCGGCGCCGAGGTCATCGGCACGCGGCGGCTCGGCGACGACCCGGCGGGGGCCGCGGCCCTGCTGGAGGCCGTCACCACGAGCACCGCCGATGTCCTCGTCACCACGGGCGGCACCGCCTCCGGACCCGTCGACCACGTCCACCCGGTGCTGCGCGAGGCCGGCGCCGAACTGCTGGTCGACGGGGTGGCGGTGCGCCCCGGGCACCCCATGCTGCTGGCCCGCGTCGGGTCCGGGACCCCCGACGGGGACTCGGTGCGCCATGTGGTCGGACTGCCCGGCAACCCGCTGGCCGCCGTCTCGGGGCTGCTGACCCTCGGCGAACCCCTGCTGCGCGCCCTCGCGGGCCGCCGCAGGCGCCCCCGCTACACGGCGCCGGTGCAGGGCGACGTGCCCGGCCACCCGTACGACACCCGGCTGGTCCCGGTCGTGCTGAGCGACGAGCACGCGGTGCCGCTGCGCTACCACGGACCTGCGATGCTGCGCGGTGTGGCCGCCGCCGACGCGCTGGCCGTCGTACCGCCCAAGGGCGCGCGGTCCGGGCAGGAACTGGAGATCCTCGATCTGCCCTGGGCTTCTGGAGGATGTTTCACGTGAAACTGCACGGCCAGGACTCCATGGCCCGCGGCGCCGACGAGAAGCTCGTCTCCCGGCGCATCAAGCTGCCCAGACGCGTCGTCGAGGCTCCGCTGAGCCAGGTGGGCAAGCGTCTGCTGATGGCCCTGTTCGTGCTCTTCCTGACGGTCTTCGTCGTGTGGCTGGACCGCGACGGCTACCACGACAACGCGAACGAGCAGGTCGATCTCCTCGACTGCTTCTACTACGCGACGGTGACGCTGTCCACGACCGGTTACGGCGACATCGTGCCGTACAGCGACACCGCACGACTGATCAACATCCTGGTGATCACGCCGCTGCGCGTGCTGTTCCTGATCATCCTGGTCGGTACCACCCTGGAAGTCCTGACGGAACGGACGAGGGAAGAGTGGCGGCTCAAGCGCTGGAGGAAGAACTTGCGTGAGCACACGGTCGTCGTCGGTTTCGGCACGAAGGGCCGCTCGGCCCTTCTGACGCTGCTGGCCACCGGCCTCTCCAAGGAACAGGTCGTCATCGTCGACCCCAGCGCCAAGGTGATCGACACGGCCAACGCGGAGGGGTTCACGGGCGTGGTCGGCGACGCCACCCGCTCCGACGTCCTGCTCCGCGCCGAGCTGCAGAGGGCCCGTCAGATCGTCATCGCCACCCAGCGGGACGACACGGCGGTCCTGGTCACCCTGACCGCCCGGCAGCTCAACCGGGGGGCGAAGATCGTCGCGGCGGTGCGCGAGGAGGAGAACGCCCCGCTGCTGCGCCAGTCCGGCGCGGACGCGGTCATCACGAGCGCGAGCGCGGCCGGCCGGCTGCTGGGCCTCTCGGTGCTCAGCCCGAGCGCGGGCACCGTGATGGAGGACCTGATCCAGCAGGGCAGCGGCCTCGACCTCATCGAACGTCCCGCCCGCAAGGCCGAGGTCGGCAAGTCGGTACGGGAGACCGAGGACCTGGTGGTGAGCGTGGTGCGCGGGCACCGGCTGCTCCCGTACGACGATCCGCACGCGAGCCCCATCCAGCTGACGGACCGTCTCATCACCATCGTGCGGGCGGCGCCGCCGACTTCGCCGCCGGTGCGGCTGGGTCCTGCCGAGTAGCCGCGCCGTGGCGTAGCCTCCGGGCCATGCATGCGATCACCATCGAGCAGCCCGGCGGCCCCGAGGCCCTGGTCTGGGCCGACGTACCCGATCCGGTGCCGGGCGAGGGCGAGGTCCTCGTCGAGGTCGCGGCGAGCGCCGTGAACCGCGCCGACGTACTCCAGCGACAGGGGTTCTACGATCCGCCGCCCGGCGCCTCGCGCCATCCGGGGCTGGAGTGCTCCGGGCGGATCGCCGCCCTGGGGCCGGGGGTGTCCGGCTGGTCCGTGGGCGACGAGGTGTGCGCCCTGCTGGCGGGCGGCGGGTACGCGGAGCGGGTGGCCGTGCCGGCGGGACAGCTGCTGCCGGTTCCGGCGGGAGTGGACCTGGTGACGGCGGCCGCGCTGCCCGAGGTCGTCACGACCGTGTGGTCCAACGTGTTCATGGTGGCGGGGCTCCGCCCCGGCGAGACCCTTCTGGTGCACGGCGGGTCCAGCGGGATCGGGACCATGGCGATCCAGCTGGCGAAAGCGGTGGGCGCGACGGTCGCCGTGACGGCGGGCGGCCCGGAGAAACTGGCGCGCTGCAAGGAGCTGGGCGCGGACATCCTGATCGACTACCGCGAGCAGGACTTCGTGGCCGCGCTGCGCGAGGCGACGGGCGGGGCCGGGGCGGACGTGATCCTGGACATCATGGGCGCGAAGTACCTCGCGCGGAACGTGGCCGCCCTGGCCGTGAACGGGCGGCTCGCGGTGATCGGGCTCCAGGGCGGGGTGAAGGCCGAGCTGAACCTCGGCGCGCTGCTGGCCAAGCGGGCGGCGATCACCGCCACCTCGCTGCGCGCCCGCCCGCTGGAGGAGAAGGCGGCCATCGTCGCCGCCGTACGCGAGCACGTGTGGCCGCTGCTGGCCGCGGGACGGATCCGCCCGGTGGTCCACGCGACGTTCCCCATGCGGGATGCCGCCGAGGCCCACCGGGTCCTGGAATCCAGCGCCCACGTGGGCAAGCTGCTGCTCACGGTGTGAGCCCCGGGGCTCCGCCCCGGACCCCGCGCCTCAAACGCCGGCGGGGCTGGATTTCCAGCCCGTCCGGCGTTTGAGGACCGGGTCCGGGCAGAGCCCGGGCAACGGCGCGGCGCCGAGCTACAGGCTGCGCAGCAGGACCGCGGGGGATTCGACGCAGTCCGCGACGTAGCGGAGGAAGCCGCCCGCCGTGCCGCCGTCGCAGACCCGGTGGTCGAAGGTCAGCGACAGCTGGACGACCTTGCGGACCGCCAGCTGACCCTCGTGGACCCACGGCTTGTCGATGATCCGGCCCACGCCCAGCATCGCCGCCTCGGGGTGGTTGATGATCGGCGTGGAGCCGTCGACCCCGAACACCCCGTAGTTGTTCAGGGTGAAGGTGCCGCCGGTCAGATCGGCCGGAGCCAGCTTCCCGGCCCGGGCCAGCTCGGTCAGCCGGGCGAACTCCGCCGACAGGGACTCCGGGTTGCGGTGCTGCGCGTCCCGGACCACCGGGACCACCAGGCCCCGCTCGGTCTGCGCGGCGAAGCCCAGGTGCACCGACGGGAGCCGGACGATCTCCTTGGCCGCGAGGTCCACGGTGGAGTTGAGCTCCGGGTACCGGGCCAGGGCGGCCGTGCAGATCCGGGCCAGCAGCGCGAGCACCGAGATCTTGGGTCCGCCCACGGCGTTCATCGCGGCCCGGGCGGCCATCAGCTCGGTGGCGTCCGCGTCGACCCAGCAGGTGGCGTCCGGGATCTCCCGGCGGCTGCGCGACAGCTTCTCGGCGACCGCCCCGCGCACCCCCTTGAGCGGGATCCGCTCGCCCTGTGCCGACACCGCCGCCGGCGGCGCCACCGCGGCGGCGGCCGGGGCCGGCCCGGGCGCCCGCAGCGCGGCCAGCGCCGCCTCTACGTCGGCCCGCAGGATCAGCCCCTCGGGCCCCGACCCCCGCAGCGCGCGCAGATCGACCCCGCCGTCCTTGGCCAGCTTGCGCACCAGCGGCGAGATCACGGGAACCGGCCCGGCAGGAGCCACCGGGACCGCCGGGGCCGCGGCCGGAACCGGGGCCGCGGCGGGGGCCGAGACCGCGGCGGTGACGGGTCGCACCCGTCGCCGACGCGCCGGACGCGAGCGGTCCTCGCCGTAGCCGATCAGGGGCCGGGGCACGTTGCCGGAGCCCTCGGCCTCGGCCGCCTGCGCGGCCGGGGCCTCCGGGAGCGACGCCGCCCCCACCGCCACGGTGATCAGCGGTGCTCCGACGGGCAGTTCCGTGCCCTCCTCCCCGAACCGGGCGGTGACCACACCGCCGTAGGGGCACGGAACTTCCACCATCGCCTTGGCCGTCTCGACCTCGACCACCGGCTGGTCGATGGCGACGACATCGCCCACCGCGACCAGCCAGCGGACGATCTCGGCCTCGGTCAGGCCCTCCCCGAGATCGGGAAGCTTGAATTCCATTACCTGCGGCATCAGTTCTCCCACTGCAGGCGGGCCACGGTGTCCAGGATCCGGTCCACACCCGGCAGGTGGTGCTTCTCCAGCATCGGCGGCGGGTAGGGGATGTCGAAGCCCGTCACCCGCAGCACCGGCGCCTCCAGGTGGTGGAAGCACCGCTCGGTGACCCGGGCGGCGATCTCCGCGCCCGGTCCGCCGAAGCCGCCGGCCTCGTGGACCACCACCGCGCGCCCGGTGCGGCGTACGGACTCCACGACCGTGTCCTCGTCGAAGGGGACCAGCGAGCGCAGGTCGACGACCTCCAGGTCCCAGCCCTCCTCGCGCGCCGCCTCGGCCGCCTCCAGGCACACCGGCAGCGAGGGCCCGTAGGTGATCAGGGTCGCGCTCGTGCCGGTCCGCCGGACCAGCGCCTTCCCGATGCCCGGCACGGCCGCCGGTGCCTCGGGCCGCCAGTCGGCCTTCGACCAGTAGAGCCGCTTCGGCTCCAGGAAGACCACCGGGTCGTCGCTCGCGATCGACGCGCGCAGCAGCCCGTACGCGTCCTCGACCGTCGCCGGGGTCACCACGTGCAGGCCGGGCGTGGCCACGTAGTACGCCTCGGAGGAGTCGCAGTGGTGCTCCACGCCGCCGATCCCGCCGCCGTACGGCACCCGGATGGTGATCGGCAGCGGCATCGCGCCGCGGGTGCGGTTGCGCATCTTCGCCACGTGCGAGATCAGCTGCTCGAATGCCGGGTAGGCGAAGGCGTCGAACTGCATCTCCACCACCGGCCGCAGCCCGTACATGGCCATGCCGACCGCCGCTCCCAGGATTCCCGCCTCCGCGAGCGGGGTGTCCGTGCAGCGCTCCTCGCCGAACTCCTTCGCGAGGCCGTCCGTGATCCGGAAGACCCCGCCCAGCGTCCCGACGTCCTCGCCCATCACGTGGACCGTCGGGTCCTCGGCCATCGCGTCGCGCATCGCCCGGGTCAGGGCCTGCGCCATCGTCGCGGGCTTGGCCCCCGACTTCGCGGACTTCGCCGCCACCGTCGTCACGCCTGGTCCTCGGCTTCCAGCTCTGCGCGCAGCATGGCCGCCTGCTCCCGCAGCCGGTCCGTCTGCTCCGCGTACACGTGCGCGAACAGGTCCATCGGGTCCACCACCGGGTCCGCGTTCATCCCCTCGCGGAGCGCCGCGGCCATCGCCTCGGCGTCGTCGCGCACCGCCTGGATCGCCGCCTCGTCGATGATCCCGCGGGCGGTCAGCTCCCGCTCCAGCAGCTCGACGGGGTCGTGCGCCTTCCAGGCCTCGACCTCGGCGTCACCGCGGTAGCGGGTCGCGTCGTCGGCGTTCGTGTGGGCCTCCATGCGGTACGTGACGGCCTCGATCAGGGTCGGACCACCACCCGCCCGGGCCCGGCGGACCGCCTCGGTCAGCACCTCGTGCATGGCGGCGATGTCGTTGCCGTCGACCAGCCGGCCGGGCATCCCGTACCCCACGGCCTTGTGGGCCAGCGTCGGGGCGGCGGTCTGCTTGGCGAGGGGGACGGATATCGCGAAGCCGTTGTTCTGCACGAGGAAGACCACCGGGGCCTGCCAGACGGCGGCGAAGTTCAGTGCCTCGTGGAAGTCGCCCTCGCTGGTGCCGCCGTCGCCGACCATGGCGAGGGCGATGACGTCGTCGCCGCGCAGCCGGGCCGCGTGCGCCAGGCCCACCGCGTGCGGCAGCTGGGTGGCGAGCGGGGTCGAGAGCGGGGCTATGCGGTGCTCGCGCGGGTCGTATCCGGTGTGCCAGTCGCCGCGCAGCAGGGTCAGGGCCTGTACGGGGTCCAGTCCGCGCGCCACGGCCGCCAGGGTGTCGCGGTAGCTCGGGAACAGCCAGTCCTGGTCCTCCAGGACCAGTGCGGCCGCGATCTCGCAGGCCTCCTGGCCGACGGTGGAGGGGTACACGGCGAGCCGGCCCTGCTTGGTGAGCGCCGTGGCCTGGGCGTTGTAGCGCCGGCCGCGCACCAGCTCGGCGTAGCAGCGGCGCATCAGCTCCGGATCGAGCCGGTCCGCCGCCTCGGTGCCCAGCACCCGGTAGGGCTCGGGGTCCGGAAGCAGCGGCGCGGCGTCCGTGCGGGGGCTCCAGGCGGGCGGCTGGGTGGAACGGTGGGACGCACCGGCACCGGGCAGCTCTTGGACCGTCATGGCGGCGTACACCTCCTCGTGGGAAGCGGGCAGGGGGTGCCCCGGGTGTGAGGCCCCTCACCTACCGATTGTTCGGTTGTCTGCGCAATTTGGCTACAGGCGGCTCCAGGCTGTGGACAAACGGGCGCCGGGGCCCTGGGATGGATGCAGGACGTCCAGGAGAGGGAGGCATCGGGCAATGCCGGATGAACAAATGGCCGGAACGGGTTCCGCACCGGCCTCGCCGGGAGGCGCCCCGGGAGCCACTTCAGGCCCGCCCGTCGCACCCCGCCCCCTGGATCCGATCGACCGGTCGATCATGCGGCTGCTCCAGGCGGACGGCCGCGCGTCGATACGGTCGGTGGCGGAGCAGGTGCACGTCTCGCGGGCGAACGCCTACGCCCGGATCAACCGGCTCATCGACGACGGGGTGATCCGCGGGTTCACGGCCCGCGTCAACCACGAACGCGCAGGCCAGGGCGCGTCCGCCTACATCACCCTGAAGATCGTCCAGAACTCCTGGCGCACGGTCCGCGAGCAGCTGCGCGAGCTCCCCGGCGCGGCGCACATCGCGCTGGTCAGCGGCGATTTCGACGTCCTGCTGCTGGTGCACACCCCGGACAACCGGACCCTGCGCGAGCTGGTCCTGACCCGGCTCCAGGCCATCCCGGAGGTCCTCTCGACGCGCACCCTGCTGGTCTTCGAGGAAACGGATCTGCTGGACACCGGCCCTGGCCCGGGCGGCGGCGCCCCGACGATCGCCGAGGACGCCCTTTAGGCGGGTTCTCGGCCCTCCGGGTGCGACCGGGTACGACAGCGCCCCCGGTGCGGCCGGTACGGCCGTTCCGGGGGCGGTCGGATGCCCGGAGGGGTCAGCGGGCGGTGCGCAGGCCGTCGAAGGCGAGGTGGACCACCGCGTCGGCGAGCTGGGCGTGGCCGTCGCCCGGGTGCGGGCGGTACCACTCGACCAGGGAGTTGACCATGCCGAAGAGGAGCCGGGTGGCGAGGCGTATGTCCACGTCGGCCCGCAGATCGCCCTCCGCGGCGGCGGCCCCCAGCAGGTCCGCGACCTGGTGGTCGAACTCGCGGCGGCGTTCCAGCGCCCAGCGCTCGGTCCGGGTGTTGCCGCGTACGCGCAGCAGCAGCGTCACGTAGGGCAGCTCGCCGACCAGCACCTCGACCGTGCGGCGCGTGACGTACTCGACGCGCTCGACCGCCCGGCCGCGCACCGCGCCCGGCTCCTCCAGGATCCCGAAGAGCCCGTCGAGGGCACGGCTCACGGCCCGCCGCAGCAGTTCCTCCTTGCCGGCGACGTGGTGGTAGATCGAGGACTTCGAGATGCCCGCGGCCTTGGAGAGGTGCTCCATCGAGGTGCCGTCGTAGCCGCGCTCGTTGAAGACCTGGACGGCGACCGACAGCAGTGTCTCGGGGGTGTACGTGTCCCGCTTGGCCGTCGTCATTCGTTCTCCCCCGTGTCGTCCTGGTCGCACTGGTCGCCCTGGTCGCCGCCGGCGTCGTCGCCGTCCTCGTAGCCCAGTTTGAACAGGGCGAGGGAGGGGGCGTAGCGCCCGCCGGGGACGCGTTCGTCGAGGTTGTGCAGCAGGTCGTAGGCCCAGTCGCGGCCGAGCCGGTCGTGCCATTCGGCCGGCCCCAGCGGGTAGTTGACGCCCAGCCGCATCGCCGTGTCGATGTCCTCGGCGGAGGCGGCCCCCCGGGCGACCGCGTCGGCCGTCAGGTCGATCAGCATCGCGACGGTCCGCGCGACGATCATGCCGGGGACGTCGCCGATCACGGAGACCTGCTTGCCCAGCTTCTGGAAGAGGCCGACCGCCTCGGCGACGGTCCGCTCGCTGGTGTCCTGGCTCGCGGAGAGCGCGATCCGGGTGGCGCCGCGGTAGTCGAGGGCGAGGTCGAAGTAGACGACGTCCGCGAACTCCACCGAGGTCTTGCCGTCCGCGAGGACCAGCTGGCCCTCGCCGGGGAGCTGGATGTACGGGCCGCCCTGTTCGGTGGCCGCGACCGCGATCCCGGCCTCCTCCAGCAGCTCCACCAGGCCGGCGGCCGGGCCGAGGTCGCCGACGACGGTGACCTTCGCAGGGGCCTGCTCGGGCGCGGCGGTGTGCGGGAGCACGGGCTCGGCGTCCGGACCGTACGGGTACCAGCCGTGCCCGTTCTTGCGGCCGAGGCGGCCCGACTGGACCAGGCGGCGCTGGGCGAGGGAGGGGGTGAACTTCGGGCTGCGGAAGAAGGACTCCCACACCGAGCGGGTCACGGCCTCGTTGACGTCCTGGCCGATCAGGTCGGTCAGCTGGAAGGGGCCCATCTTGAAGCCGCCGCTCTCGCGGAGCACGGCGTCGATGGTGGCCGGGTCGGCGCCCTGCTCCTCGTACACCGCGAAGGCCTCGGCGTAGAAGGGGCGCGCGATCCGGTTGACGATGAAGCCGGGGGTGTCGGCGCAGCGGACCGGTGTCTTCCCCCAGCCGAGGACGGTGCGGTACGCGCGCTCGGCGGCGGCCGGGTCGGTGGCGAAACCGCTGACCACCTCGACGAGCGGGAGCAGCGGGGCCGGGTTGAAGAAGTGCAGGCCGAGGAAGCGGCCGGGGTGCGCGAGCCCGGCGGCGAGCTCGGTGACCGAGAGGGAGGAGGTGTTGGTGGCCAGCAGGGCGTCCGGCGCGACCACCTCTTCGAGGGCGGCGAAGAGCGTCTGCTTCACGGTGACGTTCTCGACCACCGCCTCGATGACCAGGGCGGCCCCGGCGAGGTCCGCGAGGTCGCCGGCCGATGCGATCCGGCCGATCGCCTCCTCGGCCTCGGCGCGGTCCAGCCGGCCCTTGGCGGCCATCCGGTCGATCCGGTCCTGGACGAAGCCGACGCCGTCGGCGGCGAGCGCGGCGTTGATGTCGTAGATCAGCACGCGGTGACCTGCCAGAAGGGCGACCTGGGCGATGCCCTGCCCCATGGTGCCGGCGCCGACGACCGCCACAGTGCGGGACCGCTCGATTGCTGTCATGCCCTGATCCTCCCGCACACACTTGTCCACAGGTCCGCCGGGCCCTCTTGTCCCGACCGATCGTTCGGTTACTCTAACTCCAGTCTGCTCTTCTTCGCCCGGCTCAACGAGGAGTTGGTCCCTGATGGCCGCCGAGCTCACCGTCCCCCAGCTGTCCGCCAAGCACCGGCCCACCCTGGACCAGGCCCTGTCGGCGATCCGCAGCCGTGCCTACTGGTCCCCGCACCCCGAACATCCCAAGGCGTACGGCGAGACCGCGCCCGCCGACGGGCTCGCCGCCTTCGAGGCCGTCCGCGGCACGCGGCTGGACCTGGACCAGCCCGGCACCGACGGCTGGACGGGCGCCGAGGTGTCCCCGTACGGCCCGGAGCTGGGTGTCGAGTACCCCCACGTGGACCCGGACGTGCTGCTGCCCGCGATGAAGGCCGGCATGGGTGCCTGGCGCGACGCGGGACCCGAGGCGCGCGCCCTGGTCTGTATCGAGATCCTGGCCCGCATCTCCGCCCGGACCCACGAGTTCGCGCACGCGGTCATGCACACCAGCGGCCAGGCCTTCATGATGGCGTTCCAGGCCGGCGGCCCGCACGCGCAGGACCGCGGCCTGGAGGCCGTGGCCTACGCGTACGAGGAGCAGACCCGCGTCCCGGGCCAGGCCGACTGGTCGAAGCCGCAGGGCAAGAAGGACCCGCTGCAGCTCGGCAAGACCTTCACCGCCGTCCCGCGCGGTATCGCCCTCATGATCGGCTGCAACACCTTCCCGACCTGGAACGGCTACCCCGGCCTGTTCGCCTCCCTCGCCACCGGCAACGCGGTGCTGGTCAAGCCGCACCCGCGGGCCGTGCTGCCGCTCGCGCTGACCGTCAAGGTCGCGCGCGAGGTGCTGGCCGAGGCGGGCTTCGACCCGAACCTGGTGGCCCTCGCGGTGGAGCGCCCGGGCGAGGGCATCGCCAAGACGCTCGCGGTCCGCCCCGAGATCAAGCTGATCGACTACACCGGGTCCACGGAGTTCGGGGACTGGCTGGAGACCAACGCCCGCCAGGCGCAGGTCTACACGGAGAAGGCCGGCGTCAACACCGTCGTCCTGGACTCCACCGACAACTACAAGGGCATGCTGTCCAACCTGGCGTTCTCGCTGTCCCTGTACAGCGGCCAGATGTGCACCACCCCGCAGAACCTGCTGATCCCGCGCGACGGCATCGCGACGGACGCCGGCCACAAGACCTACGACGAGGTCGTCGCCGACCTCGCGGCCTCGGTCGGCGGCCTGCTGGGCGACGACGCCCGGGCCAACGCGCTGCTCGGCGCGCTGGTCAACCCGGACGTCAAGACCCGGCTGGAGGCCGCGGCCGCCCTGGGCGAGGTCGCGCTGGCCTCCCGGGAGGTCGTGAACCCCGAGTTCCCGGACGCGGTGGTCCGCACGCCGGTCATGGTCAAGCTGGACGCCGCCAAGGCGGACCCGGAGGCGCCGTACCTCTCCGAGTGCTTCGGCCCGGTCTCCTTCGCGGTGGCCGTGGACACCACCGCCGACGCCCTCGACCTGCTGCGCCGCACGGTGCGGGAGAAGGGCGCCATGACGGTGGGCGCGTACACCACCTCCCCCGACACCGAGCGGGCCGTCGAGGAGGTCTGCCTGGAGGAGTCCGCGCAGCTCTCCCTGAACCTGACCGGCGGGGTGTTCGTCAACCAGACCGCCGCGTTCTCGGACTTCCACGGCTCCGGTGGCAACCCGGCGGCCAACGCGGCCCTGTGCGACGGCGCCTTCGTGGCGAACCGCTTCCGGGTGGTGGAAGTCCGCCGCCAGGCGTAACCGCGTCCCGCAGAACCCCGGCCCGGGTGGACCGCGCCCTCCTCCTACTCCTGCCGCTCCTCGGCGAAGAGGCGGGAGGAGGCGTCCACCTGGGCCATCCTGCGCAGGGCCGCGAACACCGCGTCGCCCACCACCGTGCCCACGACCACCGCCTCGACCAGGCCCTCGCGGTCCCCGTGGCGGGCCGTGTACTCCAGGTCCGCCCGGGCCACCCGCTCGGCCGCGTCGGCGTAGTCGTCGAGCAGTTCGGCGAAGGAGCCGTGGCCCACCCGCGCGAGTGAGGCGAGGGCGGCCGCAAGCGCGCCGGCCGCCTTGTTCCCGGGCTGGACGCACCAGCCGCGCGCCTCGATCAGCCGCGTCACCCGTTCCCGGGCCAGCACCGCCTCGGCGTCGTCGTGGCCCCCGCCGTCGCCGTACTCGGGCACCAGCCGCTGGGCCGCGGCGCCGAGCAGCTTGTGCACCGGCCGCTCCTTGTCGTCGATGGCCACGAGGACGTCCCCGATGGCCGCCACCGACAGCCCGCCGACCTCCAGCAGGGCGCGGATCAGCCGCAGCCGCCGCTCGTGCCCGTCGTCGTAGCTGGCCTGGTTGGGGCTGCTCAGCTCGCCCGGCGGAAGCAGGCCCTCCCGGACGTAGTACTTGATCGTCGGTACCGGGACCCCGGTTCGGCGGCTCAGCTCTCCGATGCGCATGGCGTTTCACTCGTTTCTTCTTGCCCCGTCCCCGCCCATCATAGATAGTGGGGCTATCAGATAGCGGCGAGCGTCACTATCCATTCCCTGGGGGTCCCATGTCTGCGTTACGTACCTGGCACCGTCCACTGACCGTGTTCGCCGGCGTGATGGTGGTGTGGGCCGTCGGCTCGGCCGTGGGTCTCGCCGTCGACGGCCGCGTGCTGGTCGGCGCCCCGATCTGGGCCAAGCCCTTCAAGTTCGCCGTCTCGTTCGTCGGCTACGCGCTCAGCCTGGCCTGGATGCTCTCCCTGGCCGTCGCCGCCCGCCCTCGCCTGCGCAGGGCCGCCTGGTGGGCCGGCAGCGTCGTCGTCGCGGCGAGCATGGTGGAGATGCTGCTCATGACGGGTCAGGTGGTCCGCGGCCGGCAGAGCCACTTCAACCGGCAGACCGCCCTCGACGCGCAGATCTACAGCGCCATGGCCGTCACCGTCGTCGTGCTGTGGACGGCCACGCTCGTCATCGCCGTCCTGCTCTTCCGGTCCCGCGCCGCCGACCGGGCCACCACCTGGGCGATCCGGATCGCCGCCGTCCTCGCCCTCGCGGGCGCGGGACTCGGCTTCCTGATGACCACCCCCACCGAGGCCCAGCTCGCGGTCGACGACGCACCGGTGGCGGGCGCCCACAGCGTGGGGGTGCCGGACGGCGGGCCCGCCATGCCGCTGACCGGCTGGTCGACCACCGGCGGTGACCTGCGCATCCCGCACTTCTTCGGCATGCACGCCCTGCAGCTGCTCCCGCTGTTCGTGCTCCTGCTGGCCGCCCTCGCCGGGCGCTTCGCCCTGCTGCGCCGGGAGCGGGTGCGGCTGCGCCTGGCCCTGGTCGCGGCCGCGGTCTACGCGGCGGTGTTCGCGCTGGTGACCTGGCAGGCGCTGCGCGGCCAGGCGCTGGTCCACCCGGACACGGCGACGCTCGGCGCGGCCGCGGCGATCGCGGTCGGAGGCCTCCTAGGAGTCCTCGCCGCCCTGTTCGCGGGCCGCCGGGGGGCCGCCCCAGTGGAAGAGGGTCATGGCCACGCTGGTGGCGAGGTTGTAGCTGGAGACCTGGGGGCGCATCGGCAGGGAGACGAGGTGGTCCGCCCGGGCGCGCAGCTCCGGTGAGATCCCGTGGCGCTCCGAGCCGAAGGCGAGCAGGGCGTCGTCCGGGAGGGTGAGGGCACGGATGTCCGCGCCCTCGGGGTCGAGCGCGTAGAGCGGCCCGGGCGGCAGCTCGTCCAGTGCGAGGCGCTCGACGGTGGTGGCGTAGTGCAGCCCGGCCCCGGCCCGGACCACGTTCGGGTGCCAGGGGTCGAGGTCGCCGCGGGTCACGACGCCGGTGGCGCCGAAGCCGGCGGCGAGCCGGACGACGGCTCCGACGTTGCCCAGATTGCGGGGGTTGTCGAGGACGACGACCGGCGCCGGCCGCGGCATCCGCCCCAGCCCCGCGATGCCGGCGGCCCGGTCGGGCCGCACCGCGAGGGCCGCGACCCCGGTGGGATGCACGCGCGGCAGCACCTCCCCCAGCCCGGCCCGCCGCACCAGCCGCACCACGGCGGCCTCGACGTCCGGAGCCAGCTCACGGGCCAGCGCCCGTACGGCGCCCGGGTCCTCGGCGATGACCATCCGCACATCGGCCCCGAACCGCAGGGCGTGCTTCAGCGCGTGAAACCCGTCGAGCAGCACGAGATCCCCCGCCTGCTCGGCCTCCCGCCATTCCCGCACCGTGTCGTCCATACCCCCGACCCTACGGTCCGCCGTACGCCGCCCCGGACCCCGGGAGCGGCGCCGCGGGGCGCCGTCAGCGCGGTGCGGGCACCCGGACCGCCGCCGGCTCGGCGGGACCCGCCACCTGGTCCACCGCACGCCGCCGTCGCGCAGCGGCCCGCGCCCCCACCCACACCAGGAACCCGGTCGGCAGGAACACCGCGTCCGCGGCGATCATCGCCAGCGAGAAGAAAGGCAGCCCCAGCAGCACCGCGATCCCCGCGTGCTCCAGCATCATCAGCGCCAGCAGCACGTTCTTGATCCGCCGGTTGAACAGCGTGAACGGGAACGCCACCTGCACCGCCACCGTCCCGTACGACAGCAGCATCACCAGCGTCCCGCTGCCCGCCACCAGCGCCGACAGCGCCGGCCACGGGGTGAAGTAGTCCAGCCCCAGCGGGTAGTACAGAGCCGTCCCGTCCTGCCACCGGGACCCCTGGATCTTGTACCAGCCCGCCGTCGCGTAGATCAGGCAGACCTCCGCCATGATCACCAGCATGCCGGCGTTGTGCAGCAGGTTGGCCAGGACATCCAGGACCGCCCGCGCCTCGCCCTCCGGCTCGTGCCGGTCGACCAGCCACCACAGCCCGCAGACCACCCACAGCGCCGCGAACGCCGCCAGCCAGCCGTAGCCGAACCGGCCGGTCACCGCGCCGAAGGCGAACACCGCGCCCAGCACGCCCCACAGCACCGGCCCGGCCGCCCCGGCCGTCGCCGAGCCGCGCGTACGGGCCCGGCGGGCGTCCAGCGACCAGACCTGCGCGCACCGGGTCAGCACCAGGTAGATCGCCATCAGGTGGATGACGTTGTCCCCGCCGTCGCCCATGAACACGCTGCGGTTCTGCAGCGACAGCACGCCGACCATGAAGACCACGGACGTCGCCCGCGTCCGCCAGCCCAGCATCAGCCCCACGCTCGCCAGCACGGACACCGCGTAGACGAGCTCGAACCACAGCGTCGAGTCCGACCACATGAGCACCGTGAAGGCGTGGTTGGAATCGATCAGCCGCTCCGCGAGGTCCCAGCTCCACGGCCCGTCCGGCCCGTACAGCTCGGCGCGGTCGGGGAACTCGCGCAGCAGGAAGAAGAGCCAGGTGGCGGCGAAGCCGATGCGGACCACGGCGCTCTGGTACGGGCCCAGTGCCTGCCCGGTGATCCGGGCGGCCGTCCGGCCCGCCGCCTCGCGGGCGCGCCTCACACCGTCCACCACGGCAGCTCCCGGTAGTAGGTCTGGGTGTCGGTGGTCTCGGTGCTCCACTTCGGCGCGGGCACCGCCGTGGTCGCCGAGCGCAGCTGGATCCGCAGGAGGATCCCGTCCCGCGCATACGGGGGGAGCCTGTTCAGCGCGATCCGCCGGAGGTACTCCTCGGACAGCTGCCCGCGCTCGCCGTTCGGCTTGTTGTCCTCGTCGTGGGAGCCGGTGAAGAAGTCCCAGGCGCGGCGGAGCTCGTTCTGCCGGGTGTGGCTCGGCAGCAGGCTGTGCCGGATGGCCTCGCCGTCCTCGGCGCTCAGGTCGTGCCAGGGCGTGGTGACCACCTCGCCGTGGCCCGTCCTGACCTCCGCGCGCACCTCCACCGCGATGTTCTGCTGCAGCGGGTTGGGGGCGAACAGCTTCCAGTTCTGTTCGAACTCGGGGTAGACCCAGCCGTCGATCGTCTTCGCGTGCTGCTTGCTGAGGGTGTTGCCCGGGGCGACGTGCAGGAAGACGAGTGCGAGGTGCGTACAGGCGGCCACCGCGATCACCCCCAGGGCCAGGGCGGTCACGACCCGGTACGGGGCGGACAGACCGGCGATTCCGGGCGTCCGCGGGGGCGGCGGAGCGGCCCCTCCGGCGGGCTCGTGCTCGTTCGAATCCATCCCCACCCGATCGTCCGGCATCCACAGGGTTGACCTCAGAGGTTGACACCCTACGGGCCGCCGACCCACCATTGAAGCGTATGAACCGAACGATCGGTCGGTCGGGCGGACGGCGGACTCTGGCAGGGGGCCGGAATGGTGGCAGTGACCCCGGAGACGGGGCCGGACACGGCCCTCGGGACAGACGGGACGGACGGGACAGGCATGACTGCTGACCTGGGCGCACAGCTCGCGGCGGCATTCGACGCGGCCGTGGCGGCCGACGAGCGCGTGGAGCCGCGCGACTGGATGCCGGACGAGTACCGCGCCTCCCTGGTGCGCCAGATGGCCCAGCACGCCCATTCCGAGATCATCGGCATGCAGCCCGAGGCCAACTGGATCACCCGCGCGCCCTCGCTGCGCCGCAAGGCGATCCTGATGGCCAAGGTCCAGGACGAGGCCGGCCACGGGCTGTACCTCTACAGCGCGGCCGAGACCCTCGGCACCAGCCGCGACGAGCTGCTCGACAAGCTCCACTCGGGCAAGCAGAAGTACTCCTCGATCTTCAACTACCCCACCCTGACCTGGGCGGACGTCGGCGCCATCGGCTGGCTCGTGGACGGCGCGGCGATCACCAACCAGGTGCCGATCTGCCGCTGCTCCTACGGGCCCTACGCCCGCGCCATGGTCCGGATCTGCAAGGAGGAGTCCTTCCACCAGCGCCAGGGGTACGAGCTGCTCCTCGCCCTCTCCCGCGGCACCGAGGCCCAGCACGCGATGGCCCAGGACGCGGTGGACCGGTGGTGGTGGCCGTCGCTGATGATGTTCGGCCCGCCGGACGACGAGTCGGCGCACTCGGCCCAGTCCATGGCCTGGCGCATCAAGCGGCACTCGAACGACGAACTGCGCCAGCGGTTCGTGGACATCGCCGTCCCGCAGGCCGAATCCCTCGGTCTGACCCTGCCCGACCCGGACCTGAAGTGGAACGAGGAGCGCGGGCACCACGACTTCGGCGCCATCGACTGGGCCGAGTTCTGGAACGTGCTCAAGGGCAACGGCCCCTGCAACGAGCAGCGGATCGGCCAGCGGCGCAAGGCCCACGAGGAAGGCGCCTGGGTGCGCGACGCGGCCGCCGCGTATGCGCGCAAGCAGACGGCACAGCAGGTGGCACAGCAAGCGGCGAAGCACGCCGGACAGAACGAGGAGGCACGGGTATGACGCAGAACTGGCCCCTGTGGGAGGTCTTCGTGCGTTCGCGCCGCGGCCTTTCGCACACGCACGCGGGCAGCCTGCACGCCCCCGACGCGGAGATGGCCCTGCGCAACGCCCGCGATCTCTACACCCGGCGCAACGAGGGCATCTCGATCTGGGTGGTGCCCTCCACCGAGATCACCGCCTCCTCCCCGGACGAGCGGGACCCCTTCTTCGCGCCGTCCGCCGACAAGCCGTACCGGCACCCCACCTTCTACGACATCCCGGAGGGGGTGAGCCACCTGTGACCAGCACCGACACCACGCGCCTCACCGGCGCCACCGCCGCCGCGGCACTCGCGCTCGGCGACGACGCGCTGATCCTCTCCCACCGCCTCGGCGAATGGGCCGGACACGCCCCCGTCCTGGAGGAAGAGGTCGCCCTCGCCAACATCGCCCTCGACCTGCTCGGCCAGGCCCGGATCCTGCTGTCCATGGTCGGCGACGAGGACGAGCTGGCGTACCTGCGCGAGGAGCGGTCCTTCCGCAACCTCCAGCTGGTCGAGCAGCCGAACGGCGACTTCGCCCACACCATCGCCCGCCAGCTCTACTTCTCCTTCTACCAGCACGAGGTCTACGGGGAGCTCGCCCGCGGGGACGGCCCGTTCGCGCCGCTGGCGGCCAAGGCCGTCAAGGAGACCGCGTACCACCGCGACCACGCAGAGCAGTGGACCCTGCGGCTCGGAGACGGCACCGAGGAGAGCCGCAGCCGTATGCGGGCCGCCCTCGACGCGCTGTGGAAGTACACCGGCGAGATGTTCCAGCCGCTGGACGGCCAGGGCGGCCTGGACCTGACCGCCCTGGAGGAGCGCTGGCTGACCGCGCTGACCGGCGTACTGGAGCGGGCCGGCCTCGACCTGCCCCAGGGGCCGCGCACCGGCGCCTGGGCGGCCGGAGCCGGACGGCAGGGCCTGCACACCGAGTCCTTCGGCCGGATGCTCGCCGAGATGCAGCACCTGCACCGCAGCCACCCGGGGGCCTCATGGTGACCACCGACGCCGGAACGACCCGCCTGGAGGCGGAACTGGCCGCGCTGGCCGGCTCCGTCCCGGACCCGGAGCTGCCCGTGCTCACCCTCGGTGAGCTCGGCGTGGTGCGCGGGGTGCGGATGCACGAGGATGGCCACGCCGAGGTCACCCTGACCCCGACCTACACCGGATGCCCGGCCATCGAGGCCATGTCCGCCGACATCGAGCGGGCCCTGAACGGCCACGGCATCCCCGAGGTCCGGGTGACCACCGTGCTGGCCCCCGCCTGGTCGACCGACGACATCAGCGCCGAGGGCCGGCGCAAGCTCGCCGAGTTCGGCATCGCCCCGCCCCGGCCGCACGCGGCCGGCGGACCGGTCCCGCTCACCCTGTCGGTCCGGTGCCCGAACTGCGGATCGACCGACACCGAGCTGCTCAGCCGCTTCTCCTCCACCGCATGCAAGGCGCTGCGCCGCTGCACCGCCTGCCGCGAACCGTTCGACCACTTCAAGGAGCTCTAGATGGCCGCCCCCCGCCACGGCGCGTTCCACCCGCTGACGGTGGCGGCTGTCGACCGGCTCACCGACGACTCGGTGGCACTGACCCTGCGGGTTCCCGAGGAGCTCCGCGCGGACTACCGGCACGCCCCGGGCCAGCACCTCACCCTGCGCCGCGCCGCTCCCGAGGGCGGCACGGAGGTTCGCCGCACCTACTCGATCTGCTCCCCGGCACCGTCCGCGGACGGCCCGGGCCCGGAGCGGCTGCGGGTCGGCGTGCGGCTGGTGGAGGGCGGCGAGTTCTCCACCTTCGCCCACAAGGAGATCGCCGCCGGGGACGTGCTGGAGGTCATGGTCCCGGCCGGGCGCTTCGTGCTGGAGCCCGCCGCCGCCCCGGCCGCGGGGCACTACGCGGCGATCGTCGGCGGCAGCGGCATCACGCCCGTGCTGTCGATCGCGGCGAGCCTGCTGGCCGCCCGGCCCGACGCCCGTTTCTGCCTGGTGCGCAGCGACCGTACGGCGGCCTCGACGATGTTCCTGGAGGAGGTCGCCGACCTCAAGGACCGGTATCCGGCGCGGTTCCAGCTGGTGACGGTCCTCTCCCGGGAGGAGCAGGAGTCCGGTCTGCCCTCCGGGCGGCTGGACGAGGAGCGGCTGGCGGCCCTGCTGCCCGCGCTGCTGCCGGTGACGGAGGTGACGGGCTGGTTCCTGTGCGGCCCGTACGGTCTGGTGCAGGGCGCGGAGCGGGCTCTGGGCGCGCTCGGCGTCGCACGGACCCGGGTGCACGAGGAGATCTTCCACGTCGAGGACACCGCGCCGGCGGCCCGCCCCGCGGGTTCCCCGGCTCCCGCGCTCGGCCGGGTCACCGCACGGCTCGACGGCCGTTCGGGCACCTGGCCGGTCCAGGACGGCGAGTCCCTGCTGGACGCGGTGCTCCGCAACCGCGCGGACGCCCCGTACGCCTGCAAGGGCGGCGTCTGCGGCACCTGCCGGGCGTTCGTGGTCTCGGGCGAGGTCCGGATGGAGCGCAACTTCGCGCTGGAGGCCGAGGAGACGGAGGCCGGATTCGTCCTGGCCTGCCAGTCGCACCCGGTCACGGAGGAAGTGGAGATCGACTTCGACCGCTGAGCGGAGGACGTCCCTCGGGTCCGGCCCCTGTCCCACGACAGGGGCCTGTCCATTTTCAAGAACCTGTTCTATCTTGACGCACCGTCAGACGCGACAACCGTCAGAGGCGACACCGTCAGACCCGAACGTGCGGGAGGACAGGCAGTGGACTTCACCTTCACCGAGGAGCAGCAGGCCGCCGTCGAGGCGGCCCGGGCCGTCTTCGCCGATGTCGCGCCCGACGGCGTGCCCAGCCCCGCGCTGACCCCGGGGGCCGTCGCCGACGACTTCGACCGCCCGCTGTGGGCCAAGCTCGCCTCATCGGACCTGCTGAGCCTGGTCCTCGCCGAGGAGCATGGGGGAGCGGGCCTGGACGCCGTCGCCCTGTGCCTGGTGCTGCGCGAGGCCGCCAGGGTGCTGGCGCGGGTCCCGCTGCTGGAGCACTGCGCCACCGCCATGGCCGTGCAGGCCCACGGCAGCCCCGAACTGGCCGCCGCCCTGCTGCCGGGCGCGGGACGCGGCACGCTCGTGCTCACCGCCGCCGCCCACGGGCGCTCCGGCCACGACCCGGCCGAACTGGCCGTCCTCGCCCGCCGCGAGGGCGAGACGTGGATCCTTGAAGGCACGCAGACCGCGGTCCCCTGGGCGCACAGTGCGGACTGGATCGCCGTACCCGCGCACACCGGCGAGGGCGAGGCCGTCCTCGCGCTCGTCCCGCGGGCCGCCGAAGGGCTGGCCCTGGCCGAGCAGGTCTCCACGAGCGGCGAGCGGCTCGCCGAACTCGCCCTGGACGGCGTGCGGGTGGACGGGACCCACCTCATCGAAACCCCGGGAGCCTGGGAACGGCTGCGCCAGCTCCTGGCCACCGGGACCTGCGCGCTGGCGCTCGGACTCGGCGAGAACGTACTCACCATGACCAGCGCGTACACCGGCAAGCGCGAACAGTTCGGCTTTCCGGTGGCCACCTTCCAGGCCGTCGCCGTCCAGGCCGCCGACCGGTACATCGACCTGCGCGCCATGGAGGTCACCCTGTGGCAGGCCGCCTGGCGGCTCGACGCCGCGACCGGCGGCGCCGGTGGTCCGCTGCCGAGCTCCGGTGATGTCGCGGTCGCCAAGATCTGGGCCTCGGAGGGCGTGCGGCGGGTCGTACAGACCGCCCAGCACCTGCACGGGGGCTTCGGCGCGGACACCGACTACCCGTTGCACCGCTACCACGCATGGGCCAAGCAGCTGGAGCTCCAGCTCGGCCCGGCCGCCGCGCACGAGGAGGCCCTGGGCGACCTGCTGGCCGCCCACCCCCTCGCCTGAGCCCGCTCCGCGGTCAGGGGTCAGAGCACGAAGGCCGGGTTCCCGTTGTCCGTCACCATCGGGCGCCCGGCACCGTCCCAGGCCTGCATCCCGCCGTCGACGTTCACCGCGTCGATCTCCTGGCGCACCAGGTACTGGGTGACCTGCGCGGAACGCCCGCCGACCCGGCACATCACATACACCCGGCGGCCGTCCTCGACGGCCTCGGTCAGCTCGCCGAAGCGGGCCACGAAATCGCTCATCGGGATGTGCAGGGCACCCTCGACGTGGCCGGCCGCCCATTCGTCGTCCTCACGGACGTCAAGGACAAAGCCTTCGGAGGGCACCGCGGTGGCATCCACCGAGGGGAGCGGTCCGAAGTTCATAGCTGTCGCCTTCTCTCTTCACGGATCTGCTGCCAACCTATCCGACCACCCGGTACGGGCGGACCGGCCTCACTCGGCGGCGAGCTCCGCCGCCAGCTCCGCCTCACGCTCGGAGACCTGCGCGAGCAGCTGGTCCGCGATCTCCTCCAGCAGCCGGTCGGGGTCCTCGGGCGCCATCCTCAGCATCGACCCGATCGCGCTGTCCTCCAGCTCCTTGGCCACGAGCGACAGCAGCTCCTTGCGGCGTGCCAGCCACTCCAGCCGGGCGTACAGCTCCTCGCTCTCGCCCGGTACCGCCGCCTCGGGCGCCGGTCCCGCCGCCCACTCCTCGGCCAGCTCGCGCAGCAGTCCCTCGTCGCCGCGCCCGTAGGCCGCGTTGACCCGCGCGATGAACGCGTCGCGCCGCTCCCGCTCGCCTTCCTCCTGGGCGAGGTCGGGGTGGGCCTGTCGGACCAGCTCGCGGTAGAGGCGGCGCACCTCCTCCGAGGGCCGCACCCGCTCCGGCGGCCGCACGGGCCGGTCGGTCAGCATCGCGGAGGCATCGTCGGAGATTCCGTCCGAGCCCAGCCAGTCGTGGAACAGCTCGTCCACCCCGGGCATCGGCATGACCAGCGAGCGCGCTTCCTGCGCCCGTCGCAGGTCCTCGGGATCGCCGCTGCGGGACGCCTTCGCCTCGGCGATCAGGGCGTCCAGTTCGTCGAGCCTCGTGTACATCGGGCCGAGCTTCTGGTGATGCAGGCGGGAGAAGTTCTCCACCTCCACCCGGAAGGTCTCCACCGCGATCTCGAACTCGATCAGCGCCTGCTCGGCGGCCCGCACGGCCCGCTCCAGGCGCGCCTCCGGGCGCTCCCCACCGTTGACGGAGGAGTCACCGGAATCACCGGGGACTGTCTGCTCAGGCTGCTCGGTCTGCTCGCTCACCCGGCCAGCCTACGGCCCGTCCGCGCGGGCGGTGTTTCACGTGAAACACCGCCCCCGGCGACAGGGCCCTCCGCCACCGTCAGACGCCGGTCTCCGCCGCGATCCGGCCGGCCCGTACCGCCGCCACCAGGTCGGCGTGATCGGCCTCGGTGCGGTCGGCGTAGGCCACGGCGAAGGTCGCCATCGCCTCGTCCAGCTCGTCGTTCTTCCCGCAGTACCCGGCCAGCAGCCGCGGGTCGACGCTGTGCGCGTGCGCCCGGGCCAGCAGGGCGCCGGTCATCCGCCCGTAGTCGTCGATCTGGTCGACGGCCAGCGCCGCCGGATCCACGCTGCCCTTGCGGTTGCGGAACTGCCGCACCTGGAAGGGGCGGCCCTCCACCGTGGTCCAGCCCAGCATGATGTCGGAGACCACCTGCATCCGCTTCTGCCCCGCCACCACCCGGTGGCCCTCGTGCTCCTCAGGCGCCGAGACGAAGCCGAGCCCGGGCAGGTGCGGCAGCAGCACCGAGGGCCGCGCCTCCTTGACCTGGAGCACCAGCGGCTCGCCCCGGTGGTCCAGCAGCAGGACCACGTACGAGCGGGTGCCGACGCTGCCGGTGCCCACCACGCGGAAGGCCACGTCCTGGATCGCGTACCGGGCCAGCAGCGGCAGCCGGTCACCCTGGAGCGTCTGCAGGTAGGGGCCGAGGGAAGCCGCCACCGCCGCCGCCTCCGCGTCCCCGACGCGGCGCAGCACGGGCAGCGCGTCGACGAAGCGGCGGCCGCCGTCCGGCCCTATCTCCGTTGACTTGGCCGCGAACCGCGCGGAGGTGTTGTTGCGGGCCTTCTCCGAGACCCGCTCCAGCGTGCCCAGCAGATCGCGGGCGTCGGCGTGCGAGACCAGTTCCTCGTCGGCGATGGCGTTCCACGCGTCGAGCGCGGACAGCTTGGACAGCAGCCGCATGGTGCGCCGGTAGGCGCCGACCGCGTCGAGTGCGGCCGCCCGGCAGGTGTCCTCGTCCGCGCCGGCCACCCGGCCCGCCAGCACCAGCGAGGCCGCCAGCCGCTTCACGTCCCATTCCCACGGGCCGAACACGGTCTCGTCGAAGTCGTTGAGGTCGATGACGAGCCGCCCGCGCGCGTCCCCGTACAGACCGAAGTTCGCCGCGTGCGCGTCGCCGCAGATCTGCGCGCCGACCCCGGTCACCGGACCGCCGGACAGGTCGTGGGCCATCAGCCCGGCCGCGCCGCGCAGGAACGCGAAGGGGTTCGCGGCCATCCGGCCGACCCTTATCGGAGTCAGCTCGGCGACCCGCCCGGCGTTGGACTCCTCCACCGCGCGCACGGCGTCCGGCCGCCCGGCCGGCGCCACGAAGGCGGCGTGCGCCGACCGCGGCAGGCGGGCGCGCAGCGCCTTGCCCTCCTCCTTCGGCGAACCGGCCGCCACCCTCGGCGCGAAGCCCGCCACGTCCGGAATCCGCTGACCCGCAATCGCCGCCATCGACGCCGCCCCCACCCGTTCACTTCATTGATCGCTTCTCGAACGGGCTGACCGTATCTACAGCCCGGCGTCCCTGGCCAGCAGCGCGGCCTGTACGCGGTTCTCGCAGTCCAGCTTCGCCAGGATCCGGCTCACGTACGTCTTCACGGTCGCCTCGCTCATGTGCAGCCGCCGGCCCGCGTCCGCGTTGGACAGCCCCTCGCCCAGCAGCGCCAGCACACCGCGCTCCCGCTCGCTGAGCTCCGCCACCTGACGCCGGGCCACCTCACCGCGCACGGCGGCCTTCCCGGACGCCAGCTGGTCCACCACGTGCCGGGTCGCCCCCGGCGAGAGGTACGCGTCCCCGGCCGCGGCCGCCCGGACCGCCCCGATCAGCTCGCCCGGCGCCGAGTCCTTCAGCAGGAATCCCGCCCCGCCCTCGCCCAGCGCCCGCAGCACGTTCTCCTTCTCTCCGAAGGTGGTCAGGATCAGCGCCCGCACCTGCGGCACGGCACGCCGCAGCTCCCCCAGCGCCGTCAGCCCGTCCATCACCGGCATCTGGATGTCCAGCAGCATCACGTCGGGCACGTGCGAGCGGGCCAGGTCCACCGCCTCCCTGCCGTTGGCCGCCTCCGCGACGACCTCGATGTCCGGCGCCGAGGTCAGGATCATCCTGATCCCGGCCCGGATCAGTGGCTCGTCGTCGGCGATCACCACTCTGATCACTTCGGCTGTCACACCGCGCTCCTACTGCTTGACCTCGTACTCCTGCTTCTCCACGAGCTTGCCGTCCTTGAAGCAGAACCGGAAGATCCGGTCCGTTCCCAGGCCGCTCGGCTGGTCCTCGGCCAGCAGGGCCAGACACTCCGAGCCCGCCGGCTTGGGCGGCCCCTTGCGGGCGGCCCCGGCGGTCAGGAAGTTCTCCCCGCTCGGCAGCCGGTCGCGGACGGCCTGCTCCGCCTCGCCCACGTGCACGGCGTCGAACTCGTCCTGGTCGATCATCGCGTCACTCGCCGAGTCGATCATCAGCACCACCGCGGCGCCGAACGCGATCACCAGCAGCACCACCGCCCCGAAGGCGACCCCGCAGCCCACCGCGAGGCCGCCGGACCGGCTGGGCATGCGCACGGCCAGCTCCCGGTCCACCGCCTCCCAGTCCATCGGCTGCTCCCCGTCGCGCCCCCGCCCCCGTAGGCGGCCGCGCGTACGGGCCTGCGCCTGCGCCCGCTGCCCGAAGTCGTCGGCCACGTCCTCCACCCCGGCCGGCTCCGCCCCGTACGGCAGGACCCCGGCCACCCGGAACCCGCCGCCCTCGGCGGGTCCCGCGTGCACCATCCCGCCGACGAGCCGGGCCCTCTCGCGCAGCCCCGTCAGCCCCTGCCCGCCCGACACCACCTCGTCTGGCGCGGGACCGGCCGACGGCCCGTTGGCGATCTCCACGACCAGCGAGTCGTCCTCGAACCGCAGCTCCACCGCGATCGGCGCCCCCGGCGCGTGCTTGTACGCGTTCGTCAGGGCCTCCTGCACGATCCGGTACGCGGCGTGGTCGCAGGCCGCGACCAGCGGCCTCGGCTGCCCCGACGTGGTCATCCGGACGTCGGTCCCCGACCCCCGTGCCGCCTCCACGACCCCCGCGATACCGGCCACACCGCGCGCCGCGGGCTGGGCCTCCTCCACGGGCGCGGGGGCCTCCACCCCGTCGCGCAGGATGCCGACGACCTCGCGCAGCTCGTGCATCGCGGCCACCGAGGCCTGCCGCAGCACGCCCACCGCCTCGCGCTGACGGTCGGTGAGTTTCGGATCCACCTCCAGCGCGCCGGTGTGCACGGAGATCAGCGCCAGCTGGTGACCCAGGCTGTCGTGCATGTCCTGGGCGATGCGCTGGCGCTCGCGCAGCCTCGCCTGCCCGGCGACCATGGCCCGCTCGCGCAGCAGCTGCCCGTTGCGCTCCTGGAGCGCGCGCAGCAGGGTCCGGCGCTGCGACCAGTACCGGCTGGCCAGACCCGGCATCGCCGTCATCGCGAGGAACATCAGCGTGGAGAACACGATCACGAGCAGCGGCTTCATCTGCGACCACTGGTCCAGCACGCTGAAGCCGACCGCCGCGACGAAGGCCAGCGTGAAGGCGGCCAGCGCCCGGCCCACCCCCACGATCCGCCGCCCGGCCGACCAGCCCATCAGGGGCAGGATGAAGAACGCCCCCGGCAGAGCGGTGGTGACCGCCGCCCCGAGCACGAGCGTGGTCCCCGGCAGCCTGCGGCGCAGCAGCGTCAGCACCATGACCGCCACGGCGCCCCCGAGCATGCGCGGACCGGAGGCGTGGCTGACCTCCTCGACGCCCAGGCCGAGGATGGCGAGCACACCGCCGAGCGCCAGGTCCCCCGCCAGCATCCGCCGGGTCCACGGCTCCGGGCCCCTCAGCCAGTCCCAGCCGGCCCGCGTCTTCGCCTTCGCATCCACGCGCCCGACCCTAGACACCCGCAGCCCGGCCCGGCCGCCCTCTTTCGTCTCGCCCCGCACGACGAAAGTCGACCGCCGCCCCGCCGCGGCCTTCCCTCACCGGTACCGGACCACCCGGACACCGGACTCGTGGAAACCGTCCAGGTCCCGCAGCTCCTCGGCGGAGGAGTCGATCAGCCCCACCATCCCCGACTCGCTGTGCAGTCCCGCGAGGAGCACTCCGGTGCTCTCCCGCCCCCGCGCGTCCAGCCGCCTCACCCACACCAGGGCCCGGCCCCCGGCCGGCAGGGCCCTCAGACCCCCGACCGCCGCGGCCACGGTCGGATGCTCCGAGACGGACAGCACCGGGCCCAGCTCCGCCATGGTGGAGCCGAACCAGTCGGCCTTGTCCGGCGCGGGCACCGGCCCCGCGGGCTCGTCGCGGTCCCAGGCGGCCAGGAACCCCCAGGGGTCGGCGTTGGGCAGCAGGAACGGCTCCTGCGGCCCCTTCGGCACGACCACCGCGGCGTCGAGCATCGCGTGGCGCCAGTCACCGGTGCGCAGCGCGGCGGTGGTCTGGCAGGCGAACAGCCACCCCCGGGCGGTCTCGTCCTCGGCGGCCGGCTCCACCAGCTCGACGGGATCCGCGAACGTGTCCCTCAGCCACTGCTCGGCCTTGTGCCGGGCGGTGGCCAGGTCGGGCGCGGTCGGCGGCACCCCGGCCCCGGGCTCGACCCGGGCGAAGACCAGCTGCAGCACACCGACCTGGTCCAGCCGTGCCAGCCCGCCGGTCATCCCGTCCAGGAACACCACCTGGCCGTTGTTGTTGTGCGCGTAGAGCAGGTGCCCGCTGACCTCGCTGCCGCCGATGACGCGCCGCACCCACACCACGCCCTGGGTGTCCGGTCCGGTCTCCTCGGCCCGCGCGATCACCTCGTCCCAGCTCGCGCACCGCAGCTCGCGCGCGGCGGGGAAGTAGCGGCGCAACAGCAGCTCCCACCAGCCGGGCGCCTCGTGCGCGGGCTGCCACGGCAGCGGCGACGAGGGGCCGCCCGCGATCGCGGCGGCCGTCGTGACCACGCAGCCGCGGGCGTTCAGCCGCCTCGCCTGCGCCTGCGGGTCGCGCTCGACCGGATCACGCGTGTACGCCGCGGCGTCGCCCCACGGATCGCAGGAGGCCGGGTGGAACGGCTCCCCGTAGTCCTTGGGCACCACGAGCGACGCCGCCAGCATCGGCGTGCGCGGATAGCCCGGCTGCTCGGTGGTCCGGCAGGCGAACAGCCAGGTCCCGGCGTCCTGCGCGACGGGCTCGATGCTCACCAGCTCGACGAGCCCGTTGTACGTGGACAGCAGCCACTCCAGCGCGGTCTGCCACGGCTCGGCCTTCGAGGTCTTCGCCGTACCGGCCCGCTCCCAGCCGCCGTGGCGCACGTAGGCGAGGTACTCGTCGAGGGGCAGGTGCGTCGGCGGGAAGTCCACGCGCGAGCCGTCCTTGGCCACGATCACCAGTTTGTTGAACGGACCCACCAGGGGATCCCCGGCGTCGATGCTCTCCTGGGTGTCGTACCGGACGATCCAGGCCAGCTCGTGCTCCTGGGTGAGCTCCGGCCGCAGCACGATCGTCCACGGCTCCGTGGCGAACGCCTGCTCGAGGCGGACCCGGGCCGCTTCGACGGCCTCGTTCAACGTGAGCATTTCTGATTCCTGACGACGCTAGCGGTAGGGGACATGCGCGATCTCGCTGATGTTGTGTGTCTCAAGTGTGGCCAGCTTCCCCGTCTGGCCGTCCAGGAAGACGACTCCGTGGGGGGTGTTCACCGCGTTGAAGACGTGGCCGGCCATCCCGTGGCGGGAGATCGCGACCACACTGCGCGAATCCGGCCCCCGCTGTTCGAGGTCCTTGACGATGTCGTCGTAGCTGCTGACGACCTTCTTCGCGCTCGGTTCCACACCGAGTTCCTTGTACGGGATGTCGCCCGGCCCGGTCTTCGGCGCGGCCGAGACCTCCACGCCGTCCAGCCGGCGGTCCAGCGTCACCACGTTGTTGGTGCAGTTGTACTGGTAGCCCGGCATGTTCGTGTTGTTCATGTCCTTGAGCCACGGGTACTGGTCGTCGATGAACTTCTGGGCGTCCTTCTTCCCGACCGAGTCGGCGTGGATCGAGGGCCGCTCGGTCACGCCCTTGGTCGGCTTCGCCAGATGCGACCAGGCCGACGGCTTGGTCGCCGCAGCCTCCGCGACCCGCACCCCCGCCCGGGCACCGCCGAAGCCCTTGGTGCCGATGAGCTCCGGCACGAGCCGGCCCAGGCCCTCCGAAGGGTCGTTCTTGAAGCTGTCGATCAGCGCGCCCGGGATCCGCTCCGGGTGGGCGGCCGTCGACACCAGGCCGGCCAGCGTCATGTTGAGGTTCTGCTGGTACTCGGCGGGGTGGGTGAGGTTGTACGGGTCCATCGGGTTCAGGCCACGCGCGAAGTTGAGCAGCCCCGCCGTGCCCTTGACCACGCCGCCGACGAAGTGGTTGAGCTCCACCGCCTGGCCGCCGTAGTAGTCGGTGAGCCCGGCCAGGGCCCGGTCCGTCGCCGAGGGCTCCTTGGGGGCGTGCTCCAGCGCCGCCTCCATCGCCTTGGCCACGGCCCCCGCGGCCTCGTCGCGCTGCCTGCGGGCCTCGTTCAGGATCTCGTGGGCCCGCGTGCCGTCGGCCTTGCCCACGTCGACCGGTTTCTGCGGCTCCGGCCCGGGATCCCGGCCGGCCTCCGCCGCCGCGTTGTAGGTCTTGGCCTTCGCTATGTACGTCTCGTGGGCGTCCTTGGCGGCCTTGACGGCCGCCTTGTACAGGTCGATGGCCTGCTGCGCCTGCGTCTGCGCCCATTCCACCGTCTCCGCGTACCGGTTCAGCGCGCCCGCCGCGGCCTCGCAGGCGTCGGCGGCGTGCAGCCAGTCCGTGGGGTGCATGGCGAACTTCTGCCGGAACGCCTCGGCCGCCTGCCCCTTCCAGTGGCCGGAGTCCAGCGCCCGCATGCCCTGGCCGACCCGGTCGAACGCCCCGTGGAAGTCCGTCAGGTGCTTCGCCGACTCCCGGATCTTCGCGGGCTTGCCGTGCACCAGCTCGTTCGCCTGCTCGGTCTGGCCGAGCTGCTGCTCGCCGACCGAAGCACCCAGGTTCGAGGCGACGTCGTCGCCCCAGTCCTCGACCTTGTCGGCCCAGTCGTCCGCCCCGACGTACTCCAGGCCCGCGCCGATCCCGTCGGTGGCCTTGTCGACCCCCTGACCGACGACCTTCTTCGCACCCTCCCAGCCGTCGTCCAGCTTCTCCAGACCCTTGTCCAGGAGACCGCCCCAGTCCGCCATCAGCGCTCACCGCCCGAGGGCTGCGGCTGCGGCTGCGGCGCCGGACCGACCCAGTCGTCCACCGCCGCGTCCACCTCGTCCCGCATCCCCGTCGCGTTGATGATCTGGTTGCCGAGGAGCATGTCCGAGCTGTTGACGTCGCGCACGGCGCCCTTCCAGGCCTCCTTGCTGTTCTCGCGCGCCCGTTCGAAGGACTCGTCGCTGTAGTCCGCGTCCCGGATCTGCGTGTACGGGTTGTCGGAGAGGACCTCACCCCAGTCCTTGTCGATGACGTCCTTCTCCGACGCGTAAGGATTGCCCATCGCGGAGTTCGTCAGCACCTTGAAGCTGCCCTGGATGTACTGGTCCTGCTCGTGCATCACACCCGCCGACAGACCGACGTCGAACGCGAACTGGTTCCCCTGCTGCACGAGCGCCCGTACGCCCCACTCCCAGCGCTCGCAGAACGTCTTCATCGAGGCCGTCAGGCCCTCGTGCCCGCTCTCCATCCCCGACAGCGCCAGATCCGAGAAGCCCCGGCCCATGCTGGCCGAACCCACCATCCCGAGCTCCTTCAGCTCGCCCAGCGTGTCCGTGATGCCCTTCGCTATCTGTCCCAGCGCCTGCTTCGAGACATCGACGTCCGCCCCGTCCCCGCTCACGCCTTCTCCTCCCGTACGTCCCCGTCGAGCGCCGCACCGTCCGGCACCAGCCCCCGCACCGGCGGGAAGACGACCCCGTCCGGCCCCGCCGCGTCCAGCGCCACTCCGCAGGGGAAGTCCAGCGCCGGGATCACCTCGTCCAGCAGCCGTGCCCCGACGATCCGCCGGTACGGCCACTCCCGCCCGGCCTCACCGCGTGCCTCGGCGAACCGGGCCAGCGTCTCGAGCCCCGAGAACGCGCAGATCCAGTCCAGCCCGCCCAGCTCCGCCGTCCACAGGCCGCCGCGCTCGTCCAGCGGCACCAGCACCGCCCGGCTGCGGAAATCAGCCAGCCGCTCCAGTACCGCCTCGCGGGCCGCCGCCGCGTCCACCGCACCGGCGTCCTCCGGCGCGGGCGCCGGAGCGGCCGGCTCCGCCGGCACCCCCGCGTCCACCCGCTCCGTCGCGGCGGCCCGAAGCCGCCCCCACTCCTCGTCGAAACCCACTCACGACTCCTCGTACCGACCGGGAAGCACGCTCGTGCACATCCGTCGGCGACAACTCGTCTCGAAATTCGGACAGTTGGCTCAACCCTAACCCTGCCTTCGGACAGGACCGCAGCTCAGGGGCCCCAAGGAGGGACGTACGTCACATACACGCCGGGGCGGGGAAACACGAAACGGCCGCCACCGCTTTCGCAGTGACGACCGTCTCGTCGATGTGGGCGAGGGGGGATTTGAACCCCCACGTCCCGAAGGACACTGGCACCTGAAGCCAGCGCGTCTGCCGTTCCGCCACTCGCCCGAGCAGCGCCCCAGTGGATCTTCCCTTTCGGGCCTTTCCCCTGGCGACGTCGAAACATTAGCACGGAGAACGGGGTGGATTCACATCGCTTTCCCGGCACCCCCTCGCCCCGCCGCGGACTGCCCCTCCCGCACTCCGCTCCCGGTGCGGGACACTGTCCTGGGAGCGCCCCTACGATCCCTTGTGAGGACCAACACTCGTCCTCACAGGAACGATGGGGAACCACCCGAATCCGCCACGCGTGGATACGATCAGTAAGCAGTACAGGGCGACAGCGACGGAGGAGGTGCCCCATGGGAGTTCTGAAGCGGTTCGAGCAGCGACTCGAAGGTCTGGTGAACGGCACCTTCGCCAAGGTGTTCAAGTCCGAGGTCCAGCCGGTGGAGATCGCCGGAGCCCTCCAGCGGGAGTGCGACAACAACGCCACCATCTGGAACCGCGAGCGGACCGTCGTCCCCAACGACTTCATCGTCGAGCTCAGCGCCGGTGACTACGACCGGCTGAGCCCCTACTCCGGGCAGCTCGGCGACGAGCTCGCGGGCCTGGTCCGCGACTACGCCAAGCAGCAGCGCTACAGCTTCATGGGGCCCATCAAGGTCCACCTGGAGAAGGCCGACGACCTCGACACCGGGCTCTACCGGGTCCGCAGCCGCACCCTCGCCTCCAGCACCTCCCAGCCGCAGGCAGGACCGCCGTCACCCCAGGGCGGCTACGGCTACCCGCCGGAGAACCAGCCGCAGGGCGGCTACGGATATCCGCCGGTGTCGGCCCCGCCCATGCCCAGCGCCCCGCCCCCGGGCGGACCCGGCGCCCGGCGGCCCGCTCCGGCCGGACCCGTCGGGACGGCCCCCGCGGCCGCCCCGGGCGGCGCCCGGCGCCACTGGATCGAGATCAACGGCACCCGCCACCAGATCTCGCGCCCCACGCTCGTACTCGGCCGAAGCACGGAAGCCGACGTGCGGATCGACGACCCCGGCGTATCGCGCCGGCACTGTGAGATCCGGACCGGAACGCCCTCGACGATCCAGGATCTCGGGTCCACCAACGGCATCGTGGTGGACGGGCAGCACACCACCCGCGCTACGCTCCGCGACGGCTCGCGGATCGTCGTGGGCAGCACCACCATCATTTACCGGCAAGCCGAAGGGTGAAGCGGGGGCAATGTCAGAGCTGACCCTGACGGTCATGCGGTTGGGTTTCCTGGCCGTTCTGTGGCTGTTCGTCATCGTGGCCGTCCAGGTCATCCGCAGCGATCTCTTCGGGACGCGCGTGACCCAGCGCGGATCGTCCCGTCGTGGTGGCGGAGGCGCCGGCGGCGCCCCGCAGCAGGCGGGCCGCCAGGCCGCGCCTCCGCAGCAGCGCCAGCGGCGCGGCGCACCCACCAAACTCGTCGTCTCCGAGGGCATCCTCACGGGAACCACGGTGGCCCTCGCGGGCCAGACGATCACGCTGGGCCGCGCGCACGACTCAACGATCGTGCTGGACGACGACTACGCGTCCAGCCGCCATGCCAGGATCTATCCCGACCGTGACGGCCAGTGGATCGTCGAGGATCTCGGGTCCACCAACGGCACGTATCTCGACCGGACCCGGCTGACCACCCCGACGCCCATTCCGCCGGGCGCACCGATCCGCATCGGCAAGACCGTCATCGAGCTGCGGAAGTAGTACGAGAATGAGCGAGCGGAGCGAGCGCGCGGCGGCGATCCGTCCCACCGAGGACACGGACCCGAGCGCGCTCCCGACCGGAGGGTGGGCAGTGTGGCTCGAGACCGGTTGTACCCGGAGGCAGCTTCGTCGACAGGGCAGGTGCGCATGAGTCTGTCCTTGCGGTTCGCCGCCGGATCACACAAGGGCATGATCCGGGAGGGGAACGAGGACTCCGGCTACGCCGGTCCCCGCCTCCTCGCGATCGCCGACGGCATGGGAGGCCAAGCCGCCGGCGAGGTCGCGAGCTCCGAGGTGATCTCCACGCTCGTGCAGCTCGACGACGACGTCCCGGGCTCCGACATCCTCACCTCCCTGGCCACGGCCGTGCAGCGCGCCAACGACCAGCTGCGCGTGATGGTCGAGGAGGATCCGCAGCTCGAGGGCATGGGCACCACGCTCACCGCCCTGCTGTGGACCGGCCAGCGCCTCGGCCTCGTCCACGTCGGCGACTCCCGCGCCTATCTGCTCCGCGACGGCGTCCTCACCCAGATCACCCAGGACCACACCTGGGTGCAGCGCCTCGTCGACGAGGGGCGCATCACCGAGGAAGAGGCCACCACCCACCCGCAGCGCTCCCTCCTGATGCGCGCGCTCGGCAGCGGCGACATCGTGGAGCCCGACCTCTCCATCCGTGAGGTCCGCGCCGGTGACCGCTACCTGATCTGCTCCGACGGGCTCTCCGGCGTCGTCTCCCACCAGACCCTGGAAGAGACCCTCGCCGACTACCACGGTCCCCGCGAGACCGTGCAGTCGCTGATCCAGCTCGCCCTGCGCGGCGGCGGACCCGACAACATCACCTGCATCGTCGCCGACGTCCTCGACACCGACAGCGGCGACACCCTCGCCGCCCAGGTCAGCGACACCCCGGTGGTCGTGGGCGCGGTCGCCGAGAACCAGCACCAGCTCTTCGACGGCGGCAACGCCATGCAGACCCCGGCCGGCCGGGCCTCGGGCCTCGGCCGCCAGGGCCAGCCCCCCGCCGGCGCCTTCGGCCCACCGGGCAGCGGCGACGCCCCCGGCTACGGGTACTCCGACCAGGGCCAGGGCGCGGGCGGCTACGGCACCTTCGGCGAAGCCGACGCCTACCCCGCCGACCCGGGCTACGAGGACACGTACGACCACCCCCGCAGGCGCCGCAGCAAAGGGCGCAAGTGGACCACCCGTACGCTGACCCTCCTCATCGTCGCCGGCGTCATCGGCGGCGGCCTCTACGCGGGCTGGCGCTGGACCCAGACCCAGTTCTACGTGGGCGTGAAGGGCGAGCACGTGGCGCTCTTCCGCGGCATCAGCCCGAAGCTGGGGCCGCTGGAGCTCTCCAAGGTGGAGATCGACCGCCCCGACGTCGAACTGAAGTACCTGCCGCCCTTCAAGCGGAAGCTGGTCGAGGCCACCATCAGCGAGAACAGCTTCGACTCGGCGCGCAAGAAGCTCGACGACCTCGGCGTCCAGGTGTCCGCCTGCAAGAAGGACGAGGAACGCCGGAACGCCGAGGCCCAGAACAGCCCGACACCCGCCCCCAGCCTGACTCCCGAAGAGCAGCAGCTGGTCGGGCTGTGCGGCAAGTAGTAGAGATACGCGGGCACAGGGGGCCTGCCACACCATGAGCGTAGTCACCAATACGACCACCATCGGCGCCATCGAGCTGCCGAGCAGGCGGAACACCGAGCTCCTGCTGCTCGGCTTCGCCGTGCTCATCCCGATGTTCGCCTACGCCAACGTGGGCCTCGCGATCAACGGCACCCTGCCCCCCGGCATGGTGCTCTACGGCCTCGGCCTCGGCGCCCTCGCCGGGATCGCACACCTCGTCGTACGCCGGTACGCCAAGTACGCCGACCCGCTGCTGCTGCCCCTGGCCACGCTCCTCAACGGCCTGGGCCTCGTCCTGATCTGGCGCCTGGACCAGTCCGAACGCCTGCAGAACCTCGCCAAGCGGGCCTTCGGCGGGTTCTCCCCCTCCGCCCCCCGCCAGATGATGTACACGGCGCTCGCCATCGCCCTGTTCGCCGCCGTCCTGCTGATCCTCAAGGACCACCGCGTCCTGCAGAGGTTCACGTACATCTCGATGGCCGGTGCCCTGGTCCTGCTGATCCTGCCCGTCGTCCCGGGCCTCGGCGCCGACGTCTTCGGCGCGAAGATCTGGATCAGCGTGGGCGGCTTCTCCATCCAGCCCGGGGAGTTCGCCAAGATCGTCATCGCGATCTTCTTCGCCGGCTACCTGATGGTGAAGCGCGACGCGCTCGCGCTGGCCAGCCGCCGCTTCATGGGCCTCTACCTGCCGCGCGGCCGCGACCTCGGCCCGATCCTGATGATCTGGGCCATGAGCCTGCTCGTCCTCGTCTTCGAGAACGACCTCGGCACCTCGCTGCTCTTCTTCGGCATGTTCGTGATCATGCTGTACGTGGCCACCGAGCGCACCAGCTGGATCGTCATCGGCCTGCTGATGTCGGTGGGCGGCGCCGTGGTCGTCGGCACCTTCGCCAGCCACGTCAAGGTCCGCGTCACCGCCTGGCTCGACCCCTTCGCCTGCTACACCACCTCGGGTGCGTGCGAGCAGGTCGGCCAGTCGATCATGAGCTTCGGTTCCGGCGGCGTCCTCGGCGCCGGCTGGGGCCAGGGCAACTCCGACCTGATCGGCTTCGCCGCCAACTCCGACTTCATCTTCTCCACCGTCGGCGAAGAGCTCGGCCTCGCCGGAGTGATGGCCTTCCTCCTGATCTACGGGCTCATCATCGAGCGGGGCGTGCGCACCGCGCTCGCCGCCCGCGACCCCTTCGGCAAGCTCTTCGCCATCGGCCTCTCCGGCGCCTTCGCCCTCCAGATCTTCGTGGTCGCCGGCGGCGTCATGGGCCTCATCCCCCTCACCGGCATGACGATGCCCTTCCTCGCGTCCGGCGGTTCCTCCGTCCTCGCGAACTGGATCCTCATCGCCATCCTCATCCGGATCAGCGACACCGCACGCCGCCCCGCACCGGCCCCCGCCCCGTCCCCCGACTCCGAGATGACCCAGGTGGTCCGTCCGTCATGAACAAGCCCCTGCGCCGCATCTCGCTGTTCTGCGGGCTGCTCGTCCTCGCCCTGCTGATCCGCACCAACTGGCTGCAGTACGTGCAGGCCGAGGAGCTCAGCACCCGCAAGGAGAACCGCCGGGTCCAGATCGCCCAGTACGCGACCGAGCGCGGCAACATCATCGTCAAGGGCGAGCCGATCACCGGTTCCAAGGTGACCGACGGCAGCGACTACAAGTACAAGCGGACCTACACGAACGGCGAGCTCTGGGCTCCCGTCACCGGGTACGCCTCGCAGGCCTTCGGCTCCACCCAGCTGGAATCCCTCGAGGACGGCATCCTCACCGGCAACGACGACCGGCTGTTCTTCGACCGCACCATCGGCATGTTCACCGGGGAGAAGAAGCAGGGCGGCAACGTCGTCACCACGCTCAACCCCGATGCCCAGAAGGCCGCCTTCGAGGCGCTGGGCACGAAGAAGGGCGCCGTCGCGGCCATCGACCCGCGCACCGGCGCCATCCTGGCCCTGGTCTCCACGCCCTCGTACGACCCCTCGCGCTTCGCGGGCAACTCCAAGGACGACGAGAAGGCCTGGGTCGAGCTGAAGGACAGCGAGGACAAGAACCTCGTGAACCGCGCCCTGCGCGAGACGTACCCGCCGGGCTCCACCTTCAAGGTGGTCACCGCGGCCGCCGCCCTCGAACACGGCGTCGTCCAGGACATCAACGCTCCGACGGACACTCCGGACCCGTACTTCCTGCCCGGCACCAAGACCGAGATGATCAACCACGCCAAGGGCTGCGAGAAGGCCAGCCTCAACGAGGCGCTGCGCATCTCCTGCAACTCGGTCTTCGCGAACATGGGCGACAAGGTCACCCGCGACAAGATGGTGGAGACCTCGGAGAAGTTCGGCTTCAACAACGACAAGATCGACATTCCGGTCCGCGCGTTCGCCAGCATCTACGACAAGAAGATGGGCAAGGACGGCAACGCCCAGAGCTCCATCGGACAGTTCAACACCGCCGCCACTCCGCTCCAGATGGCCATGGTCACCGCCGCGATCGCCAACGACGGCAAGCTGATGAAGCCGTACATGGTGGACAACCTCGCGTCCCCCGGCCTGGACATCATCGAGAAGCACGAGCCGCAGGAGATGAGCCGGCCGCTCTCCGCCGCCAACGCGGAGAAGGTGCAGCAGATGATGGTCAACGTCGTCCAGAACGGCACCGGCACCAAGGCCAAGATGAACGGCGTGACGGTCGGCGGCAAGACCGGTACGGCGCAGCACGGCGAGGGCAACAAGAAGCGCCCGTACGCCTGGTTCATCTCCTACGCCGAGACCCCGGACAAGTCCTCGCCCGTCGCCGTCGCCGTCGTGATCGAGGACAGCGAGGCGGACCGTGAGGACATCAGCGGTGGCGGTCTGGCCGCTCCCGTCGCCAAGGCGGTCATGCAGGCGGTACTGAACAGCCAGAAGTGACCGAGGGACGACGGCCGGATCACAGTGACTCACATCACAGAATTCCGGCCCGGTTCGCGCGTACGGTACCGGTCCAGTATCAGCCTGTGGCCACGAACCGATCACGGACGATCGGCCGGTAGCCTTTGCGCGAACAGCACACCGCCGGACCACACACAGGTGCGGTCGGGACTGACGGAGAGGGCTGCAACGTTATGGAAGAGCCGCGTCGCCTCGGCGGCCGGTACGAGCTGAGCCACGTGCTCGGCCGTGGTGGCATGGCCGAGGTCTACCTCGCGCACGACACCCGGCTCGGCCGTACCGTCGCCGTCAAGACCCTGCGCGCCGACCTCGCCCGTGACCCGTCCTTCCAGGCCCGGTTCCGGCGCGAGGCCCAGTCGGCCGCGTCGCTGAACCACCCGGCGATCGTCGCGGTCTACGACACCGGCGAGGACTACGTCGACAACATCTCCATCCCGTACATCGTGATGGAGTACGTCGACGGTTCCACGCTGCGCGAGCTGCTGCACTCGGGCCGCAAGCTGCTGCCCGAGCGCACCCTCGAGATGTGCATCGGCATCCTCCAGGCCCTGGAGTACTCGCACCGCGCCGGCATCGTGCACCGCGACATCAAGCCCGCCAACGTGATGCTGACCCGCACCGGCCAGGTCAAGGTCATGGACTTCGGCATCGCCCGCGCCATGGGCGACTCCGGTATGACCATGACGCAGACGGCCGCCGTCATCGGCACCGCCCAGTACCTCTCCCCCGAGCAGGCCAAGGGCGAGCAGGTCGACGCGCGCTCCGACCTCTACTCCGCGGGCTGCCTGCTCTACGAGCTCCTCAGCGTCCGGCCCCCGTTCGTCGGCGACTCCCCCGTGGCCGTCGCCTACCAGCACGTACGGGAAGAGCCGCAGCCGCCGTCGAACTTCGATCCCGAGATCACGCCCGAGATGGACGCCATCGTCCTCAAGGCACTGGTCAAGGACCCCGATTACCGCTACCAGTCGGCCGACGAGATGCGTGCCGACATCGAGGCCTGCCTCGACGGCCAGCCCGTCGCCGCCGCCGCCACCATGGGTGCGGCCGGCGGCTACGGCTACCCCGACCAGGGCCACGGCTACGGGCACCAGGGCTACGACCAGCCCACCGCCGCCCTGCGCACCACCGACCCCGGTGGCCAGACGTCGATGATGCCGCCCATGCCCCCCGGCGACGGCGGATACGGCTACGGCGACCAGGGCGGCTACGACCAGGGCCCGAACCGCCGCCAGAAGAAGAGCAAGGCGTCCACCGTCCTGCTCGTCGCGGCGGGCATCCTCGTCCTGGTCGGCGCGATCCTCATCGGCCGTTCCCTCTTCGGCGAGGGCGCCGACAACCGGCCCACCGTGCCCAAGCTCATCGGCCAGACCTTCGAAAAGGCCCAGAAGAGCGGCACCAACGTCGGCCTCAACGTGGTCAAGGGCCCCGACGCACCCTGCGAGGACCAGCCCAAGGGCAACGTCTGCAAGCAGGACCCCGCAGCCGATAGGAAGGTCGACAACGGCACCACCATCACGGTGACGGTCTCCACGGGCGCGCCCAAGGTGACGGTCCCCGACGTGGTCAACCTCAAGTTCGAGGACGCGGAGAAGGTGCTCAAGGACAAGGGGCTGCAGGTCGACCGCAAGCCCCAGGAGTCCGAGCGCACCGCCGGGACCGTCCTCGAGCAGAGCCCGAAGGGCGGCGAGGCGGAGCGCAACAGCGTCGTCACGCTGACCGTCGCCAAGGAGATCTCCAAGGCGGACGTGCCGGAGCTCAGGGGCAAGCGGAAGGACGAGGCGGTCAAGGCACTCACGGACGCCAAGCTCAGGCTCGGCAGCGTGACGGAGACCGAGTCCCCCGGAGCCGTGCCGGGCACGATCATCGAGCAGCAGTTCGCGGCGGGCCAGCAGCTCGAGGTGGGCAAGACGGTGAACATCACCATCGCCAAGGCCTCGGCGCAGACCACGGTGCCCAACTTCGCCGGCCGCACCGTGGACCAGTACAAGGAGGAGCTGCGGCGCGTCGGCCTCCGGCTCGGCATCGTCACCGGTGCGACGGACGGCAACGCGATCGTCGTGACCACCGACCCGCAGCCGGGCACCCCGGTGGCCACGGGCCAGACCGTGAATGTCATCGCCTTCGGGGGCGGCGGCGGTCAGCAGGGCGGCAACAACAACGGCGGCGGCTTCGGCGGCCTGGGCGACAACCGCTGACGCGACCGCGGTCGCGGCCACCGGCCCAGCGAAAAGGTCCGGCCTCCCTCCCCGGTATCGGGGAGGGAGGCCGGACCTTTGTGCGTCCCGCCGCTGTACGGCCGCCTGCGGCCGCATCCGGGACGCATGGGCCTCGTGGGACCCGGGAGGCGTCAGCGCCGCGCACAGGGGCCTTGTGGGGTCCTGGCGGTGCCAGGCCCGCTCCGGTCGCCGCGGGCGCTCAGCGCAGTTCGGCCGGCGGGGTCCGCTTCGCGTCCACCTTCTCCGTCCGGGCCAGCTCGCCCCACACGATGTACCGGTACTTCGAGGTGTAGACCGGCGTGCAGGTGGTGAGCGTGATGTACCGGCCGGGGGCGGTCTTCCCCGAGTCCTTGGGGACCGCGCTGATCACGTCGGTGTTGTACTTCGAGGTCTGGCGCAGTTCCGCGAAGACCTTGTAGACGTACCAGGTGTCGCGGGTCTCGAAGACGATCGCGTCGCCGCTCTTCACCTTGTCGATGTTGTGGAACTTCGCCCCGTGGCCGTCCCGGTGCGCGGCCAGCGAGAAGTTGCCCTTCTCGTCCCACGGCAGCGCCGACTTCACCGGCTGCGTGTAGTACCCGGCCACGCCGTCGTCGAGGACGTCCGGGTCGGTCCCCGGCTTGACCAGCACCTCGCCGTTCCTCATCGCCGGTACGTGCAGGAATCCGATGCCGTCCTGGGTGTCCAGCGCCCCGGGTCCGGCGGCCTCCGGGGCGGGGGCCTGCCACTGCTGGCGGACCTCGTCGCCGCGCGCCGACGCCTGCCGGTCCGCGAGCACGTTCGTCCACCACAGCGAGTAGGCCACGAACAGGCCCAGCACCAGGCCCACGGTGATCAGGACCTCGCCCAGCAGGCTCAGGAATCCGGCGAGCACACTGCGGTTGCCGACGGGCGGGGCCGCGGCGCGGCGGCGGGCACGAGACACTGCTGATTCGTCCTTAGCTGGTCAGCGCGGGCGGCGGGCCCTGGCTGCGGGGGCGTTCCTCGGTCATCCTGCCCCATACGATCATCCGGTAGGTGCTGGTGAACTCCGGGGTGCAGGTCGTCAGCGTGATGTACCGGCCCGCGGATGTGAATCCCGAACCCTCCGGCACGGGCTTGATCACCGCCACGTTCGCCGGCGGGGTCTGCGCGAGCGACGAGGTCATCTCGTACGTGTAGTAGGCGTCCCGGGTCTCGACCACGACGGGATCCCCGGGCACCAGCCGGTTGATGTAGCGGAACGGCTCGCCGTGGGTGTTGCGGTGTCCGGCCACCGCGAAGTTGCCTGCCTTGTCGGCCGGCATCGCCGTCTTCAGCGCGCCCTCGCCGTAGTGCCCGACCATGCCCTTGTCCAGCACCTTCGGCTTGCTGATGCCCTCCGCCACCGGGACCTTCACGTCCAGCTTCGGGATGTGGAGGATCGCGAAGCCCTGGCCGGGTTCGAAGGCGGTCACGGGCGGTGCGGCGGCCCCGGAGCCGCCCGGATCCTGCTCCCAGGTCTGGCGCAGGGAGCCGGCGGCGCCGTTCGCCACCCGCTCCGCCAGCAGGTTCGTGTACCAGAGCTGGTAGGCGACGAACAGCAGCATCACCAGGCCCAGCGTGATGAACAGCTCTCCGCCCAGCCGGCTCGCGATGACCACCGGGCCGCCCGAGGCGGGCCGCCTGCGCCGCCGGCCGCCCCGCCTGCGGGTGCGTCGGGCGGCCTGTTTCGCGGCCTCCTGAGCGGCCCTGCGTCGCGCGGCCCGGCCCTGCGTGGGCGCGGACGGCGCGACCGTGGTCACGCGACGGCCTTGCCCACCACCGGGGCCAGCCCCACCGAGCGCTCCACGGCACCCGCGTCACCGCACCGCACCAGCCAGTTGGCGAGCATCCGGTGGCCCCACTCGGTCAGCACCGACTCGGGGTGGAACTGGACGCCCTCGACGTCGTGCTCACGGTGGCGCAGCCCCATGATGATCCCGTCCTCGGTCCGCGCCGTGACCTCCAGCGCGTCCGGCAGGGTCCCGGGCTCGGCGGCGAGGGAGTGGTAGCGGGTCGCGGTGAACGGCGACGGCAGTCCCTCGAACACCCCGAGCCCCTCGTGGATCACGGGTGAGGTCTTGCCGTGCAGCAGCTCGGGAGCCCGGCCCACGACACCTCCGTAGGCGACCGCCATCGACTGCATGCCGAGGCACACGCCGAAGACGGGAACGGCCGTGCGCGCGCAGTGGCGGACCATGTCGATGCAGACGCCCGCCTCCTCCGGCGTACCGGGGCCGGGGGACAGCAGCACGCCGTCGAAGCCGTCCTGCGCGTGCGAGAGCTCGACCTCGTCGTTGCGCAGCACCTCGCATTCGGCACCGAGCTGGTAGAGGTACTGGACCAGGTTGAAGACAAAGCTGTCGTAGTTGTCCACAACCAGAATGCGCGCGCTCACGGAGTGGCTCCCGATCCCTCGTCCACCGTCACATCGTTGAACGGAAGAAGCGGCTCGGCCCACGGGAAGACGTACTGGAACAGCACGAAGACCACCGCGAGGACCAGTACGAGCGAGATCAGCGCGCGTACCCACGCGTTTCCCGGCAGGTGCCGCCAGATCCAGCCGTACATGCCGCCTGATTCCTTTTCGTCCACGTTCGTTCAACGCACCGCGGGGGGCGGTACGCGAACAGACTAAAGGCAGCGGCCCGAAAGGGTGGGTCACCCGGACAAACCCTCCGGCCGCCCCTGGGAGGCGGGGCGCGTACCGGTCAGCTCCGCCCACACGGCCAGCCGGTGGCTGTGACCCCATTCCGGATCGCAGGTCGTCAGCGTCAGATAGCGGCCGGGCGCCCGGAACGGTGATTTCTCCGGGACCGGGTCGACCACGGCGACATCGGTGGGCAGGGTGCGCAGGGGCGCGGAACGGAGCGTGTACGTGTACCAGGTGCTCGCGTCCTTGAGGATCACCTCGTCGCCCGGACGCAGTTGCGGGAAGTCCTTGAAGGGGTCCCCGTAGGTGCGCCGGTGGCCGGCCACCGAGAAGTTCCCGACGGCGCCGAGGGGGGCGGTGGCGGCGTAGTGGCCGAGGCCCTTCTTCAGCAGTTCGGGGTCGGTGCCCTCCAGCACGGGCTTGACCCAGTCGGGGCCGAAGCGCGGGACGTACATCTGCGCGAAGGCCCGGCCGGCGGGGTGGCGCTCCGGCTCCGCGGCGGGCGGCGGGGACACCGGAGGGGCCTGCGGCGCTTCCGGCTGCGGCGCGGCGGCGGCCGCCTGGGCGGCCGCCCAGCGGTCGCGCATCCGGTCCATCTCCCCGTCCATGGCCCGGTCGGCCTTGACCCCGGTCCACAGCAGGACGTACGCGACGAAGAGCACGCTCAGCGTGCCCGCCGTCAGGCACACCTCGCTGAACGTCCGTACCACCAGGCGCAGTACGACGTCAGGACGGACCCGATCACGGGGTGGGCGCCACCGGCTTCGCATAGTGGAGGTCCACTGTGCCGGAGTAGCCGGGAAGTGTCAGCGCCTTGTGCTCGTCCACTTTCCAGCCGAGCCCGTACGCGTTCACGTACAGCTGGTAGTTCTGCAGGGCCGGGGAGGCCGCCAGGGCCTTCTTCATCGCGCCCGGGTCGCCGACCGCCGAGATCTTGTACGGCGGCGAGTAGACCCGGCCCTGGAGGATCAGGGTGTTGCCCACGCAGCGCACCGCGCTGGTGGAGATCAGCCGCTGGTCCATGACCTGGATGCCCTGGGCACCGCCGTGCCAGAGAGCGTTGACCACGGCCTGCAGGTCCTGCTGGTGGATCACCAGGTCGTTGGGCTGCGGCTCGGGCACGTTGGGGATGCGGGCGGTGGCGTTCGGCGGGGCGTCGTTGAGGGTGACCGTCAGGCCCTTGCCGGTCAGCTCCTCGGTGCCGGAGGCGGCGCGCAGGGCGGCCAGCTTGGCGTCCTCGGCCTTGGTGCTGCCGTCGTCACGCTCGGCGAGTGCGTCCACCCGGCCGCGTGCGGCCGCGGTGCTCTGCTCCAGCGCCGCGTTGTCCTGGCTGCGCTCCTTGATGAGGTCCGACAGCTTCAGGAGTGAGGCGTCCGTCCGGATGTTCGTACCCTTGGAGGTGTTGAAACTGGTGACGAAGAGCAGCCCGGCCAGGGCGAAGACGGCGGCCGTCAGCAGCCGGACCGGCCTGGCCCGGCGACGGGGACCCGCGGAGGAGTCGTCTGAATTGCTCAACGTACCCTTCTCCTTCAACGCCACAGGTCCACTACGCTAACGGACGCCCGGGGCAGGCAAGGTCCCCAGCGCATCGACAGGAGAGCCCCTCGTGCCGAAGTCACGTATCCGCAAGAAGGACGACTACACGCCGCCGCCGACGCGGCAGCCGCAGAGCATCCGGCTCACGAATCGCAGCTGGGTCGCCCCGGTCATGCTGGCGTTCTTCCTGATCGGACTCGCGTGGATCGTCGTTTTCTACGTGACCGAGACCCAGCTGCCGATCGAGGCTCTGGGCAATTGGAACATTGTGGTCGGTTTCGGCTTCATCGCTGCCGGATTCGGCGTATCCACGCAGTGGAAGTAGCACCCGACAGCCCCTGATGGAAGCTCTCCCCATGAGTTATCCACAGCGTCATCCACACCTGAGGAAAAGACAGAAGATCTGTGGATAACTCTGTGGAGAGTTGACGCCGGTGTGATCAGGTGAGTTCCGCGGTGCGGATCAGAATCACCATCGAGGCCAGCAGAAGAACCATCGCGCAGGTGCCCCACTGGACCAGTGCGCGATTGCGGCCGGCAGCCGGCATGAGCATGCCCAGACCCACCAGCGCTCCGGTGACCAGGCCACCCACATGGGCCTGCCAGGACACCGTGAGCGCGCCGCCCAGCGGTACGAAGGTAAGCACCAGCATCAGCACGACCATGACGATCACCGGCCGCATCTCGTAGCGCAGCCGCTTCGCCAGGACGACGGTGGCGCCGAGCAGGCCGAAGACGGCGCCGGAGGCGCCGAGGGTCGGGACGTTCGGCTCGCTCAGCAGATAGACCAGCGCGCTGCCGCCCAGGCCGGAGAGCAGGAACACCGCGAGATAGCGGACCCGGCCCAGCGCCGCTTCCAGCGGACCGCCGATCACCCACAGCCCGATCATGTTGCCGATGATGTGCCACCACTCGACGTGCAGGAAGACCGAGGTCAGCAGCCGGTGGTACTCGCCTGTGGAAACTCCGCGGACGGGGCCGGCGAGGTACGCGAACTCCCGGTACCGGCCGATCAGCTCCATCTGGACCGCGAGCGCCGGGTCGAAGAGCACCGCGAGGAACACCAGGACGTTGATCCCGATGAGGATCTTGGTGACCAGGTGGGGGTCGGCGGCGACCACCCCGCCCGCGACGGTGCGCGGGGCGTTGACGGCGGGGTGGTGCCCGGTGCCGGAGCCTTCGCGGACGCACTCGGGACACTGGAAGCCGACCGAGGCGCTGATCATGCACTCGGGGCAGATGGGGCGCTCGCAGCGGGTGCAGCTGATCCCCGTGTCGCGGTCCGGGTGGCGGTAGCAGCCCGGCAGACGGTCGGTGTCCATCGGTTCCCTAGGTCAGCGGCGAGGCAGGGGGGCCAGGGGGGCCAGGGGGCCAGGGCGCGCCCCGCCGGTCCCGTACGTATCCAGTACGGACGGGCGGGGCCGAAAGGTTCCCGGCGCCGGCGCTTCTCGGTCAGCGCTTCTCGACGACCACGGACTGGATGATCACGTCGTCCAGGGGGCGCTCGGTGCGCGGGTTGGTGGCGCTGGCGGCGATGGCCTGCACGACCTTCTGGCTGGCCGGGTCGGTGACCTCGCCGAAGATGGTGTGCTTGCGCGTCAGCCAGGCGGTGGGCGCGACGGTGATGAAGAACTGCGAGCCGTTGGTGCCCGGGCCCGCGTTGGCCATGGCGAGCAGGAAGGGCTTGGTGAAGGCCAGGTCGGGGTGGAACTCGTCCGCGAACCGGTAGCCGGGGCCGCCGGTGCCGTTCCCGAGCGGGTCGCCGCCCTGGATCATGAAGCCGCTGATGACGCGGTGGAAGACGGTGCCGTCGTACAGCGGGTCCGTGGTCTTCTGGCCGTCGGTGGGGCGGGTCCATTCCCGGGCGCCCGTGGCGAGCTCGACGAAGTTCCTGACGGTCTTCGGAGCGAAGTTCTCCAGCAGCTCGATCTCGATGTCGCCGTGGGTCGTCTTCAGGGTGGCGTAGAGCTTCTCGGCCACGGATCTGCCTTCCATAGTCATCACTGTCGGTCCAGATGGTCGCACGGAGCGCTCCGCGGCACTGAAATCCTCCACCCGTATGCCCTGTCACGCATGCCTGTCCGCGATATGGCAGGCATGATCCGACAAGGAGTGGAAAGGTGAACTGTGTCCGCCACCGAGGAGGAGGATCCCGTGACCGGCAAGGAGAGCATGCGCCTGGCAGCCGAGAGCGCCAGGGAGAGCGTGCGGCACGCGACGGAAGTGGTGGCACCGTACGCGGGATCCGCCAGGGAAGCCGCGGTGCACTACGCCCAGGAAGCGAACGAGCGGCTGGCGCCCAAGGTGTCGTACGCGGCGACCAGCGCCGCCCAGCACGCCCGTACGACCTACGACTGCCATCTGCATCCACGGCTCAAGGCGGCGCGGGCCCATGTGCCGCCCTCCGTCGACCGGGCGGCGACACAGGCGCGCCTGGCGGCGCGGCAGGCCGCCGAATACACCCAGCCGAAGCTCGAGAGCGCGATCGCGGCCGCGACGCCGGTGGCCGAGGAGGCCGCGTCCCGGTCGACGGCGGCGCTCGCGGCGCTGCGCGGCCAGGTGACGGCCAAGGAAGTGCAGAAGCTCGTACGCCGCCACGAGCGGCGCGCGCGCACGGGGAAGTTCCTGCGCGGTGCCGCGCTGGTTGGCGTACTGGCGTGCGCCGCCTACGCGGCGTGGCGGTGGTGGGACCAGCAGTCGAATCCGGACTGGCTCGTCGAACCGCCGGCGGCCACCGAGCTGTCGGCGCGCGACGCGGCGCCGTCCGCCTTCGACGAGGAGCTGGCCCAGAAGGAGCGCGAGGCCGAAGCGGGCCCCGACGACAAGCAGCTCTGAGACGACGAGCAGCTCTGAGCGGCGCACGCGAAGGGGCCCGGATCCAGCTCACGTGGATCCGGGCCCCTTCCGCGTCCGCCGGGCCGCCGGGCGCGTCAGCCGGGGAGGGTGAGGACCATGCCCGGGCGGACGAGGTCGGGGTTGGAACCGACGACACCCCTGTTCATCGCGTAGAGCTCACGCCAGCGGGCCTCGTTGCCGAGCTCGTTCCGGGCGATCGCGGGGAGCGAGTCACCGGGCTTGACGGTGTACGTGCGCCTGGTGGCGGTGGGCCCCCGCATCGGGGCCGCCGGTACCGCCTTGTGCGCGGCCGAGTGCGGGGTGGGCGTGTACATGGCGCCCGGCGCGGCGGCGGAGGAGGCCGCGGGCTTCGGCATTGCGGTCGGCCTGGGGGGCGCGGGCACCGCCTTGTGCGCGGCGGACGTGGGGGTCGGGGTCGCCGGGGCGGGCCTGGGCGGAGCGGCCGCCGCCATGCGCTCGGCGGTGGCCCGGGTGGCCGAGGCGGCGTCGGCCGCCGAACCCGAGGGAGGCCGCCCCACCTCGCCGGCCTGCTGCTGCACCTGCTCCTTGGCCTGCTCGGCGGCGTCGTGCGCCTTCTTCTTGTCGGGCTTCAGGAAGTCGAAGAGTCCCATGTCTGTACGCCTCCGGCGTGATGCTGCCCCCCGGGATCGGTACCTCCTTCCACTGTCCTGCACCGGGCGCCGCACGGCCCTGCGACGGGGCCGTCCGGGGGACACCCGGCCCAGGTCACGGCCCGTCCGGGAACGCGGCGGGACGGGACCGGGAAGGCCCGGCGCCACCATCGTGGGACACGATGGAGGAGATTTCTGTGATCATCAGACAGGCCGCGGAGCGGGTAATGCTGGTCAGGCCCGGACCCGGGCTCGTGAGCGCCGCGATCGTGGCGGGCCTGGACGTGTGGGTGGTGTCCGATCCCGGACCCCGCCCGCCGGAGGCGCGGCTTCCCGCGGAGCTGCCCCCGCAGCGGCTCCTCCGGGTGGACTTCGATGACACGGCCGCGCTGCGCACCCTGTTGACGGACACCGTCCTCGAACACGGGATCGGGCAGGTCCTCCATCTCGCGAGCGATCTCGAACGGGGTCTGGGCAGCGGGGCCGCGGCCGCCGCCGAGGAGGTGCTGAGGGAGCTGTCCGCGAGCCGCGGGAAGCCGGCCCGCGCGCTGCCGGACGCGGTGACGATCCGGCGGATCCTCAATGAGAGCCGGACCTCCGCGGTACGTGCCGAAGAAGCCCGGTCCGTCACCGAGGCGTGTTCCCTGGCGGAGGAGTTCCCCCTGCCCGTGGTCATCAAGTCGGCCGACAAGTCCGGGTGTTGGTGGACCGTCCCGGTGCACGACCGCCCCGCACTGGCCCGGTGGGCCGAACAGGCCGTCACCGCACGGCACTCGGCCCCCTATCTCGTCGAAGAGCTCCTGACCGGAGCCAAGTTCAGGGTGGAGACCCTGACCGTCGACGGTATGCACCTGGTCGCCGACATCGCCCCCGAGGGAACGGCGGCGCCGCTGCGCGACGCGGAGCAGGCCGGGATCCGCGCGACGGTCCGGGCCCTGCTGGATCTGGCCGGGTACGAATCGGGTACCACGCGGACAGATGTGCTGGTCAGCGCGCGGGGATCACGTATCGCGGCGGCCATGGAGCCGGACCGGGAACGGCGCGGTGACGGCCGTTCCCGCGCCCCGGTCACGAGCGGTATCGAGAGGGGAACGGACCGGTAAGGGCTGCGGCCAGTCTGTGTCCTGTCGAGAGCGGCCACCGCACCACACGGGAGCCGCACCGGGTACACATCAGGGGGTTCGAGAGATGCGCAGCAAGCTGGCCGGACTGATCGGGATCATCGCGGCGGCCCTGGCGTTCGGGTTCGGAGTCACGGTCGACAGCCAGGCCGACACCGGTAAGTCCTCCGGCCACCAGGTCCTCGCGGAGGACAAGGGCCCCGGGGTCGCCTCCCCGGCCCCGTCCCCGGCCCCCTCCACCCGCAGGTGACCGCTTGCCGCGCACGTCACGGGGCTGCCCCGCACCGGAGTCCGGTGCGGGGCAGTTCCGTTCCCGCGCTCAGTACCTGCGGCGGTGCGCCGGCAGGCCCATGAAATCGGACAGCTCCTCGGCGGCCGCCCGGTGCCGGGCAGCGGCCGCCGCATCACCGAGCGCCTCGGCCGCCGAGGCGAGGCCCACCAGCGCGGACGCCTCCTCCGCCCGGAAGCTCATCGGCGCCGCGATCTTGTGGGCGTGGCCGTGCAGGGCCAGCGCGACCTCGTGCTCCCCCCACAGCAGGTGGAGCTGGCCCAGGACGTTCTCGACCCTCGCGAGCCGGATCGGGGTCCCGCTCGTGCGCCCGAGCGCCAGGGAGCGCTCAGCGAAGGCACGCGCCTGCAGCGCGTCGCCCCGCTCGTGCGCGACCTGGGCGGACAGTGCCAGCACCAGGGCGACGTCCCCCGGCGACCTGGTCTCGTCGCACAGGTCCCGGGCCCGCTCGAGGCTGGCGTCCGCGTCCGCGAACTCGCCGAGGCCCACCTGGGCGAAGGCCAGATCGGTCAGGGCCACGATCTCGTTGCTGCGGTAGCCGAGGTCACGGTCGATCTCGATCGCCCGGCGGGCGACCTCCGCCGCTTCCGGGAAGCGGCCCCACCGCTCGTACAGCGTGCTGAGGATGGTCAGGCTCTCCGACTCCGCCCGCGGATTGCCCAGGTCCTGGGCCATGGAGACGGACCGCTCCACCAGCGGTAAGGCCTCCTCGTACCTGCCGAGCATCGACATCAGCAGCCCGATGGTCGATTCGCTGTTCGCCTCGGTGTGCCGGTCCCCGGCCCGGATCGCCGTGTCGCGCGCCTCCGTGGCCACCTCCAGCCCCTCCTCGAAGCGGCCCAGCTTCCAGCAGGCGGCGCCCAGGTTGGCCAGGCTGATGCCGAGGAGCGCGGGATCGTCGAGCCGGCGGGCCGCGGCCACCGCGAGGTGCCCGACGCTCCAGAACTCGTCGAGCTGCCCGTGCGTGTGCAGGTGGAAGCCGACGTTGCGGCTCAGGCAGGCCGCGTACCGGTCGTGGCCGCACCGCTCGGCCAGGGACACGGCCGCGAGCAGCCCGGCCTGTTCCCGGTCGAACCAGCTCAGGGCCTGCTCGGTGTCCCGGAAGGCCGGCCGTTCGCCCTGGTACGGCGGGATACCGGTGGGGCGGCGTTCACGGCTGGGGAAGAGCACCTCGCAGGCGGCGTCCGAGGTCGTCAGGTAGTAGCCGAGCAGCCGCTCGACCGCCGCCGCGTCGTCGTCCGCCGTCGCCGGGCCCCGCAGGCTCTGCGCGAAACTGCGCACCAAGTCGTGGAAGGTGTAGAGGCCGATGTCGGGCTGCTGGACCAGGTGGACGTCGAGCAGGAACTCCAGGGCGTCCTCGGCGTCACGGACGGCGGTGCCGAGGAGCGCCGCCGCCGAGTGGACGTCCGTCCCGGCGCACGGGTACAGGCTGAGGATGCGGAACGCCGTCCGGTACTCCTCGTCCATCGCCAGGTACGACAGGCGCAGGGTCGCCGCGACACTGCGTTCTCCCGAACTCAGCTCGTCCATCCGGCGTTTCTCGTCGCGCAGCCGCTCGACCAGATAACGCACGGTCCAGCGCGGCCTGTTGCGCAGCCGGGCGGTCGCGATCCGCAGCGCCAGCGGCAGGTGCCCGCACAGCTCGGCCAGTTCGGCGGAGGCCGCCGGCTCGGCGGCCACCCGGGTGGTGCCGAGGGTCTCCGCCATCAGGCTGGTGCTGTCCTCGGGCTCCATCATCCCGATGGACACCCACTCGACGCCGTCGAGGTCCAGCAGCCGCCCGCGGCTGGTGATCAGGGCGAGACAGCCGGGCGAGGCCGGCAGCAGGGGCCTGATCTGCGCCGCGTCGACCGCGTTGTCGAACAGGAGCAGCATCCGCCGGCCGTCCAGCTTCGACCGCCACAGGGCGGTGCGCCCCTCCAGGTCCTCGGGAATCCGGTCGCCCGGAGTACCGAGGGTCCGCAGCAGGCCGTCGAGCGCGGCGGTGGGCGTCACGGGCTCGCGGCCCGGGGTGAATCCGTGCAGGTCGATGTGGAGCTGCCCGTCGGGATACCGGCCGGCCAGCCGGTGCGCGGCGCGCACGGCCAGGGTGGTCTTGCCCATGCCGCCCATGCCGTCGATGGCCACGATCCGGGCGTACCGCTCCGCGCCCCGGCCCTCGTCCTGCACGTAGTCGAAGAGCTCGGCCAGCTCCTTGGCGCGGCCGGTGAAGTCGGGCAGGTCGTACGGCAGGGTGCACGGGGCGTCGGCCGGCGCGACGCGCGTTCCCGGTTCTCCTTCCCGGTCCTGTTCCGTGCGGGCCGCGGCCCCGGGGGCCGCGCCCTCGGCGACCGCGGACGCGGGAACGGCCGGTTCGGGCACCGGCTCCGCGGGGGCCCCCGGTCCGGGCACCGTACGTACGGGCGCCGCGATCACCGGCGCCGGCCGTTCGGGCGCGGCCAGCTCGGGGCTGTCCCGCAGGATCGCCTCGTACAGCTTGGCCAGCCGGGGGCCGGGGTCGATCCCGAGCTCGTCCACGAGCAGCTCGCGGACCTCTCCGTACTCCTTGAGCGCCTCGGCCTGGCGCCCGGAGCGGTACAGGGCGAGCATCAGCTGGCCGCGCAGGGTCTCCCGCAGCGGGTGCTGGGTGATCAGGGCCCGCAGGCCCGAGATGAGCTCACCGCTCTCGCCCAGTGCGAGGCTCAGGTCGAAGAACTGCTCGGCGGCGGCCAGCCGGCGCTCCTCCAGTGCGGTCGCCGCGGCCTCGATCACCGGCCCGCCGGTGCCGGACAGCACCGATCCCCGCCACAGTGCGAGGGCGGACCGCAGTGCCTCGGCGGCCTCGGCCCGGCCGCCCTCCCGCAGGGCCTGGCCCGCCGCCTTGGTGAGGGCGTCGAACTCCAGGAGGTCGACCTGGTCGTCCGCCACCACCACGCGGTACCCCGGCCCGTCGGTGGCGATCACCTCGGTGCCGGTGGGTATGCGCCGCCGCAGGTCGGCGACGGCCTTGCGGACCTGGTGCGCCGCGGTCACCGGCGGGTCCTTCTCCCAGGTCGCCTCGACGAGGCGGGCCACGGGCACCACCCGGCCGGCTTCGAGCAGCAGGACGCACAGGACCCGTTCCTGGATCGCTCCCCCCAGCCTCAGCCGTACTTCTCCGAACCATCCCTCAAGCGATCCGAGCACGTTGAAGCGCAGCCTGCCCCCCGCAGGTTCCACGCTTCGTCTTTCCCCGGATTCCGCATCCGCCCCCGGCATCGGACATCCACCCCCAAATGAACAAGACCCCTGGCCAGGTCATGTCAGCCGGATCATAGGGGTTACCCCTAGCAGGCGGTAAGCATCCGGTAGCAGATCAGGAAGGGCGACACGGACAGTTCATGGGCGGCCCGGAGCAGGCAGCACACGGAGCGAGTACCGAAGGAGCAGGCTGTGGGAAGACTGGAGAGACCGCTGGCCCCCGATGCCGGACCAGTCACCGCGTTCGCCCGGGAGTTGCGCAGGCTGCGGACCGCGGCCGGCAGTCCCGGCTACCGCGACATGGCCACCCGGGCCATGTTCTCCGCGTCCGTGCTCTCCGACGCGGCTGCCGGCTACCGCCTCCCGACCCTTCAGGTGGCCCTCGCCTTCGCCGAGGCATGCGGCGGTGACCGCGCCACCTGGGAGCGCCGCTGGCACGAGGCGGCACGCGCCGACGGGGACGACGGAAGCGCCCGTCCGGCGGTCAAAGCCGTGCAGCAGCACCAGGAGAACGAGCTGCGCGCGGCCGACGTACGCGCCGTGCTGCCGCCCCCGTCACAGCTGCCGATGGAGGCTCATCCCCTGGTCGGACGGCGTGAGCTGCTCCAGCGGGCCCGGGCCCTGACCGCCCCTTCGTACGGCGGGCAGCGCCCTGCGGCGCCCTTGGTGATCAGCGGTCAGGTGGGCGTGGGCAAGACGGCCTTCGCCCTGCGGCTCGCCCACGAACTCGCCGTGAACCTGCCCGACGGGCAGCTCTACGCGAACCTCGACCCGGCCGCGGACGGCCGCAAGGACGCCGCCGGGATCGCGGGCGGTTTCCTGGAGGCGCTCGGTATCCCCACCGAACGGATCCCGAACGATCCCGGTCAGAGAATTGGCCTGTACCGGTCGCTCCTCAACCGGCGGCGGCTGCTCGTGGTGCTGGACGGCGTCCAGCACGAGCGGCAGATCCGGGAACTTCTCATCGCGGCGCCCGAGAGCCGCATCATCATCACCAGCCGATCGCGGCTACTGGGCCTCGACGGAATTGGCCGGATCCGGCTCCCCGCACTGGACCGCGACGAGTCGATGGAGCTGCTCGCGCAGCTTCTCGGCGGCGACCGGGTCGGTAGCGAGCCGCGCGCCTGCCTTCGCCTCGCCGATGCCTGCGGGGACCTGCCGCTGGCGCTGAACCTGGCCGGCCGGCGCATCGCGGCCCGCCCCGAGTGGATGCTCCAGGACTCCGTGTCCGAGCTGCTCGGGGACGGTCCTGGCGCACCCGACGGGCGTGACGGGCAGCGGGCACCCGGCCGCTTCCTGGGCCGGCTGCAGATCGGGGACGACGCGCTGACCAGCCGCCTCGACAGCGCCTACCGGCTGCTGACCCCGTGGGCGCGGCTGATGCTGCGCCAGTTCGCCGGCTCCGACAACCCGCCCTCCGTGGACAACGTGGTGTACGAGTCCGCGGACGCGCTCGCCATGCTGGTCGAGCGGTCCGCCCAGCCGGTGGAGGACCTCCTCGAACGGCTCCTCGACGCGGGGCTGCTCGACCACTCCGACCTGCCGGGGCAGTACGGACTGACGCCGATGGCCCGGGCGTACGCGCTGACGCAGCCGGACCCCACGGAGGAGGACCCGGCGCCCGCGGCGGCGCGGGGCCAGGCGCACGCGCGGCAGTCGGGGTAGGTCCGGCGCCCGGGGGCTCCTGGCCGTCAGGCCGCGTGGGTGATCGTGACGTAGAGGTGCTCGTCGAGGATCTTGGCGAGGGACACCCCGGGCCGGCCGATCTCGGCGCACAGGGCCGCTTCGCCGAGGCCGCTGCCCTCCTCCAGCGCCGCACGCGCCCAGCTCCGGCCGAGCTCAAGGTGACGGGCGAAGGCGGCCCCGTCCCGGACCCCGTGCAGCCGCTGCGCGATGGCCGCGTCCCACGGCATGACCGAGTCGGGCCGCAGTGCGTACAGTGCCTTGGCCGCGGCGGTCGGGCCGAGGCTGCGGCGGCCGATGGGCAGCGCCGCGAGCTCCTCGTAGGCGGCGGCGAACCGGGAGATGTCCCGCCGGGTGAGCCGGGCCAGCGGTGTGTGCGCCAGGGTGTGCCGCTCCCACCATGCGGCGAGCCCCGCGCCGAAGGTGTCGGGCTCGCCCTCGCGCGGGTAACGGATGCGGCAGCCCCAGGAGTTCAGCCAGCGGTGCAGGGCGCTGCGGTGCGCGGCGAGCGAGAGGTCGAGGGCGTGGCCGGTCTCCTCGCGCAGCGCCTGCCAGCTCCGGTCCACCCCCGCGAAGCCGTTGAACACCACGGCCGAGGACCGCAGCCCGGCCAGGGACGGCGCGGGCGGGAGCGGCGGCGCGGCCTGCGGATCCAGGTGGGCGCGGGCCACCTTCGCGGGCACCACCATCCGCCAGGCCTCGGTGACCAGCTCCGTCAGCTCCTCGTGGTCCAGGGCCCCGAGGCGGGCCTCCACCCAGTTGAAGCGCAGATCGGACTCCCGGGGCAGGAAGAACTTCTCCGGCTCGGCGGCGACGAGCGCCGCCCGTTCCTCCTTGGGGAAGGCGAAGCCCAGTTCGCTCTCGTCCCGGGAGAGGGCGAGGTAGACGATGCTGCCGATCCGGAACTTCACCCGGTCCCGGATCAGGTGCTCCTCGGTCCTCGGCAGGCCCATCGCGAGCCGCCGTACGTCGTCCACCGTTGCCACTGCCCGCTCCTTGCGCATCCCGCCGCCGCTCACAGTCCCGCGAGCTGCGGGGTGTGGACGTCCAGCGGTGGCCCGTCGAGCGCACCGAGGCCGATCAGCGACGGAGTCCTGCCGATCAGCCGGTCGGCCAGCGACCGCGCGATGAGCGGCGCGAACTTGAAGGATGTGCCACCGCAGGCCGCGTACGCGAATCCCGCGCCGCCCAGGCCGACCAGCAGCGGCCCGCCGGTCGGCGAGAAGGCCGAGTAGTAGGCGTCCTTGGCCGCCGTGACCCAGGCCGGGCCGAAGCCGGGGAGGATGTCCCCGAACTCCTTCTCCAGCCTGCGCTGCCAGTACGGGTCGGTGGCGTAGTCGCTGATCGCGTCCACCACCCGGCAGGCGGTGGCCGAGGTCAGCTTGAGGGCCGTGCCCGCCACCGGCGGGATCAGCCAGGCTCCGCCGGCGGTGCCGAGGGCCGGTATGGCCGGGGTGGCCGCCCAGGCCTGCGACTGCTGCCGGGGCACCCGGCAGTAGAGGAGGGACTGCCGGTACAGGGTCAGCTGCTCGGAGATGCTCTGCGGCAGCAGGTCCCGGGACCAGGGGCCCACGGCCACCAGGACCGCGTCGCTGCGCAGCACCCGCCCGTCCACCAGCCGTACGCTGCCGCTCTCGCCGTCGACGGCGGTCACGGCCCGGTGCTCGATCAGCTCGATGCCCCGCTGCCACTTCAGCCAGCCGACGCAGGCGGCGAGGACCCGTTCGGCGAGCAGTACGCCCGCCTCGTCCTCCAGTACCGCGCCGAGGCCGCCGCCCACGTGCAGGTGCGGATAGCGGTCGGCCAGGCCGGCCGCCGTCAGTTCCCTGGCGTGGCCGCCGGCGCCGGCGAGCATCGCCGCCGCGTCGGCCGCGGCCGCGGGCGGCAGGACGGTGAGAGAGCCGACCTGCTCGTAGAACCGCGTCAGGAAAAGTTCCTCCAGTTCGACCCAGCGGCGGTGCGCACGCAGTGCGGCCGCCGTGGCCTGCGGGTCCGACGGGTGCAGGGCCCGCAGGATCCGGTGCTGGTCGAAAGAGGTGGCTCTGCTGTGCGGGATGGGGCCTTGGTCCACGACCGTGACCTTGTGCCCGTCGAGCACGCACTCGACCGCCGTGAGCAGGGCGATCACTCCGCCGCCCACTACCGTCACCCTCGTCGACATCACACACCTCCCTTCAGTTTTCGCATGGCCGACGGGTCAGCTGTCGAGGACGATCGTGGTCAGTGCGGCCGCCTTGGCGAGGGACTCCTCGCAGCTCAGGAAATCGTCTCCGGCGCAGATCAGGTTGGCGTACCGGCTGAGGTAGCCCTCGGGCGGCAGCAGCAGCGTCACCCCGGGTGCCACCATCACGTTCGTCTCCAGCAGTCCCGGCACGTCCGAGGGGGCGGGTACGCCGACCGAGCGGACGGTGCCGTTCTCCGGCGGGTACAGGAAGCGGATCCCCACGGTGCGGGACTCGGCCGGGGTCCACTCGGGGCGGACGCCGGCGGCCACTTCGGCGGCCAGCTCCCCGGGCTCCACGCCGGTGGCGAGGCTGCCGAGGTAGGGGATGAGGTCGCCGCCGAGGCGTGCGTTCACCTCGATGATCACCGGGCCGCGGGCGGTGAGCTTCACCTCGGTGTGCGTGATCCCGTAGCCGATGCCCAGTTCCCGGTGGGCGTCCCGGAGGACGCCCAGCAGCTCCTCGTCGGCGAGCAGCGGGTCGGTGGCGCTGACCACGTGGCCGGTCTCCTCGAAGTAGGGCGCGAGGCCCACTTCCTTGTGCGCGAGGAAGAGCGGGGTCCAGGCGCCGTCGAAGACCACGCCGTCGATGCTGATCTCGGGGCCCATGACGCACTCCTCGACCAGCACCCCGCCCTCGTAGTCGCTGTTCCCGCCGTGGCTGGCGGCGTCGGCGACCTCGAAGGCCGCGCGGATCCCGTCCGGGCCGTCGACCCGGATGACGCCGATGCTCGCGCCCATGCCGCGGGGCTTGAGGACGACCGGGTAGCCGAAGGAGTCGGCCGTGGCCAGGGCCGTCTGCGCGTCGGTCACGTAGGCGAAGTGCGGCTGGGGCAGTCCGGCGGCGGTCAGCAGCTGCCGGGTGTTGTGCTTGTTGCGGCAGTTGTCGGCGCCGCGGGAGGTCAGGCCCGGCAGTCCGAGCCGCTCGGCTATCAGGGCGGTGGTCACCACGAGCGTCTCGTCGTAGCTGAACACGCCGACCACGCGGTGCTCGGCGGCCACCGCCTCGGCGGCCTTGACCAGGCCCTCCGTGTCGGGCACCAGGCGTTCGCGGTCGAGCAGCTCCACCGTGGTGGAGCCGAGCACGTACTGCTCCTGCCAGGTGGGATCCACCGCGTCCAGGATCCAGATCGGGCGGCGCCGGGCGGCGCCGGCGAGCAGGTACTCGCGGTAGGCGCGCTGTCCGCTGCCGACCAGGATCACCACGCCGTCATCGGTCGGGCTGGTGTCATCAGTCATCTTCGTCACCTCGCGGAGTGGGTCAGGACCCGGTCGCCGGCCGTCGCGATCGCCGCGAGCTGCGGCTGGGCGATGGCCAGGTAGTCGGGGGTGGACAGGGCCACGGAGCGGTCCAGGCGGGCCGCGTTGAAATAGATCTCTTCGGTGAGGATCAGGCCCTCGTCGACGACGAGGTGCAGATCGGGGTGGAAGCTGAGCGGCATCACCGTGCCGCAGACGCTGCCGGCCAGGCGCTCGGCGATCTCGGGCGTGGCGAACGCCGTCCGCCCGCCGCCGAACAGGGCGCCGACCGCCTCCAGGTCGACCTGCCGGTCACCGGGAACCACCGCGAGCACGTACTTGCCGACCCGCTTGGTGATGCTCACGCGGACGACGATGCACTTGGCGGCCTGCTCCAGCGGGTGGCCGCGCAGGACGCTCGCCAGGTCGGTCCGGCCCTCGGGCACGTGGTCGATCAGCCGGTAGCGGGCCTGATTGCTGTCGAGGAGGCCGATCAGCCGCTGGTACATCAGAGCACCTCGCCGACGTAGTGCCAGTCCTCGGGGTTGATCAGTCCGAAGGGGTTGATCGGAGCCACGCCCTTCAGGTTGTTGGCCACTTCCAGCAGACGGAAGGGGAAGTTGGGCATCCAGATGACCGGGACCTGCTGCGCGATGTAGTCCTGGTAGGCGTAGAGATCCTCCAGGTCGTCGCTGACCACGGTGCGGGCGATCAGCTCGTCCGCCTTCGGGTCGCTGTAGCTGCCGAAGTTCACCGAGGAGCCGGTCGAGTAGAGCGCCTCGCCGGTCGGGTAGAAGCCGGGTCCGTAACCCCAGCCGCCGTTCCAGTCGCTGAACTCCCACAGGCAGGGGCTGTCGGGGCCCGGGGTGCAGGTGGTGTCCTCCAGGACCAGGACGCTCGCCTCGACCTCGGTCAGCACGATCTCGATGCCCGCCTCGGCGGCGTCGGCGGCGAACTTGCGCATGACCGCGGTCAGGGTCTCGTGGCCCTGGGCGTACCGCATCGAGAACCGCAGCGGGGTGCCGGCGGGGATGCCCTCGCCCGCCTCCCCGGGGCCGGTGCCCTCGCGGACGCATGTGGCCGGGGTGGTGCTGGTGTCCCAGCCGTTCCCGGTCAGGAAGGCGCGGGCCGCCCCGACGTCGAAGGGGTACGGGTCCTCGTGCGCGGCGGGTGAGAGCAGCGGGCTGTCCGGCAGGGCCGGGATGGGCCCGGTGGTCGGGTAGCCGTAGCCCTTGTAGACGTCGCGGATGGCGCCGCGGGAGTCGAGGCAGGACTGCAGTGCCTGGCGGAAGTAGAGCTGCTTGAAGATTTTTCCGGCGACGGTGGGGTTGTTGAAGTTGATCGGGAAGTAATGGATTTTGTAAGTGAGCTGGGGGACGAGGTCGTAGTGCTCGCCGAGCGGGTTGGGCCCGCCGGCCAGCAGGTCCTCGGCCGGCTCGGTGACCTCGTCGAAGGGCAGGAAGCCGACCTGCACGCCGTCTTGGGCCTCGGGACCGCGGCGGAGCATCTCGTACTGCTCGGTGTCCGAGCCGGTGGGGATCAGGCGGAACTCGTCCAGGTAGGGCTTGTTGGGGCCGGAGTAGCTCTCGTTGGGCACCAGGACGGCCTCGCCGGAGACGCCGTCGATCGTGTAACTGCGCAGCTTCCAGGGTCCGTTGACCACGCCCCAGACGGGACTGGTGTCCCAGCTCTTGCGCTCGTCGTTGCAGGCCCGCAGGTAGGCGTAGACCGCGGAGGCCTGGGCCGGGTCGTGGGTGGCGTCGGCCGGCCGGTCGTCGGCGGTGCGGTCCCAGGCCTTGGGCAGCGGGGTGATGGTGCTGAACTGGTTCATCAGCACCCAGTTGTGCGAGTAGGCGCGGTCGAAGGTGAAGCTGACCTTGTCCTCGGCGACCTTCTCGTAGCCGGTCAGGTTGTCCGGGAAGAAGCCCGGTGTGTACCCGCCGAAGCTGTCCTTCTCGGCCTCCAGGAGGTGCATCCACAGCATCACGTTGTCGGCGTTGACGCTCTCGCCGTTCGACCACTTGTAGGGCTTGACCGTGATCGTCGCCGTGCGGCCGTCCCCGCTCCACTCGGGGGGCTCGGCGAGGCTGCGCTCGTAGTCGACCGTCGGCTGGCCGCCGGTGCCGTACCAGTACAGCGGCCGGTACATCAGCGTCTGGAACTCGTGCAGGTTGGCCACCCCGTAGTACTCGCCCGGGGTGAAGGGGAAGATGAAGACCGGGCTGAAGCCGCTGGTGCAGGCCCAGGTCACGCTGCCCCCGCGGAGCGGGGTGGTGGGCGGGGTCATGTCCTTACCTCCTCCAGTGCGGATTCACCGCTGTCCGAGTGGGCTCCGTAGCGCTCCCAGCGCTCGTTGAGCCGGATCCGTCCGTCGTCCAGGAATTCGGGGGTGCTCCAGCACCGTCCTGCGACCACCTCGCCGTCCGCGAGGACCATCGTGTAGGCGAATTCGAGGTTCCCGTCGGGCTCCACGCGCCCGTTCAGCGAGCCCCTGCGGACGGGGCCTCCGTCGAAGTCGGCCCAGAGCAGGTCGCCGTCCTGGCGGTAGTGGCCGACGGGGGCGTCCTCGCCCGCCGGGTAACCGGTGTTGCGGAAACTTCTGCCGTCGTAATCGATCACGGGCGTCGTATCTCCTGAGTGATGCATTTGACCGCGCCACCGGCCTTCAGCAGTTCGGACATGTCCACGCCGTGCACCTCGAAGCCGCGTTCGCGCAGCTCACCGATCAGGTGCGTGGCGGTCTCCGTCACGACCACGTTCAGTCCGTCGCTCACCGCGTTCAGGCCGAAGGCGTCGGCGTCCTCGCGGGTGGCGAGGATCGCGTCCGGGTACAGCTGACGCAGCGCGTCCTGGCTCTCTTCGGAGAAGGCGGCGGGGTAGTACGCCACCAGGTCCTCGTCGAGGACGAACAGCGCGGTGTCCAGGTGGTAGAAGCGGGGGTCGGTCAGGGTCAGGCCGACCACCGGCAGGCCGAAAAACTCACGGAGCTCCTCGTGCGCGCCGGGGTCGCTGCGGAATCCCGCGCCGGCCAGGATCCGCCGGCCGGCCGGGGTGAAGTCGCCCTCGCCCTCGTTGACGTACCGCGGGACGTGGAGGTCGGTGTAGCCGCGGGCTTCGAACCAGGCCCGGTGGGCGTCGGCCTCGGCCGCCCGCTCCGGGTGGCGGAACTTGGCGAGCAGGACCTTGCCGTCGACCACGGTGGCGCCGTTGGCGGAGAACACCATGTCCGGCAGGCCCGGGACCGGGTCGATGTAGGAGACCTCGTGGCCGAACCCGAGGTAGAGGTCCCGGATCCGCTCCCACTGGGCGAGCGCCAGGTCGGCGTCCATGGGCTTCTCGGGGTTCATCCACGGGTTGATCGCGTAGGTCACCTCGAAGTGGGTCGGCCGGCACATCAGGTAGTGCCGCCTGGTGGCCGTGCGCCGCGGGGCCTCAGCCATGCTCCGGCCTCATCTCGGTGCGGATCCGGCCGGCCGCGACGTGCGCGGTGGTCAGCGCCTCCGTCAGGGAGGTGCCGGTGGCGCCGATGAAACCGAGGATGTTGTTGCCCGCCGGCGGGCGCTTGATGACGGTCCCCGGCGTGGCCGTGATCTTGAGGAAGAACAGCGCGGGGTCCTCGGCGACCTCGGCCGGCACCTCGATGGACTCGACCGTTCCCGCGCCGCTGATCAGGCACATCGCGGCGGTGTGCACACCGGTCGGCGCGTAGTGGGAGACGTCGGGCCGGATGCCGCGCGCCACGTCCGCCACGCACCGGATGGGGTCGTGGCCGGCGCTGATCCGCGCCATGTGGTCGAGCCCGCCGCCGCCGGGACGGATCGCTATCTCCAGGATGAAGGGCTTGCCCTGGTGGAACCTCACCTCGGCGTGCAGCACCGACCGGCGCAGCCCCTGGGCGTGCGCCGCGTCCCGGACCACCTCGTGGACCGCGGCGATCTGCTCGGGGGTCAGGGAGCTCGGCGCGTGGTGGACGTCGTCGTCGAAGGTCCCGCTCTCGACGGTGATCCGGTCCACGATGGAACCGAGGTACACCTCGTCGTCCCAGGCCAGCGCCTCGATGAGGTGCTCGTGGCCGTCGAGGTAGCCCTCGATGATGATCCCGTTCGGGCCGAGGTCCAGTCCGTCGGCCTCCATCAGGGCCCAGGTCATGGTCTCGATGCCCGAGGTGGCGTCCGCGAAGCGGGCCCGCATCTCCTCGGGGTCGTCGACCTTGAACACGAAGTTGCTGGCGGCGCCCAGGGTGGGCTTGAGGATCAGCGGGTAGCCGAGCTCCTCACCGGCCGTCAGGGCGGCCTCGACGTCAGGGGCGTACCGGAAGCCGGGGTGCGCCGCGCTGCCGCGCTCGTGGGCCTGGCGCATCAGCAGCTTGTTGCGGCTGGTGCGGGCGGCTTCGAAGCCGATGCTCGGCAGTCCGAGCGCCTCGGCGACGACCGCCACCGTGACGACCCCGGATTCCGAGAAGGTCAGGACCCCCTCGAACTCCTCCTCCGCGTGCCAGATCTTGGCGGCGGTGACGATGTCCTCGATCTGCTTGGAGCCGGCGATCCGGTAGCGCTCCGCGTCCCAGAAGTCCTCGGTGCCTATGCCGTTGAGTACGTGGACCTCGGCCCCGAGAGCCTCGATCTGCTGGTAGCGCGAGATGTAGTAGGTGGCGTTCTGGCTGGCCTCGATGGCGAGCAGCTTCATCTGTGCTTCTCCCCTCAGACCTTGGCCGGGACGGGCTCGGCGGCTTCGGTGACCTCGGCGGCCGGCTCGGACACGATCTCGGCGGCGGCGGCAGCCTCGGCGGCGACCTCACGGTCGTGCTTGCGGAGCGAGACGACGGTCAGGGTGGCGATGACGACGACCAGGGCGGAGAGGGCGTAGAAGCCGTTCTTCACGTTGGTGGAGTCGACCAGGAGCGAGATCAGGACGACGGCGGTGGTGCCGGCCGCGAGGCCGAAGGCGTTGGTGGCGCCGAAGACGAAGCCCGTCTTCTCCTCGGGCGCCGCGCTCATCAGGGCGGTACGGGCCGAGATGCGGGCCACGCAGAAGGCGATGGCGGCGAAGGGGATGACGGCCATCATCGCGTAGAGGTGGACGGACTCCAGGGACAGCAGCACCGCGAAGGCGAGGTAGCCGATCAGGGCCGTCTTCAGCACGGTGGCCTTGGAGCTGATCTTCTTGAAGGCCCAGGCCGCGAACAGCGCACCGATGCCGAACAGGGCGTCGACGATGCCGAGGTAGCCGGCGTTGGACTTGAAGCCCTCGATCACCAGGACCAGCATGATGCTGTTGCCGACGATGATGACGATGTTGCCGATGATGTAGAGCAGCGCGAGACGGGCCAGCGGCGCGCGGGAGCCGGTCGCGGCAGCCTTGGCAGCGGCGGCGGCCTTGGCCGCGGCCTCCGGGGCGCTGGTGCCCTGGCCGGCCGGTCGGCGGCCGATGAAGAACAGCAGGGCGGCGGAGAGCAGGAACGTGATCGCGTTGAAGTAGAAGAGCGACGTGGTGCCGACCCAGACGATCACCCAGCCGCCGAGGGCCGCCGAGGCGAGCGTGCCGGCCTGGATGGCGATCTCGGCGTTGCCGTTGAACTGGGCGAGCCGGGACTCCGGGATGCGCTCCTTGATCAGGGCGTTGCTGGCCGGGAAGAAGAGGGCCGCGGAGATCGACAGGATGAAGCTGGCGACGTAGCTGACGGTCGAGGGGTTACCGCCGAGGGCCAGCCAGACCGGCAGGCCGATCGCGGCGGCCGCGCTGGCCAGATCGGAGATCATCGCCAGGGTGCGGCGGTCGAAGCGGTCGGCGAGCTTGCCGAAGAAGAGGGACAGCGCCACCTGCGGGATGGTGACGGCGATCATCAGCCAGCTGACCGCGAGCATGGTGTTGGCCTCGGTGAAGACCAGGTACGAGGCGGCGGTGAGCTGGATGCCGTTGCCGAGGTTGGTGATGAAGGTCGCGGGGATGAGCAGTCGTTCTGCCCGATTGGGACGGGGCGGGGCGATCGTGGACACAGTGCTCCTCGGAGGTCAGGCTCGGATGTCGGCCGGCTCGGCCACGGGCGCGAAGGCCCCGACCGTGGTCGACAGGAGGGGGAGTCGCAGCGGAGCGACGGGGTCGGCCGGGAAGGCGCCGGCCGGCAGGCTCAGATCCGCGCCGGCCGCCTCGGCGCGGGCCGCGAGGTCGACGAGCAGCGGAGCGGCGCACGCGGTCAGCGTCCGGACGGCGAGGACCAGGTCGCCGAGGTCGCTCGGGACGTCCGCCGCCACGCGGTCCGCCTGCTTCAGCAGCCGGTCGAGGTGGACGACGATCAGGTCCGCGGCCCGGTGGAGGCTGAAGCTCTCCAGCTCGTAGTGGGAGCGGAACCGCTCGACGACGATCCCCGCCTCCTGGGCACCGGTCCCGGAGACCGGCAGCAGCGCGTCCGCCGGAACGCCGGTGAGCAGCGCGTCCAGCCGGCCCGCGAGGTGGTTCCACGGATCGACCAGCCGGGAGCTCGACAGGCTGTCGAGCGCCTCGCGGCTGAAGTTCGTCCGGGAGTGCTCCGGCGCGGTCAGCGCCAGGTAGAAGCGCACGAGGTCGCGCGGTACCTCGGCGACCAGATCGGCGGCCCACACCACGTGGCCTTTGCTTGTGGAGAACTTCTGGTTCTCCAGTTCGTAGAACTCGTTCGACACGATGGCGTGCGGTTCGACGTACCGGTCGCCGTGCGCCATCAGCAGGGCCAGGTGCGTCATTCCCCAGAAGTAGACGTTGTCGAATCCGAGGAAGTACACGAGGTCGATGCCGTGCTCGGACAGCCAGTGCTCGTCGAAGCGGTCGGTGTGCTCACCGAGCTGCTCGGCCGCGTACCAGGTGCAGTACATCGAGGCGGCCATGCCCTCGGCCCAGGCGTTGAGGACCTGGCCCGGCGTCTCGGTGAACGGCGCCGGGATGCCCCACGCGGTCGGGTAGGTGATCGGGAAGTCCGGCAGCGGGCGGTCCAGCGCCTCCCGGACGAGCTGCGCGGTGTGCGGGCGCAGCACGTCCCGGTGCCGGACGTAGTAGTCGGCGAGCCGGTCGCGGTACTCCTCCATCGGCAGCACGAGGATCTGCGCCTCGCGGTGCGTGACCACGACGTCCGGGTCGACGGTGGAGCGCGGACGCAGCAGTTCGTCGAAGTTGTTGGGGTGGCCGCAGGACTCGCACAGTCCGCCGCGGCTCTCCACGAGGCACACCGGGCAGTCCCCGGCGACCAGGCCCTCCATCAGGTACTCGCCGGTGGCCTCGACGTACGGCAGCCGCACCGCCTTGAGCCGGAAGGCCCCCTCGCCGTGGAGGTCGGTGACGAAGTCGATGACGGTCTGGCGGTAGCCCTTGTCGAAGGGGGCGAAGCCGTCGACGGAGACGCCGGCCGCCTCCAGGGTGGCGCGGATCTGCGTGGCGGAGCGCAGGGCCAGCTCCTCCGGGGTCAGACCGGCGCGGGCGGCGCTGGCCACCACGTAGGTCTGGCTGTCGTCCGTACCGCTGGTGAAGATCACCGGCCGGTCCGACGCCCGCAGGTAGCGTGCGTACACGTCGCCCGCCAGGTAGGGGCCCGCCAGGTGCCCGGTGTGCAGGTCCCCGTTCGGGGTCGGCGGCGGCGCGATGATGACCGTACGGCGTGTCATGCCTGGACTCCTTGGTGGCGAGCTGCGAACCGCTGTGTCATGTCGAGGTCCCACCAGACGCTGTACATCTCGAAGTCCTCGTCGGACTCGTTGATCACCCGGTGGTCGGAGCCCGGGGTGAAGTGCACGATGTCCCCGGTCGTGAAGGGCTTGCGGACGCCCTGCGACTCCAGGACGGCGGTGCCGGCGACGGCGATGAAGATCTCGTACTCGTGGTGGGCGTGGGCGGTCGATGCGGTGCCGGGGCGGATCACGCACCAGGACCCTTCGAACGGGGCGTTGAGCTCGGGCCAGGGCAGCAGCCGCTGCGCGTCGAGGCCGTTCTCGTGCGTCAGTCCTTCACGGTCGAGTGGCTGGGTGAGCATGTGCTTCGGTCTCTCCTCGTCGGACGGGTACGGCTCGTGAGGGGTGCGCGGGTCTCAGACCGCGCCGGCGAGCGCGAGCTCGCGCGGGGCCGGGGCCTCCGCGGAACGGCTCCGGCGGTGCGCCAGGATGTCCTGGGTGATCTCGGCGGAGCGGCCCGCAAGCACGCTGAGCAGCGAGTCGGCGATGCCGTGGGTGGCCTCGTTGACGCCCTGCAGGTAGCAGGCGGCGGTCGCCGGGCGGCCGAGGTCGAGCCGGTAGTTGCGGCTCACGTTGATCTCCTCGACACCGATCGACTCCGCGAGGGCCTTGACCGCCCACGGCATCTCCCGGACGAAGCCGGTGCCCAGGAGCACCAGGTCCGTGCGCATCTCCCGCTCGGCTCCCGACTTGCGGTCGACGAGGGTCAGGACGACCTCGTCGCCGTCCATGCGGGCGCCGGTCACGTCCGTCATGGCGTGCATGCCCAGGCGCTCCTGGCCGGAACGGCGGTCCTGGTAGAACTGCCGGTACAGGCCGTCGAGCGTGGCGGGAGAGAGACCGCCGTAGTTGGAGCGGTACATCTCGCCGAGGAGCTGCTGGCGGGCCTCGGGCGAGGAGCCGTAGAACTCGTCGATGAAGGACGTGTAGTAGAGCTCGTTGGTGAACTTGCTGCTCTCGTAGCCGTTCAGACCGATGGAGCGCATGATCATCGTCGGCTTGCACTCGGGCAGGTCGCGCAGCGCGGCGCCGAACAGCTCCGCCGCGCTCTGCGCGCCGCCGATCACCGCGACGCGGTGCGGCAGGTCGGCCCGCACCCCGGCGATGCGCTGCGTGTACTGGGTGCTGTGGATGACGCGCTCGGCCGGCAGACCGTCGAACACGGCGGGGACGTGGGCGTCACGGCCCGCACCGATCACGAGGTAGCGGCAGCCGATGGTGTCGCCGTCGGCAAGGGTGACCAGCCAGCCGGCGACCTCGCCGTCGTCGCCCGTCACCGCCTCGACGCCGGCGCATTCGCGGCCGTATTCGACCTGCACGGCCTCCAGTTCATTGGCGACCCACTGCAGGTACTCGGATATCTCGCTGCGGTAAGGAACGAAACTCGCCAGGTTGACGAAAGCGTCGAGACGTTCCTGCGAGTGAAGGAAATTGACGAAGGAAAATCTGCTGCACGGATTGCGCATGGTGACCAGGTCCTTGAGGAAGGACACCTGGCTGAGCGCGTCGGGCAGCAGCATGCCGCGCTGCCACACGATGTCCTGCTCGCGCTCGATCAGCAGGGTGTCACCGGCCAGCTCGGGTGCGAGCTCCTCGACGGCGACCGCCAGCGCCAGGTTCGCCGGGCCTGCGCCGACTGCGAGCAGTTCGACATTGCGATGCGCCATGGAAGTACCTCCAGATGGAACAGGTGGACAGGTTCGTACGGTCAGGCAGGACGGTTCGCGTCCTTGCGTTGCCTCCCGGGTGATGACCACATTCCATGGCGTCGCCCGATTGCCCGGAAGCCTTCTCGGCCACGGACAATCAACTCGGCGGCGGCCCTCGCGGGCGCGTTGATTGGCCGGTGTCCACGATTACTTCCGGTCAACTCCGAGCCCCATTTCCATGGGGTCTTGTGATCAGTTGCGTCACACGCATCCGGCTGGCCGAACCATCCCTCGGGCAGCCGGGCTTCCATCGAAACCCCATGAGAAGGAGCCCTCGTGCCGCTCACCGAGCCCATCACCCCTGCCGGCGCGCTCTACCGTTCCGAGAGCCCCACACGGGTCGCCACGCGCCGGCGTCTGCTGATGTGCCGTCCCCGGCACTACGACGTCACGTACTCGATCAACCCGTGGATGAACCCGCAGCACGCCACCGACAACGCGCTCGCCGTCAGCCAGTGGGAGGGCCTGCGCGACCTGTACCTCGAACTCGGCCACGTGGTCGAGGAGATAGACCCCATCGAGGGCCTGCCCGACATGGTGTTCGCGGCCAACGGCGCCACCGTCGTCGACGGCAAGGTCTACGGGGCCCGGTTCCGGCACGCGGAGCGCACCGCCGAGGGGCCCGCGTACCTGCGGTGGCTGGAGGGCCGCGGGTACACGGACACGCTGTGGCCCGAATTCGTCAACGAGGGCGAGGGTGACATCCTCACCGTCGGCCGCCGCCTGCTGGCCGGTACCGGCTTCCGCACGGACCCGCGTTCCCACGCGGAGGCGCAGGAGTTCTTCGGCCTCCCGGTCACCTCGCTGACCCTGGTGAACCCGGAGTACTACCACCTGGACACCGCGCTGTCCGTGCTGTCCGAGGACGAGGTCATGTACTACCCGGCCGCCTTCTCGCAGGGCAGCCAGGCCGTACTGCGCACCATGTTCCCCACGGCGATCCTGGCCACCGCCGAGGACGCGGCCGTCTTCGGCCTCAACGCCTTCTCCGACGGCCGCCACGTGCTGCTGCCCGCCGCGGCCACCGGCCTGCACGCCAAGCTGCGGGCGCGCGGCTTCGAGCCGATCGGGGTCGAGCTCTCCGAGCTGCTCAAGGCCGGCGGCAGCGTCAAGTGCTGCACGCTGGAACTGCGCGATCGCTGACCGCGCAACCCTTTCGGCGGCGACGGTGTTTCTACCGTCGCCGCACGGCCCTGGCGGTGGGCCGGGTCGTGACGAACGAAGATCATGACGAACGAAGGAGCCCCGCCATGCCGACCCCCGGTCCGCTCAGCGGTACCAGCGCCACGGTGGCGATCCATCCCACGGCCCTGGGGCCGCTCGTGCTGGCGGCGACGGCCGACGCGCTCGTGCTGTGCTGCTACGGCACCACCGAGGACGCCGCGGAGCGCCTGGGCCGGGCCGGACTGCGCCCGGCCGGACCGGGTGAGGCGGGCGCACCGGGACACAAGGTCCTGGACGAGGCCCGGGAACAGATCGACGCGTACCTGGCCGGGACGCGCCGGGACTTCACCGTCGCGACGGACCTGCGGCTCGCCACCCCGTTCAGCCGGCGCACCAACCTGATGCTGGCCGAGTTCGTCCCGTACGGGCGCACCGCGACCTACGCGGAACTCGCCAGGGCGCTGGAGCGGCCCGGCGCCGCGCGTGCCGTCGGCACGGCGCTGGGAGCGAATCCGCTGTGCGTGGTGCTGCCCTGCCACCGGATCATCGGCTCCACGGGCAGTCTCAGCGGCTACGCGGGAGGGCTGGAGGCCAAGCGCCATCTGCTCGCCCTCGAGTCCGCGGCCGCGCCGGCCGCCTGAATCCGCCCTCCCCGCCGCAGAAAGCAGAGCATGTGAGCGCGTACGAGCCGTCCCAGCTCCCCGGCCTCGAACTGCCCGGCCCGGTCTTCGCCCCCTCCGCGCCCGGAACCCTCGACTGGACGCGGCTGGCCGCGGAACTGAACACCGAGGGGGTGGCGGTGACCCCGCCGCTGCTGTCGCCCGAGCAGTGCGCGGAGCTGCGGGACCTCTTCGACCACCCCACGGCCTTCCGCAGCACCGTGACCATGGCGCGGCACCGCTTCGGCGAGGGCCTCTACCGCTACTTCGCCTACCCGCTGCCCGCACTCGTCCAGGACCTGAGGGAGCGGCTGTACCCGCCGCTCGCCCTGATCGCCAACGACTGGGCGCGGCGTCTGGGGCAGCCGGCCTTCGCCCCCGACCACGAGGGACTGGTCGAGGCGTGCGCGGCCGCCGGGCAGCACCGCCCGACCCCGCTCCTGCTCCGGTACGGCCGGGGCGGCTACAACTGCCTGCACCAGGACGTCTACGGTGACCTGACCTTCCCGCTCCAGGTGGCGATCATGCTCGACCGCCCGGACGAGGACTTCACCGGCGGGGAGAGCGTGTTCGTCGAACAGCGCCCGCGCGCCCAGTCCCGCCCGCTCGTCAGACGGCCGACCCAGGGCCAGGGCCTGATCTTCACGGTCGACCACCGCCCGGTGCGCTCGGTGCGCGGCTGGAGCCGGGTGACGCTGCGGCACGGCGTGAGCGCCGTCCTCAGCGGGCAGCGCCACGTGCTGGGCGTCATCTTCCACGACGCGCGCTAGGGGATGTCTATACCGGGAGGCGGCGGAATCAACCGGTCCGAGGACCCGGTTTCTGCCGCCCCGTTCCAGCGGATCGGCGGAACCCGCGGTTCCCGCGGGTCAGCGGCCCGTGCGGCGCGCCCGCCCCCGGCAGAACCGCCGCTCGCGCTGGAGTTCCGCTGAAGTTCCGCACCACCGGGCTTCCGTACGGTCGCCTTGCGACGGAGCGCCGATCTTGACGAGCCGTCGTGCACCACGGCTGATCGGGCGGTCCAACGTGAGGAGCGGTGGCGAACATGCAGCACGTCCAGGGCGCACAGGTCGCGACATCAGGGCACGATCCCGGACCCGACGGTCCGAACCTGTCGGTCAACAGCTCTCAACACCGGCTCATCACCGCGTCCCTGCAATCGCTGGCGCAGGAGATGAACGACATCGCCGAGCAGGCGTCCGCGCTGCTCACCACACCGGCGGGCCGTCCGTCGACCGACTCCGAGGTCTTCACCCGGATCGCCCGCAGAACCGTTCCGCGCTGGCACTTCGCGATGCTGAACGACACCGAGCGCAATGACGCCCTGGCCGGCGCCCTGGCTCGGGGGATTCCGGCAGGAGCGACCGTGCTGGACATCGGCTCGGGGAGCGGGCTGCTCGCCATGGCGGCGGCCCGGGCGGGCGCGGCCCGCGTCATCACCTGCGAGATGAATCCGCTGCTCGCCGAGGTGGCCCGGCAGGTGATCGACGCCCACGGCTTCAGCGACGTCATCACGGTGATCGGAAAGCCGTCGACCTCGCTGGAGACCGGCCGTGACCTCGACGGCCCGGTGGACGTACTGGTCTCGGAGATCGTCGACTGCGGGCTGATCGGCGAGGGCCTGCTGCCCTCGATCCGGCACGCGCGCCGGCATCTGCTGAAGCCCGGCGGGATCATGTTCCCCTCCGCGGCCCGGATCCTCGGCCGGCTGGTCAGCAGCGAGGACATCCTGCGGCTCAACCAGGTCACGACGGCCGGCGGCTTCGACGTCTCGCTGATGAACACGCTGTCCACCCGGGGCCACCTCCCGGTGCGCCTGAGCACCTGGCCCCACCGGTTCCTGTCCGAGACCGCCACGGTCGTGGAGTTCGACCTGGCCGAGGACCCCCTGGAGCCGGGCGAGCGCCAGATGGACCTCACCGCGAGCGGCGACGGGGAGGCGCACGCCCTGGTCGTCTGGTTCGAGCTGGACATGGCGGCCGGCACCACGCTGACCAACTCCCCGGAGAACAGCCGGTCGCACTGGATGCAGGGCTGGGTCCCGCTGGAGAAGTCCGTCCAGGTGAAGGCGGGAGAGAGCGTCCCGCTCCGGCTCCGGTGGAGCGACTTCTCCCTCGGCGTGCACGTCTGACGTCCCACCGACACCGCCGGCGGACCCACCCCGCGCCGCCGGCCGTACCTCCTGCGCATCCGGACCAAGGAGAACGCAATGAGCCACGTACCGCAGCATGTCCCGTTCGAACTCAGCGGCACCGAACTGCGCGACGCGATCGTGCAGTACGCCACGAACCCGATCTTCCTCGACAACCTGGACTGGCAGAACGACGACAACCCCTACCGTCGCCAGCTGCGCCCGCAGATCCTGCCGCACCTCGACTTCGACAAGGTGCCGGGCCGGGAGAACATCCTCGACTACACGAGCCTGGCCGTGCAGCGCCTGCTCACCTCGATCTACGAGGCGGACCTGGTGTTCTTCCCCAAATCCGGCCTGGAGGGCAAGGAGGAGGACTTCCGCGCGTTCTACAGTCCGGCCAACCGGGCGCTCGGTGAGCGAATACGCCCCGCTCTGGAGCGGTACGCCTTCGGTTTCCTCGACGACGAGGTCGAGACGTCCGGGAAGTGGACCAGGGCGAGCCTGGACAGCTATCTCGACTCGCTCGACATGGGCGGCGGCGAGGAGCTGTCACCGATCGAGGCGGCCGTCACCGGCTCCACCGACCCCGAGCGCGCCGCCCGCATGTGGCTGGTGCAGTTCGCACCCGACTTCCTGTCCGAGGCGTCGCCGATGATGCGCAACGTCCTCGGCTACTACGGGCCGGTCCAGTCCGAGTGGTTCAAGGTCGTCATCGACGAGTACGGCTACGGCGTGCACGACACCAAGCACAGCACCCTGTTCGAGCGGACCCTGGAGTCCGTCGGCCTGAAGTCCGACCTCCACCGGTACTGGCAGTACTACCTCAACAGCAGCCTGCTGCTGAACAACTACTTCCACTACCTGGGCAAGAACCACGAGCTGTTCTTCCGCTACGTCGGCGCCCTGTTCTACACCGAGAGCTCGCTGGTGGACTTCTGCCGGCGCGCCGACCGCCTGCTGCACGGCGTCTTCGGCGACTCCGTCGACACCACCTACTTCACCGAGCACGTCCACATCGACCAGCACCACGGCCGTATGGCGCGCGAGAAGATCATCGCGCCGCTCATCGAGGCGCACGGCGAGGGGATCATCCCCGAGATCGTCCGGGGCATCGAGGAGTACCGGGTGCTCCTGGAGGTCGCCGACAAGGACTTCGTCGCGCAGATCTCCTGGATGGACGACCAGCCGGAGCTCAAGAAGCTGCACGGTCCCGTCTACGAGGCCATCAGGGAAGGCCGGGTCCAGGCGCCGGTGGCGCACCTGGTCGAGCCCTTCAACGAGCTCTCGAACACGCACTGCCACGAGGGCGACGAGCTCTGCCACATCGTCTCCGGCACCATGCGCTTCGAGAGCGGGCTCGGCTCGTCGCTGACGCTGGAGGCGGGAGAGGGGGTCGTCATCCGGCGCAACCGGCTGCACGGCGCCGACATTCTGTCCGAGGAGTGTGTCTACGAGATCCACTCGGTGGGGGATTACCGCAAATGCCTGTAGTGAGCTTCCCTGTCGCGGGGCGGGAGAACTGCGTGGTCGTCTCCGGGACGGCCTATGTGTACGCCACGGTCGGCGGCCGCGGCTTCGTGATGAACGCCCAGTGCCCCCACCGCGGCGGCCCGCTCCACCTGGCCGGTGTGACACCGGACGCCGGCCGGCTGATCTGCCCCTGGCATGACCGCAAGACGTCCGCGGCGCGGCTGCGCAACGAGATCCCGGCCGTGCGGACCGGGAACCGGGTCACGGCGGTCTTCCCCGACCGGCCCGCCCGCGCCGCCACGGCCCCGGCCGGCGTATGCGGCCGCACCAGCCGTGAGTACCGGCCAATCTCGGCCGAACTCGCCCGCCCGGGTGCTGCGGTCTGATCCCATCCCGTTGCACCCGGCGCCGGACATCCGGCGCCGGGTGCAACGGCCTGCACCGACCCGGTGTTCTACAGGTGGCGGCGCACCGGCCGAAGGCATCACGACGAACGAGGAGTGTGGACCATGGCGTGGGACGGCGAGAAGCCGCTTCTGCTGCTGATCGGAAGCAGCGGTCAGCGCAGCAGGGAGTTCATTCTGCGGACGGTGAGCACGCGTTACGCGTTATGGCTCCTCCAGCCGGCACCGGTGAGCTGGGAAGAGCCGTACGTCGTGGGCTCAACGCCCGTGGACAACACCGACGCGGACGCGCTGACGGCGGCCGCCCGGCAGGTGGCCGCCGAGCACGACGTGGCGGGCGTGTTCTGCTACGACGAGGGGCTCGTCACCCCCGCCGCGCACGTGGCACAGGCACTCGGGCTGCCGGGCAACTCCCCCGAGTCCGTCATCGCCTGCCGGGACAAGGCCGCCACGCGGGCCGCGCTGGAGAGCGCCCGGGTGCCGCAGCCTGCCTCGATCGGCGTCCGGTCCCTGGCCGAGGCCCGGGCGGCGGCGGAGAAGATCGGCTTCCCCGTCGTGCTGAAGCCGCGCGGGCTGGCCGGCGGGATGGGCGTGCGCAAGGCCGACGGCCCCGACGACGTGGAGAACGCCTACCGGGCGGCCTCCGGCGCCTCCTACCCCGGTGTTCCCGTCTTCGACGTGTCGGTGCTCGTCGAGGAGTTCGCCGACGGCCCCGAGATCAGCGTCGACGCCGTCTTCTTCGAGGGGGAGTGCGTTCCGCTCGTCGTCGCCCGCAAGCAGGTCGGCCTGGCGCCCTTCTTCGAGGAGACGGGTCACGAGGTCGACGGGGCCGACCCGCTGCTGACCGATCCCGGGCTGCTGGATGCGCTGCGGTCCGCGCACGCCGCGCTGGACTTCCACACCGGCGTCAGCCACACCGAATTCCGCATCACCGCCGGCGGACTGCGCCTGATGGAGGTCAACGCCCGCCTCGGCGGGGACATGATCCCCTACCTCGGGGAGCTGGCCACCGGTGTCGACGTCGCGATGGCGGCGGCGGACACCGCCGCGGGGGTCCGCCCGGACACCGAGGTCCGCCACCGCAAGGCCGCGGCCATAGCCTTCCTGTACCCGGACGAGGACATCGAGATCGATGCCGTGACCGTCCACGAGGACCGCTTCCCGGCCGGTGTCCACAGCGCCGACGCGATGGCGGGCCCCGGCGCGGTGCTGCGTCTGCCGCCGCGCGGCTACATCTCCCGCTACGCCCGCGTGATCGCCCTCGCCGACTCCGTCGAGCAGGCCCGCACCGCCCTGCTGAGCGCCCCCGAGATCGTGGAGCTCGACTCCCGCCCGGCGGAGGTACCCGCTCCGTGACGAACACCGGACACGACTCTCCGGAGGGCCGCAAGGCCGCCCGGCCGTCCGTCGTACAGACCCTGCGCGGGATCCCGGGACCGATCTGGCTGGTCCTGGTCGGCATGCTGATCAACCGGCTGGGCAATTTCCTCCAGATCTACCTGGTGCTCTACCTCACCGACAAGGGCTTCAGCACGTCCGCGGCCGCCTTCGCCCTCGGTGCGTACGGGGTGGGCTCGGTCGTCGGCGTCCTGGCGGGCGGCTCGATCTCGGACCGGGTCGGCTACGCGTGGACCATCGTCGGATCGATGGCCCTCGCCGGCCTGCTCACCCTCAGCCTGGTCTTCCTCGACAGCCTGCCCGTGGTGATCACGGTGGCCGCCGTGATCGGCATCGCGGCCCAGGCCTACCGGCCCGCCTCGTCGGCGCTGCTGGTGGAGGCCACCCCCGAGGAGCACCACGTGATGGTGTTCGCGGTCTACCGCATGGCGTTCAACCTCGGCACCACCGCGGGCCCGCTGCTCGGCGCCCTGCTCATCAGCTACTCGTACAACCTGATGTTCTATATCGATGCGGTGACCTCGGTCGGCTTCGCCCTCTTCGCCCTGGTCCTGGTCCGCACGGGCACGACCCCCGGTCCGGGCGCCCGGGATCCGCAGACCGACGGCGCGTCGTACCTGGCCGTACTTCGCGACCGGCGCTACCTGCTGTTCCTGCTGGCGCTGTTCCTCAACGCCGTCGTCTACATCCAGCACACCTCCGCGCTGCCGCTCCAGCTCAAGGCCGACGGCCACGGACCGACCTTCTACTCCACCCTGCTCTCGCTGAACGCGGCCATGGTCATCTGCCTGGAACTGCTGTTCACCAAGTACGTGCAGCACCTCCCGGGCCGGTTCGCCGTCGCCCTGGGCGTCGGCCTGGTCGGCGTCGGCATGAACCTGTACGTGGCCGGTCCCGGCATGGCCATGTTCGTGATCGCGACGGTGGTGTGGACGGTCGGCGAGATGATCGGCACCCCGACCGCCTCCGCCTGGCCCGGCAAGGTCGCCCCCGCGCACCTGCGGGGCCGCTACATCGCGGCCTCCGCCTTCCCGATGCAGATCGGCTACGCGGTGGGCCCGGTGATCGGCATCGCGGCCTGGCAGGCCTCGGCCGCCTCCGTGTGGTGGCTGTGCGGAGCACTGACCGCCGTCGCCGTCGTCGTCACCCTGATCGGCATGGCCGAACCCCCCGCCGACCGGCAGCGGCGCACCGCGGACGCCGAGCCGGCCGCCGCGCCGGCGCCCGCCGAAACACCCTGAGCCCCCTCCTCCGTGCCGCGGTTCGCCGGCACGCCGTGATCCGGAAGTGAGCGAAGCTGCCCATGGCCTACGCAGACGGCATCGAGAATTTCGTGAAGACGGTCGACGGCGCCCTGCCGCCGGACTTCTACACCTACCCCGTCGAACGACAGCGCGCCCTGTACGACGGGCTGACCGAGGTCCTCCCGATCCCCGTGCCCGAGGGCGTCAGCCACCGGGACGCGAGCGTCACCCACGGCGGCCGGACCGCCCGGATCCGCATCTACGAGCCGACCCGGCGCACCGGCGACGCCGTGCTGTTCTACATACGCGGCGGCGGCTTCGTCATCGGCTCCCTGCACAGCCACCACAGCCTGGTCGCCGAACTCGCCCACCGCACCGGCCTGGTGGCGATCGCCCTCGACTTCGGCATGGCCCCGGAGAACCCGCACCCCGGCCCGCTGGAGGACTGTTACGCCGGACTGTGCGGCACGCTGGCCGACCTGCCCGCGCTCGGGCTCGACGGCATCGACCCCGAGGGCGCCGTGCTCTGCGGAGAGAGCTCCGGGGCCAACATGGCCGTCGTCCTCTCGATGATCGCCCGCGACCGGGGCGGCCCCCGGCTGCGCGGCCAGGCGGTGATCAGCCCGGTACTCGACTTCACCCGGTGGCGGCACGGCGGCGAGGACGCGCCCCTGCTCTCCGGCGGGGAGATGGAGTTCTACACCGCGTGCTACTGCCCGGAGCCCGGGCAGGCGGAACTCCCGTACGTCTCGCCGCTGCTCACCGGCACCTTCCACGACCTGCCGCCCGCCTACGTCGTGGGCTGCGAGATGGACTCGCTGCGCGTGGACGCCGAGAAGTACACCGCCCGGCTGCGGCAGAACGGCACGCCGGTGACGTACGTGATGGAGGAGGGGATGGTGCACGCCCCGGTGCGCGCCCGCCGGATCAGCGAACCGGCCGGGCAGTTCTTCGCGCGCTACTGCGACGCCGTGGCCGCCCTGGCGGCCGGAGAGGCGGCCGGCCGTGACGAGCGCTGAGCGGACCCCGGACGCACCGCAGGGCCCCTGCGTGATCGTGGACCCGTACTCCTCGGGGGCGCTGTTCGCACAGACGCTGGCCGATCACGGCGTCCCGGTGGTGGCGGTGGTCACCGGCCCCCGGCCGCCGGAGGCCTACGCCTCCTCCTACCAGCCGCAGGACTTCCCCGAGATCATCGTCTACGAGGGCGACCTGGGGGCCGTCGTCGAGCGGCTGCGGGCGCTGGACCCGCGCTGCGTCGTGGCGGGCTGCGAGTCCGGGGTGGAACTGGCCGAACGGCTCGCCCCGCTCGTGACGCCCGAGCGGTGCAACGTCCCCGGACTCGCGGCGGCGCGCAGGGACAAGAGCAGCATGGCGGACGCCACCCGGGCGGCAGGCCTGCCGGTCATCCCGCAGATCTGCACCGCCGACGCCGACGAGGTGGCGGCCTGGCTGGAGCGCGAGGGCCTGGCCGGGGCGGACCTGGTCGTCAAGCCGCCCAAGAGCGCCAGCACGGACGGTGTGATCAAGCTGGCCGGCGGCGAGGACTGGCGGAGCGTGTTCGCGCGCCAGCTCGGCCGGGTCAACCAGTTCGGCGAGGTCGACGACCGGCTCCTGGTCCAGAAGTTCGTCACCGGCACCGAGTACGTGATCGACACCTTCAGCCACGACGGCAAGCACGCCGTGGTCGACGTGTGCGCCTACCGCAAGGTCGACAACGGTCCGCACATGGCCGTCTACGACACCATGCGATGGCTCCCACCGGACGATCCGGCCCTGCCCGGCCTCACGGAGTACGTCTTCGGCGTCCTGGACGCGGTGGGCCTGCGCTTCGGCTCGGCCCACGTCGAGGTGATGGGCACGGCGGAGGGACCGCTGCTCATCGAGCTCGGTGCCCGGCCGCACGGCGGCGGCCAGCCGCGGTTCAACCGCAACGCCACCGGCGACAGCCAGATCGACCGGACCGCGCGCTGGCTGACCGGGGGCGAACTCCCGCAGAGCTACGAGCTGCTCGTCCACCAGATGTGCGTCTTCCACATCGCGCCCCGCTCCGGAACCGTCAGCGGCACGGCCGCCCTGGACGGCGTCCGCGACCTCCCCAGCCACCACTTCTCGATCCAGAACCTGTCCGACGGCGACCATGTCCCCGCCACCCGGGACCTGGTCGACAGCCTCAACTTCGGATTCGTGATCCTCGCCCACCCCGACGCCGAGCAGATCCAGCGGGACTACGAGGCCGTCCGGGCCGCGGAACGCCTGCTTTCCATTGAGGAGCAGCGATCAACACCGCCGCTTTCCTGATCAGTTCTCTGGTGGTGATCATGACGCCCGGGCCCGATCTCGTCCTGATCACCAACCTGGTGCTGAACGGCTCCCTGCGGGTGGCCACCGCCGCAGCCCTCGGCATGATCGCCGCGGGGGCCGTCCAGGCCGGGCTCGGCGCGGCCGGGCTCGCCGCGCTCCTCGCGGCGAGCCCGGGGCTCTTCGCGGGTTTCCGCTGGGCCGGCGCGGTGGTGCTGCTCGGCTGGGCCGTGCTCGCCCTGCGGCGGGCCACCGGCCGGGCCGGGGCCGAGGCCCCGGCTCCGGCCCCGGCCCCGGCGCCGGCACCGGCACCGGCACCGCAGACCACGGTCGCGGTCCCCGCGCACGCGGCGGGCGAACCGCCCGCCGGCCCCGCGCCGTCCGAGCGGGCGGCCGGCCACGCCGGCCCCTCGGTGCGCCAGGCCTTCGGGCAGGGCCTGCTGTGCACCGGGTCCAATCCCAAGGTGGGCATCTTCCTGATGGCCTTCCTGCCCCAGTTCGTGCCCGCGGGCACGGCCCCCGAGGCCGGTGTCCCGCTGCTGGCCGTCTGCTACCTGGCCCTGGGCCTGCTCTGGCTCCTCACCTGGATGAGGCTGGTCCACCGGCTCGCACCGCACCTGCGCTCACCGCGGGTGCTGCGGATCGCCGACAGCCTCACCGCCGCCGTGTTCGGACTCTTCGCCGTCCGGCTGGCGCTCGGCGGGTGACCCGGCCGCCCGCCCGCGCCCCGCTGCGGTCACACCGACCGCAGCGGGCACTGCGCGTCCTCCCGCAGCGCCAGTCTCCGCGCATAGCGCAGCAGCGGAGCGGGGAGCGAGAACCGGTTGGGCGCGCACTCCCGGAGCAGGCTCACCCCGACCAGGCGGCGCAGTGCCCGCGTCGCCTCCAGCGGGGTCGTCCCCGCCAGGTCCGCCATGGCGTAGCCGCTGACGAGCCGTCCGTCGGTCCGCGCGAACAGCCGGAACCAGCGGCGCAGGGGCTCCGGCAGGGACACGTAGGAGAGTTCGAACGCCGCGTGGACCGCGGTGAACAGGTCGTCCGTCTCGACCGGCAGCTCCCGGAACGCCCCGGCCTCCTGCAGCTCCACGCAGAGCTGGGCGATGCCGACGCGGGGATGCTCCTCCAGACGGGCCGCGAGCAGCCGGATCGCCAGCGGCAGACCTCCGCACTGCCGGTTCAGCGCCCGCGCGGCCAGCGGTTCGCCATCCACCCGCCCGCTGCGCAGCAGCCGGGACAGCAGGCTGAGCGCCTCGTCCTCACCGAGCACGTCGAGGTCGAGGCGCGGCACGCCGTCCCGGGCCACCAGTCCCGGCAGGGTGTCGCGGCTGGTGACGAGGACCGCGCAGCCGGCCGCGCCCGGAACGAGCGGACGGATCTGGCTCTCCTCGCGCGCGTTGTCCAGCACGATCAGCATCCGCCGGTCCGACAGCAGGGTGCGGTACAGGTTCGCGGCCTCGTCGAGGGACCGGGGCAGCTCCCCGTCGGGGACGCCCAGGGCGCGCAGGAACGAGGCGAGGACCTCCTGCGGGTGCAGCGCCCGCCGGTCGGCGTACCCGTGCAGGTCGACGTACAGCTGCCCGTCCGGGAACCGTTCGCGCACCCGGTGCGCCCAGCGCACGGCCAGCGCCGTCTTGCCCACCCCGGGAAAGCCCGTGACCAGCACGGCCGGGACCTGTCCGACCCGCTCGCCGGTGGGCAGGAGCAGCCGGTCCAGCCGTTTCAGCTCGGCGGCGCGGCCGACGAACCCCGGGCTCACGGCCGGTGTCTGGGACGGCCGGGGCCTCGGCGGGGGCGCGGCCGGCCGGGGCGCGGGCGCGGCCGGCACGTCGAACGCGGCCCACGCGGCCGCCGGCCCCGTCCGCGGCCACGGCAGCTCCTGGTGCAGGATCCGCAGGTGGGCGCGGCGCAGTTCGTCTCCCGGCTGGACGCCCAGCTCCCGGTCGAGTCCGCGGGCCACCTCGGAGTAGATCTTCAAGGCCTCCCGCTGCTCCCCGCAGCTCGCCAGCACCAGCATCAGCCGCGCCTGGAGCCCCTCGTGCAGCGGTTCCTCCTCCGTGGCAGCGCGCAGGGCCCCCAGCACCCGCTCGGGCCGCCGCACCTGCAGGGAGAGGTCCGTGTAGAGCAGCAGGCTCTCCACCCGCTGCCGGGCGGCCGCCATGGCGGCGGGATGGTGCGGCAGCAGCGGTTCGCCGGCCAGCAGCGGGCCGCGCCAGCAGCCGTAGGCGCGTTCGGCCAGTTCGTGGGCGGCTTCCGCGTCCCCGGCCCCGTGCGCCTGGCGCGCCCGTGCCCACAGGTCCTGGAACTGGGTCAGGTCGACCTGGTCGCGCTCCAGTTCCAGCACATAGCCGGTGTGGGTGCGCGCCAGGAACGAGGGGGCTGGTGCCCCCTCCTGGCCGCCGGGGAGCAGCAGCACCCGGCGCGCCTGGCTGACGTAGGTGTGCACCAGGTTCTGGTACGAACGCGGCGGGTCCTTCGGCCACAGGGCGTGGGTGATCTCCCCAAGGCCCGCCGCCTCGGGGTACCGCAGGGCGAGCAGGGCCAGCAGGCGCCGCACCTTGGCCGCGTGGACGTGGGTCTCGACGCCTCGGTACCGGACGGACAGCGGGCCGAGGATGCCGATGTGGAGCCGCTCGTTCCCCGGGCGTACGGGCTCACGCGCGGGCGGCGCCAGCTGCCGTGCGGTGTCCGCGTCGAGGCCCAGCACACGGGCGAGGAGCCGCACGGTCCGCGTCTGGGGCCGGTGCACCCGGCCGTGCTCGATGTCCCGCAGGACCCGCACGCTCACCCCGGCGCGTTCCGCCAGCTCGCGCTGGGTCAGTCCCTCCCGTCCCCGGAACGAGAGAAGCCGTTCGCCGAACGACCAACTGCCGCTGCTTAAGTCCTCGTCCGCGGGCGCCGTGCCGCGGACACGGTTCCCCATCATGCCCCGAATGCGGGAACGGCCGAAAGGAAGGGAGGAAGGAAACGTCTTGTGAATCGTTTTTCCATTGCTGTGTGCAGAACGGTCGCCACCACGCCTCCCCCGAGACCTCGCCGGATCTTGGCCAACCCGAACCGTGAGCGACCCGGCTGAGCGCCCACAACTCGTTCGCAACTCTAGCTTCGCGGTGCGACCACTGGTCAAGGGGCTCGCCCCCTTTGTTCCGAACCGGTCGCATCGCACCCCTTGTACCTCCGGTTTTCGGAATCCCGCGAATACCGGCCAGGTGGCGCGAAATCACCAGTCCCTCATGATCTCGCCCGAACACGATCTCCGCCACACCCCGGAAAGATCGCACGGCGCGCCCGATATCCGGATGACGTAAAGGGAACCGGATATCGCACCGAATGCGAATGGCAGGCAAAGCAGAAGAACTTTTCCGTGAGGTGCAACGTTCTCACGCGACCCGGTGTTCACAAGGAGGATGGACGAGACGACTCTCCCGCTGACGGAACTGCTCGCGACCGACCTGGACGACGGGTTCACCGAACTCGTACGCACCCAGGCCGGCATCGTGCGCTCCGTCCTGCTGCGTCTCTCCGGCTCCGCGCGGGACGCCGACGACCTGGGCCAGGAAACGTTCCTGCGCGCCTACTCCGCCCTGCGCGAGTACCCGCCCGAGCGCCGCGGGCAGCTCCAGCCGCGCGCCTGGCTGCTGACCATCGCCGCGAACGTGTGGCGCAACCACGTCCGCACCCTGAGCCGGCGGCCCGGCGTCGCCGACGGCATCGAGGTGACGGCCATCGAGATCCCGGACGGCTCGCCCGGGCCTGAGCAGCGCGCGCTCGACGGGGCGCGCCGGGCCCGGCTGGTGGCCGCGCTGTCCGGGCTGCCGGACCACCACCGGCTGCCCGTGGTCCTGCGGCACATCGGAGAGCTGAGCTACCAGGAGGTGGCCGCGATCCTGGACTGTCCCGTCGGCACGGTGAAGGCCCAGGTGTCGCGGGGACTCGCCACCCTGCGCGCGGAGCCCGGCCTGGCCGCCGACCGCAGGACGTACGGCGCGGCAGGGGCGGCAGGGGGAACGGCGGCGAAGACGGCACACGAACCGGCCCGGAAGGAAAGGAAGGAGGCGACGGGATGAGACTGCCCGACGAGTTGGACACGTTGCGCGAGGCGGCACCCGCGGGGTTCGCGGCACGCGTGCTGGACCGCGTCGGCGTTCCGGCCCATCGCTACGACTGCTACGTGCGGGCCGATTCGCCGGTCGGCCCCCTCTACGTCACCTACGGACGGGGCGCGGTGACCGGCGCCGCCGCCACGGACTGGTACGCCGACGACCGCGCCTTCGAGGACGCCTACCGGGCCCGCACCCGGCGGTCGGCGCTCTCCGGGGTCAAGCCCCCGCCGGGTCTGGCGCGGGCCCTGCGCGGCCGGGACCGGACCCTGCGCTACGAATTCGGGCCGCTCGCCGACGAACAGCGCGCCGTCCTGCAGGCGACCCGGGCCATCCCGTTCGGGCAGCTCCGCCCGGCGGCCTGGCTGGCCCGCGAGGCCGGGATGCCCGGGCTCGCACCCGAGGCGGTCCTGGCGGCGGTCCGGGCCAACCCCGTCCCGGTGCTCGTGCCGGCGCACCGGCTGTGCACGGACGACGGGCTCCCGGCGGACTGCGGGCTGCCGGCCGGGTTCGAACGGCGGCTGCGGGAGTGGGAGGGCGTGGACGCCGAGCGGGTGGAGCGGTTCGTGCGGGCGGGCGCCCGGTTCCTGGGCAGCGGCACCACGCGGATCTTCTGCTATCCGACGTGCGCGCACGCGCGCCGCATCACCGCCCGCCACGAGGTGCCCTTCACCTCGGCCGACGAGGCCTCCGCCGCCGGGTTCCGGGGCTGCCTCAGCTGCCGCCCGGCCGTGGTCTGACACCTCCTGCGGCCGGCGCACCCTCAGCGGTCGGCGTCGATCAGGCCGAGCAGGCCGGGAAAGCGCAGGTCCAGGTCCGCGCGGCGCAGCGTGGCCGCCCGGCTGTTGCCCCGGTCCACCTGCCGCACCAGGCCCGCCTCGCGCAGGATCCGGAAGTGGTGGGTGGTCGTCGACTTCGAGACCGGGAGGTTGAAGGAGGCGCAGGTGCGCGCCGTGCCCGCCGGTTCCCTCAGCAGCTCGCTGACGACGGCGTAGCGCAGGGGGTCGGAGAGCGCGTTCAGCACGGCAAGCAGGCTCATCTCCTCCAGCGAGGGGTGGCCGTCCTCGTCGGGCATCGCGCCCTCCTCCCTTTAGGTACGGCTTGCATCATACCTCCCTCCTGTGCCAGCTTAAGGTTCGATCAAAACCGAACCTAGCCGTCAGCCGGCCGGGCCGAGCCTGGAGTTGTGCCCCATGAGTACGCAGACCATGTCGTCGCCCGCGCCACCGGCGCGGGCGAAAGGGCAGCCGGGTCGCACGGCGACCCTGGCCGCCGTGCTCCTCGCGGTGTTCGTCGTCCCGATGTCCATCTCCGGCACGGCCGTGGCGCTGCCCGGGATCGGCGCCGACACCCACGCCGGCCTCGCACCCCTGCAGTGGGTGGTGAACGCCTTCAACGTCGCCTTCGCCTGCTTCACCCTCGTCTGGGGTTCCGTCGCCGACATCGTCGGCCGGGTCAGGGCCTTCGCCGCCGGCGCCGCCGTCTACGCCGTGGCCTCGCTGGGCGGCGCGCTCGCCACCGACGTGCTGTGGCTGGACGCCACCCGCGCGCTCGCCGGGATCGGCGGCGCGGCGATCTTCTCCTGCGGCGCCGCGATCATCGCGACCGCCTTCGACGGCCCGGCGCGCGCCCGGGCCTTCGCCCTGTTCGGCACCGTCGCGGGCGTCGGGGTGGCGGTCGGCCCCTCGCTGGCCGGCGCGCTCGTCCAGGGCCTCGGCTGGCGCTGGGTGTTCGCGGTGCACGCCGCCGCCCTGCTCCTCGTCCTGCTCGCGGTGCCCGCCATCGTCAGGGCCGTGCCGGCCGGCGGGGGCAGCGGGGCCCCCGTCGACGTGCCGGGCAGCGCGCTGTTCGTCGTCGCCATGGTGCTGCTGACCACCGCCATCGTGCAGGGCTCGCAATGGGGCTGGGGCAGCACGGGCGTCCTCGGGCTGTTCGCGGGCGCGGTCGTGGTCCTCGCGGTCTTCGCCGCCGTCGAGAACCGCCGGGAGCACCCCATGCTGGACCTGGGCCTGCTGCGCGACCGGCGCTTCGTCGGCCTGTGCCTGGTACCGGTCGCCGCGTCCTTCGGGTTCGTCACCATGCTCACGTACCTGCCGAGCTACCTGACGGCGGCCACCGGCCGCGACAGCGGCACGGCCGGCCTGATCATGCTGCTGCTCACCGCGCCCGTGCTGGTCTGCCCGATGCTCGCCGCGCGGCTGGTCACCCGCGGGGTCCCCGCGCTCACCCTCGTCCACGTCAGCCTGGCCTGCCTGGTCGTCGGCGACCTGGCGCTCACGCTGCTCTCGCCCGACGTGACGGTCCTCGCCGTCGCCCTGCCGATGCTCGTCACCGGCGCCGGCATGGGCCTGTCGGCGGGACTCGTGGACGGCCAGGCGCTGGAACTGGTCGACCCGGCCAGGGCGGGCATGGCGGCGGGCTTCCTCAACACCCTGCGGCTCGGCAGCGAAGCCATCGCCGTGGCGGTGTACGGATCGGTCCTCGCGACCGTGCTCCGCTCCCGCGTCGAGGACGGCATCGGCGGATACGCCGGCGCCGCGCAGCCGGACCAGGTCGCCGACCGGGCGGCCGGCGGCGACCTCGCCCGGGCCACCGAACTGTCCGGTGCGCTGGACGCCGAGGGCTTCGCCCGCTTCCTCGCCCGGTCCTACGACTCCGCCTTCCACACCGTCCTGTGGGCACTCGCGGCGGTCTGCGCCGTCCTGTGCGCCGCGATCGCCGCCCTGCTGCGCGGCAGCTCCCCCAGGAGGACCGCATGACCCACACCCACACCCACACCCAGGTCCTGGTCGTCGGGGGCGGGCCCGTCGGCATGCTCGTCGCCGCCGAGCTCGGGCACCACGGCGTCGCCACCGTCCTGCTCGAAGCCGAGCCGCGGACCGTCGACCGGCCCAAGGCCGGCACCCTGCACGCCCGCACCGCTCAGGGCCTGGCCCGCCGCGGCCATCTGCCCGCGCCCCTCGCGACCGCGGAACTGCTGGGGCTCGGCCGCGCCGACGCGTTCCACTTCGCGGGCATGCCGGGACTCACCATCACCGCCCCCGCCTCCGAGCCCGCACCCGTGCTCGGCCGCTCCCAGGCCGACCTGGAACGGGACTTCGAGCACCGGGCCCGCGAACGGGGCGTCACCGTACTGCGCGGGCACCGCGTGACCGGCATCGTCCCGGGACCCGACGGCGTCCAGGTCACCGCCCAGGGGCCGGACGGCTTACGGCAGTTCACCGCCGAGTACGCCGTCGGCGCGGACGGCGCCCGCAGCACGGTGCGCGAGCGGCTCGGCTTCGCCGCGGACACCCACCCGGCCACCATGTCCGCCCTCCTCGGCCTCGTACGGCTGACCGACACCGGCAGCGTGCCGTACGGCTGGCACCGCACCCCGCACGGCTGGACGGTCGCGGGCGTCTCCCCGTACGGACACAGCCGGTTCATCACGATGGACTTCCGCGGCCCGCACCCCGACCGGCACTCCCCGCCCACCCTCGACGAGCTGCGCCGGGAGGCCGGGCGCATCCTCGGCCACCACGTGCCCATGGCCGACCCGCGATTCCTCTCCCGTTTCAGCGACTTCGCCCGGCTGGTGCGCCATTACCGCCAGGACCGGGTGTTCCTCGCCGGCGACGCCGCCCACATCCACTTCCCCGTGGGCGGGCAGGGCCTCAATCTGGGTCTGCAGGACGCGCTCAACCTGTCCTGGAAGCTCGCGCACACCCTCGCGGGCACCGCCGGCAAGGACCTGCTCGACACCTACGACGCCGAACGCCGGCCCGCCGCGCAGCGCGTCATCGACAACACCCGGGCCCAGCTCGCCCTGATGCGGCCGGACCCCGGGCTCGACCCCCTGCGCGACCTCGTCACCGAGCTCCTCGCGATCGACGCGGTCAGCACCCACGTAGGCCACATGATCAGCGCCCAGGAGACGGTGTACCCCGCGCGCACCGGGCGCGGCTCCCGCTGGGAGGGCCGGTTCCTGCCGAACCTGCCGCTCACCACCGTCGACGGCCCGACCGACCTGACCCGGCTGCTGCTGCCCGGCCGTCCCCTCCTGCTCCTGCTCGGGGAGGCCGGGCGGGCCCACCGCGAGCAGGGCGCGGGCTGGACCCACGCGGTGCGCACGGTGTCCGCGACGACCGCCCGGCCGCTGCCCTGGGACGCCGTCCTCGTCCGGCCCGACGGGTACATCGCCTGGGCCCCGGACGGCGGCTCCCTGGCCGGCGCCCTGGACCACTGGTTCGGCGAAGCCCGTCGACAGGCATGAAAAAAATGCCCTCCGGCACTGCGTTTACGCAGGTCGGAGGGCATTTGAATGTGGAGCCTAGGAGATTCGAACTCCTGACATCTGCCTTGCAAAGGCAGCGCTCTACCAACTGAGCTAAGGCCCCATGGAAGTGGACGCACCGGTCCCCTGCGGGAGGTGTGGTCGTTCCGCAGAACAGAGTACCGGGTGTACCCCCTCATCTCGCAAAATGATAGGGACTCCCGCCGTGCGACCACTCTCCGTAAGATGCTCGCGAGGTTCGCACCAGCGAAGGGGAGTAGTCAGAGTGGACGCAGTACAACAAGAGGCCACGGCCAGAGCCAGAGAGCTTCAGCGCAGTTGGTACGGGGAGCCGCTGGGGGCGCTCTTCCGCCGGCTCATAGATGACCTCGGCTTGAACCAGGCCCGCCTCGCTGCCGTCCTCGGACTGTCGGCGCCGATGCTGTCCCAGCTCATGAGCGGCCAGCGAGCCAAGATCGGGAACCCGGCCGTGGTCCAGCGCGTCCAGGCCCTCCAGGATCTCGCGGGCCAGGTGGCCGACGGAAGCGTCAGCGCGGGGGAGGCCACCGACCGGATGGACGAGATCAAGAAGACCCAGGGGGGCTCCGTCCTCAGCAACAGCGGCCAGACCACCACCAGCTCCGGCGCACCCACGGTCAAGCGGGTCGTCCGCGAGATCCAGTCGCTGCTGCGCTCGGTCTCCGCGGCCGGCGACATCATCGACGCGGCGAACACCCTCGCCCCCAGCCACCCGGAACTGGCAGAGTTCCTCCGGGTGTACGGCGCGGGCCGCACCGCCGACGCGGTCGCCCACTACGAGGCTCACCAGAACTGACACGCACGCACGGGGGCGGACGACGGGTGACGGGGGACGGGCACAGCGATGGGTGAGGTCTTCGCCGGTCGGTACGAGCTGATCGATCCGATCGGACGCGGTGGCGCGGGTGCCGTATGGCGGGCCTGGGACCACCGCCGCCGCCGCTACGTGGCCGCGAAGGTCCTCCTGCAGAGCGACGCCCACACGCTCCTGCGGTTCGTACGGGAGCAGGCACTGCGGATCGACCATCCGCACGTACTGGCTCCGGCCAGCTGGGCGGCCGACGACGACAAGGTCCTCTTCACCATGGACCTGGTCGGCGGCGGCTCGCTCGGCCATGTGATCGGGGACTACGGGCCCCTGCCGCCACGTTTCGTGTGCAGCCTGCTCGACCAGCTCCTGTCCGGGCTCGCGGCGGTGCACGCGGAGGGCGTGGTGCACCGCGACATCAAACCGGCCAACATCCTGATGGAGGCCACCGGAACCGGGCGGCCGCACCTGCGGCTGTCCGACTTCGGCATCTCCATGCGCAAGGGCGAGCCCCGGCTGACCGAGACCGACCTCGTGGTCGGCACGCCGGGCTATTTCGCCCCCGAGCAACTCCTGGGCGCCGAGCCCGACTTCCCCGCCGACCTCTTCGCCGTGGGGCTGGTCGCCCTGTACCTCCTCCAGGGCCGCAAGCCCGATTCCCGGGCACTGGTGGAGCACTTCTTCGCGCAGGGCACCCCGGGCGCCCCCGAAGGCGTTCCCGCACCGCTCTGGGACGTCATCGCCGCCCTCCTGCAGCCGGACCCCCAGAGCCGCTTCCGGACGGCCACAGGGGCGCGCAAGGCCCTTGCCGAGGCCGTGGAGCTGCTGCCGCCGCCCGCCCCGGACGAGGATCCGGTGGAGGTGTTCGACCAACTCGGCCCGCTGCCGCCCGGATTCGGCCCCCAGGGCCCGCTGAGCACGGCGGCCGCGGCCCCGCAGGCGCCCGCCGCCGAGACCGTGGCGCCGGCGGCTTCCGCCTCCGTGACGGTGCCCGCGGAGCCGGTCCGGACCGACCCGCGCGGTACGGCGGGGACGGCCCCGGCGGCCCGCACCGCGCCGGCGACCCCGTACCCGGCCACTCCCGCCGTCCCGGCCTCGCCCGCCGTCCCGGCCCAGGTGCCCGCGTACGGGCCCTCGGAGACGGGCAGCTTCCACCTGCCGCCGCCGAGCGCGCCGGCCGCCCCGGTCCCCTCGGCCCCCGCCTCGGCGCCGGTCCGGGCCGGCGGCGGGATCGCCCCGCCCCCGGCTAAGGCGGTGGCCTCCCTGCTCGCCGCGGCGCTGCTCTGCTTCGCGGTGGGCGTCTGGGCCCTCACGCAGCTGTAGGACCGCGCCCCCGCCGCCCGAGCAGCGTCCAGCCGCCCAGCACCAGCAGCAGGACGGTCCCCGTGCCGAAGCCGGCGCCCGCCACGATCCGCATCGTGGAGTGCCGCCCGGCGGCCTCGGCGGCCTCCGGGGCGGTGAGCCCCTCCTTGGCCGCGGTCCGGTCCCCGTCGCCCACCCCGAAGCCTCCCGCGGCCAAACTCCCCCGGTACGCGGGCGCCTTGGCCGGCGTACCGGTGACGTCCAGGCGCAGGGTCAGCGGCACGGGCGCCGCGTCCTCGGTGAACTCGGCGACCTTCGCGCCCATCGTCACCGCGACGTAGTACCAGCCCGCGACGGAGACCGGCTTCACGCTCTGATCACTTGCGAAGCGGTTCTCGTACGCGACGGGCGGGGTCTTCTCCAGGGTGATCCCGGCCTGCTTGCCGTCGTACGAGGTGTCCTTGTCGGAGACCAGGCCCCGGTACGGGCTGTAGAGGGACACGGTGAGCCCGCCCGAGGCCGAGCCGTAGGTCTTGGTCATCTTCGCGGCGGCCAGTTCGGCGCCGAGGCCCAGCTGCTGCCCCCAGTCCAGCGGGACCCGGTAGAAGCGGGTCTGCCCGGGCCGCATCTCGTCGCGCCACACACCGGCGCCCAGGGCGCGGGCGTCGTTGAAGCCGGTACCGCCGCTGCGGGGCACCGCCTCGGTGCCGGGCAGCACGGGGGCGCCCGAGGGCCAGGTGCTGGGCGCGGTGGTGGGGGCGCCCGCGCCGAGGCCGGGCTCCCGCTGGACCTTGATCTCCAGCGGCCAGGGGCTCTGGTCGTAGCCCTTGGCCGAAGTGCGCGTGACCTTGGCGTAGTAGACGCCCGCGGGCGCGCAGTCCTCGTCCTCGGCGCCGCGGCGGACGCCCGCGGCGCCGATCGGGTAGGGGTCGTAGCCGAAGTTCGCGCGGCCGGCGCTGCGCGGGCAGGAGCGCCCGGCGGTGGTCATGACCTCCACGGCGATGCCGTCGCCGCCGGAGACCTTCGCACCGGCCGCGGGGCGGGCCACGGCGGAGACGTAGACGTCGGACCCGTCCTGGTCGAGGACGAGCCGGTACACGCGTTCCCCCGGCCCGATCGTGTCCCGGTAGACGTTCCCCGCCTCGATCTGCGGGGCGTCGGCCGTGGAGGGCTTGCCCTCGATCGGCTTGGCGCCGTCCGCGGCCCGGTAGGTCGGCAGGGGGCCGGGCGCGGCCCCTTCGGCGTACGCGACCCCCGGCGCTCCCGCCACCAGGCCCAGGGCCGCCGCCCACGCTGTCGTCCGTCCCCGAACCATCACGCCCACCCCGAGTTTGCTCGCGCAAGCCAAATCTTTACATAACGGAAGTTTTCGTCACAGAGCAGCACAAAGCCCCGGCCGCAGCGGCAGCCGGGGCTTCATGAGATCAGCCTTGGGTCTCACACACCGGAACCAGAGGGCACGGAGTCAGTTGCCTCCGTCCACAGGTCCTGCTCGGCGCGGTCCGCCTGGATCTGGCGGTACACGAGGAGCCCGCCGATGGCGGCCAGTGCGACCAGGAGCAGCTTCTTCACCGCGCGACCTCGTCTTTCGTTGACGTAGGGGACTTCTGGCGCCCAACAATACACACCGACCGATATCCGATCGGCGGCCTTTCACGCGGCACGGTCCACCAACTGGCCCAACGACGAAGACCCCCAGGCCTTGGCCTGGGGGTCTTCGACACTGTGGGGCTAACAGGATTTGAACCTGTGGCCTCATCCTTATCAGGGATGCGCTCTAACCAACTGAGCTATAGCCCCATCCGCGCTGCGCGCTGACTCCTGAAGATTAGCGCACAGACCCGGTCAGGCCAAAATCCGTTGTCCGGGGGCGTCTGCGCAGGTCATCCGACCCGTCGCGGGCGCCCGGGCACAGGGCCTACTCGTCCTCGGCGAGGGTGAGCTCCACACCGCCGACGAAGCCCGCCGACAGGTTGTAGATGAACGCGCCCAGCGTCGCCAGTGCCGTCGCCAGCACCACGTCGATCACCGCGATGACCGATGTGAAGATCAGAACGCGCGGCAGCGACAGGAACGACTGGAGGTCGAAGCCGTTGCCCTCGTTCGAACCGGTCGCCTCGCTGATCGTGCCGCCGACGGTCGAGAAGACGCCCATCGCGTCCATGACCATCCACAGCACGGCCGCCGCCACGATCGTGCAGATGCCGAGCGCGATCGACAGCAGGAAGCTGACCTTCATGACCGACCACGGGTCGGCCTTGGCCACCCGCAGCCGCGCCTTGCGCGTGCGGGGGGCCGTACGGACCCCCGTGCGCGGCTTGCGCTGCGCGCCCGCTCCCGTGCCGCCCTGCGCCGTCGCGGGGCCCGAGGGCGCCGGGTAGGCCTGCGGCGGGTGGTACGGCTGTGCGGGCTTGTCCTGGCCGGCGTCCGTGCCGACCGGCGGCTTCGGACCTCGGGTGTCCGTCACGGTTCCCCCCTGGGAGTCCGCGGCAGGGCCACGGGCACCGTTCGCTCCAGTCTTGGCCGGTCCGGCGCCCGTGGCTCCACTCACGACTTACTCCTCGTGCTCCCCGGCCGAGGGCTGCGTGCCCTCGGCGGCCTCGGCGGCCTGTCCGTCGGCCACCTCGGTGTCGTTCTCGTCGGCCTCGACCTCGTCAGCTTCCTGACCGGCCTCGGCGTTCCGGGCGATGCCGACCACGGCATCGCGCTTGCCCAGGTTGATCAGCTGGACGCCCATGGTGTCACGGCCGGTCTCCCTGACTTCGTTGACGCGCGTACGGATCACACCACCGCCGAGGGTGATGGCGAGAATCTCGTCGCTATCGTCGACCACGAGCGCCCCGACGAGCGATCCGCGGTCCTCCACGATCTTGGCGGCCTTGATACCCAGACCGCCACGGCCCTGGACGCGGTACTCGTCGACCGGCGTCCGCTTGGCGTAGCCGCCGTCGGTCGCGGTGAAGACGAACGTACCCGGCCTGACAACGTTCATGGAGAGCAGTTCGTCACCTTCTCGGAAACTCATGCCCTTCACGCCCGAGGTGGCGCGGCCCATCGGACGCAGCGCGTCGTCGGTGGCCGTGAAGCGGATCGACTGCGCCTTCTTGCTGATCAGCAGCAGGTCGTCCTCGGCGGACACCAGTTCCGCACCGATCAGCTCGTCGTCGCTGCCGTCCTCGGTCTCCCGGAGGTTGATGGCGATGACGCCGCCCGAACGGGGCGAGTCGTAGTCCTTGAGCGCCGTCTTCTTCACCAGGCCGCCCTTGGTGGCCAGGATCAGGTAGGGCGCCGCCTCGTAGTCGCGGATCGCGAGGATCTGGGCGATCTTCTCGTCCGGCTGGAAGGCCAGCAGGTTCGCCACGTGCTGGCCGCGGGCGTCGCGGCCGGCGTCCGGGAGCTCGTACGCCTTGGACCGGTAGACCCGGCCCTTGTTCGTGAAGAACAGCAGCCAGTGGTGCGTGGTGGAGACGAAGAAGTGGTCGACCAGGTCGTCCTGCTTCAGCTTGGTGCCGCGCACGCCCTTGCCGCCGCGCTTCTGCGAGCGGTAGTCCTCGGTCTTGGTGCGCTTGACGTAGCCGCCGTGCGTGATCGTGACGACGATGTCCTCTTCGGCGATCAGGTCCTCGATGGACATGTCACCGTCGAAGGGCACCAGCTTGGAACGCCGGTCGTCGCCGAACTTCTCGACGATCGCCGCCAGCTCCTCGCTGACGATGGAGCGCTGACGCTCCTCCGAGGCCAGGATCGCGTTGTACTCGTTGATCTTGGCCTGGAGCTCGTCGTGCTCGGCGACGATCTTCTGCCGCTCCAGGGCCGCGAGACGGCGGAGCTGCATCTCCAGGATCGCGTTCGCCTGGATCTCGTCGATCTCCAGGAGGCCCATCAGGCCCTCGCGCGCGATCTCGACCGTGTTGCTGCGCCGGATCAGCGCGATGACCTCGTCGATCGCGTCCAGCGCCTTGAGCAGACCGCGCAGGATGTGGGCGCGCTCCTCCGCCTTGCGCAGGCGGAACTTCGTGCGCCGGACGATGACCTCGATCTGGTGCGTCACCCAGTGGCGGATGAACGCGTCGATCGACAGCGTGCGCGGCACGCCGTCCACCAGCGCCAGCATGTTCGCGCCGAAGTTGGTCTGCAGCTCGGTGTGCTTGTAGAGGTTGTTCAGCACGACCTTGGCGACGGCGTCGCGCTTCAGCACGATCACCAGGCGCTGGCCGGTCCGCGACGAGGTCTCGTCACGGACGTCGGCGATGCCGCCGACCTTGCCGTCCTTCACCAGGTCCGCGATCTTCTGCGCGAGGTTGTCGGGGTTGGTCTGGTACGGGAGCTCCGTGACCACCAGGCACTGGCGGTTCTGGATCTCCTCGACCTCCACCACCGCGCGCATCGTGATGGAGCCGCGACCGGTCCGGTACGCCTCCTCGATGCCCTTGCGGCCCACGACCAGGGCGCCCGACGGGAAGTCAGGGCCCTTGATCCGCTCGATGAGCGCGTCCTGGAGCTCCTCGTGCGAGGCCTCCGGGTGCTCCAGCGCCCACTGGGCGCCGGCCGCGACCTCGCGGAGGTTGTGCGGCGGGATGTTGGTCGCCATGCCGACCGCGATACCGGCGCTGCCGTTGACCAGCAGGTTCGGGAAGCGCGCCGGGAGCACGGTGGGCTCCTGGTTGCGGCCGTCGTAGTTGTCCTGGAAGTCGACGGTCTCCTCGTCGATGTCCCGGAGCATCTCCATGGCCTGCGGCATGAGCTTGCACTCGGTGTAGCGCATCGCGGCCGCCGGGTCGTTGCCCGGGGAGCCGAAGTTGCCGTTGCTGTCCACCAGCGGCATGCGCATCGACCACGGCTGGGCCAGGCGGACCAGGGCGTCGTAGATCGAGCTGTCACCGTGCGGGTGGTAGGTGCCCATGACGTCGCCGACGACACGGGCGCACTTGTAGAAGCCCTTCTCGGGCCGGTAGCCGCCGTCGTACATGGCGTACAGCACGCGGCGGTGCACCGGCTTGAGGCCGTCGCGCACGTCCGGCAGGGCGCGCGAGACGATGACGGACATCGCGTAGTCGAGGTAGGAGCGCTGCATCTCCGTCTCGAGCCCGACGGGCTCGATGCGCAGCACGGGCTGCTCCTCCGCGGAGTTCTCGGCGTTCTCTGCGGTGGGGGTGGTTTCGTCGGCCATTGCTGGTCAGAAGTCCTTTCAGGCGGCGGTCAGCGGAGCCGACTCAGATGTCGAGGAAGCGGACGTCCTTGGCGTTGCGCTGGATGAAGGAGCGGCGTGCCTCGACGTCCTCGCCCATCAGCACCGAGAACAGGTCGTCGGCCTGCGCCGCGTCGTCCAGCGTGACCTGGCCGAGGACCCGGTGGTCCAC
>NZ_JBVIWA010000015.1:0-200612 GCF_055595065.1 Streptomyces sp. NPDC040545
GCCTGAGGGGTGGGGGGACGGGGCGGGGTGTCCCCGCAGGACGAGCGCGCAACCACCGGGTACGGCCGAGACAAACCCGCACGCGCCGAGCCGAGGCGACACCCCGCCCCGGCACCCCACCCCGCCACCAACCGACAGGCCCGCGCACTCAGCCCCGCCGGCGATTGAGGCGCGGGTCCGGGCAGCGCCCGGCAGACAGCCCGAGCCGAACACACGGCCCGCGCCCCCGCCGCAGGGACCTAGTAGGACTTCGGGAGGCCCAGGGTTTGGTGGGAGATGAAGTTCAGGATCATCTCGCGGCTGACCGGGGCGATGCGGGACACGCGGGAGGCGGTGATGAGGGAGGCCAGGCCGTATTCGCGGGTGAGGCCGTTGCCGCCGAGGGTGTGGACAGCCTGGTCCACCGCACGGACGCAGGCCTCCGCCGCGGCGTACTTGGCCATGTTCGCCGCCTCGCCCGCCCCCATGTCGTCGCCCGCGTCGTACAGGCGGGCCGCCTTCTGCATCATCAGGCGGGCCAGTTCCAGTTCGATGTGCGCCTGGGCCAGCGGGTGGGCCACGGCCTGGTGCGCGCCGATGGGCGCCTTCCAGACCTGGCGGGTCTTGGCGTAGTCGACGGCCTTGGCGAGGGCGTACCGGCCCATTCCGATGGCGAAGGCCGCGGTCATGATCCGCTCGGGGTTGAGCCCGGCGAACAGCTGGAGCAGGCCCGCGTCCTCGTCGCCCACGAGGGCGGAGGACGGCAGGCGTACGTCGTCCAGGGTGAGTTCGAACTGCTTTTCCGCGGCGGCCAGTTCCATGTCGATGACCGAGCGGGTGAAGCCGGGGGCGTCGCGCGGGACGATGAACAGGCAGGGCTTGAGGCTGCCGGTACGAGCGTCCTCGGTGCGGCCGACGATGAGGGTGGCGTCGGCGATGTCGACGCCGGAGATGAAGACCTTGCGGCCGGTGAGGATCCAGTCGTCGCCGTCGCGGCGGGCCGTGGTGGTGATCCGGTGGGAGTTGGATCCGGCGTCGGGTTCGGTGATGCCGAAGGCCATGGTGCGGCTGCCGTCGGCGAGGCCGGGCAGCCAGGCCTGCTTCTGCGCGTCCGTGCCGAAGCGGTCGATGACCGTGCCGCAGATGGCGGGCGAGACGACCATCATGAGGAGGGGACTGCCCGCGGCCCCGAGTTCTTCCAGGACGATGGAGAGTTCGGCGATGCCACCGCCTCCGCCGCCGTACTCCTCGGGGAGGTTGACCCCGAGGTAGCCGAGCTTCGCGGCGTCGGCCCACAGCTCGTCGGGGTGGCCGCCTTCGCGGGCGACGCGGGTGAGGTAGTCGCGGCCGTAGCGCTGTCCGAGGGCGGCGACGGCGGCGCGCAGGGCGTTGTGCTCTTCGGTTTCGATGACGGTGCTCATGCTTGCGGTTCCTCCTGGACTACGGCGAGCAGGGCGCCGAACTCGACCTGTTGGCCGGTGGCGACGTGGAGCGCGGTGAGCGTGCCGGAGGCGGGAGCGAGGATGCGGTGCTCCATCTTCATGGCCTCGAGCCAGAGCAGGGGCTGGCCGGCGGTGACGGGGCCGCCGGGGGCCAGGCCCTCGGCGACGCGGACGACGGTGCCGGGCATGGGGGCGAGCAGCGAGCCCGGTTCCGTGCGGTCCTGGGGTTCCGGGAAGCGGGGGACGCGGGTGAAGGTGTGGGAGCCGAGGGCGGAGTCCACGTAGATGTCGTTCGAATTTTGTTTCACGTGGAACGCACGTCGGATTCCCTCGACTTCAAGGGTGACGAGGGTGGGGGTGGCGGCTACCACGCGGATCCCGGGGTGGTTCACCGGGTGGTACTGGACCTCGTGCTCGACGCCGGCGGACCGGTAGCGGCGGGTCTGCGGCTGGGAGCGGACGTTGCGCCAGCCGCCGAGGCGGGCCGCGAGGGGGGCGTCCGGGCCAGGGGCCGCTTCGGCGAGGGCGGCGGCGAGGGCGGCCGGGGTGGCGTCCGGGGCGCCGGTGGTAAGGGTGTCGAGGTGGCGGTCGTAGAAGCCGGTGTCGAGCTGCCCGACGGCGAACTCCGGGTGGCGCAGGGAGCGTACGAGGAGCTCGCGGTTGGTGGTGAGCCCGTGGATGCGGGCTCCGGCGAGGGCGCCGGCGAGGGCCCGGACGGCCTCGGCGCGGGTGGGGGCGTGGGCGACGACCTTGGCGAGCATGGGGTCGTAGTGGATGCCGACGGTGTCCCCGTCGGTGAAGCCGGTGTCCACGCGGACCTCGCCGGGGATGGCCAGGGTGTGCAGGAGGCCGGTCTGCGGGCGCCAGTCCTGGGCGGGGTCCTCGGCGTAGAGGCGGGCCTCGACGGCGTGGCCGGTGGGCTGCGGGGGTGCCGGGGGCAGGGCCGCGCCCTCGGCTACGCGCAGCTGGAGGGCGACGAGGTCGAGGCCGAAGACGGCTTCGGTGACCGGGTGTTCGACCTGGAGGCGCGTGTTCATCTCCAGGAAGTACGGGCGTCCGTCGGCGGTGACGAGGAACTCGACGGTGCCCGCGCCCTCGTAGGAGACCGCGCGGGCGGCGGCGACGGCTGCGGCGTGCAGGGTCTCCCGCAGGCTTTCGGGCAGGCCCGGTGCGGGCGCTTCCTCGATGACCTTCTGGTGGCGGCGCTGGAGGGAACAGTCGCGGGTGCCCAGCGCCCAGACGGTGCCGTGGGCGTCGGCGAGGATCTGCACCTCGACGTGGCGGCCGCGTTCCACGTAGGGCTCGGCGAAGACCTCGCCGTCCCCGAAGGCGGAGCGGGCCTCGGCCGAGGCCGCGTCGAGGGCCTCCTTGAGCTGGTCGAGGTCGCGGACCACGCGCATGCCGCGGCCGCCTCCGCCGGCCGCGGCCTTCAGGAGGAGGGGCAGGTCGGCGGGGGTGGCGGTGGCCGGGTCGACGGGGTCGAGGAGGGGCACCCCGGCGGTGCGCATCAGTTCCTTGGCCCGGGTCTTGGAGGCCATGGCCTCGATGGCTTCGGGGGGCGGGCCGATCCAGGTCAGTCCGGCGGCCAGGACGTCGCGGGCGAAGTCGGCGTTCTCGGAGAGGAAGCCGTAGCCGGGGTGCACGGCGTCGGCGCCCGCGGCGAGGGCGGCCTTGATGACGAGGTCGCCGCGCAGGTAGGTGTCGGCGGGGGCCGCGCCGGGCAGCCGTACGGCCGCGTCGGCGTCGCGGACGTGCAGGGCGTCGGCGTCCGGGTCGGAGTGGACGGCGACGGTGGCCAGGCCCAGGGCGCGGGCGGTGCGGAAGATGCGGACGGCGATCTCGCCGCGGTTGGCGACGAGGAGGGAGGTCAGGTTCGTCATGTGCGGGCTCACATCCGGAAGACGCCGAAGCCGCCACGGGCGCCCTCGACGGGGGCGTTGTGGACGGCCGACAGGCACAGGCCGAGGACGGTGCGGGTGTCGCGCGGGTCGATGACCCCGTCGTCGTACAGCCGCCCGGACAGGAACATCGGCAGGGACTCGGACTCGATCTGCGCTTCGACGAAGGCCCGCATCCCTGCGTCGGCCTCCTCGTCGTAGGGGAGTCCCTTGGCGGCGGCGGACTGGCGGGACACGATGGAGAGCACTCCGGCCAGCTGCTGGGGGCCCATGACGGCGGACTTGGCGCTGGGCCACGCGAACAGGAAGCGGGGCTCGTAGGCGCGGCCGCACATGCCGTAGTGGCCGGCGCCGTAGCTGGCGCCGATGAGGACGGACAGATGTGGGACCTTCGAGTTGGAGACCGCGTTGATCATCATCGAGCCGTGTTTGACGATGCCGCCCTGCTCGTACTCCTTGCCGACCATGTAGCCGGTGGTGTTGTGGAGGAAGACGAGGGGGATGTCGCGCTGGTTGGCGAGCTGGATGAACTGGGCGGCCTTCTGGGACTCGGCGCTGAACAGCACGCCCTGCGCGTTGGCGAGGATGCCGACCGGGTAGCCGTGCAGGGTGGCCCAGCCGGTGACGAGGCTGGAGCCGTAGAGGGGCTTGAACTCGTCGAAGTCGGAGGCGTCGACGATCCGGGCGATGACCTCGCGCGGGTCGAAGGGGGTCTTGAGGTCGGGCGGGACGATGCCGAGGAGTTCTTCGGGGTCGTGGAGGGGTTCCTCGGCCTTCGGCGGGTCCTGGTGCGGCTTGCGGTGGTTCAGGCGGGCCACGACGCGGCGGGCCTGGCGGATGGCGTCGTACTCGTCGAGGGCGTAGTGGTCGGCGAGTCCGGAGACGCGGGCGTGCATGTCCGCGCCGCCGAGGGACTCGTCGTCGCTCTCCTCACCGGTGGCCATCTTGACCAGGGGCGGACCGCCGAGGAACACCTTGGAACGGTCCTTGATCATGATGGTGTGGTCGGACATCCCGGGGATGTACGCGCCTCCGGCGGTGGAGTTGCCGAAGACGACGGCGACGGTCGCAATGCCCTCGGCCGAGAGCCGGGTGAGGTCGCGGAAGACCGCGCCGCCCGGGATGAAGATCTCCTTCTGGGAGGGCAGATCGGCGCCGCCGGACTCCACGAGGCTGATGCAGGGGAGGCGGTTCTGCCGGGCGATCTCGTTGGCGCGCAGCGCCTTCTTCAGCGTCCACGGGTTGGAGGCGCCGCCGCGGACGGTGGGGTCGTTGGCGGTGATCAGGCACTCGACGCCCTCGACGGTGCCAATGCCGGTGACCATGGAGGCGCCGACCGGGTAGTCGCTGCCCCAGGCGGCGAGCGGGGACAGTTCCAGGAACGGGGTGTCGGGGTCGAGGAGCAGCTCGACGCGCTCGCGCGCCAGGAGCTTGCCGCGGTCCCGGTGACGGGCCGTGTACTTCTCGCCGCCGCCCTGCAGGGCCTTGGCGTGCTCGGCGTCGAGGGCGGCGAGGCGCTCCAGCGCGGCGGTACGGGCCTGCGCGTGATCGGGGGCGTGCGGGTCGACGGTGGTGCCGAGGCGGGTCATGAGGTGGCCTCCGGGGCCGGGAGGAGAGCGACGGGGATGTCGAGGTGGCGGGCGCGGAGCCATTCGCCGAGGGCCTTGGCCTGGGGGTCGAAGCGGTGGCCGGAGGCGACGCCGTCGCCGAGGATGCCGGTGACGGTGAAGTTCAGGGCTCTCAGCCGCGGCAGCTCGTGGCGGGCGACGGGGAGGCCGCGGGTCTCCGGGAGCAGCTCCTGGAACACCTCGGTGGTGACGGTGTCGCGCAGCCACTCCCAGGCGGGGTCGGTCTCGACCCAGACGCCCACGTTGGCGTCGCCGCCCTTGTCGCCGCTGCGGGCCCCGGCCACCGTGCCGAGCGGCGCGCGGGTGGTGGGCCCTGCCGTCGGCCCTGCGGGGGCCGTGCCCCCGGGCCCCGGCTCCTCGAACGCCGGAGGGGCTGAACATGCGGCGGGGCCTGTCGGCGAAGCCTGAAGGGGCATGCGCGTGCCGTCCGGGAGGACCGCCACGTGCGGGACCTCGTCCGGCGGGATCAGGGTCGAGGTGAAGACGCCGTAGGGCTGGGCCGGGCCCGGCGGGGACGTCACGTGGAAGCCCGGGTAGCTGCCGAGGGCCAGTTCGATCGCCGCGGAGGTCAGGGCGCGGCCCACCCGGTCCGGGGACGGGTCGCGGACCACCAGTCGCAGCAGGGCGGAGGCCGTCTCCTGCGTGTCGGCGTCCTCGTGGTCGGTGCGGGCCAGGGTCCAGGTCACGTCGGCCACGCCGTCCAACACGTCGGTGAGTTGGGTACGGACGAGGTCCGCCTTGGCCTCGATGTCCAGGCCGGTCAGGACGAAGACGACCTCGTTGCGCCAGCCGCCGATCCGGGTGACGCCCACCTTCAGGGAGGGCGGCGGGGCCTCGCCTCGCGCTCCCGTGATGCGTACCCGGTCGGCGCCCTCGTCGGTCAGCCGGACGGTGTCCAGGCGGGTGGTCACGTCGGGGCCGAGGTAGCGCACGCCCTGGGTCTCGTAGAGGAGTTGGGCGGTGACGGTGCCGGTGGTGACGGCTCCGCCCGTGCCGGGGTGTTTGGTGATGACCGCCGAGCCGTCCTCGGAGATCTCCGCCAGCGGGAAGCCGGGGCGGCGGACGTCGTGCCGGGCGAAGAAGGAGTAGTTGCCGCCGGTGGCCTGGGTGCCGCACTCCAGGACGTGGCCCGCGGCCACCGCCCCCGCCAGCCGGTCGTGGTCGTCCGGGGCCCAGTCGAACCACCAGGCCGCCGGGCCGCTGACCAGCGCCGCGTCCGTGACCCTGCCGGTCACCACCACGTCGGCCCCCGCGCGCAGGCAGGCCGTGATCCCGGCGCCCCCGAGATAGGCGTTGGCGGTCAGGGCCCCGTCCACCTGCGCGGTGAGGTCGTCACCCTCGACGTGGGCGACCCGCACCGGGACGCCCGCCTTCGCCGCCAGGGCCCGTACGGCGTCGGCGAGTCCGGCCGGATTGAGGCCGCCGGCGTTCGCGACGATCCGTACGCCGCGCTCGTGCGCGAGCCCGAGCCCCTCCTCCAGCTGGCGCAGGAAGGTCTTGGCGTAGCCGAGGTCCGGGTTCTTCAGGCGGTCGCGACCCAGAATCAGCATGGTCAGCTCGGCCAGGTAGTCGCCGGTCAGCACGTCCAGCGGGCCACCGGTCAGCATCTCGCGCAGGGCGCCCGAGCGGTCCCCGTAGAAGCCCGAGGCGTTGCCGATGACGAGCGGGCGCCGGGTCACCGCGCGGCTCCCGGTTCCCGGCCGGCTCCCGCCGGGCCGGCGAACGCCTGCGCGATGTCCAGCCAGCGGTCCGCGTCGGGGCCGGTCGCGGTCAGGCCCAGGTCGGCGCGGTGGGCCCGCTGGGTCACCAGGAGGCAGAAGTCGAGGGCCGGGCCGGTGATCCGCTGCGGGGCGTCCGGCGGGCCGTACGTCCACACCTGCGGGCCGTCGGGGGCCGTCAGCTCCACCCGGAACTGCTCGGCCGGCGCGGGCAGTCCGCGTACGCCGTAGGCGTAGTCGCGGGCCCGTACGCCGATCCGCGCCACGTGCCGCAGCCGCGCGGTCGGGGTGCGGCGCAGGCCGAGCGCGTCGGCGACGTCCTGGCCGTGGGCCCAGGTCTCCATCAACCGGGCGCTGGCCATGGAGGCGGCCTTCATCGGGGGCCCGTACCAGGGGAAGCGGGTGTCGGGCGAGGCCGCGGCCAGCGCCTCGTCGAGGGCGGCGCGCGTGGTGCGCCAGCGGGCGAGCAGCTCGGCGGGGGCAAGCTCCGCGCCCTCGCGCGCGCCCTCGTCGACGAAGGTGTCGGGGGCCTTCAGGGCCTCCTCGACCATGTGGCCGAAGCCGGTGGCGTCGGTGAGGGAGAGCAGCGAGGCCCGGTCGGTCCAGTGCAGGTGGGCGATCTGGTGGGCGACGGTCCAGCCGGGCGCGGGGGTGGGCCGGCCCCAGTCCGGGACGGCCAACTTCCCGACCAGGGAATCCAGTTCACGGCCTTCCTCGCGCAGATCTGCGAAGACGGCGACGGCTGCGTCGACGGCGGACGGATCGGGCACGGTGCGCTCCCCTTCTCGGCGTGAGGGGAAGACTGGCAGCACCCGGCAAAACAATCAAGCATGCTTGCATGATTTTCTCGGGCGGCGACGCCTTCCCGCCACGCGAGCCAAACCACGCCACCGGAAAGGCAGTTGCCGCCCCGCGCACCGGCCGCAGGTCCCGCCGCCCGACGGCCCGCGGGAACGGCGGGGGCGATTTCGGCCGTAAGCCGGAAACTCGCGATACGTCACCGGATGTCCCGTCGATACTGAACGCTCCGCTCCGGGCCCGGGCGGGCGCACCCAGTTCGTGTCACTCGACGAAGACGACTCACTCGACTCACTCGAATCGCTCGAATCATTCGACGAAGACGACGAAGACGACGAAGACGACGAAGAGGATGGACCGACGTGACTCCAGCCGCCCGCACCCCCTTCTCCCTCTATCCCGAACTCGACGCGACCGCCCTCACCGCCTTCGTCGCCGCCCTGGAGAGCGGCGACGTCACCGGCCTCGCCCCCGCCCGCGCCGCCGAGATCGCCGAGGTCCGCTCGGTCGCCGTCTTCACCCGCGGCAAGGTGACCGGCGCCGACGGGGACCTCCTCGACGCCGCGCTCTGGCGGCACACCGGGACCCAGCCCCGCCCCGCGATCGTCATGCCCTCACCCTGGTCCAGCCTGGGCTGGCTCCCGTACGCCGTCCAGGCCTCCCTCTTCGCCGCCCGCGGCTACAACGTCCTCGCCTACTCCGCCCGCGGCTTCGGCGGCTCCGAGGGCCAGGTCGACGTGGCGGGCCCGCTCGACGTCGCCGACGGCAGCCGGGCCCTGGACCACCTCATCGAGCGCAGCACCGGCCCGGTGACGAAGATAGGCTTCCTCGGGGACTCGTACGGCTCCGGCATCGGCCAGCTCGTCGCCGCGCACGACACCCGCGTCGACGCCGTGGTCGCGCTCAGCACCTGGGGCGACCTCGGCGAGGCCTTCTACGAGAACTCCACCCGGCACGTCGCGGCCGTACGGGCCCTGCTCGACGCGGCCGCGAAGGCCCGGCTGAGCCCGCAGACGCAGAGCGTCTTCGACAACGTCCTCGCCGACCGCGACGTCCAGGGCACCCTGCGCTGGGCGGAGACCCGCTCGCCCTTCACCCACATCAAGGAACTCAACCGCCGCCAGGTGCCCGTCTTCTTCTCGCACGCCTGGCACGAGACGCTCTTCCCGCCCAACCAGACGCTGAAGATGTTCAACGAGCTGACCGGCCCCAAACGCCTCGCCGTCTCCATCGGCGACCACTCCGGCCCCGAGATGACCGGCATGCTCGGCCTGCCCAACCGGATCTGGACGGACGCCCACCGCTGGTTCGACCGCCACCTCAAAGAGATCGACAACGGCATCGACGCCGAGGGTCAGGTGCTCGGCGAGATCATGTGGAGCAAAACCCTCGAACCCCGCCCCACCTGGCCCTCCCTCACCGAACGCCTGGAACGGCTGCACCTGGCGGCCGAAGGCGAGCTCGGCGACGAGCCTCAGGCCGGCTGGACGGCGACCGTACTGTGCGGGGTGGACACCCCGGCGACCGTCGCCGACACGGTGGTGCAGTCCGGCTACGCGGAGATCGCCGGCCGCCCGAAGGTCTACCGGACCCAGGACATCGACCGCACCGTCGCCGCCGTATGGACCGCGGACCCGGCCGGGGAGACCACCCGGCTGCGCGGCATACCGCGGCTGCGCGTGACGTACCGGGCGGCGAACCCCGGATCCACCTTCGTCGCGTACCTCCTCGACACCGCCCCCGACGGCACGGCCCACATCATCACGCACGCCCCGTACACGGACCTCGACTCCCCGCCCGACAGCCTGATCAGCGCGGACATCGAACTCCAGGCCACGGCCTACGACGTCCCGCGCGGCCACCGCCTGATGCTGGTGATCGACGCCCGCGATCCCTTCTACGCCGACGCCAACCTGCCCCGCGCGACCCTGGCGTTCACCTCCCCGGACGCCACCCCGTCCTACCTGGACCTGCCCCTGGGCTGACCTGCGGTCGGGGGCTTCGGCGGGCGGGAGCCACTTGATCGGAATCAGGGATGCGTATGGGGGTTTCCCGTCAGTCCCATCGTCCCTCCGTGTCGGGCCGGTCCCTCAAGGGCGCTCCTACGTCGCGTCACTGCGTGATGGCCTTCGGCCACCCTTGACCGACCGCCCCGCCCCGGAGAAACGAAAGACTGCCGGGAAGCCCCCAAAGGAACGGGCCGGGCGATCCAGGAGCAGGACGGGGCGATCAGAGATGCCCGAGGAGATCCGGGCCGCCACGCGCAAGAGACGGGGCCCATCAAGACCAGGGCCCGGGTCGGGGGAGGCGCGTCCGATCGTTGCGCGCTTCTCATCTCTCAGCGTCCGACGACCGTCCTGGGTGGGACATAAGCCGCCCACGAGCCGTAGGCGCTCCTCATGGGAGGCGCCTGACGGTTGTTCGTGGCGGAGAAGCCTGGAACAGCGGCTATTCCGTAGTGGAGCCGGGTCAGCGCATGCAGGCACCCCAAAGGGCCCATGAACCACCCTGCTCGTGGAGTCGGTCCTGCGCTGACGCCCATCCCCGACGTCGCCAGCGCCGGGTCCTCGCTGTCGGCGCACTCGTTCGCGTCGCCGGTCGGAGGTGCTTCCCAGCCGCAGTCAGGGTGCACACAACGGGCTCTGGCGGTCGTCTCGGCATCGGGATGCCGCTTGATCACATGCTTGACGAAGGTCACGACGGACCTGACGGTCACGACTGCCCCTCCCTGCTGCCGGTTTCGCTTGAATGCGCTCCTGCGACGGTGCGGATGATTGCGGATCTCGGCGTTCATCTTCGCCACCTCCACAAGATCCGCGGCTCGCCATGCCTCTGCCCGTTCCTCGTTGAGGGCTTCGCACACGCCACAGTCGATGAACGGGACTGGTTCAAGCCCGGACCCGGAACCCGTCATGATTCCCGCCTCCCGTGCCCATCGGCATGCAGCCGGATACGAATGTTGCAGTCGGTCGCAGTGCTGCCGTCGTGCTCTTTGCGGGCCGCGCGACGCAGCTTGCTCAGGCGGGTGCACTCGTCACATCCGTCAGTCGGCTCGGCATCGGGCTTGGGGAACGCATCGCGCTGCGGCGTCTGCTGCCACAAGATGCTCCAGATCCCGTCCCGGTTTTCGGCTGGGGTCACGTCCATGAACGGAAAGCTAGAAGCCGGGAGTTGGACCGCAACGAGACTATTCCCGGATATTCTCGCGCGGGGTCCCGTCATACGTCGACATTCGGCTGCGGGGGCCGACACCCTTGTCGGGACGTCAGTCCTCCACGAGAGGTGATCACGAATGGCACGCATGCTGCGGTTCAACGGCACGGGCAGCGGCGGGACCGGATGCCCTTCGGTCCACGAGGACGTGGACAGCCGAGAGGTGATCGTCCACGGCCCGCCACTGACAGACCGCAACGATGTGGCCCAGCTACAGCACCTCTCCGAGGGCGAGGTCGCCATCGTCGTGCCTCGCGAGCTGCTGGTGGACTGGACGCCGAAGGACGCCACACGGAAGGCGAGCATCATCGGCTTGGAGGAGTTCGAGAACCTGTTCCGGACGTTCGAGCACACCGCGTGGCGACTGGAAACCCGAAGCCGGTATGCCAGCGACGAAGCCACCGAGACGTACGGGCAGTTCATCGAAACCGGAGCGGCGCGCTGGGATCCCAAGGACCCGTACTGCGAACTGATCGCTCCGCAGACGGCGCAGGGCAAGAGGGTCGAGCGGGTACGCGTCGTGGACGATCCGCCGACCGTTGGCCAGCTCTACCTGATGGACAACGCGAGGCGGAACAGCAGTCTGGGCGAGGACATCCGCAATCTCAGCCGCGAGGACGCCAAGCGCCTGCACCTCCCCTCCGACGATGCTTGGCTGTTCGACAGCCGACTCGTTGCCGTACTGCGCTTCGACCAGGCGGACAACCTCGTGGACGTAGAGGTGATCACCGAACCCTCGGAGGTGATCCGCTGGACGCGGGCGAGGGACGCGGCATGGCATCACGCGGTCCCGTACGAGAGGTTCCTGGCAGGGCTGACTGCGGGCGAGTAGACAGAACGACCACCGGTGAGCACGGACTACCAGAAAGCCCGCGAGGCGCTCGGGCTGCGCCTGCGTGAGCTGCGCGAGTCGAGCCCCCATGGCAGGATCACCGGTACTGCTCTGGCCGAGCGGTTGGGCTGGGGACAGAGCAAGGTCTCCAAGCTGGAGAACGGACGCCAGACGGCCACACCCGACGACCTCCGGCAGTGGGCCGAGGCCGCAGGCCAACCGGGCACATATGAGGAGCTGCACGGCCGCCTGAAAGGGTTCGAAAGACACGTCCGGTCGTGGCGGCGGCAACTCGCGGGGGGACACCGCCCGGTGCAGGAAACCTGGAACGCAGTGGTCTCCAATGCCGGCACCATGCACGTCTGGGAGAACAATGCCGTCAACGGCATGCTCCAGACCGCCGAGTACGCCCGCTGCATCTTCGAGCACTACTCCGCTCTCCAAAACTCCCCTCGGGACGCCGATGAGGCCGTCAGGGTCCGAATGAAGCACAGGAGTGGCTCTACCAGCCGGGGAAGCGCCTACGGCTGATCATGTGGGAGGGCGCCCTCCAGGCGCGGCTGTGCCCTCCACCAATCCACGCCGCCCAGCTGGACCGTTTGCTGGGGGTCGTGGGCATGGACACCGTGAAGCTGGGGATCGTCCCGTACGAAGCAGCCTTGAGGCTGCCGCCGGGCAACCCGTTCTGGATCTTCGATGACCAACTCGTCATTGCCGACGACTGGCATGCGGAATTGTGGCTGGACGACGCGGAGACGATCGGTGTCTACCGCAGGGTCTGGGAAGCGTTCCACTCGGCCGCCGTGTTCGGCGCAGAGGCCCAGAGGGTGATCACCCGAGTACGCAGAACCGTCCAGGTCTGACTGAGCCGGCGATCGCGCCGAGCAGCCGCAACTGCGGAGCGCGCAGCGGTCCGGACCGGACAGCCGGTCCGAGTCCTCGATCTCACCCCGTGACCACGTCCGAACGGCCGGCCGCAGTCCCGGAGAAGCGCACCCGCAGGTGGTGGGCGGCCCATGTCCAGCGCAAGACGGCCTGGAGACGCTGAGAGATGAGGAGCGCGTAGCGATCGGACGCGCTCCCCCATCCCGGCAGGCGGCTGTCATGGGCCCCGTCTGTGGACCGTGCCCAGCGGGATCTGCCCGGGCATCTCTGATCGCCCCGTCCTGATCCTTGAGTGCCCGGCCCGTTCCTTCGGGGGTTTCCCGGCAGTCTTCGACTTTCCGGGGCGGGGCGGTCGGTCAAGGGTGGCCGCAGGCCATCACGCAGTGACGCGACGAAGGAGCGCCCTTGAGGGACCGGCCCGAACCGGAGAGACGATGAGACTGACGGGAAACCCCCATACACATCCCTGATTCCGGTCGGGCAGCTCCCCCCACCGGAGCCGGCCCATCCAGCCGGCCGGGCCAGGCGGAGTTCTCCGACGCCCGACCCCGCCCAGCAGGCCATCGGCTCCGCCCGGCCTCCGAGGGGGGGCGGGTGGGCAGCCACCGCCCGCGAGCGGGGGCGCCGAGGGGGTGAAGGCCCCGCGCGCGCAGCTCCCGTACCCCCTCAGCCGGCCTTCGCCGCCGCCGCCCGGAGGAGGTCCCGGAGGAGGTCGAAGTCGACCTTGGCGGGGTTGCGGAAGCGGAGGCAGGCCTTGCCCATGTCGTGGGCGGCCAGGCGGTCCGCGAAGGCGTCCCGGACGTCCGTGCGCATCAGGTAGAAGGAGATGTACTGCTTCTGGTTCGCCCAGGCGATCTCGGCGGCGGTCTCGCCCGCCCGCACGTACACCGGCATCCCGTACGCGATCCCCTCCTCGAACCCGGTCAGCTCCTCCAGGCACAGCTCCCGCAGCCGCACCAGGGCCTCCCGTCGGGCCTCCGGGACCGCGGCCAGGTAGGTGGCGACGTCCATCAGGCGGCCTTCTTCCGGATCTGCGAGCGGACCGCGCCCATGCTGGCCGCGATCACGAGGGCGATGGCCAGGGCGTCCAGTGCGGACATGGCCTGGTTCAGGACGAGGAAGCCCGCGGTGGCGGCGATGGCCGGCTCCAGGCTCATGAGGATCGCGAAGGTCGGGGCCGGCATCCGCCGCAGCGCGAGCAGTTCCAGGGTGTACGGCAGGACGGAGGACAGGACGGCCACGCCCACACCCAGCGCCAGCGTGCTCGGGACCAGCAGGTCCGAGCCGGCTTCGGCGATGCCCAGCGGCAGCGAGACGACCGCGGCCACCGCCATCGCCAGCGCGAGCCCGTCCGCCTGCGGGAAGCGGCGGCCCGTACGCGCGCTGAACACGATGTACGCCGCCCACATCGCGCCCGCCCCGAGCGCGTACGCCGCGCCCACCGGGTCGAGGGAGCCGAAGCCGAGGCCGCCCCCGCCGTGCCCGGACAGCAGGATCACGCCGCCGAGCGCGAGGCCGGCCCACAGCACGTTGACCAGGCGCCTGGAGACGATGACGGAAAGGGCGAGCGGTCCGAGGACCTCCAGGGTGACGGCCGGGCCGAGCGGGATCCGGTCGATGGACTGGTAGAAGAGGCCGTTCATACCGGCCATGGCGACGCCGAAGGCGAGCACCGTGCCCCAGTCGGAACGGGAGTGGCCGCGCACCTTCGGGCGGCACAGGATCAGCAGCACGAGCGCGGCGGCCGCGAGGCGCAGGGTGACCACGCCCGCCGCGCCCGCCCTCGGCATGATCATGACCGCGAGGGCTGCGCCGAACTGCACCGAGATCCCCGCCGAGATCACCAGCGCCACGGGACCGAGCCCAGAACGGGAGCCAGAGCCGGAACCAGAACCGGAACCGGAACCGGGGCCCTTGGCGGTCGACGGGACCGGTGCGGCGACGGCCGGCGGGGCCGCCGGGGAGGACGAAGAGGAAGGTGCGGGCATCTCTCCAGACTAAGGGCCCGTAAGGAGTGTCGCCGCATGTCCTGCCTTACAACCATGTCAACACTGCCCTACGGCTGCACGACAACCGCCCTACAGCCCCTCCGCAAGGAGTTCCGCCAGGTGCCGGGCCCGCACCCCGCCCAGCTGTGCGATCTGCGTACGGCAGGAGAATCCGTCCGCCTGGACGACGGCGTCCCGCGGGGCCGCACGCAAGGACGGGAGCAGCTGTTCCTCCGCGCAGGCCACCGACACCCCGTGGTGCCCGGGCTCGAAGCCGAAGTTGCCCGCCAGCCCGCAGCAGCCCCCGCTGAGCTCGCCCACCAGCCCGGCCCGCTCGCGCAGCCGCCGGTCGGGGCCGTCCCCGAGCACCGCGTGCTGGTGGCAGTGGGTCTGGCCGACGACCTCCCGGTCCAGGCGCGGCGGCCGCCAGTCCGGGGCGTACTCCTCCAGGGTCTCGGCGAAGGTCCGCACCGCTCCCGCGAGGCGGGCCGCGCGGGGGTCGTCGGGGAGCAGCGCGGGCAGGTCGGTGCGCAGGGCCGCGGCGCAGCTCGGCTCCAGCACCACCACGGGCCCCGGTACGTCTCCCAGTACGTCCAGCGTCCGGCGCAGGACCTTGCGGGCGCGGTCGAGGCGGCCCGTGGACACGTACGTCAGGCCGCAGCAGACCCGGCCGCCGCGGGGGACGGACACCTCCAGGCCGGCCGCCCGGAGCACCTGCACGGCCGCCCGCCCCGCCGCAGGACTCAGGTACTCCGTGAACGTGTCCGGCCAGAGGGTGACGGATCTCCCCGGCCCCGACCCCGCCCCCGACCGCCCCGACCGCCCCGACGACCCCGAGGGCCCCGCCGGCCCCGAGCGCCCCGACGCCCCCGACCGCCCCCACCACCGCGTGAACGGCTCCCGCGCCAGCTCCGGCAGGCGGCCGCCGCGGTCCCGGTCCAGCCCCGGTACGGGGACGCGCCGGGCCAGGGCGTTGACGGGCCCCGCCGCCCGCAGAGCGGCGATCAGCCGGAGCCAGCCCGGCAGGCCGCCCAGGGTGTAGTGGGACAGCGGGCGGATCCGGCTCGCCCAGTGGCGGTGCAGGAATTCCGCCTTGTACGCGGCCATGTCCACGCCCACCGGGCAGTCGCTGCGGCATCCCTTGCATGCCAGGCACAGGTCCAGCGCCTCGGCGACCTCCGCCGAGCGCCAGCCGTCGGTGACGATCTCCCCGGCCAGCATCTCGTGCAGCAACCGGGCCCGGCCGCGCGTGGAGTGCCGTTCCTCCCCCGTGACCCGGTAGGAGGGGCACATCACCGAGGCGCCGCCGCCCGTGTCCGTGGTCCGGCACTTCGCGACGCCCACGCACCGCGCGACCTCACCCGCGAACGAAGTGGCCGGCAGCACCGCGAAGCGCAGGTTCTCGTCCAGTCGCGCCGGCCGGACCAGCATCCCCGGGTTCATGCCGCCCGCCGGGTCCCACACGTCCTTGTACGCACCGAAGAGCCGGACCACCTCCGTCCCGTACATCTTCGGCAGCAGCTCCGCCCGCGCCTGCCCGTCCCCGTGCTCGCCCGACAGGGAGCCGCCGTGCGCGACGACCAGATCGGCCAGTTCCCCGGAGAAGTCCCGGAAGCGGGCGATGCCCGCCGCCGACACCAGGTCGAAGTCGATCCGTACGTGCACGCAGCCCTCGCCGAAGTGCCCGTACGGGGATCCGCGCAGCCCGTGCGCCGCCAGCAGGGCCCGGAACTCCCTCAGGTAGGCCCCCAGCCGGGCCGGCGGCACCGCGCAGTCCTCCCATCCGGGCCAGGCCATGCTCCCGTCTGGCATCCGGGTCGCCGTGCCCGCCGCGTCCTCGCGGATCCGCCACAGCGCCCGCTGCCCCGCCGGATCGGTGACGACCGTCGCGTCCACCGCGTCGGCGGCCCGCAGCAGGGCCCGGGCTCTGCCCTCGTCCGGCATCTCCACGAACAGCCACGCCCCGCCCCGGGGCAGCTCCGCGGCCGTGCCGCCGACCAGGTCCTGGGCCATCCCCTCCACCGTCAGCGGACCGTACGGCAGCAGCCCGGCCGCCGCGTCCGCCGCCGCGCCCTCGTCCGCGTACCCGAGCACCGCGAGCACCGGCGCGCGCGGCGCCTCCACCAGGCGCACCACCGCCTCCGTCACCACCCCGAGCGTGCCTTCGCTCCCGCAGAACGCCCGCGCCAGCTGCACCCCGCGCTCGGGCAGCAGCGCGTCGAGGCCCCCGTAGCCGGAGATCCGCCGCGAGAAGCCGGTCGGCATCCCGGCGGGTGTCATCCCGGTGCGCAGCAGCCCCAGATGTGCGGTGATCAGCTCCCGCAGGCCCGCCGGGGCACCGTCCCAGCCGGTCGCGAGCCGGTGCGCGGTGCCCCCGTACGCGGTCACGGCGAGCTCGGTCACGTTGTCCGCGGTGGTGCCCCAGGCCACCGAGTGGGCGCCGCACGCGTTGTTGCCGATCATGCCGCCGAGGGTGCAGCGGGAGTGCGTGGACGGGTCGGGCCCGAAGGTCAGCCCGTACGGCCGCACCGCGTCCCGCAGCCGGTCGAGGACCAGCCCGGGCTGGACCACTGCCGTCCTCGCCGCCGGGTCCACCGACACGAGGCCGTTCATGTGCCGGGTGAGGTCGAGGACCACGCCCACGCCGGTGGCCTGGCCGGCGATGGACGTCCCGCCGCCGCGCGGCACGACCGGGACCCCGGCCTCGGCGCACACCGCGAGGGCGGCCGCCACGTCGCCGGCGTCGCGCGGGGCGACCACACCCACCGGGACACGCCGGTAGTTCGAGGCGTCCATGGTGGTCAGGGCCCGTGCGGCGGCGCCGAAGTCGATCTCCCCGCGCAGGTTCTCCCGCAATGTCCGTTCGAGTTCACCGGGTGACGTCACGGCCCCACCCTCCCACCGGCCGGACCCGTCTCATCGGGTGGACGCGCTTCCGAGGCGCGGACCGGGACCCGATACGCTCCGCTCGTGGCTGAGATCCAGATTCCCGCTGACATCAAGCCCGCCGACGGACGCTTCGGCGCGGGCCCCTCCAAGGTGCGGACCGAGGCGCTGGACGCCCTCGCCGCCACCGGTACCTCCCTGCTCGGAACCTCACACCGCCAAGCCCCGGTCAAGAACCTGGTCGGCTCGGTGCGCCAGGGCCTCCGGGACCTCTTCTCCCTCCCCGAGGGGTACGAGGTGATCCTGGGCAACGGCGGCTCCACCGCCTTCTGGGACATCGCGACCGCCGGTCTGATCGAGCGGAAGTCCCAGCACCTGACCTTCGGCGAGTTCTCATCGAAGTTCGCCACGGCCGCGAAGCTCGCGCCGTGGCTGGACGCGCCGTCCGTGATCTCCTCCGACCCGGGCACGCACCCGGAGCCGGTGGCCGAGGCGGGCGTGGACGTGTACGCGTACACCCACAACGAGACGTCGACGGGCGTGGCGGCGCCGATCAAGCGCGTCGCGGCCGCCGACGGTGCTGACGAGGGGTCCCTCGTTCTGGTGGACGCGACCTCGGGCGCCGGCGGTCTGCCGGTGGACATCACCGAGACGGACGTCTACTACTTCGCCCCGCAGAAGTCCTTCGCCTCGGACGGCGGCCTGTGGCTGGCCGCGTTCTCCCCGGCCGCCCTGGAGCGCGCCGCCCGCGTGCACGCCTCCGGCAGCCGGCACATCCCGGAGTTCTTCTCGCTGCCGACGGCGATCGACAACTCGCTGAAGAACCAGACGTACAACACCCCGGCGCTGTCCACCCTGTTCCTGCTGGACCAGCAGCTGCGGTGGATGAACAGCCAGGGCGGCCTGGAGTTCACCACCGGCCGTACGGCTGCCAGTGCGCGCAACCTGTACGGCTGGGCGGAGGCGTCCAAGTACGCGACCCCGTTCGTCGTGGACGCCGACAAGCGCTCGTCCGTCATCGGCACGATCGACTTCTCGGACGACATCGACGCGGCGGCCGTCGCCAAGGTGCTGCGCGCCAACGGCATCGTGGACACCGAGCCGTACCGCAAGCTCGGCCGCAACCAGCTGCGTATCGCGATGTTCCCGGCGATCGACCCGGCGGACGTGCAGGCGCTGACGGCCTGCATCGACCACGTGATCGAGAAGCTCTGACCCTCACCCGTCCGGTACGACGTGAAGCCCCCGGTGACTGCCTGCTGTCGCCGGGGGCTTCGGCGTTCCCGGGACACCGCGAGGCCACCGGCGTGGGGGTTTCCCCGGCACGCGGTACCTTCAGGGCTCCGGCGGCGATTCTTGGAGGCAGCGGCGTGAGCGTGCGAGTGACGGCGGCCCAGAGCGGTGTGGACCCCTTCGGCACGGCCCGGCTGCGGCGCGGGGTGCTCGACGCGTGGGGTGCGGGCCCGGCCCGGTTCCGCGAGGACGCCAACGCCGAGGAGGACCTCGCACTCGGCGGCTACCGCGACCGGCTCGTCATCGAGCTGGCGCAGAACGCCGCCGACGCCGCGGCCCGGGCCCAGGTGCCCGGCCGGCTGCGGCTCACCCTGCACGCGGGCGAGGGCGGGCACGCGCTGCTGGCCGTCGCCAACACCGGTGCCCCGCTGGACGCGACGGGCGTGGAGTCGCTGAGCACCCTGCGCGCCTCCGCCAAGCGGGAGCCCGCCGGCGACAGCGTCGGCCGGTTCGGCGTCGGCTTCGCGGCCGTGCTGGCCGTCTCCGACGAACCCGCGGTGCTCGGCCGCCACGGCGGCGTGCGCTGGTCCCTGGCCGAGGCCCGGGAACTGGCCCGGGGCGCCGCCGTCGGCAGCCCCGGCCTCGGCGACGAACTGCGCCGCCGCGACGGGCACGTTCCGCTGCTGCGCCTCCCGCTGCCCGCCGAGGGAACCGCCCCGGAGGGCTACGACACCGTCGTGGTCCTCCCGCTGCGCGACGCCGCCGCCGAGGATCTGGTGGAACGGCTGCTGGCGGGTGTCGACGACGCCCTGCTGCTGACCCTGCCCGGGCTGCGCGAGGTCGTCGTGGAGACCCCGTCCGAGGGCGTGCGCACCCTGTACCGGCGCGACGAGGGCCCGTACACGGTCATCGAGGACACCACCGCCTCCGGTACGGTCACCCACCGCTGGCGCACCGTCCGCCACGGCGGCCCCATCGAGCGCGCGCTGCTCGCCGACCGGCCCGTCGAGGAACGGCTGCGGCCCGCCTGGGCGGTGTCCTGGGCCGTGCCCGTCGACACCGACGGCGCCCCGGTCCGCCCCGCCACGGCCCCGGTGGTGCACGCGCCGACCCCCACCGACGAGCCGCTGGGCATCCCGGCGCTGCTCATCGCGACCCTGCCGCTGGACACCTCCCGCCGGCACCCGGCGCCGGGTCCGCTGACCGACTTCCTCGTGGAGCGCGCGGCCGACGCGTACGCCGAACTCCTCGGCGCCTGGGACCCGGTGACCACCGCGCTGGTGGACCTGGTGCCCGGCCCGCTCGGCAAGGGCGAGCTGGACGGGGCCCTGCGCGCGGCCGTGCTCCAGCGCCTGCCCCGTACCGCTTTCCTCGCACCGGCCGCGCCGCCCGAGCACGCGGAGGAGCGCGCCGCCCTGCGCCCCTTCGAGGCCGAGGTGGTGGAGGGCGCGGGCGCCGACACCGTACGCGTCCTCGCCGAGGTCCTGCCGACCCTGCTGCCGGCCGGCCTGGAGCGCCGGTCCGAGCTGCGCACCCTGGGGGTGGGCCGGCTCCCGCTGGGCGATGCCATCGAGCGGATCGCGGGCATCGAGCGGACCCCCGAGTGGTGGCACCGGCTCTACGACAGCCTCGCCGGGGTGGACCCCGACCGGCTGTCGGGGCTGCCCGTGCCGCTCGCCGACGGCCGCACCTCGATCGGGCCCCGGCACATCCTGCTGCCCGGCGCGGACACGCCGGCGAGCCTGGCCCGGCTGGGACTGAAGGTGGCCCACCCTGACGCGGCGCACCCGCTGCTGGAGAAGCTCGGCGCTCTCCCGGCCACGGCGCGGGCGGTCCTGACGACCCCGCAGGTGCGGGCGGCCGTCGCCGCCTCCCTCGACGCGGGGGAGATCTGGGACGAGGACGCCGACACCCTGGACGCCGACGAGCTGGCCGAGGTGGTCCTCGGGCTGGTCCGGGACGCCGATCTGGCGCCGGGCGACGAGCCGTGGCTCGGCGCGCTGGCCCTGCCGGACGAGGACGGGGAACTGGTTCCGGCGGGCGAGCTCCTGCTGCCGGGCAGCCCGCTGGCCTCGGTGATCCGCGAGGACGAGGTCCCGTACGTGGACGCGGACCTCGCCGAGAGGTGGGGCGCGGGCCCGCTCACCGCGTGCGGGGTCCTGGCCACCTTCCAGCTGGTCCGCGCCACCGACGTGGTCCTCGACCCGGACGAGCTGGAACCGCGCGAGGGCGACTTCGCCGAGCCCGACGACGCGGGCCTCCTGGACGCGGTGGACGTGTGGTGCGAGGACGTCCTGGACCAGCTGCCGGACACCCCGGTCCCGCCGGTGGCGACCGAGCTGATCGCCGTCCGGGACCTCGACCTCGTCGACGACGACTGCTGGCCGCAGGCCCTGGCCATGCTCGCGCAGCCGCCGCTTCGTGACGCGCTGACCCAGCCCGTGCGGATCCTGCTGCCGGACGGCACCACGCAGTCGGTGCGCCCGTACACCGCCTGGTGGCTGCGCGACCACCCGGTGCTCGACGGCCGCCGCCCGGCGGGACTGCGCGCGGCGGGCGGCGACCCGCTGCTGGCGGGCCTCTACACCTCGGCGGACGCCACGGGCTTCGAGGACGAGCAGGTCCTGCGGGCGCTGGGCGTACGCACGTCCGTGCCGGCCCTGCTGGACGAGCCCGGCGGCGCCGCCGAACTGCTGGCCCGGCTCGCCGACCCGGACCGCGAGGTCACCGGCCACCAGCTGCACGGCCTGTACGGCGCGCTGGCCGATCTGGATCCCGAGCAGGTCACCCTCCCGGACGAGCTGCGCGCGGTGGTGGACGGCGAGGTGCTCGTGGTGGACGCGGCCGACGCGGTGATCGCGGACGCCCCGGACCTGCTCCCGCTGACGGCGGGTCTTCCGCTGCTGCCGGTCCCGCCGTCGCGTGCGGCGGATCTCGCGGAGCTGCTCCAGGTCCGCCGCCTCTCGGAGACGGTTCCGGCGGAGGTGACCACGCCCGGCGAGGAGCACGAGGTACCGGAGTCGGTGCTCGTGCTGCTGGGTCCGGCCACTCCGGCGACGTACATCGAGCACGAGGAGCTCGTCGCGGGCGGCACGGAGCTCGACTGGCGCCGCACCCCCGACGGCACGCTCCACGCGTCCACGCTGGAGGGCGTGGCCGCCGGCCTTGCCTGGTCGGCGGGCCAGTGGCCGCGCCGCTTCGAGGTGGCGGCGCTGCTGGAGGACCCGTCGCGTACGGCGGAACTGGCGCGGGACCGCTGGTTCGACTGACCTGAAGGAGCCGGGAGGGGGCCGGGAGCGGACCGGCCCCCGTCAGGCCGGGAACTTGCGGTCGACCCACCTGAAGGTGAACTCGATCAGGACGGCTGCGCCCACGGCGACGGCCACCGCGATCCACGGCACCATGACGCCCACCAGCTTGAGCTGGAAGAAGTCCTGCAGCCACGGCACGACGAGGACGATCAGGAACGCCCCGCCCATCGCGCCGACCAGGGCCACCCGCCACCAGGTGTAGGGGCGGGCGATGATCGCCAGTACCCACATGGACGTCAGGAACAGCGTCAGCGTGGCCGCGCTGGACTCGGCATCGAGGGCGCCCTGGCCCGTGTAGTGGTGGCGGGCGATCAGGTACGAGACGAAAGTGGCCACGGCCGCGATGACGCCGCCGGGGATCGCGTACCGCATGACCCGCTTCACGAAGTGCGGTTTCGCGCGTTCCCTGTTCGGCGCCAGGGCCAGGAAGAAGGCCGGGATGCCGATGGTGAGCGTGGACAGCAGCGTCAGGTGGCGGGGCAGGAAGGGGTACTCGACCTGCGAGCAGACCACGAGGATGGCCAGCAGCACCGAGTAGACCGTCTTCGTGAGGAAGAGGGTGGCCACGCGGGTGATGTTGCCGATGACCCGGCGGCCCTCGGCGACGACCGAGGGCAGGGTCGAGAAGCTGTTGTTGAGGAGGACGATCTGGGCCACCGCCTTCGTCGCCTCCGAGCCCGAGCCCATGCTGACGCCGATGTCGGCGTCCTTGAGGGCGAGCACGTCGTTGACCCCGTCGCCCGTCATGGCGACCGTGTGGCCCTTGGACTGGAGGGCCCCCACCATGTCCCGTTTCTGCTGCGGGCTCACCCGTCCGAAGACCGAGTTGTCGTCGAGGACCTTCGCCATGTCGGCCCGGTCGGTGGGGAGCCCCCGGGCGTCCACGGTGTCCTCCGCGCCCGGCAGACCCAGCTTGCCGGCGACCGCGCCGACGGAGACCGCGTTGTCGCCGGAGATGACCTTCGCGCTGACGTTCTGGTCCTCGAAGTAGCGCAGCGTGTCGGCGGCGTCGGGGCGCAGCCGCTGTTCCAGGACGACGAGGGCGGTCGGCCGGACCCCGGTGGCGACGGCCGCGTCGTCGAGCTCGCGGGCGGAGCGGGCCAGCAGGAGGACGCGCAGGCCCTGTTCGTTGAGGTCGTCGATCTCCTCGAGGGCCGGGTCCCCGGCGGGGAGCAGCACGTCGGGGGCGCCGAGCAGCCAGGTGTTGTTCTCGCCGTCGCCCTCGCTGAAGCTGGCGCCGCTGTACTTGCGGGCGGAGGAGAAGGGCAGGGACTCGGTGCAGCGCCACTCCGCCATGTCGGGGTAGGCGTCGATGATCGCCTGGAGGCTGGCGTTGGGGCGCGGGTCGGACTCCCCGAGGGCGCCGAGCACCTTCTTGACGTACGCGGGCTCCGCGCCGCCGAGCGGGCGCAGCTCGGTGACGTCCATGCCGCCCTCGGTGAGGGTGCCGGTCTTGTCGAGGCAGACCACGTCGACGCGGGCGAGGCCTTCGATGGCGGGCAGCTCCTGGACCAGGCACTGCTTGCGGCCGAGCCGGATGACGCCGATCGCGAAGGCCACGGAGGTGAGCAGGACGAGCCCTTCGGGGATCATCGGGACGATGCCGCCGACGGTCCGGGCGATGGAGTCTTTGAGGTTGTTGTCCTTGACGAGGAGCTGGCTGATGATCAGGCCGATCGAGGTCGGGATCATCATCCAGGTGACGTACTTGAGGATGGTGGAGATGCCGGAGCGCAGCTCGGAGTGGACGAGCGTGAAGCGGGAGGCCTCTTCGGCCAACTGGGCGGCGTAGGCCTCGCGGCCGACCTTGGTGGCGGTGAAGGCGCCGCCGCCGGCGACGACGAAGGAGCCGGACATGACCGGGTCGCCGGGCTTCTTCAGGACGGGGTCGGCCTCGCCGGTGAGCAGGGACTCGTCGATCTCCAGGCCGTCGGCCTCGCCGACGGATCCGTCGACGACGACCTTGTCGCCGGGGCCGAGTTCGATGACGTCGCCGAGGACGATCTCGGAGGTGGAGATCTCGGCGGTCCGGCCGTCGCGGCGCACGCTGGGTTTGACCTCGCCGATGACGGCGAGGCTGTCGAGGGTCTTCTTGGCGCGCAGTTCCTGGATGATGCCGATGCCGGTGTTGGCGACGATCACGAAGCCGAAGAGGCTGTCCTGGATCGGCGCGACGACGATCATGATCGCCCAGAGCACGCCGATGATCGCGTTGAACCGGGTGAAGACGTTGGCGCGGACGATGTCGGTGGTGGAGCGGCTGCTCCGGACGGGAACGTCGTTGACCTCGCCCCGCGCGACGCGCTCGGCGACCTCGGCGGTGCTCAGCCCGCCCGGCTTGAAGCGGGGCGCGGGCGGGCGCACGGGATGTACGGGGTCCAGCTCCGCTCCCGCGTCGATGGCGGGGGCGGCCGTCCTGCCACCCGGCTCCGGCCCGTCGGATTCGGTTCCAGCCCGCTGCGTCATGCCTTCGACGTTAAGCGGGGTTCTTTCGCTTCACCCGCCGAGCAGCGGGAAGATCCGACCTCAGGATGACCCGAATCGTCCCCTGGTAGCGCGTACCGGGCCGTGGGGCGGGGGCACTCCGGGACGTCCCCGCAGGTCGAGCGAACCCACCGCCGGGCCACGGGCCGGTCCGGCCCAGGGTTCGCGAGCCGAGGAGACGTCCCGGAGGGGCACTGCCACACCCCGAAGCCGCCGGACCCGCGCCCAGGCCGCCGCTAGTGCTGTGACCGGGAAGGTTCACCGGGTCACGACGCCCGGCACGGCGCCTCGCCGCGTTGTCGGACCGCGCAAGTACGTCCAGTACGAGCCGCGGTCCTCCGCCTTGCGATCCACCGCACCGGACGACGCGACCCGGCAAACCTTCCCGGCCACAGCACTAGGCCTGAGGCCCCGAGCCCGCCTGCCCGGCCTGCCCGGCTTGCCCGGCCTGCCCAGCTTGCCCGGCCTGCCCGGCCTGCCCGGCCTGCCCGTCCCGCTCGGCCCGCGCAGCGGCCTCGGCCTGTTCAGCGGCATGGCGCTTGAGGGCGGCGTCACGGCCGCGGACGTACCAGATGCCGATCAGGCCGAGGAAGCCGCCAGCCGCGCAGGTCCAGACCCACCACAGCTGGTCCCGGTCGGCGAACCACCCGTAGAAGGGCAGCTGGACCAGGAAGAGGGCGAACCACAGGATCGTGCCACCCGTGACGGTGGCGACGACGGGGCCCTCCAGGGGCTCGGGCGCCTCGTGCTTCGCAATCCATTTCGCCATGCGGCAAGTCTAGGCGGCGGGAAATGACATCTACGCGCGGAGATGGACGCCCTTTCGTTCATGTGTTCATACTGAAACGGTGTGGGCGCGGCCCATTTTCTTCGTATGAACCACCCAATGAGGACCGTATGAGTACCCCGGCCCCCGCCCCCGCAGCCACCGCTCCGGAGCCTTCCCCCAAGGAAGCCTCCGGCCCGCTGGACCGCTACTTCAAGGTCTCCGAGCGCGGCTCGACCCTCGCCCGCGAGGTCCGCGGCGGCTTCGCGACCTTCTTCGCCATGGCGTACATCATCGTGCTGAACCCGATCATCCTGGGCAGCGCGAAGGACATGTACGGGCACCAGCTCGACGGCGGCCAGCTGGTGACGGCCACCGTCCTGACGGCGGCCTTCACCACCCTCCTCATGGGTGTCATCGGCAACGTCCCGATCGCGCTCGCCGCCGGACTCGGCGTGAACACGGTCGTCGCACTCCAGCTCGCCCCCCGCATGAGCTGGCCCGACGCCATGGGCATGGTGGTCCTGGCCGGCTTCGTGGTGATGCTGCTGGTCGCCACCGGCCTGCGCGAGCGGGTCATGAGCGCCGTGCCGCTGGGCCTGCGCAAGGGCATCGCCATCGGCATCGGCCTGTTCATCATGCTGATCGGCCTGGTCGACGCGGGCTTCGTCTCCCGCATCCCGGACGCCGCGCACACGACGGTCCCGCTGCAGCTCGGGGCCACCGGGCACCTGGACGGCTGGCCGGTCCTGATCTTCGTGATCGGCGTGCTGCTCACCCTCGCCCTGCTGATCCGCAAGGTCCCGGGCGCGATCCTGATCTCCATCGTGGCCATGACCGTCGTGGCCGTCGTGGTCCAGCTGGTCGCGAAGGTGCCCGACTCGGGCTGGGGCCTGACGGTCCCGGAATGGCCCGGCAATCCCGTGGCCGCGCCCGATTTCGGGCTCGTCGGCGAGGTCAGCCTGTTCGGCGGCTTCGGCAAGGTCGGGATGCTCACCGGCATCCTCTTCGTCTTCACCGTGCTGCTGTCCTGCTTCTTCGACGCCATGGGCACGATCCTCGGCGTCGGCGACGAGGCGAAGCTGATCGACAAGAAGACCGGCGAGTTCCCCGGGATCAACCGGGTCCTGCTGGTCGACGGCCTGGCCGTCGCCTCGGGCGGTGCCACGTCCTCCTCCGCGACCACCTGCTTCGTGGAGTCCACGGCCGGGGTCGGCGAGGGTGCCCGTACGGGTCTGGCGAACGTCGTGACGGGCGGCCTCTTCGCCGTGGCGCTGTTCTTCACCCCGCTCGCCACCATGGTCCCGTCCCAGGCGGCCACCCCGGCGCTCGTGGTGGTCGGCTTCCTGATCCTGGCGGGTTCGGTCAAGGACATCGACTGGAGCGACTTCACCATCGCCGTCCCGGCCTTCCTGGCCATGGTGATGATGCCCTTCACCTACTCGATCACCAACGGCATCGGCATCGGCTTCGTGAGCTTCTGCGCACTGCGCCTGGCGACCGGCCGGGCCCGCGGGGTCCCGGTGGCCATGTACGTGGTGTCGGCGGTGTTCGTCTTCTACTACGCGATGCCCGCCCTCGGGCTCGGCCAGTAGCTACGTCAGCCCGTAGAACTTCTCTGTCTCGTCGACGGCCGCCTTGAAGCGCTCGTCGAAGTCATCGCGAATGAGCGTCCGGACCACATAGTCCTGGACGCTCATTCCGCGTTTGGCGGCATGGATCCGGAGCCTGTCGAGGAGCTCCCCGTCTATGCGCATGCTCAGCACATGTGTCCCCATGCCGAAAGAGTCGGGGCACAGGGTGCGTACGCGTGTCACTTTCAGCCGCCGGCTCACCCGTACGAGTGACCCCCTTGCGAGCCGGAAAACCGGTTTTCCTTAGGAAGAGTAATGAGTTACCCTAAACACATGCATGACCTCTCCCATGGCGACGACGCAGCCGCCGTGAACGATCTCCGCTCCGCCGTCATGCGGCTGGGGCGACGCCTGAAGCACCAGCGCGTCGACGAGTCGCTGAGCCCGACCGAGATGTCGGTCCTCGGCACCCTCGCCCGCTGCGGCCAGGCCACACCCGGCGAGCTCGCGCGGCGGGAGCACGTCCAGCCGCCGTCGATGACGCGCATCGTCGCGTTGCTGGAAGCCAAGGGACTGGTCACGCTGGAACCGCACCCCGACGACCGCCGCCAAAAGGTGGTCCGCCAGACGGAGGAGGCCGAAGCGATGCTCGAAGAGAGCCGCCGCAAGCGCAACGCCTTCCTGGCCGGGCTCGCTGCCGAGCTGACCGAGGACGAATGGGCCAAGCTGCGCGCGGCCGCACCCGTCCTGGAGAAGCTCGCGCACCTGTAGGAACGACGCCAGGAGGCGAACGCTTTTGAGTACGGGAACCGGAGCAGACTCCGCACCCGGCCACACATCCACCCCCGCTACCGCCGCGACCGTCGCGGCACCCACGAGCAAGGGCTCCATGTTCAGCTCGCTGAAGATCCGTAACTACCGGCTCTTCGCCACCGGCCAGGTCGTGTCCAACACGGGCACCTGGATGCAGCGCATCGCCCAGGACTGGCTGGTCCTCTCGCTGACCGGCTCCGCCTCCGCCGTCGGCATCACCATCGCCCTGCAGTTCCTGCCGATGCTGATGTTCGGCCTCTACGGCGGCGTGCTCGCCGACCGGCTGCCCAAGCGGCCGTTGCTCCTCGCCACCCAGAGCGCGATGGGCCTGACCGGCATCGCCCTCGCCGTCCTCACCCTGGCCGGACACGTCCAGGTGTGGCACGTCTACCTCGCCGCCTTCGCGATCGGCCTGGTCACCGTGGTCGACAACCCGGCCCGGCAGACCTTCGTCTCCGAGATGGTCGGCAAGGACCAGGTGGCCAACGCCGTCAGCCTGAACTCGGCCAACTTCCAGTCCGCCCGGCTGGTCGGCCCGGCGATCGCCGGTGTGCTGATCACCGCCGTCGGCTCCGGCTGGGCCTTCCTGCTGAACGGCCTGTCCTTCGCCGCGCCCCTCGCCGGCCTGCTGATGATGCGGACCCACGAACTGCACCGGGTCGAGCCGAGGCCCCGTGCCAAGGGCCAGCTGCGCGAAGGCCTGCGCTACGTCGCCGGCCGCCCGGAGCTGATCTGGCCGATCGTGCTCGTGGGCTTCATCGGCACCTTCGGGTTCAACTTCCCGATCTGGCTCTCGGCCTACGTCAGCGACGTCTTCCACGGGGACGCGGGCACGTACGGGCTCTTCAACACCCTGATCGCGGCCGGCTCCCTGGCGGGCGCCCTGCTCGCGGCCCGGCGCGGACAGTCCCGCCTGCGGGTGCTGGTGGCCGCGGCCGTGCTGTTCTCGGTCCTGCTCCTGGTGACCGCCTTCGCACCCGGCTTCTGGCTGTTCGCCGCCCTGCTCGTCCCCATCGGGATCTTCGGCCTGACGGTCAACGTCACCGCCAACTCCAGCGTGCAGATGGCGACCGACCCCGAGATGCGGGGCCGGGTCATGGCCCTGTTCATGATGGTGTTCACCGGCGGCACCCCGCTGGGCGCCCCGCTGCTGGGCTGGATCACGGACACCTACGGCGCCCGGATCGGCATGGCTTCGGGCGCGCTGGTCTCCCTGGCCGCCTCGGTCGCGATCGCGGTGGTCCTGGCCCGTGTCGGCAACCTCCGGCTGCGGGTGGACCGCCGCGGTGTGACGTTCGTCCCGGCCGTCCCGCGCCACCGCGAACTGGTGACGGTGGCCTGACCCCGGGGCTCAAACGCGGCGAGGCTGAATGTAGCCTCGCCGGCGTTTGAGGCGCGGGGGTCCGGGGGCAAAGCCCCCGACAACGGCGCCGCGCGCGGCTACGCTCGCCGCATGAGACTGTTCGCCGCCGTCCTGCCACCCGACGCGGCCGTCGCCGAGCTGGCACGGGCCGTGGACGGAGTCCGCGACGACCACCTGACGTGGACCGCGCGAGCGGGCTGGCACTTCACGCTCGCCTTCATGGGCGAGGTACGGGACGAGGTGCTCCCGGAGCTGCACACCCGCCTGGAGCGGGCCGCCCACCGCACGCCCCCCTTCGCACTGCGGCTGCACGGCTGCGGCCACTTCGGGGAGCGCGCCCTGTGGGCCGGCGCCGCCGGGGAGCTCGCCGCCCTGCGGATGCTCGCCGAACGGACCGACGCCGCCGCGCGGCGAGCCGGCGTACCGATGGAGCAGCACCGCCGGTACACCCCGCACCTCACCCTGGCCCGCAGCCGCAGCGCCACCACCCCGCTGCGGCCCTACCTGGACGCCCTGGCGGACTTCGAGGGCACACCCTGGCAGGTCGACACGCTCAGCCTGGTCCGCAGCAACCTCCCCGTCAGCGGGGTGCCGGGCGAGCAGCCCCGTTACGAGACCGTCGGGGCCTGGCCGCTCGTCGGCTGAACCCGCACGCCCCCCCGGCCGGAGCCGGGGGGCGTGCGGGAGAGCGGACGGGCCGCGTTAGGCTCGACGGGTGGATCCCAAGACCCGAAACCGTGTGATGGCCGGTGTGCTCGTGCTGATGTTCCTCGTCGTGGCCGTGGCGGCTGCCGTCGGCCAGTAGCCCCCGCCGCCTACCAGGCGAAGGCCTCCGGCGACGCCCCGGGACCGGGGAAGATCTCGTCCAGGCCCGCCAGGACCTCCTGCGAGAGCTCCAGCTCCGCCGCGCGCAGCGCCGAGTCGAGCTGTTCCTGCGTACGCGGCCCGACGATCGGCCCGGTGACCCCGGGGCGCGTCAGCAGCCAGGCCAGCCCGACCTCGCCCGGCTCCAGGCCGTGCTTGTCCAGCAGGTCCTCGTACGCCTGCACCTGCGCGCGTACGGCGCTGTTCGCCAGCGCGTCCGCCGACCGGCCGGAGGCGCGGCGGCCGCCCTCGACCTCCTTCTTGATGACCCCGCCCAGCAGGCCACCGTGGAGCGGGGACCACGGGATGACCCCGAGGCCGTATTCCTGGGCCGCCGGGATGACCTCCATCTCGGCGCGCCGCTCGGCGAGGTTGTAGAGGCACTGCTCGCTGACCAGGCCGAGCCGGCCGTGGCGGGCCGCGGTCTCGTTGGCCTGGGCGATCTTCCAGCCGGGGAAGTTGGAAGAGCCCGCGTAGAGGATCTTGCCCTGCTGGACGAGGACCTCGACGGCCTGCCAGATCTCCTCGAAGGGGGTCAGCCGGTCCACGTGGTGGAACTGGTAGACGTCGATGTAGTCGGTCTGGAGCCGCTTGAGGCTGGCGTCGACGGCCCGCCGGATGTTCAGCGCCGACAGGCGGTCGTAGTTGGGCCAGGTGTCGCCCTCGCGGGACATGGAGGCGTACACCTTGGTGGCGAGGACCGTCTTCTCGCGGCGGTCGCCGCCCTGGGCGAACCAGGTGCCGATGATCTCCTCGGTGCGGCCCTTGTTCTCGCCCCACCCGTACACGTTGGCGGTGTCGAAGTAGTTGATGCCCGCGTCGAGGGCGGAGTCCATGATCGAGTGACTTTCGGGCTCCGCCGTCTGGGGGCCGAAGTTCATGGTGCCGAGTACAAGTCGGCTGACCTTGAGGCCGGTGCGTCCGAGCTGCGTGTACTTCATGGGTCACTAGCCAACTGCTTCGAGTGCGCTCGAAGCAAGACCCCGCCGTGACGGGCGTGTTACAGCCCCCGCGCGGGCCGGTAGGGGCCGCCGATCCCCCACGCCTGGTGCAGGACCGCCGCGAACTCACCCGCCAGCCGGTGCTCGCCCGAGGCGTTCGGGTGAGTGCCGTCGTAGGTGTCGCGGTGGATGTCGTACGCCTCCGGGCGCGCGGCCAGCAGGATCGGCGAGGCGTCGGTCGTCAGGTCGGCGACCGCCTTCGCGAGGAGCTCGTTGAAGCGGGCCACTTCGGCCGCGAAGGGGGCGTCCTCCTCGGCCCGGCTGTTCGGGATGACCGGCAGCAGGACCATGCGGACGCCGGGGCGGGCGGCGCGGGCCCCGGCGACGAACCGGCGGGCGTTGGCGGTGGTCTGTTCGGCGTCGGTGTAGAAGCCGAGGTCGATCAGCCCGAGGGAGACCAGCAGGACGTCGGCGCCGGTGTCGGCCACCGCGGGGCCTATGAGGGGGGCCATGTGCTGCCAGCCCTCGCCCCAGCCGGCCAGGTGGCGGCGGGCGCGCTCCGGGAAGCCCGGGTCGGCGTACGCGTGGCTGGTGGGCGTGTCGGCGACGGTGTCGTACAGCTCGCAGCGCGGGCCGACGATCCGGTGGGGACCGCCGAAGGTCGAGCTGAGGTGCTGCCACATCCGGTAGCGCCAGGTGTAGTCGCCGGCGCGTCCGATGGTCATGGAGTCACCGACGAACATGAAACGCATCCGGTCATCATCGCGGATCGCGCGACAGAAACCCCTGTGACGCCGGACACGCGGCACGTACTGGCAGGCTGGTGGAATGCGCCTGCCCATGCCGTCCGCCGCCGCGTCCGCCGCCGTTGCCACCGCCGCCGCCGCCGCACTCGCCGTGCTGCCGGGCCCGGCCCTCGCGGCGGAGACCCCCGCCATGTCCTCCTTCACCATCTCCGACCCGCGGATCAAGGAGTCGAGCGGCCTGGCCGCCAGCCGGATCCACCCGGGCGTGTACTGGACGCACAACGACAGCGACGACGGCCCGTACATCTACGCGGTGGACTCGGCATCGGGCAGGACAGTGGCCCGCGTGACGCTGAAGGGGATCGGGAAGCCGCGCGACGTCGAGGCGATCTCGCTGGGCCCCGACGGGCAGCTCTACGTCGGGGACATCGGCGACAACCGCAACGGCACCTGGGACCACGTGTGGATCTACCGCTTCCCGGAACCGAAGCAACTGGCCGATGTCACCGTCGAGGCCGCGCAGTTCACGGTGAAGTACGCGGACGGGGCGCGCAACGCGGAGGCCCTGATGGTCCATCCGGTGACGGGGCGCGTCTACATCGCGAGCAAGGACGAGAACAAGGGCGGCCTGTACGAGGGTCCCGCGGAGCTGACGACGGGGGGCACGAACGTGTTCCGGCGGGTCGCCGACGTGCCGTGGGTGACGGACGGGGCGTTCTCCCCCGACGGCACCCGTCTGACGCTGCGCGGCTACTTCACGGCCCGCACCTACCCGTGGAAGGACGGCCTGCCGGTGGGCGAGGGCGAGCGGGTGGACGCGCCGTGGCAGGGCCAGGCGGAGTCGGTGACGTACACGCCGGACGGCTCCACGCTGATGTTCGGCGCGGAGGGCGAGGGCAGCCGGGTCATCGCCGTGCCGGTCGCCGCTGCCGCCTCGGCCTCGCCGCAGCCGGGTGCCCCTTCGGAGGCGGCCCCCACGCCGGGGCCGACGGGCAGCTTCGGCAAGGGAGCCCTCGTCCTCGCGGGCGGCCTGGCCCTGGTCTTCGGCGCCAAACGCCTCTTCCGCCGCCGCTGAATCCAGCCCCGCTCTTCCAGCCCCTCCGGCGTTTGAGGAGCGGGGTCCGGGGCGGAGCCCTGGCAGCGGCGCGAGCGCCGAATCACCTGGTTCCTGGTGCGGCGCCGTTGCCGGGGCTCCGCCCCGGACCCCGCTCCTCGAACGCCGGAGGGGCTGGGTTCGGCCCGGCGGAGCCGGATGGGCCGGGGTGGGGCCGGAGGGCCGGGGGTGGTGGGCCCGGCCCACCCGGTGCAGGGCTTGGGTCACTCCTCGCGGATCGGGATGCGGCCGTTCGCCGGCGGGGAGGCCGGGGACGGAGTCCCCGGGGCGGGGGGCTGGCCCATCGAGGCCAGGAGCTGGCGGGCCACGCCCAGGCCCGTGCCGCCCATCGTCAGCGCCTTCGCGAACATCTCCGACATGCCCTCGGCCCCGTTCAGCAGGACCATGTGCTCCACGTTCCCGAAGGCCCCCGCACCCGCCTCCACGATCGCCGGCCAGTTCTCGGCCAGCTGCTGCGCGACGACCGCCTCCTGGTTCTCCGCCAGCGCGGCGGCCCGCGCCTTGATCGCTTCCGCCTCGGCCAGACCGCGGGCCTTCGCCGACTCCGCCTCCGCGAGGCCCCGCGCCTGCGTGGCCGCGGCCTCCGCCTCACCGGTCGCCCGCGTCGCCTTCGCCGACGCGATGCCGCGCGCCTCCACGGCCTGCGCGTCGGCGGTCGCCGCCGTCGTCACCCGCGTCGCCTCGGCGGCTGCCGCGAGCTCCGTCTCCCGCGCCTTCGCCTGCGCCGCCGAGATCCGGGCGTCACGCTCGGCCTCCGCCCGGGTGCGGGTCTCGTACGCCGCCGCGTCCGCGGGCTTGCGTACGTCCGCCTGCAGCTGCTGCTCGCGCCGGTGCGCCTCCAGCTCCGCGACCCGGGTCTCCTGGACGACGACCTCCTGGCGGGCGGCCGCCTCCGACAGCGGGCCCGCCTGGCGGGCCGTCGCCGCCGCCTTGTCCCGTTCGGCCTGGTAGCCGGCCTGCAGGATCTCGCTGTCGCGCGTCGCCTCGGCCATCCGGGCGAAGGCGGCCTGTTCGGCCTCCGTGGCCAGCCGGTTCGCCTCGGCCTGCGCGATCCGCGCGTCCCGCTGCACGGCCGCCGCGTGCGGCATCGCCAGGTTCTTGATGTAGCCGGTCGGGTCCTCGATCTCGTGGATCTGCAGCGAGTCGACGATCAGGCCGAGCTTCTCCATCTCGGTACCGCAGGCCATCCGGGTCTGGCCCGTCAGCTTCTCCCGGTCGCGGATCATGTCCTCGACCGTCAATCCGCCCACGATGGACCGCAGATGGCCCGCGAAGACGATGTGCACGCGCTCGGGCATCATCTTCTGCTGGTCCAGGAACCGGCGGGCCGCGTTGGCGATCGACACGAGGTCGTCGCCGACCTTGAAGATGACGACGCCCTTCACCCGCAGCGGGATGCCCTGGTGGGTGACGCAGTCCACGGACAGCTGCGTCTCGTTGAGGTCCAGCGACAGTTTCCGTACCGCCTGCACGCCCGGGAGTACGAGCGTCCCCCGCCCGGTGACGATCCGGAAGCCCATGCCCTGCCCGAGGCCCTCGGTCTTGTGCGTGGAGCCGGAGATGACGAGTGCCTCGTTCGGTTCGGCCACCCGCCACATGAGCTTGAACAGGCCGATCAGAGCCACGATTGCGGCGAGAACGATTCCCGCCACGACGCCGATAGCCATCGGCAACGCCCCCTTAGCGCGGTGCCGTTCGGCACCGACGAGGCCGAGTCTGCGCCTGCCCCGGTCACGCCGGAAGATGCTGGCGGAGTCTTGTCGCCATCTTGATACGTACAGGTGGGACGGGGCGTCAGTTGTCGTAGGCGGCCATCACGTACACCGTGCGCGGCGGCAGGTATTCGACCACCGTCACCACCGTCCCGACGGCGATGCGGCCGGTCCCGGCGACCGGGTGGGCGAGGAAGTGCTCCGCCCCGCCCCGGATCCGGACGATGACCTCGCCCACCAGGCCGGGGCCGACCGTCCCGGTCACCCGGCCGGTCATTCCCACCATGTCCATGTCCGTGTCCGCGCCCGTGTCCCCCATGGGGCGAGGGTACGCCGAGCGGGCTACGAGTGGCCGAGGTCCGCGGCCGGCAGGTCCGATTCCGAGACCGGGACCGAGCCGGTGTCGGGGGCCGGCCGCAGGGTGAACTCGTCCGAAGCCATCGAGTCGAGCACCGGCGGGGCCGGGCGCAGCGGCGCGGGCATGACCGCGGCTTCCGAGTGGCCGCCGCAGCCGTAGGACAGCGACACCAGACGGCCGTCGGCCGGGCTGAACTCGTTCGCGCAGACGCCGAAGGCCTGGCCGAGCGAGCCGCCGATGGCGACCAGGAAGCCGCAGGAGACGCAGGACGCGGGCGCGGCCTGCGCCATCGGGGTCTTGGCGCCGAAGGACTCGTCCCAGCGGTCGGCGGCGGTGTGCAGCCCGTACCGCGAGAGCACGCGCGCCCGGCGCATGCCCAGTTCCTCGGCGACCGAGGTGATGGAGCCGCGTACGGGGACCACCGCGCGGTCGGTGACGTCGGCGTCCTCGGCCTCGACCAGTTCGGCCATCTCGGCGGAGACCACCGAGTTCGGCGGCGGGGTGTCCTCGCCCGACCAGCCCGGCTCCAGGCGCAGGTCCTCGGCGTCGGTGGGGAGCAGGTCGCCGGGGCCCATGTCGCCGGGGCGCAGCCGCTCGCTCCACGGCACCCACTCGGGGGCCAGCAGCGCGTCGTCGCCGGGCAGCAGCACCGTTTCGTCGAGGGTGACGTTCTTCGCGCGGGAGGCGCGGGTCACGGTGACGGCCCAGCGCCAGCCGCGGTAGCCCGGTTCCTTGGACTCGAAGAAGTGGGTGACGACGCGGTCGCCCTCCGCCACGGCGGAGACGTGCGCGCCCACCACTCCGGGGAAGGCGGCCTCCTCGGCCGCCGCGCGGGCGAGTTCTACCGCCTCGACGCAGAGGCGGTCGGGGGTACGCGGGGTACGGCTTCGCGTCGTCGCAGCACTCACTGGTCTCGTTCTCTCCTACGCCGTCTCACGTGTGCGCCGTCCGTACTGTCGTCCACAACGACCCGTCGGTGCTGTCCGTACGTGGCACGGGCGGAGCGGACCAGAGGGCCGCGTCGACGTCCGCACCCGATCGGACTCCGGGCGCACCTCACTGCGTCCCATTCTGCGGGATCACGAAGAGGCGCGCGGCCAGGAGCAACCGCCGGTGGCGCGCTACGCACGCTACCTCCTCTTAAGCCTCGGGCACACATGCAAGGTCCGATTCGCGGACAAGCCACCGGCCGGGCGACGCGCCGGGAGGCGCCCGGCAGGGGCCGGGTGGGGCACTATGTCGAGTGTGGCACCCGTACGGTCGTCCGACGACGGCTCGGGACCGGCCAGGCGGGCCGGCCGGGCTGTCGGGCGTGCGCTGCACCTTCCGGCGCGCGGGATCCGGCGGGCCACGCATGCGCACGGGGCTGGGGAATCGGGCCTCGGCAAGCTGATCGAGCTGCACGCCATCAACGGCGCCGGCGATGTGATGATCACAGTGGCGCTGGCCTCGACGGTGTTCTTCTCCGTTCCCACGGACGAGGCGCGCGGCCGGGTGGCCCTGTACCTGGCGATCACGATGGCCCCGTTCACCGTGCTGGCCCCGGTGATCGGTCCGCTGCTGGACCGGCTGCCGCACGGCCGGCGGGCGGCGATGGCGGCCTCGATGCTGGCGCGCGCGCTGCTGGCGCTGCTGATGTCGGGCGCGGTGGCCACGGGGGGCATTCAGCTGTATCCGGCGGCGCTGGGCGTGCTGGTGGCGTCCAAGGCGTACGGGGTGGTCCGCAGTGCGGTGGTGCCCCGGCTGCTGCCGCCGAAATTCTCACTCGTCAAGGCGAACTCACGGGTCACGCTGGCCGGCCTGCTGGCCACGGGCGCGGCGGCGCCGGTGGGTGCCGCCCTGCATCTGATCGGGCCGCCGTGGCCCCTGTACGGGGCCTGCGTGATCTTCGTGTGGGGCACCGTCGCGGCGTTCACGCTGCCGCACAAGGTGGACGAGGCCAAGGGCGAGCGCCGCGCGCGGCTGTCCACGCACGAACCGCACTCGAAGCGGCCCGGCCTGCGCACGGTCAGCCGGCCGGTGCTGTGCGGGCTGCTCGCGAACGCCTCGATGCGTGCGCTGTCCGGGTTCCTGATCTTCTTCCTGGCGTTCCTGCTGCGCGAGCATCCCCTGGGAGGGCAGAGCGCGGCGGTGTCGCTGGGCATCGTGGGCGTCTCGGCGGGCGTGGGCAACGCCTGCGGTACGGCGGCGGGCGCGTGGCTGCGGGCGCGGGCGCCGGAGGCGATCATCGCGGCGGTGCTGTGCCTGACCCTGGGCGTGGCGGTGCTCGCGGCGGTGTTCTTCAGCGGGCTGTTCATGGCGGTGCTGGGCGCGACGGCGGGCTTCTGCCAGGCGCTGGCGAAGCTGTCGCTGGACGCGATGATCCAGCGGGACGTGCCGGAGTCGGTGCGGACCTCGGCCTTCGCCCGTTCGGAGACGCTGCTCCAGGTGGCGTGGGTCCTCGGCGGCGCGATCGGCATCGTGCTGCCGCTGAACGGGGTACTGGGGATGTCGGTGGCCGCGGCGATCGTGGCCCTGGGCACGACGATGGCCCTGCGCGGTGTCGCCGCGGCGCCCCGCCACCACAGCGCCTCCCGGCCGCGGGTCGCATGACCGCCTGCGGCACCGTTGCCGGGCTGGATTTTCCATCCCGCCCGGCGTTTGAGGGCACGGGCGCGGAGCGTATGTACGGGGTCCGGGGCGCAGCCCCGGCACGAGAGCCGCACCCGAGTGCCGCGCCGCGCCGCAGGCCACCGGTACCCCGTGCGGCGGCGCAGCCCACCGGCCCGATAGCCTTCGGCTCATGACCGCACCGCTTTTCTCGGGTAGGGCCCGCCGCAGCGTCGCGGCCCTCGGAGCCGTGTCCGCCGGCCTCCTCCTCCTCTCCGCCTGCGGCGAGAAGCCGACACCGCTGGCGACCGTGACGGTCGGCACCTCGTCGGTGTCCGCCGAAGCCTCCTGCCAAAACGACGGCAAGGAGCTCTCCATGGACCAGGTCCAGGAGTGCCTCACCAACCTCAAGAACCCCAAGACCGTCGAGTACGCCCGCGGTGACACGCTGCGTCTCGGCGTCGAGCCGGAGATCGTCGAGGACGGCAAGCGCTGGTCGGCGGTCCTGGACGGCCAGCCGATCACCGAGCCCTCCTCGAACACCTACCGCAGCTTCCCGGGCGCCGACGTCTTCGCGACCGGCGGCCAGGGCGAGGCCCCTTCCTCGAAGAAGCTCGCGTTCCTGCAGATCGCCGAGGACGGCAAGCCGCTCGCCGTCTGGTCCTTCAACCTCAAGCTCAAGTAACCGGGCGGCAGCGGTGCGCGCGCTCGTCGTGACCGCGGTGGCGGCGGAGGCAGACTCCGTCACCACCGGGCTGACCCCTCATCCGGACACTCCCGGTCCTGAGCCACGCACCTTGCCCGGCGGCTACCTCATCAGGCGCCGGGACCTTCCGGGCATCGCCTTCGACGTGCTCGTCGGGGGCGTCGGTCCGGCGGCGGCCGCCGCCGGGACCGCCACCGCCCTGGCCCTCGCCGACTACTCGCTCGTCGTCTCCGCCGGCATCGGCGGCGGGTTCGCGCCCGCCGCCCCGCTCGGTTCGCTCGTGGTCGCCGACGCGATCGTCGCCGCCGACCTGGGGGCCGAGACCCCCGACGGCTTCCTCGACGTGACGGAGCTCGGCTTCGGGCACAGTGTGCACCTGCCGCCCGCCGAGCTCGCCGCCCGCGCCGCCGAGGCGACCGGGGCGCTGCTCGCGCCCGTGCTGACCGTCTCCACCGTCACCGGGACCGCCGCCCGGGCCGCCTCGCTCGCCGCCCGGCACCCGATGGCCGGTGCCGAGGCCATGGAGGGTTTCGGGGTCGCGGAGGCGGCCGCCGCGCACGGGCTGCCCGTACTGGAGATCCGCGCCGTGTCCAACGCCGTGGGCCCTCGTGACCGTGCCGCCTGGCGGATCGGGGACGCGCTGACCGCGCTCGCCGGCGGCTTCCGCGTGCTGGGGCCCGTACTCGCGAACTGGGGAGAACGCCATGAGCACCAGCACCGGTGAACCGCTGAAGATCGCCTATTCGCCGTGCCCGAACGACACCTTCGTCTTCGACGCGTGGGCCCACGGCCGGGTGCCGGGCGCGCCCGCCCTCGACGTCACCTTCGCGGACATCGACCTCACCAACGGCATGGCCGAGCGCGGCGAGCTGGACGTGCTGAAGGTGTCGTACGCCGTGCTGCCGTGGGTCCTGGAGGAGTACGCGCTGCTGCCCTGCGGCGGGGCGCTGGGGCGCGGCTGCGGTCCGCTCGTGCTCGTGAAAGATCCCAGCCTGACGCGTGAGCCGGGGCCCGACCTGACCGGGCGGACGGTGGCCGTGCCGAGCGAACGCTCCACCGCCTACCTGCTGTTCCGGCTGTGGGCCGCGGACGTGCTGCCGGAGGGCGTCGGCAAGGTCGTCGTCCTGCCGTTCCACGAGATCATGCCGGCCGTCCGGGACGGCCGGGTGGACGCCGGGCTGGTGATCCACGAGGCCCGGTTCACCTATCAGGACTACGGGTTGCACTGCCTGGCCGACATGGGTGAGCACTGGGAGTCCACGACCGGCCTGCCGATCCCGCTGGGCGCGATCATCGCCCGGCGCTCGCTGGGCGCGGAGCGGCTGCGCGCGCTGGCCGAGTCGGCCCGTACGTCGGTCCGGATGGCCTGGGACGACCCGGAGGCCTCCCGCCCGTACGTCCGCGCGCACGCCCAGGAGCTGGACCCTGCCGTCGCCGACCAGCACATCGGTCTCTACGTCAACGAGTTCACCGCGGACCTCGGCGACTCCGGCTACGCGGCGGTGCGCGGGCTGCTCACCCGTGCGGCGGCCGAGGGTCTGGTACCGGCCATCCCGCCCGGCTCGCTGGACTTCCCGCAGGACTGACCGCCCCGCACGCACGACCGCGCCCCGCCGCTCTTTCGAGTGGGGGGCGCGGTCGTACGCGTGACGGTGCGGGGCGGGGCGGGGGTCAGACGTCGAGCTGGTCGGCGACCGCGCGCAGCAGTCCGGCGATCTTCGTGCCGTGCACCCTGTCGGGGTAACGGCCGCGCTCCAGCATCGGGGTGATGTTCTCCAGGAGGGTCGTGAGGTCCTGCACGATCGAGGCGAGCTCGTCGGGCTTGCGCCGCTGCGCGGCCGCGACGGAGGGTGCCGGGTCCAGTACCGTCACCGAAAGTGCCTGGTCACCGCGCTGGCCCGCGACGACACCGAACTCGACGCGCTGGCCGGGCTTGAGAGCGTCCACCCCGGCAGGGAGCACCGACGAGTGGACGAAGACGTCGCCGCCGTCGTCGCGGGAGAGAAAGCCGAAGCCCTTCTCACTGTTGAACCACTTGACCTTGCCGGTAGGCACGTCCGTCCTCTGTCCTTGTGCTCGTCGGGGGTCCGAAGTGCCGTGAACGGCTCCGGACAACAGCGCAGCGGGCCATGTGTGACCCGCCACCTCAAGGCTAATGGTCGGGGGCCGGGTGACAAGACGTTCCCCGGTCCTTCACGGTCGGCTGCTTCGGCCAGGGAACTACCCTGGTGAGGTGACTGTTACTCCTCATTCAGACGAAGCCCGGCCCGGCGACGGACTCGTCAAGGCCGGCGGCATCGTGTTCATCGCCGGGGCCGTGGCCACGCTGGCGACCATGGCTCCGCTCTTCCTCGACATGGACCCGTTCCCGCCGTACGCGTGGGCGGTCTGCATGCTCATGGGCGTCGGCTTCGCCATCTCCGCGGCGGGCGTGCTCCGCTCGGCCTCGGCGCAGCGCCGGGCCGCCCGCGCCTCGCAGGCGTAGGGGATACCCGGGAGGCTCTCAGACGGGCTGGGCGGCGACGTACTGCGCGAGCCACTGGGGCAGGGCGGTGAGGTCGGGCAGCACCACGTCCGCGCCCGCCTCGCGCAGTTCCTCCTCCGGGCACGGGCCGGTCGGCACCACCACGGACAGCGCGCCGGCCGTGCGGGCGCCGCGCACGTCGCCGACGTGGTCGCCGACGTAGACCTGCGCCCCGTACTCGCGCAGCGCACCGGCCTTGGCCTCCGCCCAGAGCCAGCCGATGACCGCGTCGGCCTCGATGCCGAGGTGCGACAGGTGCAGGCGGGCGTTGGGCTCGTGCTTGGCCGTGACGACGATCGCGCGGCCGCCCAGCGCCTGGACGGCCTCGATCGCCTCACGGGCGCCCGGCATGGCCGGAGTCGGCCCGATGGCGTACGTGGGGTAGATCTCCCGGTAGCGGTCGGCCATGGCCGGGATCTCGGCCTCCGGGAACCAGTGCGCGAGCTCCTCCTCCAGCGGCGGACCCAGCCGGGTGACCGCCTCGTCGGCATCGATGAGCGTTCCCGTCTCGGAGGAAAGGGCCTGGTAGGCGGCCTTGATTCCCGGGCGCGAGTCGATGAGGGTCATGTCGAGGTCGAAGCCGACGGTGAGGTTCATACCTTCCATTGTGCCGAGGCGCCCGCACGGCAGGCCGACTGCGGGCCGACTGCGGGCTTACATCAGGGGAACGCACGCCCAGGGCCGCCTTGCGGGCGGTGGACGACACACGCCGTCGGAAGGTGTACCGGGCGCACCCTCCCTCCGCGGGTGTCGTCATGACGCCGAACCAGAGCCGCAGAAGGCATCGTTCCCCGGAACACCGACCGCCCACCCGAACGAGCGACCGACAGCAGCACCCGGCCCCCGCCGGCGATTGAGGCGCGGGGTCCGGTGCGGAGCCCCAGCAGCGGCGCCGGGCCGGCGGCTACCGCCGCCGCGCCCGCCACACCAGGTACAGCGCGGAGGCCAGCGCGGCGCCCCGCAGGACCCACGGCCACATCCCGTGCAGCTCCCCGCTCAGCTGGTCGTCGGGCAGGGTCTCGCCCCACTTGCCGTTCATCCGGCCCCACACCCACAGCACCGCCCCCGCGAGCACCACGCCGGGCGGGCCGAAGACCGCCCATTTCCGCTCGGCCGGCCTCAGCACGCGCGAGGCGAACGGAAGGAGCCAGCCGACCACGAGCAGCAGCCAGTAGCCGGTGACCATGCCGACGACGAGGACGGCCGCCGCCAGCAGCAGGAGGGCGTTCGGCCGCGGGCGGGCGGCCGCGGGGGCTTGTGGCCCGGCGGCCCCGGCCGCCGCGTCCTTCTTCGCGCGCCGCCGCTCGCGCAGGAACCGTACGAGGCTCCGCGCGCGCCCCTCGTCCTCCCCGGGCGGGGCCGGCGCCGCCTCCCCCTCCCCCGGCTCGTCCTGCGGCCCTTCCTTGAACAGGTCCGGGATCTCGATGCCGCCCGCGAAACCGTCGACCTGCGGGCCCGCCCCGTACGTCGCCGGGCTGACCCGCCACCAGTCGGGCTCGGCCCCGCCGGACGGGCCGAGCTCGTCCAGCCCGGCCAGGTGCGGCGGCACGTTCTCGGGCTCCGCCGCCGGGCGGGCCGGGGCCGCCTTCCGGCTGCGCAGGCGGCCCGGCCCCCGCTGGACGGGGACCGACAGGCCGGCGTCGGCGGGGGCCGCGGGGGCGGGGGCCGCGCCCGGCCGGGAGCCGAGGGTGTCCAGGACCTCCTCGGGCGTGCCGATCCGCTCCAGGATGCGCCGTACGGCGGCCGGGGTGTCCGGGTCGTACTTGGCGCGCCGACGGTCGATCTCGTCCCGCAGCCCCGACACCAGCCGCATCCGGTCACCGGAGGACAGCTGCCGCTGTTGCGCCAAGTCCCCGACGCGGCTCAGATATTCGTAGACCAGATGGTCGCTCTCGATGCCCACGCCCAGGCTCCTCCCTCATCCCCTGTCCCGAAGGTAGCGCGTGCGCCCGTGGAGCTGCTGCGGGCGCAGCGGATACCGTTGACCGGATGGGGACCGGCCGACTGACCGGCCGACGCGACCAGGAGGCGACTGTGCCCGAGGCAAGCACTGCGGCGGGATCCGCCGGCGGGAGCCCGGCGGGAAGCTCCCCGCGTTCACTCGCCGAGGCGCTGCGCGCCCGTGACGACGCGGCGCTCGCGGCTCTGTTGCGCGCCCGCCCGGACCTGCTCGGGCCGGTGCCGGGCGATGTGACGCAGCTGGCGACCCGGGCCGGCACCCGGGCTTCGGTGGTGCGTGCCCTGGACCGGCTGGACCGGTTCGCCCTGCAGACCGCCGAGGCCCTCGCGGTGGGCCCGGAGCCGTGCCCGTACCCGGTGCTGGAGGGGCTGCTGACGGGCGGCGAGGACGAACAGGCCCGCGCCGCGCTCCCCGGCGCCCTGGCCACCCTGCGCGACCAGGCCCTGGTGTGGGGGGACGAGGAGCGGCTGCGGCTGGTCCGCACGGCGCGCGAACTGCTCGCCCCGTCGGCCTCCCGCCCCTCCCCCACCGGGCTGGGTCCGACCGTCGCCGAGGCCACGGCCGGGATGTCGCCGACCCGCGTACAGGAGATCGTGGCGGCGGTGGGGCTGCCCGCCACCCACGACCCGGTGTCCGCGGTGACCGCGCTGACCGGGCTGTTCACCGATCCGGAGCGGATGTCGGCACTGCTGGACGAGGCTCCGGCGGAGGCGCATCAGGTGCTGGGGCGGCTCGTGTGGGGGCCGCCGTACGGGGAGGTCACCCCGAATCCGACGCCGCCGGTGCGCTGGCTGCGCGACCGGGGGCTGCTGCTGCCCGCGACGGCGCGGACCGTCGTGCTGCCCCGCGAGGTGGCGCTGCACCTGCGCGGCGGGCTCGCGCACCGGGACACCGCGCCGGTGGCTCCGCCGGTGCCCGCGCACCGCGAGCACCGTCCACAGCTTGTGGACGCGAACGCCGCCGGGCAGGCGCTGGCCGCGCTGGCCACCGTCGAGGAGCTGGTGAAGTCCTGGGAGCACGCCGGTCCGCCGGTACTGCGGGCGGGCGGGCTCTCCGTACGGGACCTGAAGCGGACCGCGGCCCTGCTGGACACGACCGAGTCGCAGGCGGCCTTCTGGGCCGAACTGGCCTACGCGGCCGGTCTGCTGGCCAGCGACGGGGAAGCGGACGAGCGGTACGCGCCCACCCCGGCCTTCGACGACTGGGTCGAACTGCCGCCCGCCGAGCGCTGGTCGCACCTCGCGGCGGCCTGGCTGCCGGCCACCCGCACGGCCCCGCTGGTCGGCGAGCAGGACGCCAAGGGGCGCACGCTGTCCGCGCTCGGCCCCGAACTCGACCGCTCCGCCGCCCCCGAGGTGCGCCGGCGGGTGCTGGAGCTCCTCGGTGACCTGCCCGAGGGTGGGTCGCCCGACCCGGAGACCCTGTTGGCGCGACTCGCCTGGGAGCGTCCCGTACGCGGGGCGAGCGATCTGCGGGCGCGCCTCGCGCGCTGGGTGCTGGCCGAGGCGGAGGTCCTCGGGGTGACCGGCCGGGGCGCCCTGTCCGGGCCCGGCCGGGCCCTGCTGGAGCACCGCGACCCGGCACCGCTGCTGGCCCCGCTGCTGCCGGAGCCGGTCGACCACGTGCTGCTGCAGGCCGACCTGACGGCGGTGGCCCCGGGCCCGCTGCGCCGCCCGCTGGGCGACACCCTCGCCGTACTCGCGGACGTGGAGTCCAAGGGCGGGGCGACGGTGTACCGGTTCACGCCCGGGTCGGTGCGCCGGGCCCTGGACGCCGGCCACGCCGCCGCGGACCTGCACGCCTTCCTCAAGGAGCACAGCCGTACGCCGGTGCCGCAGCCGCTGGCCTACCTGATCGACGACGTGGCCCGCCGGCACGGACACCTGCGGGTCGGCGCGGCCTCCTCGTACGTGCGCTGCGACGACGACGCGATGCTGGGCGAGATCCTGGCCGACAAGCGTTCGGCGGGGCTGGGGCTGCGCCGCCTCGCGCCGACGGTGCTGGCGGTGCAGGCGGATCCGGCCGTCCTGCTGGAGGGGTTGCGGGCGATGGGGTACGCGCCGGCCGCGGAGTCCCGTACCGGCGACGTGCTGGTGGCGCGGGCGGACGCCCATCGCACCCCGGCCCGCTCGGCGCCCGTACCGGTGCCGGAGGGTCCGCCGGTGCCGGACGCGACGCTGCTGGCGGCGGCCGTACGGGCGATCCGCGCGGGTGACGTGGCGGCGACGGCGGTGCGCAAGGAGCCCGCGACGGCCCCCGCCGCCGGGACCGGGGTGCCGGGCGAACTGCCGCGCACGAGCGCGGCGGAGACCCTGGCGACGGTGCAGGCGGCCGCGCTGACCGGGTCGGCGGTGTGGATCGGGTACGTGAACGCGGAGGGCGCTGCGAGCCAGCGGGTCATCGCGCCGGTCCGGGTGGAGGGCGGCTTCGTCACGGGGTACGACCACACGGCGGACGAGGTACGGACGTACGCGCTGCACCGGATCACCGGTGTCGCGGAACTGGCGGACGACCAGGTGTAGTACGTCTCCGGCTCGGCGGCCGTGCCGAAAACCGATGGCCAGCGGGGTGACGGGCCGTCATCCTGGGCCCATGTCCGACGACCACGTCCCGAACCGCCAGATCCGCGCGGCGCACACCGGCACCACGATCACGGTGTACCAGGCCTACTCCCCCTCGCTGGGGGTGCCGGCCGCCCGCGACGGCCGCTTCCCGCCCGCCTGGAAGCGCGAGCGGATGACGTGGATCAAGCCGTCGTTCCTGTGGATGATGTACCGCTGCGGCTGGGGGACCAAGGCCGACCAGGAGACGGTGCTGGCGATCGAGATCACCCGCGAGGGCTTCGACCGGGCGCTGCGCGACGCCTGTCTGTCCCACTACGTGCCGGAGGTGCACGAGGACCGGGCGGCCTGGAAGGAATCCCTGCTCGGGGCGCCGGCCCGGGTCCAGTGGGACCCGGAGCGCGACCTGCGGCTGAATCCGCTGCCGTACCGCTCGCTCCAGCTGGGCCTGTCCGGTCCGGCGTCGCGGGCGTACGCCGACGAGTGGACGGTCTCCATCCGTGAGGTGACCGGGCTGGCCCGGGAGATCCACGGTCTGCTCGGGGCCGGGGACGAGGCGGCCGCGCGCGCCCTGCTGCCCGTGGAGACCCCGTACCCCGCGGGTCCGCTGCCCCACCTGGGGGCGTGACCGGTCGGTCCGGGTCGGTCCCGGTCGGTCCGGGTCGGCTCAGTCGCGGATGAGCAGGACGACGAATCCCGTGACGACGCCCACCAGCAGGGCGAGCAGGGAGTATCGGGGCCGGCTCTCGCGCAGCACCGGGAGGTGGTGGTCGACGGCGAAGCGGCCCGGCCCGGTGAGGGTGAGGGTGACGATCGCGGCGAACAGCACCACTTCGAGTTCCACGCCCTTGGGCGGGAAGTAGGCACTCAGGCCCCGGACGTCGAGGACGTTGATGAAGGTGCCGGTCAGGGCCGCTCCGGCGAGCGGGGTGAGCAGGCCGAGGGCGAGGCCGAGGCCGCCCAGGGTCTCGGCGAGACCGGCGATGACGGCCATGGCGTCCCCGGCGGGGTAGCCGGCCGCCGTGAAGCCCTTGCCGGTCGCGGTCAGGCCCGGGCCGCCGAACCAGCCGAAGAGCTTCATCGTGCCGTGGCCGGCCATGCTCAGGCCGACGACGAGCCGGAGCAGAAGCAGACCGGCGTCGTGGGTGACGGTGGTGGCGGGAGCCGAGGAGGTGCTGAGGAGCGTGCGGTCCCAGCTCGCTTGCGTCATGAGGGTCCGTTCCGACGTCGCCGGTGGGCGCCTGCCACCCTAGGCGGCGCGTGGGTGGCGACCCGTGCGCAACGTCGCCGCCCGCCGCATCGACCTCCGGCGTCTACCCGTTCGGCCGTAGAGCGACTGAACACGACCGCGGCGAGGGGCCGCCCCCGGCGGTCCGTTACGCTCACGCACCATGCCTGACCTGCCTCGTTTCCACAGCGCCACCATCGACGCAATCATGGGCCACGCCGGCCGCGCGACGCTGCCCTTCCAGCGGGCCAACCGGGCGGAGCAGCACGCGACGGCCTTCTGGTTCAACGAACTCGTCGAGGAGACCGACGAGGGTTCGGTCATCCGGCAGTACCTGGTGACCGCGGGCGAGCGGACGCTGTACGACATGGCCGAGTTCACGCTTCGGCCGGAGCTGTGCGCACCCGCGATGAGCGCGGAGAAGTTGGCGATGACCGGCTTCGCGGAGGGGTGGATCCACCTCGGGGACCTGGGCGTGGCGGTCATGCCCGACACCCCGCTGTACGCGTACGCCGCACGTAAGGGCTGGAGCTGGACGACGGACGAGGTCACCGACGGCCTCGCGGCGACGGAGGAAGACATCGCCGCCCTCGACGGGACGCCGGTCCCCGCCTACCTGCTGGGCCACGTCGACGACGACGTGAACGGCCCGCGGGGGCAGGCCGTCGTGGTCGGGGAGATCGTGCGCACCGACGAGGACGGCGTCCGCTGGCTCGGAACCCTGCCGCGGGGGTGTGTCGGCGCACCGGTGTTCATCGGCGCCGGTCTGGGCGAGAACAGCTTCAAGCTGGTCTGCGTCGGGGTGGCACTGCCCGGGGAGGGGCATCACCCGATCGCGACCTTCGACCGCATCCGCACCGCCCTGCTCGCCGTCGCCCCGGAGCGGCGCGACCTCGCCCCCGTCGTCTCGGTCACCGCCACCGCCGCCGCCGTCCCGGAGTCCGGGTCCGTCGCACCGAAGCGTCGCTGGTGGCGGCGGCGCGGCTGATGCGGGCCGCCGGCAACGTCGACCTCACCTGGGTTCGTAGTCGATCCGCCCGGCGTCGAAGGGCCACACCTCGCGGAGCCAGCGGGTGACCCGCTCGTGGACCCGTGGGTCGAGCGCGGCCCGGTCGGACCGTACCCAGTGGCTGACGACGACCCGCCGGGCGTCCTGCCGGGAGGTGTGGATGTACAGGCAGCCGATCACCTCGCCGTCGCCGTCGGCCTCCCCTTCCAGGAGGCTGTAGGCGAAGGCGGAACGTTCCTCGAACTCCCGCGCGTGCCGGAGCAGGTCGGCCAGGTTCGCCTCGGCGGACATCCCCGCCACCGGCGGCCAGCCCCGCCCCACGAACCCGGGCGTCGCCCTGATGTGCGCGATGCTCCCGGTCCAGGCGGCGAGGTCCCGCTCGTTGTGCTCGGCGCCGAGCGGCTCCAGCCGGAAGCCGTCGGCGAGGAGGGTCCGCGGTACCGCGAAGTCGGCGGGTACGAAGGGCTGCTGATCTTGGTTCACGCCAGGACGGTACGTGTCTCCGCCGCCAGGGTCAGCAGCTTTCCCACCGGCCACTGGTCGTCCGCGTGCATCCCGTAACCGGCGGCCAGGACGCGTCCGTCCGGCGCGATCAGGAAGTCCGCCGGCAGCCCCAGGCGCCCGCCGTCCTGGACGAGCGTCGGCGGCTTCGCCTGGCCGCGCAGGATGTCGAGCGTGCCGACGGCGATCGCCCGCCAGGCGCGCGCGGCCAGCAGGGCGCGGTAGGACGACTCGACGCCGAACTCGGCGTACAGCCGCTTGCGGGGGTCCGCGACGACGGCGAAGGGCAGGTCGGCGACGTGCTCGCGCAGTTCGTCGGCGCCGGAGTGGAAGACCACGACCTCCCGGATCCCGGCGGCTTCTATCTCGGCGTGCCGCCGCACCACCGAGCGCAGGTGCAGATGGCAGATGGGGCAGCCGGCGAACCGCCGGAACTGGAGGTGGACGAGGTGTCCGGGGTCGGGGACGGCCACGGGGGCGCCGTCCGCGACGGCGGTGAGGGTGCGGGTGCGGACGATGGAACCGGTGTCGAGCTGCACTGAGGTCTCCTCCGTAAGCGTATGCCGTACACCTACAGCGTAAGCGTATGTCGTACGCTGTCAACACCATGCCGCGCCCCCGCTCACTCACCCCGGACCAACTGGCCGCCGCGGCCCTCGCCGTGATCGACCGTGAGGGCCTGTCCGGGCTGTCCATGCGTGCCGTCGCCGTCGAGCTCGGCATCAGCACCATGGCCCTCTACCGGTACGTCCAGGACCGAGGGGAGCTGGAGGCCCTCGTCGTCGAGCTGGTCCTCGGCTCCGTCGACAGCACCCCGCCGCCCCTGACCGCCGGCCCCTGGCGCGCCCGCATCACGCTCCTCGTCGACCGGATGCGGGACACCGTCGGCGCGCACCCCGCCGTGCTGCCGCTCACCATGAGCCACCGGCACCGCTCCCCCGGCGTGCTGCGCTGGGGCGAGACCGTCCTCGGGGTGCTCGGCGAGGCCGGATTCGGGCCGGAGGAGCGGATCATCGCCCTGCGGGCCCTGCTCGCCTACGTGATCGGCGCGATCCAGCAGGAACACCTCGGCGCCCTCTCCGGCGCGGGCACCGCCGCGATCGCCGAGCTCCCGGCGGAGGAGTTCCCGTACATGACCGAAGCCGCGCTCGGCGCCCGCTCCCTCACCCCGGACCGCGAGTTCCACGGCGGCCTCGCCCTGCTCCTGGACGGCCTGGGCCGCTGACCCGCACGGGGCCCCGCCGGGTGCGCCACCCGGTGCCCCACGTGGTGCCCCGCCGAAGCGCCGTGTTCCCACCCTCCGCGCCGTACGGCACACTGGAGGTTTGACCTGAATGAAACGGGGCGCCGCGCGTGAATGGTCCACTCATCGTCCAGAGCGACAAGACCCTCCTTCTCGAAGTCGACCACGAGCTCGCCGGAGCCGCCCGGCGTGCCATCGCCCCCTTCGCCGAGCTGGAGCGGGCCCCCGAGCACATCCACACCTACCGGATCACCCCGCTCGGCCTGTGGAACGCCCGGGCCGCCGGCCATGACGCCGAGCAGGTCGTCGACGCGCTCGTCGAGTACTCCCGCTATCCCGTCCCGCACGCACTCCTCGTCGACGTCGCCGAGACCATGGCGCGCTACGGCCGCCTGACCCTCTCCAAGCACCCCGTGCACGGACTGGTGCTGACCAGCACCGACCGGCCGGTGCTGGAGGAGATCCTGCGGTCCAAGAAGGTCGCCCCGCTCGTCGGTGCGCGGCTCGACGCCGACACCGTGGCCGTGCACCCCTCCGAGCGCGGGCAGATCAAGCAGACGCTGCTCAAGCTGGGCTGGCCCGCCGAGGACCTCGCCGGCTACGTCGACGGCGAGGCGCACCCGATCGACCTGGCCGAGAACGGCTGGGCCCTGCGGCCGTACCAGCAGCAGGCCGTCGAAGGCTTCTGGCACGGCGGCTCCGGTGTGGTCGTGCTGCCCTGCGGCGCCGGCAAGACGCTGGTCGGCGCCGGGGCCATGGCGATGGCCAAGGCGACGACGCTGATCCTGGTGACGAACACCGTCTCGGCCCGCCAGTGGAAGCACGAGCTGGTCAAGCGGACCTCGCTGACGGAGGACGAGATCGGCGAGTACTCCGGTACCCGCAAGGAGATCCGGCCCGTCACCATCGCCACCTACCAGGTCCTGACGACCAAACGGAAGGGCGTCTACCCGCACCTGGAGCTCTTCGACTCCCGGGACTGGGGTCTGATCGTCTATGACGAGGTGCACCTGCTGCCCGCTCCGGTCTTCAAGTTCACCGCCGACCTGCAGGCACGCCGCCGGCTCGGCCTGACCGCGACGCTGGTGCGCGAGGACGGGCGGGAGTCGGACGTCTTCTCCCTCATCGGGCCGAAGCGGTTCGACGCCCCGTGGAAGGAGATCGAGGCGCAGGGCTACATCGCGCCCGCCGACTGCGTGGAGGTCCGGGTCAATCTGACGGAGTCGGAGCGGCTCGCGTACGCGACGGCCGAGACGGAGGAGAAGTACCGCTTCTGCGCGACGACGGCGACGAAGCGCAAGGTCACCGAGGCGCTGGTGGCCAAGCACCGCGGTGAGCAGACCCTCGTCATCGGGCAGTACATCGACCAGCTCGACGAGCTGGGCGAGCACCTGGACGCCCCCGTCATCAAGGGCGAGACCTCCAACGCGCAGCGCGAGAAGCTCTTCAACGCCTTCCGCGAGGGCGAGATCAGCGTGCTGGTCGTCTCGAAGGTCGCGAACTTCTCCATCGACCTGCCGGAGGCCACCGTCGCCATCCAGGTGTCGGGCACCTTCGGCTCCCGCCAGGAGGAGGCCCAGCGCCTGGGCCGCGTGCTGCGGCCGAAGGCGGACGGCCACGAGGCGCGGTTCTACTCGGTCGTCGCGCGCGACACGATCGACCAGGACTTCGCGGCGCACCGCCAGCGGTTCCTCGCCGAGCAGGGGTACGCCTACCGGATCATGGACGCCGACGAGCTGCTGGCGAGCGACTGACTCCGGCACGCGCGGGCCGTCAGGACGGCCAGTAAGGGAGCGCACCAGACCCACAGCGGCGGCCAGTCCAGTACGAGGGCCCGGGCCGCGTCGGCCAGGTGCCGGGTCCAGAACTCGGCGGAGGCCTCCGGCAGGACCAGCAGCCCGAGCAGGACGGTCCCGGCCGAGGCCGCCAGCGCGGTGAGCCCGGCGCGGACGCGGCGGGTCAGCAGGAGGTACGCGGCGATGGCCGCCGGGGCGAGGGTGATCCCGGCGGCCACGCCCAGCGCGAAGCCCTTGCCGAGCGCGGAACGCGGCCGGCCGAGGTCCCACAGGACCAGGCAGGCGAGAGCCAGGTTGATCAGACCGGGCAGCGGTGCCTGGAACAGCGGCTGCAGCCACAGCCCGGCGATGGTGGCGGCCAGCACGGGCCCGGGCCGGGACCGGAGTCCCGCGAGGCGGCAGGACAGCGTGATCAGCAGGGCGAGCAGGCCGGCGTTGCCGAGGACGAGGACGGCCTTCAGCGCGCCGCTCGGCAGCCACGCGGCGGGCGTGAACAGGATCGCCGCGAACGGCGGATAGGTGGCGGACGGCCCCCACTCGGCGGCGGAGAAACCCTGGACGAGGGCGTCGGCCACCGGAATGCGCAGGGCGATGCAGAGCACACCGAGCAGCAGCAGCGAGCCGGTCAGCAGCACACCGGCGAGGGACGACGGTGAGCGGCTGGGAACGGGACTCCGGGTCACCCGCGTGACCCTAGTGGATCAGTGGACGTGCTGTGTGGGGCCCGGGGTCAGTGGCGTATGACTCCCGCGTCCTCGGCGTATTCACCGAGCACGACGACGCTGACGGCGGTCGCCGCGAAGATCTTGACGGCGCGCAGCATGCCGCCGAGGCCGCCCTGCGGACGGGAGTCGGACGCGGCGCCGCTAGGACGGCTGCCCTGGATCGAGGTGAAGGTTGCGGGGCTCATGGATCCATGGTGCGTTTTCGCGCCGTCCAGCACATCGCTCCCGGGAGGGAACCTCACAGGCCCCCGGGTCCTCCTCCCGTCGCATGCGTACCCCTAGGGGTGGATACCAAGGTCTGACACTCCCCGGTACGACGCGGTACGACGCGGTGCGACACCCGTCCGGATGCACTCGGGCGGGTCGGGACGGACCCTGGGAAGGTCCGCGGTGCCGGCGACCAGGCCAGGAGAGTGATCCGCATGACCCACCGTTCCCGGACGCAGCGCCTCGCGCTGCTCTCCGCATCGACAGCCCTGGTCACAGGGGGGCTGCTGCCGTCCGCCACCGCGTTCGCCGCCCCAGCACACGCCGCCGCGGCCGCCGTCGCCGCCCCCACGCCCACGCCCACGCCCACCCAGCCCGCCCAGGGCGCGGTGAAGACCACCGATCCCCCCAGCGGCATCACGGCCCAGCTTCCCGGAAAGGCCAAGGTCCGCATGGGGGCCATTCCCATGGAGGGCGATTCCGTCGACGCCCGCGTGTACGGGGTGGAGACCCCGGACGGAGCCACCGGCTTCGCCGTCTACGACATGCCGGGCGACCGGCTCCCGCTGGAGGACGCCCTCAAGGGGTTCGTCGACGCGTACGGCCTGACCGGCGGCGGGACCCTGACCAGTGACAACGTCCGCAAGACGACGGTGGACGGCCGCCCGGCCCTCGATGCGAGCCTCTCCGGCGAGGACGCCGACGGGGCCGCGGTCGGCTCCATCCGCTTCATCTCCGACGACGACCATCTCGTCATGGCCCTGACCTACGGTCCCGAGGAGAACGAGAAGGACCTGAAGCAGATGCACCAGCAGCTCCTCTCCTCCCTCACGATCCCCTGATCCCTGATCCCCGCACCCGATATTCGTTCGCGCCGCACCGCCCCGGTGGCTAGAATCTCCGCTCTTGCCGCCTCCCGCCGCCTCATCGGGGAGAGCCGCCCTCCGGCCGGAAACCGGCGGGCCATCTGTTCCGCATCCAGCAGCTGGAGGCAGTTCCGTGCCCGCGCACGCCCCCGAGACCACGCACGACGACCCGAACGCGACCTCGAACCCGACCGCGGACCCGACCGCGGACCCGGCGGCGCCCACCGACCCGCTGGGCCGCGAGCGGGCCCACCTCACCGCCTCGCGTTCCGCCCTGCGCGCCATGCGCGCGGACGTCGAGTCCCTCGACATCCGCGACGTCACCGCGAACTGGGTCAACGCGATCGTCCTCCAGGCCCAGATCGACGACCGCATCAAAGCCCTCGCCGACCTCGCCCACACCCCGCTGTTCTTCGGCCGCCTCAACTACCTGCACGCACCGGGCGCGGAGCTCGCCGAGGGCGCGGAGGGCGAGCAGTTCTACATCGGCCGCCGCCACGTCCACGACGCCGACGGCGACCCGATGGTCATCGACTGGCGCGCGCCCGTCTCCCAGCCGTTCTACCGGGCCTCCAAGACCGACCCGCAGGACATCGCGCTGCGCAGGCGCTTCGGTTACACCGGCGGCGAGCTGACGGCGTACGAGGACGAGCACCTGTCCGATCCCGGCGAGGCGGCCGCGGTCAGCAAGCTGCTCCAGCAGGAGATCGAGCGCCCGCGCGTGGGCCCGATGCGGGACATCGTCGCGACGATCCAGCCCGAGCAGGACAAACTCGTCCGCTCCGGCCTGGGCGGTTCCGTCTGCGTCCAGGGCGGCCCCGGCACCGGCAAGACCGCCGTCGGCCTGCACCGGGTCGCGTACCTGCTCTACGCGCACCGCGACCGCCTCGCCCGCACCGGCACGCTCGTCATCGGGCCGAACCGTTCCTTCCTGCACTACATCGAGCAGGTCCTGCCGGCCCTCGGCGAGCTGGAGGTCAAGCAGGCCACCGTCGACGACCTGGTCGCCCGCCCCGGCCTGGAGGTACGCGGCACGGACGCCGCCGAAACCGCCGTGGTCAAGGGCGACGCCCGCATGGCGGAGGTACTGAGCCGCGCCGTCCGCTCGCACGTCACCCGCCCCACGGAGCCGCTGATGGTGGTCCGCGGCTCGCGCCGCTGGCGGGTGCCCGCGTACGAGCTGGAGGAGATGGTCGAGGAGCTGCAGAAGCGCGACATCCGCTACGGCGCGGCCCGGGAGGCCCTGCCGCAGCGCATCGCGCACGCGGTGCTCGTACGGATGGAGCAGGCCGGCGAGGCCCCGGACGACCGGGTGCAGGACGCGGTGGCCCGCAACGCGGCGGTGAAGGCGGCGGTCAAGGAGATCTGGCCGGCCGTCGAACCGGCGAAGCTGGTCCTGCGGCTGCTGTCCGACCCCGCTTTCCTCGCGCTGCACGCGGCGGACGTGCTCACCGAGGACGAGCAGAAGCTCCTGCTGTGGCCGAAGCCGTTCCGGAGCGTGAAGTCGGCGAAGTGGTCGGCGGCGGACCTGGTGCTGATCGACGAGGCGGCCGACCTGGTGGAACGGACGCATTCGCTCGGCCACGTGGTCCTGGACGAGGCCCAGGACCTGTCGCCGATGCAGTACCGGGCGGTGGGACGGCGCTGCACCACGGGCTCGGCGACGGTCCTCGGCGACCTCGCGCAGGGCACCACGCCGTGGGCCACGCGCAGCTGGGACGAGGCCCTCGCGCACCTGGGCAAGCCGCAGGCGGTGCTGGAGGAACTGACGGCGGGCTTCCGCGTGCCGCGCGAGGTCATCGCCTACGCCTCCCGGCTGCTGCCGTCGATCTCCCCGGGCCTGGCCCCGGTCTCCTCGGTCCGCGAGACGCCGGGGTCGCTGCGGATCGTGGAGACGGCGGACCTGACGGCGGCGGTGGTCGCCGCGTGCCGTGACTCCTTGGCGCAGGAGGGGTCGATCGGCCTGATCGCGGCGGACGCGCGGATCCCGGTCCTCGCGGAGGCGCTGGCGGAGGCGGGGATGCCGTACCTGTCCCCCGGCGAGGAGACGACCTCGGAGTCCCGCCTGACGCTGGTCCCGGCGTCGCTGGCGAAGGGTCTGGAGTACGACTACGTGGTCCTGGACGAGCCCGCGGCGATCGTGGACGGCGAGCCGGACGAGCGGACGGGCCTGCGGCGGCTGTACGTCTGCCTCACCCGCGCGGTCTCGGGCCTGACGGCCCTCCACGCGGCCCCACTCCCGACCGCCCTGACCTCCAGCCCCGCCGGCGTTTGAGGCGCGGGGTCCGGGGGCGGCGCCCCGGGTCTTCCAGCCCCGCCGGCGTTTGAGGCGCGGCGTCCGGGGCGAAGCCCCCGGGTCTTCCAGCCCCGCCGGCGTTTGAGGCGCGGGGGTCCGGGGGCGGCGCCCCCGGCAGCGGCGGCGCGCCCGACCGCCGGACCCCCGGTCAGGGAAGGGCGGCGCGCCCGACCGCCGGACCCCGTCAGGAAAGGGCGGTGCGCCAGTCCGCGACGGCCGCCGCCGAGACCGGCCCGCCCCACCCGGAGGGACGGGCCGCGCCACCGATGTGGAAGGCGTCGATCCCGCCCGCCCTCAGCACCGGCAGGTGCGCGAGCGTCAGCCCGCCGCCCACCAGGATCCGCGCCCCGTACCCCGGCTCACCACCCCGCGCCGCCTCCGCCAGCAGCACCGGCAGCCCGGCCTCCACCCCCGCCGCCGCGCCCGCCGTGAGGTACGTGTCCAGCCCCGGCACATCGGCCAGCGCCTTGCGCAGCTGGTCCCGGTCCGCCGCGCGGTCGATCGCCCGGTGGAAGGTCCAGCTGCAGCCGTCCAGCTCCGCGACGACCGCCTCGACCGCGGCCAGGTCGGGGGCGCCGTCGGCGTCCAGGAAGCCGAGGACGAACTCCCGCGCGCCCTCCGCCCGCAGTTCCCGTGCCGCCCGGGCCAGGGCGGAGACGTCGCCGGCCGCGAAGCCGTCCGTCTTGCGGAGCATCACGCGCAGCGGGATGTCGACCGCCGCCCTGATCGCCGCGAAGGTCTCGCGCGGCGGGGTGAGCCCGTCGGCGGCCATGTCGGTGACCAGTTCGAGTCGGTCCGCCCCACCTGCCTGGGCCGCGACCGCGTCCTCCACGTCGAGGGCGATCACCTCCAGGAGCGCACGGTTGCTCATTCGATCCCATCCTTCTTCGGAAAGCTCGGGAAACTCGGGGAACTCAGGAAAACCCACTAGAGGTCTAGTCCAATATTCAGAATACGGGCCTCCACCCGCCCTTCACCAGCACAATCACGCCACCCCACAATGTGCCCATGGACACAGGCACCCAGCGCAGCGACACCCACCCGGACACCGCCGACCTGCGGGCCCGCTGGCAGGCGACCGTCACCGCCGCCGGCGCCGCCGCCGACCGTGATCCCGCGCCCTACGCCGACCGCCTCCTCACCGCCTGGGCGGAGCCGCAGCGCCGGTACCACACCACCGCGCACCTGGCCGACGTGCTCGCGCGAATCGACGTACTGGCCCCGCACGCCACCGATCCGGCCGCCGTTCGGCTCGCCGCCTGGTTCCACGACGCCGTCTACCGTCCCGACCGGTCCGAGAACGAGGAGCGCAGCGCCGCCCTCGCCGAGCGCGCCCTCCCCGAGCTCGGCATCGGCCCCGCGCGCACCGCCGAGGTGGCCCGCCTGGTCCGGCTCACCGTCACCCACGACCCCGCCCCCGGGGACACCGACGGCGAGGCCCTCTGCGACGCCGACCTGGCCGTCCTGGCCGGGGATCCCGACGCGTACGCCGCCTACGCGGCCGCCGTCCGCGCCGAGTACGGCTTCGTTCCCGACGACGCCTTCCGCACCGGCCGCGCCGCCGTCCTGCGCCAGCTGCTCGACCTGCCGCGGCTCTTCCGCACGCCCTACGGGGCCGCGCACTGGGAGGCCCCGGCCCGCGCCAACCTCGCCGCCGAGCTCGCCGCTCTCGTCCCGTAGGGAATTCGATCGCGTTCGCGCTGGTTGGTGACAGTCATGCCCGCACCAGCCGCACGCCCCCGCATGCCCGTCGCCGTGTACATCCTCGGACTGTCCGTGTTCGCGCTCGGCACCAGCGAGTTCATGCTCTCCGGTCTGCTGCCACCCATCGCCGAGGACATGGGCGTCACCATCCCGCAGGCGGGCCTGCTCATATCCGCCTTCGCGATCGGCATGGTCGTGGGCGCACCGCTGCTGGCCGTGGCCACCCTGCGGCTCCCCCGCCGCACCACCCTCATCGCCCTCATCAGCCTCTTCGGCCTCGGCCAGGTCGCGGGCGCGCTGGCCCCCACGTACGAGCTCCTCTTCGCCTCCCGCGTGGTCTCCGCGTTCGCCTGCGCCGGCTTCTGGGCGGTGGGCGCGGCCGTCGCCATCGCCATGGTCGACAAGGACCAGCGGGCCCGCGCGATGGCCGTCATGATCGGCGGCCTGTCCATCGCGAACGTCCTCGGCGTCCCCGCCGGTGCCTTCCTCGGCGAGCACCTGGGCTGGCGCTCCGCCTTCTGGTCGGTCGCCGCCGCCTCCGCGATCGCCCTCGTCGGCATCCTGGTGCTGATCCCGAAGATCCCGCTGCCCGCCGAGAAGCCGTCGCTCGGGCGCGAGCTGCGCATCTACCGCGACCGCCAGGTGTGGCTCTCCATCGGCATCACCGCGCTGGCCGCGGGGGGCGTCTTCTGCGCCTTCAGCTACCTGTCACCGCTGCTCACGGACGTGGCCGGGCTCGACTCCCGGTGGGTCCCGTGGATCCTCGGCCTCTTCGGCATCGGCGCGCTCGCCGGCACCACCGTCGGCGGCCGGGTCGCCGACGCGCACCTGTTCGGCGTGATGATCTGGGGCATCACCGCCTCGACCGTCTTCCTCACCGCGCTCGCCCTGCTGGCCGGCGCCGCCGCCGCGGCGGTCGCCCTGGCCTTCCTGCTCGGCTTCTCGGCCTTCTTCACCGCCCCGGCGCTCAACGCCCGTATGTTCAACGTGGCCGGCGCCGCCCCGACCCTGGCCGGCGCGACCACCACGGCCGCCTTCAACCTCGGCAACACCGGTGGCCCCTGGCTCGGCGGCACCGTCATCGACGCCGGCCTGGGCTTCGCCGCCACCGCCTGGGCGGGCGCCGCCATGACCGTCACCGCGATCGTCCTCACCGTGCTCGCCCTGCGCCTGGACCGCCGTACGCCGCCGCGCGCGACCCGCGTGATCGCCACGGGCGGCGCCGCCGCGACCCCCGCCGAGGAGCCCGCCCGCGCCTGACCGCCGTCCCGGTCCCGGTCTCAGTCCCGGTCTCAGTCCCGGTCCCGGTCTCAGTCCCGGTCGCTGCCCCGGACCCGGCTTCCTACGATGGGAAGGTCCGCTCGGGGATCAGGTGGGAACGCTCGGGGACGCGTCAGAGGTGATCCTCCATGGGCCGGTACCGCACGCCCACCGTCCTGGCCGCCGCCTCCCTGCTGCTGACCGCGCTGTGCGCGGGCCAGGCCCCCGCGGCCGCCCCGCCGGGCCGGGTCGACATCGACCCGGCGACCGCCGAGCAGCTCGACGACGCGATCACCGCGGCCATGCGCAAGGCCGCCATCCCCGGTGTGGGCGTCGGCCTGTGGATCGACGGCGAAGACCCCTACGTGCGCGCCTTCGGCACCGCCGACAAGGCCACCGGCGTCCCCATCAAGACCGACATGCACACCCGCATCGGCAGTGTCACCAAGACCTTCACCGTCACCGCCGTCCTCCAGCTCGTCGACGACGGGAAGGTACGGCTCGACGCGCCGATCTCGGCGTACCTCGACGGCGTGCCCGGCGGCGACAAGATCACCGTCCGGCAGCTCGCCGACATGCGCAGCGGCCTCTACAACTACACCGAGGACCCGCGCCTGCTGGCCACCTACAAGGCCGACCCGCACCGCGCCTGGACCCCGCAGGAGCTGCTGGACACCGCTTTCCGGCACCCTGCCAACTTCCCGCCGGGCACGCGCTGGGAGTACTCCAACACCAACACCGTCCTGCTCGGCCTGCTCGTCGAGAAGGTCGGCGGGCAGCCCCTGCACACCTACCTGCAGCAGCACGTCCTCGAACCGGCCGGCCTGGACGCGACCTCGCTGCCGACCGGCGCGGAGATCGCGTCCCCGTACGTGCACGGCTACACGAACTTCACCCCGAACGGCGCGACCGTCGACGCCTCCACCTGGAACCCGTCCTGGGCCTGGGCGGCCGGCGCGATGATCTCCACCATGGACGACCTGCACTCCTGGGTCCCGAGCCTGGTCACGGGGAAGCTGCCCGACGGCGACCGCCTGCTGGAGCCGGGCACCCAGGCCCAGCGGCTGCGCATGCTGCCCACCGGACACCCCGGCATCGGCTACGGGCTCGGCATCGCCGAACTCGACGGCTGGATCGGCCACAACGGCGAGCTGCCCGGCTACGAGACCGTCGCCGTCCGGCTCCCGCAGGCACGCGCCACCATGGTGATCGTGGTGAACTCCGACGTCGACGGGAAGTTCAGCAACCTGAGCTCCCTCATCGCCCACACGGTCACCGAGATCGCGACCCCGGACCACGTCTGGGAGCTCCCGCCCGCGGCCCAGCCCAACACCGTCCCGGAGCCCTCCGCACCCTCGCCCCCGGCCCCGGCCCCGGCCCCCAAGCCGAGCTCCTAGACCACCGGACGGCCCTTCGGGCCCGACAGGCGGCTGAAGAGCTGGGGGGCGTGCCGGAAGATGCGGTGCATCGCTTCATGGGGTGAGCCGACCATGGGGTTCCTCGGTGTTCGGGGGTGCGTCGTGCCTGGTACGGCAGCCGCCGCAGGTGCCCGGTTCCGGGCCGCGGAAGGCACGGTCGCAGTTGTCGCAGTTGTGGAGCGGGTGCCTGACGGCCGGGGGTGCTCCCGGGGCGCGGAACGGCGGCACGGGCGGGAGCTGGGCGGCGAGGCGGTGGGCCAGGAGGGCGGCCGGCCGGTGCAGGGGCACCGACGGCAGGTCGGCGGTCAGGGCGTGGTGTACGGCGCTCGGGGGTAGATCGCGCTCCAGCCAGGCCGCGACTCCGGGGGCGAGGTGCTCGACCTCCGTGACGGAGATCAGAAGGCGGGGATCCCCACGGCGGAGGCCGGCGAGCACCTCGATGGCGGACTGGAGCAGGTCAGGGGCGGGGTACGCGGGCTGCGGTACGGCGGGCAGGGCACGGCGCGGCGGCTCGCCCTCCCGGCGGCCGGAACGCTTGGGTTTCGCTTTCGGCTCCGGCTTCGGCTCGTCCGTGGCTCCGGACCGGCCCGGCTGGTTGCAGGAGACCGTGCGGGTGACGACGTGGCCGCTGCTCGTGCGTTCGCAGGTGCGGCGCAGATAGCCGTGGGCCTCCAGTTCGCGCAGGGCGGCGGCGATCCGGGTCTTCCCTTCGGGGAAACGCGCGGCGAGGGTCCTGATGTCGATGAGGGAGCCGCTGGGAAGGGACTGGATGTGGACGGCCAGGCCGATGGCCAGCAGCGACAGCTCGGCGTGCTGGGCGAGGTGATTGCCGATCACGGTGAAGCGGCCGGTGTGGCGGGCGTTGTCGTGGATGACACCGCCGGAACGTGTGCGCGCACGGGTGCGCCGGGACGGGTGGTTTTCCCCGCCGTTACGGGACTGGGCGTGCGGGCGCGCGCTAGTGTTCTGGGTATCCATCGGGAAGCCTTACTTCCTCGGTGGTCAGGCCCTCGCCTTGGGATTGCAGTCCCGGCGGGGGCCGACGTATGTCAGCGGTGGTGTGGTGTGTCGCGCTGAGCGTAGATCAGGCAACCCGTCCCGAAGCCAGCCAAGTTGGTGTCTTTCACTCAAGTGAGTGAGCGTGCGCCATGGGCGGGAGGGGTGGGGTTCGGTGTGGTCCTTTCCCTCCCGTGTCTTGGATCCTGGGATCGTCCCTGCCACCGGAGGCCCAGCGCGCGGGCTCCGGCGCGCGAGCGATGTCCGCAGGCCAGGGGCGCGGCAGGTCGAATTCGGCCCATACGGTCCTGCCGGGGGCGGCGGCGTTCGCGGTGAAGCTACTGGGCCGCCGGCCGGCCCTTCGGGCGGCGCAGACCCGCCGCGGTGAGGCGGCGGACGAGCTCCTTGCTGCCGATCTCCACCGCACCGGCGCCGACCGCGTCCGCGTACCGGTAGGAGGGCACGTCGTAGTGGTCCCGCTCGAAGGCCCGCGGCGGGCAGCCGATGGCCGCCGCGAAGGCGTGCAGCTCCTCGTACGAGACGTCGCTGACCAGGTGCGACCACATGCGGCCGTGGCCCGGCCAGGTCGGCGGGTCGATGTAGACGGTCACCGGCGGCTCACCGGAGTCCGAAGACCGGGCCCAGGCCGCCGATCGCGGCCACCTTCACACCCGCCTCCGAACACACCCAGTGCGGGTCGGGTCCCAGCTCCGGCTCCACGTCCAGCGCATGCGGCTCGCCGTGGTTGCAGACCGGGCACAGCGGCCATCGTCCGTACTTCTCCAGCAGCGCGTCCTTCACGTCTTGGGCGACGAGTCCGGCAAGGTAGTCGACACCCTCCGGCCACTGCTCCACCCACCACCGGCGGTGCGTGACCGAGTCCTCGACGAGGGAGACGACATCGGCATCGGCGACCTCGCCGGCGGCGAGGTCGGCGAGAACAAGGGCACGGGCGACGTGCAGCGCCTGCTCCAGGGGGGTCGCGTGGTCCATGCGCCCATTGTGGACCCGCGAGGGCCCGGCGATGAAGGCCATCTTTCCGAGGGCCCAATGGCGTATTGACCGGACCTTGCGTCGAAAATAAGTTTCAGGAGTGAGCCAGAATGCGAAGGAAACTGCCAACCGCCCGCCCGTTCCCGCCCCAGGCCCCGGCGAAAGCCCCGCCCCGGCTCCCCCGCCCCACGCCCTCCGGGCCCGGATCCGCAGCCTCGGCCCCTCCATGACCCGCTCCGTGCGGGCCGTCGCCGACGCCGTCGCCGCCGACCCCGCCGCGTGCGCCCGGCTCACCGTCTCCGCCCTCGCCGAACGCACCGGCACCAGCGAGGCCACCGTCGTCCGCACCGCCCGCCTCCTCGGCTACCCCGGCTACCGCGACCTGCGCCTCGCGCTCGCCGCCCTCGCCGCCCAGCAGGAGTCCGGCACCGCCCCCGCCGTCACCGTCGACATAGCCGCCGACGACCCGCTCGCGGACGTCGTCGCCAAGCTGGCCCACGAGGAGGCGCAGACCCTCACCGACACCGCCGCCGCCCTCGACCTCACCCAGCTCGCCGCCGCCGTCAGCGCGCTCGCCACCGCCCGCCGCATCGACATCTACGGCGTCGGCGCCTCCGCCCTCGTCGGCCAGGACCTCGCCCAGAAGCTGCTGCGCATCGGCCGCCTCGCCCACGCCCACAGCGACCCCCACCTGGCCGTCACGGGCGCCGTGCAACTCCGCCCCGGCGACGTCGCCGTCGCCATCACCCACTCCGGCACCACCGGCGACGTGATCGAACCGCTGCGCGTCGCCTTCGAGCGCGGTGCCACCACCCTCGCCCTGACCGGTCGCCCGAACAGCCCCGTCACCCGCCACGCCGACCTCGTACTGACCACCTCCGCCGCCCGCGAGACCCAGCTGCGCCCGGCCGCCATGTCCAGCCGGACCAGCCAGCAGCTCGTCGTCGACTGCCTCTTCGTCGGCGTCGCCCAGCAGACCTACGACACCGCCGCACCCGCCCTCGCCGCCACCTACGAAGCCCTGACCCACCGCCACACCACCCGCTGACGCAGCCGGCCCCGCCGCCACACCGAGCCCCTCCGCCACACCCAGCCCCTCCGGCGTTCGAGGAGCGGGGCCTGGGGCGGAGCCCCGGTCTTTTCAGCCCCGCCGGCGTTTGAGGCGCGGGGTCCGGGGCGGAGCCCCGATCGTGAAGCCCAGCCCGCACACCACCCACCAACCGCCACCCGCCACCCGCCACCCGCCACCGCACGGGAGCCGCCCCCCCATGACCGCCCACGAAGAACTCCGCGCCCAGCTGGACACCCTCACCACCGAGGCCTTCCGCCAGGACCTCGCCGAGATCGACCGGCTGCCCACCCTCGACATCGCCCGCACCATGAACGCCGAGGACGCCACCGTCCCGGCCGCCGTCGCCGCGCAGCTCCCCCGGATCGCCGCCGCCGTCGACGCGATCGCCGAGCGGATGGCCCGCGGCGGGCGGCTGGTCTACGCGGGCGCCGGCACGGCCGGCCGGATGGGCGTCCTGGACGCCAGCGAGTGCCCGCCCACCTTCAACACCGACCCGGCCGACGTGGTCGGCCTGATCGCGGGCGGCCCCTCCGCCATGGTCAAGGCCGTCGAGGGCGCCGAGGACTCGAAGGAGCTGGCCGCAAGCGACCTCACCACGCTGGAGATCGGCCCGCACGACACGGTCGTCGGCATCTCCGCCTCCGGCCGCACCCCGTACGCGATCGGCGCCGTCGAGTTCGCCCGTACCCGCGGCGCGCTCACCGTCGGGCTCTCCTGCAACGCCGGATCCGCCCTCGCCGCGGCCGCCGACCACGGCATCGAGGTCGTCGTCGGACCCGAACTCCTCACCGGATCCACCCGCCTGAAGGCCGGCACCGCGCAGAAGCTCGTCCTCAACCTCATCTCGACCATCACGATGATCCGCCTGGGGAAGACGTACGGGAACCTGATGGTCGACATGCGCTCCACGAACGACAAACTGCGCGCCCGCGCCCGCCGCATCGTGGCACTGGCCACCGGCGCACCCGACGAGGAGATCGAGTCCGCCCTCACCGCCACGGGCGGCGAGGTGAAGAACGCCGTACTCGTCGTCCTCGGCGGAGTCGACGGCCCCACGGCCGCCGAGCTGCTCGCCGCCTCGCAGGGCCACCTGCGCGCCGCCCTCGAACGCGCCCTCGCCCACACCCGCTGACCCCCGAGCCAAGGCGATCCCCATGTCCACTGACAAGAACCGCGCCACCGCCGCCGCGATCCTTCCGCTGATCGGCGGCGCGGACAACATCACCTCGATCGCGCACTGCATGACCCGCCTGCGCCTCTCGCTGCGCGACCGCTCGCTGGTCCAGGACGAGGCCCTGCGCGCCCTCCCGGCGGTCCTCGGCGTGGTCGAGGACGACACCTACCAGATCGTGCTGGGCCCGGGCGCCGTCGCCCGCGTGACCCCGGAGTTCGAGGCGCTCGTCGAGGAGGCCCGCTCGGCCGCGCCGCCGGCCGCCCCGGCGGCCCAGCCCTCCGGCGGGATCACCGCGGACGACCTCGCCGCTCAGGGCGCGGCGCTGAGGGAGGCTCAGAAGGCCCGGAACGCCACGCCCTTCAAGCTGTTCCTGCGCCGCATCGCGAACATCTTCGTCCCGCTGATCCCGGCCCTGATCGGCTGCGGCATCATCGCCGGGCTGAACGGCCTGCTGACGAATCTGGAGTGGGTGCCCGCCGTCGTCCCCGCCCTCGCCGCCATCGCGTCCGGCTTCATGTCCCTGATCGCGGTCTTCGTCGGATACAACACGGCCAAGGAGTTCGGCGGTACTCCCGTCCTGGGCGGCGCGGTCGCCGCGATCATCGTCTTCCCGGGCGTCGCGAAGATCGACGCCTTCGGCCTGGAGCTCAAGCCCGGCCAGGGCGGCGTCCTCGGCGCGCTCGCCGCCGCCCTCCTCGCCGTGTACGTGGAGAAGTGGTGCCGCAGGTGGGTGCCGGAGGCCCTGGACGTCCTGATCACCCCCACCCTCACCGTGCTCATCTCGGGCCTGGTCACCCTCTTCGGCCTGATGTACCTCGCCGGTGAGGCCTCCGCCGCGATCGGCACCTTCGCGAACTGGCTCCTCGCCAGTGGCGGCGCCTTCGCGGGCCTGGTCCTTGGCGGCCTCTTCCTCCCGCTCGTGATGCTCGGCCTGCACCAGGCCCTGATCCCCATCCACACCACCCTCATCGAGCAGGACGGCTACACCGTCCTGCTGCCCATCCTCGCCATGGCGGGCGCGGGCCAGGTCGGCGCGGCCATCGCCGTCTACTACCGCCTCCCGCGCAACGGCTCGCTCCGCGCCACCATCAAGTCCGCCCTCCCGGCCGGCTTCCTGGGCATCGGCGAACCGCTGATCTACGGCGTCTCCCTGCCGCTCGGCCGCCCCTTCGTCACCGCCTGCATCGGCGGCGCGGCCGGCGGAGCCTTCGTCGGCCTCTTCCACCAACTGGGCGTCGCCTTCGGCTCCACCGCCATCGGCCCCTCGGGCTGGGCCCTGTTCCCGCTGCTCGACGGCCGCTCCGGCGCCGGCATCACCCTCGCGATCTACGCGGGCGGCCTGCTGACCGGCTACCTGGTGGGCTTCGTCGCCACGTACTTCTTCGGCTTCACCCGCCAGACGCTGACCGACCTCGACACCGGGCCGGACCAGGACCCGGACACCACCACCGCCACCGGAACACCCCCGAAGGAACGGGTCCCCGCATAGCCGCGCATGCATCCGCATGCGCGCCGCCGGTCCGCAATGATGCAGAGATGATCAACTCCATACCTCCCGTGGTCCCCGCCGGCCGGATGCGCGCCCTGCCGCAGCCGGAGTTCGAGCTGCCGGGCGGCCTGCTGCTGCGCCCCTGGGCGGCCCACGACGTCCCCGCACTCGTCGAGTCCTGCCTCGACCCGGACATCCGGCACTGGAACCGGCCCGCCCTCCTGAATCCGGCCGAGGCCGAGGAGCGGATCGCCCGCTGGCACGCCCGATGGCAGGACGAGGAGGCCGCGATCTGGGCCGTCGCCCCCGCCGGCGCAGGCCCGGCCGTCGGGCTCATCGGCATCGGCGACCTCGATCTCGCAGGCGGCAGCGGCGAGATCCTGTACTGGCTGCTGCCCGCCGGGCGCGGCCGCGGGGTCATGGTGGCGGCCACGGAACGCGTCAGCCGCTGGGCCTTCGAGGACCTCGGCCTGCACCGGATACGGATCACCCACTCCGTGGCGAACCCGGCCTCCTGCGCCATCGCGACGAAAGCCGGATTCCCCCTGGAGGGCACCATGCGCGGCGCCCTCCTGCACGCGGACGGCTGGCACGACGAGCACTTGCACGCCCGCCTGCGCACCGACTGCGACTGAGGCGGACCCGCGGGTCAGCAGTTGCCTGGCGCCGACGGCCCGCGAAGCGGTCGGCGATTCAGGTCAGGTACTCCTGCTGCGGGACGAAGGGGATCGTCTGATGCGCCGCCCCCTGGTACTTCGTCTACGGACGTCGCCCCGTGATGCCCCCGCGCACCGACCGATCCCGGCTACGGTACGGACCCCTGCTCCACCACCCACTCCACCGACTGCCCTGTGACCTTGGCGATCCCGTCGTAGTCGGCGTCATAGTGGAGGACCACAGCCCCATGGCGCTCAGCAGTCGCAGCGATCAGCAGGTCAGCGAGCGACGCACGGCGGTGATCACCGCTCTGCGCCAGCAGCCCCTGCACTTCGATGGCCCGTTCGCCGATCTCGTCGGTGAGCGGAAGCCAGTCGAAGCCTCGCCGTACCGACCGGCCGCGCGCGTGGTCTCCGGCGTTGCGCGCGCTGTAGAGGATCTCCAGGTCGATGACGGCACATGTCGCGAGCAGGCCCCGCTCCAGAAGCGGTATCAGCGTGTCCCGGACCGTCGGCAGATGCATCCGAGCCCAGGCGCTCTTGTCGACCAGATACTTGGTCACCGCCACGCACCTCGCATCACTTCTGGGTCGCGCAGGTCGTCGAAGACACCCTCGTCCATGAGGTCTACGAAGCGCCGCCGCCGGGCAGCAGCTACGAACTCAGCCAGTGCTCCGTTGATCGTCGCTCGCTTGGTCGTTGTGCCCAGTATCTCCGCGGCCTCGGCGAGAAGTGCATCATCCAGGTCCACCATGGTGCGTGACATCGAGCCCTCCAGGCATACAGATCGCGTCGATTTATATGCCATCGTACGGCCGCTGGGGCCGAGCGGCCCGCTACGCTCCGACATCGGCTGCTCCACCGACGGCCTGCAGCAAGCCGGCCAGATCGTCCACGCCGTATCCGAGCCTCGGACCCCGATCGGCCGCCATCAGCAGCAGCTGCCCGACGATCTCGGCGCCCCAGCCGTCCGTACCGTCCTCGGACCACTCCCACAGCTTGTCGATGCCGAGGCCGGTCATGAGCAGCCCGTACCCGGTACGGATCTCGGCGCACAGCTCCGCCACCGCGTCGAGCAGCCGCCCGCCCGGCCGCTCGCACCGCAGCCCCAGGCACCCGCCGAAGTCCTCCACCGCGCAGCCCTGCGGCGGGCTCGCCCTGAGCCCCTCGTAGCGCGGATCGTCGAAGCCCGGATATCCCTCCAACGGGCAGTGCACCAGCGTGAACCGCTGCCATCCGGGCGGCGGAGGCGGCTTCGGACCCCCGGCCTCGGGCCCGCACACCCCGCGCGGGGCGAGGGCCGTCTCCAGGCCGCGCAGCTTCCAGCCGAGTTCGAAGGCGAAGTTCACCGCCTCCACGGACTCGCTCACGCGCCCCCCGCCCGCTCGTGCAGGACGGCGGCCAGCCGGAGCGCGGTGTCGAGGTTGCAGCGGCCGAGGTCGACCAGCGGCAGGCCGTACGTACCGGCGGCCGAGACCCGCTCCACGTCCAGCGAGGGGAACAGCACCCCGACCGCGGCAAGCGATTCCCGCAGCTGCTGGACGGCCTCCTCGGCCGCCTGCATGCGCTCCTGTGGGGAGAGCACCATGACATGTCACCTTTCTACTCCGAGTATCCAACTTCTTCACACAGAGTGGCGACGCGCTCACTGGCCTTCAAGTGCGGACCCGCAACAACCGCACATGTTGCTCAGGGAGTTGCCATGGCGCGGAAGAACCTCGATCCCTCCTCCTCACCCCGCGCCCTCCTGGGCGCGGAACTGCGCGTAGCGCGCGAACGCGCGGGCATGAGCCAGGCCGAACTCGGCGAACGGCTCTTCGTCAGCGGGTCGTTCATCGGCCAGCTCGCAGCGGGCACGCGTCGCATGCACCTCGAATTCGCCCGCCAGATCGACGACATCCTCGGCACGGACGGCTTCTTCGTCCGCAACTGCGGGGCAGCGGCCGAGTCCAGTACCCGGACGGAGGCGTACGCTCGCGCTGTCTGCCGCGCATACCAGCCAACGGCACCGGAGCAGGTGATCGACGAGCTGGTGACGAACCGACTGGACCGTGCCGCACTGCTCGCACCGAGCCAACAACCCCACTGTTGTGGTGCGTGTTCGGCGGGGCTGTGCTGCGTTGCGAGGTGGGAGGTGCAGGGGTGACGGCAGAGGCCTTGAATCACATGACCGCACTGATCCGAGCACACCGGATCATCGTCCAGGTCATTCCGTTCCGAGCGGGAGCACACGCCGCCATGGGAGGCTCACTTCAGCTGTTGGCATCCGACGATGGTCCGACACTCGCCTACGTTCAAGGCAACGGAACGGGCCAGCTGTTCGACGATCCAGCCACGGTCTCCCGTCACTCCCTGACCTACGATCTCCTCACGGCCAGTGCGCTGTCGCCCGCACAATCCCTGGCCTTGATCGAGTCCGTAGTGGAGGGGTACGAACGTGGAGCAGCAGCCTGACTACGACCTGTCGATGGCCGTCTGGCACAAGTCCAGCTACAGCGACGGCAGTGGGGGCAGCTGCGTGGAGATGGCCACCTGGCGGAAGTCCACCCACAGCGGCGGTGGCGGCGGCGACTGCCTCGAGGTGGCCGACGGCCACCCCGGCCTCGTCCCCGTGAGGGACTCCAAGCAGCCCGAAGGCCCGCACGTGGTGTTCCACGCGCAGGCCTGGGCCCGGTTCGTCGGGTCGCTCTGAGCTATCAGAGACCGCCGGTGAACAGCAGCTTGTTCGGCCTGTTGTCGCTGAGGTTCTGGACGATGTCCTTCGTGGACACCTCGTCCAGGAAGTCCGACACCTCCGCCGGCAGCGCCTTCGGGTGCTCCGACTTGTAGAGGACGGCCACACCGGTGACGTGCGGCGCGGCCATCGACGTACCGTCCAGCGCGACGCTGCCGCCACCGAGCTTCGCGGAGACGATCGCCTCACCGGGGGCGTAGAGGGTGGTGCAGGGGCCGTAGTTGGAGAAGGAGGCCTCCTCGTCCCACTGGTTGGACGCGGCGACGGTGACCACCCGTTGCGCGGACGCCGGCGAGACCCCGCACGCGTCCTTCGCGGAGTTGCCCGCCGCGACGACCGGCAGGACGCCCGCGTCGGAGAGGGCCGTGGCGGCGTCGTCGACGGCGGCCGACTTGTCGCCGCCCAGGGAGCCGTTCAGCACGGCCGGCTGCTTGGCGTTCTTCGCCACCCAGTCCAGGCCCGCGATGATCCCCGACCACGTGCCCTTGCCGTCGCAGCCGAGGACACGGACGCTCACCAGGTTCGCCTCGCGCGCCACCCCGTACGTCCTGCCCGCGACCGTACCCGCGACGTGCGTGCCGTGGCCCTGGCAGTCCTGGCCGTTGCGGCCGTCATTGATCGCGTCGAAGCCGAAGGTGGCACGCGTGGCGTCCGGGCCGCCGAACTCGGTGTGGTCGTAGTCGATGCCGGTGTCGAGGATGTACGCGGTCACCCCGGCACCATTGCCCTGAGCGGTGAAGTTGTTGTCCAGCGGCAAGTTGCTCTGGTCGATGCGGTCCAGGCCCCACGAGCTCGACGGGGCCCGGCTCGACCCGGCCGCGCTCGGCATCGGGACGGACTGCACCTTGGCGTCCTCCTCGACCGCCTTCACGCCCGGACTGTTGCGGACGAGCGTCAGCTCCAGCGAGGTCAGCGGGACCGCGAAGCCGTTGATCGCCGAGGTGTAGACGAACGACGGCTTCAGGCCGAGCCTCTTCGCGACCTTCGCCGCGTCCTGGCCCTTCTCCAGCGTCACGATGTACTGGCCGGGCAACGGGTTGGCGGCGATCTTCAGCGGTGCCGGTGCCGGGGTCGGCTCCGGGGCCGCGGCCGAAGCCGTGCCGGCGGCGACCGGGGGGACCGTGAGGAGGGCCGCGGCGGCCAGGCGTGCGAGCAGGCGCATGGAAGGAACTCCCTGACGTTGCTTGGACGGCAGACATGGGGGGAGCCGGCCTCACGGCACCAGGTGCTCCTGCGGGGGCGGCCCTCAGCTCCATCGCTGCCACCTCTGTGCAGCTTGAACCACCGGCTCACCTGGTTGCCCGTCCGGCCCCCGCGTCGACGCGGTCGCGCGCACCGTGCAGAAAGGGTTGTCCCGCTGTGCCGTACCGGTCGTGCCCCGTCCCGCGCGGCCGCCGGCCCGCCCCGCAAGATCACCCGTACGGTCCGCCGCCGGACCAGGGGGCGCACGGCCGGTGCGCCGCCCGTGACCCTGCCACACCTACCGGCGTCATTGACCGGCCCCGCCGCCCGTGATGGCCTCGCCCCATGCGCATCCGCCTGAGCCGAGCCCTGCCCGTGACCGTCGCCGTACTGGCCGCCGTCGCCGTACTGCCCGTGGCCGCGGCCACCGCCGACGTGCCGGAACCCGTACGGCACACGGCTCCCGCCGCCGACCACGCCACGTACATCGTCGCCGTGCGGGAAGACAGCGACCCCGTCGAGGTGGCCGACCGGGTCGGCGCCACCCCGGTGCACATCTACCGCACCGTCCTGCACGGCTTCGCCGCCCGGCTCAGCCCCGACCAGGTCGAGTCCCTGCTGGCGATGCCGGACGTCGAAACCGTCGAGGAGGACGGCCGGGCGACGGGCGGCGAGGCCTTCGGCCAGTACTGGAGGTGGGGGCCCTCCGGCGCGTGACCCCGTGATCCGGGCGGGCCGTGACGCCGGCCGGCCGCCGTCACCAGCCGAAGACCGGGTCGACGTCGAAGGTCGGCGGCAGCAGTCCCTTGCGGTCCAGGTTGACGAAGACGTACGAGCCGGGCGGGCCGGGATAGAAGGCGAACCGCTCGCCCAGCGGCAGGTCGCGCAGGACCGTGGGCTCCGCCCGGCGCCCGCCGTCGGCCAGGCCGCGGTGGGTGAGGTGCGTCCACCAGTGGCCGGAGGTCACCACACCGACCTCGCCGGGGCCGGTCGGGGCCAGGCCGCGGACCTCCTCGTCGCCGGCGCCCGCGTGCCAGAGGCGGCCGCCGTCGGTGAGGGAGTAGGCGGACACGCCGCTCTTCTTCCCCTGCTTCACCGCGGTGACCAGCGTGTCGCCGGTCAGCACCGGGGACGGCTCGGACAGCAGGTCCCCGTCCGGGCCCGAGGCGGGTACGGAGCCCCGCACGCGGCCCGCGCCGTCGAGCAGCAGCACCGCGTCCATGCCGGTTTCCGCGGTCTCCGTGACGCGCAGGACCGGTGGGACGGCGGACAGCACCCGCACCTCGCGCAGCCGGCTCGCCGTGGGCAGCGCGGTCTGCCAGGCGCGGGTTCCCGTACGGGCGTCGACGGCGGTGATCCGGGCGGCGTCGCCGCACTCCTCCACGTACAGGGCGTGTCGCTCCGAGCCGTCGACGGCTTTCACCGTGCAGTCGGCCGGGACCGGGACCCGCCAGAGCTCGTGTCCGCCGTGCAGGTCGAGGCCGGTCACCGTGTCCCGGTCCGCCACGACGGCGCTCGCGCCCGCAGCGGCCACCAGGGCCCGGCCGGTGTCCCGGCTCCACCGGACCAGGCCCCCGGCCAGGTCCACGGCGACGACCTGCGAACCGCACGTGCCCACGCTCTCCCCGTACGCGAGGAGGCCGGTGTCCGACGGGGTCGTCCGGCTGAGCGCGCAGAGCGGCGTCCGCTCCGGGGCGGGCAGCCGCCAGCCCTTGCGGCCCTCCCCGTCGTAGGCGACGAGGCCGTCGGTGCGGGCCCGTACGAGCATTCCGGGCGCGGGCGCCCAGACGCCGACCGGGGCCGCCGCCGGATGCACCGGCTCCTGCCACCCGGACAGGTCCAGCTGCGGGCCGCGCACCCACTCGTAGCCCAGCCAGCCGGGCCCCAGCGCGGCCAGCGCCACGCAGCCGGCGATCACCCGGACGTGCACCGGGGCGCGTCCGTGGCCGCGCTTCCCCGGCGTCCGCCACAGCAGCCACGCGGCGGCGGCGCACAGCACGGCGAGGATCGCGAGGGTGCCCGTGCCGCGCGGGCAGCTGTCGATCCGGCACATGCGGCCGGGGGCGTCGGCGAACACCAGCTTCGCCAGCAGGACCAGATACAGGGCGGCCACCGCCGCGAACGCGGCGGCGCCGACGCACGCGAGGTAACCCAAGAGCCGCACGGGCCGCGGTCGTTCCATGTCCATGATCCTCCCGAGCGGGACCCTATCGACCGGCCGCCGGTGCCCCTGCGGGGGGCTCGGCGGTGTACGGCGGGTCCGGATCCACACCGGGCTCCACCCGTGCACCAGCAGGGCGGCGCCGCGGGGGCAGTGGGTGTCGGGGGCTTCTAGCGCAGGGCTGAGATGCCGGCGAGGAAGATGTCTACCCCGACGAGGAACTGCTCGCGATCGTCATGCTCGCCCAGCTGAGTCGCCGCCGCGTGCACGAACGGGTACCGGCCAGGGTCGATCTGCGCCCATTGCGTGGCGGCGTTCTCCAGGAAGGTCTCTCGGTCCGTGTCGCTGCCCGCGCGGAGCCGTGCGTTCGCGGCGTTCTGCGCGGCGACGCCGAGGACGTAGTTCACAAGGGTGCCGGCCGCGTCGAAGCGCGCCTTTTCCGGAACACCGAGGGCGTCCAGCAGGCGGCCGACGCCCTCGTAGAAGTCCAGCAGCGCGGGCCGCCACGGCTGGCGGGAGAATTCCGCCCCGACCCAGGGGTGAGCGTCGATCGCGTCGAACAGACCGAGGGCGAGGGCGCGCAGAGCAGTGCGCGGCTCCGCGTCGGCGACCGCGCCGGACATCACGCGGGTGATGACCTCGTCAGCGGCCGTCGCGAGCAGATCACTCTTGTCCGCAACGTGGTGGTAGATCGCCCCGTAGCCGGTGCTCAGGCCCGATACCGGAACCGGCGAACGCCCGGAGGTACCGCGCGGCGCACTGCGGCAGATGCTGCTCGACTCCCTGCCCGCCGGAACCGTCCACTGGGGCCACATGGTCACCGCCGTGCAGGCCCTCGGCGACGGCCGCCATCAGATCGACTTCGCCGACAACACCACCGTGGTCGCGGACCTGCTCATCGGCGCCGACGGCGCCTGGTCGCGCGTACGCCCGGTGCTCTCGAAAGCCACTCCGGAGTACTTCGGCGTCTGCAGCGTGGAGACGTTCCTCTTCGACGCGGAAACCCTCCACCCCGCCTCCGCGAAGGCGGTCGGAGCCGGCTCGCTGTTCGCGCTCGCACCGGGCAGGGGACTGCTGGCCCACCGTGAAGGCGGCGGAACCCTGCACACCTACGCGCAGCTGAAGAAGCCCCAGGACTGGTTCACCGACTTCGACACCACCGATGCCGCAGCCCTCACCGCACGGGTGGCGAAGGAGTTCGACGGGTGGGCTCCCGCACTCACCGCCCTGATCACCGACGGCAACACCCCGCCGGCCCTGCGCCCCATCTTCACACTGCCGGCCGGACACCGCTGGGGCCGCATGCCGGGGGTGACCCTGCTCGGCGATGCCGCCCACCTCCGGGCACCGAACGGCGAAGGCGCCAACCTGGCCATGCAGGACGGCGCCGAACTGGGCCGGGCCCTCGCCGCGCACCCCGGCGATGCGGAGACCGCGGTCGCCGCGCACGAACAAGCCATGTTCGCCCGCGCCGCCGCTGTGGAAGCGGACGACGACGGCTTCTACACGATCATGATCGACGACCACGCGCCGTACAGCTTGCTCGCCCTGATGACCGGCGCCGAACCAAACGCGTGATCCGCAGCCGCGCGTACAGCACCAGACTGCCCGACGCCGTGCCCCGCACGGTGCTCTGAAGCGCGGGTCCGCGGCACCGGCTCAGCCCTCGCGGCCGTCGTCGTCCTCGTCCAGCTCCGGCGCGTCCGGGTCGCGCAGCGGACGCAGGGCGCCGGCCGCCGGAGTCGAGGAGCCCTCCGGCGCCCTCAGCGCCGCCACCAGGTCTCCGGGCAGCGCCGGGTCCGCACGCCGCGCGGCCCCCGCGACGGTGGCCTGCAGCCGCTTCTCCGCGACCTTCCGCACCTCCGACACCTGCCGGGCCAGCACGCTCACCCCCGGCAGCAGCACTCGGTTGCGGCGCAGCCAGCCCAGCCCCCAGCCGGCGCGCTGACCGATCATGATCATTCTCGGCGCCAACGGCTGCACCGATGTTCCCCGAGGCCGTTCCATCCCCCTGTGGGCTTCGACGGCGTGAGGGGTGGGGGGACGGGGCGGGGTGTCCCCGCAGGACGAGCGCGCAACCACCGGGTACGGCCGAGACATGCCCGCACGCGCCGAGCCGAGGAGACACCCCGCCCCGGCACCCCACCCCGCCCCCCTGCCGACAAACCCGCCACCCCCAGCCCCGCCGGCGATTGAGGCGCGGGACCGGGCAGCGCCCGGCACACGGCCCGCGCCGTGCACCGCCTAGCCCCCCGCAGGGGCACCGTCAGGATCCCCGCCCCGGTGGGCATCACCCTCGACACCGAACCCCTCAAGGAGTTCGCGCGCCGAGTGACGCCCCTGCGCCGGGGCCCGGGGCCCGGGGCTCAGAGCGCGGAGCCTCCCGTGGCGTCGACCACCCGGCCCGTCACCCAGCGCGCGGCGTCGGAGGCGAGGAAGCCGACGACGTCCGCGATGTCCTCGGGGCGGCCGACCCGGCCGAGCGCGGAGAGGGAGGCGGCGTGCGCCTCGGCCTCGGCGTTGCCGCGCAGCCAGCCGGCGTTGACATCGGTGTCGACGATGCCGGGGGCGACCGAGTTCACGGTGATCCCGCGCGCGCCGAGGGCCTTGGCGAGGTTCAGGGTCAGCGTGTCGAGCGCGCCCTTGGTGGCCCCGTAAGCCAGGATCTCGGGCATCGCGATGCGCGCGGCGCCGCTGGAGATGTTGATGATCCGGCCCCCGTCGCGCAGCCGCCCGAGGGCCTCCTGGACGACGAAGAACGGCGCCCGGACGTTCACCGCGAAGACCCGGTCGAAGTCCTGCTCGGTGATCTCGCCCAGGGGAATGGGCAGTCCGATGCCCGCGTTGTTGACGATGATGTCGACCCCGTCCAGCCCCAGCGCGTCGTACGCCGCCCAGAGCGCGGCGGCGGAGCCCGGGCTGCCGAGCTCCGCCTGGAGGGCGAAGGCCCGGCCGCCGTCCTTCGCGATCCGCTCGACGGTCTCGCGGGCGGCCGCGCCGTCGTTCGCGTACGTGAGCACGACGGTGACGCCGTCGGCGGCGAGCCGCTCGGCGATGGCCCGTCCGATGCCCCGGCTGCCGCCCGTGACCAGCGCTGTCCTGCTCATGAAGTCCCCCCCGAATTCAGTAATGATCACTACAGAATAAAGCTAGCACAGTTTCTGTAGCGGTCATTAAGTAAATTTGGAGACGTACGGGCGCGTGAGCCCCCGACGTCAGCCCCGGGCGGCCTCGACGAACGCGCGGATCAGCTCCGGAGACTTCACGCCGCGCTCCCGCTCCACCCCGCTGGACACGTCCACGCCCCACGCCCCGGTGGCCGCGAGCGCCTCCCGTACGTTGCCCGGGTTCAGCCCGCCGGCGAGCAGCCAGCACCCCTCGGGCGCGGTGAAGTCCGCCGCGCCCCAGTTCCACGGCTTGCCGGAGCCCGGGTCTGGCGCGTCCAGCAGCAGCAGGTCCTCGCCGTACTCACCGCAGCGCCGCACGCGCTCGGCGGTGGCCCGCAGCAGGGTCCGGCCCTCGGCGCGCAGCGCCGCGAAGTCCCCGGGCCCCTCCTCGCCGTGCAGCTGCACCCCGCGCACACCGCTCTCCTCGGTGAACCGGCGCACCTCCGCCACCGCCTGCCCCCGGAACACCCCGACGGTGAGCACCCCGTCCGGCACCCGCGCGGCCAGCTCCCGCGCGGTGGCGGCGTCCACGGTCCGCGGACTGCCGGGCGCGAAGACGAACCCGACGGCGTCCGCCCCGGCGGCCACGGCCACGTCGACATCGTGCGCGGTCCTGAGCCCACAGATCTTGACGAAGAGATCAGCCATGCACCCAGCCTATGCGGACCGGGGCGACGGCCTCAGCGGCCCAGCTGCCCGGGGCCCAGCACCGACCCGCCGATCGCGGCCGCGAGATGGGCCGCGCCCGCCTCGTCGTCGCACCGGAAGTGCACGTAGACCGTATGCCGGCCGTCGGGATGCTCCTCGTTGATGTCGAGTTCCACCCGCTGGTTCGTCGGGTCCTGCGACCACGACGGGATCGCGGGGACCACTCTCCGCGCCAGCGCATCCTGGCCGCTCCGCCGCCCAGCGCGCGCAGGAAGGCCTGTTCGACAGGGCCGGGGGCCACGTCCGCGTCCACGGTCAGCGGCAGCTCGGCCGCCAGCTCCCGGTCGTCACCGGGCAGTTCGGCGCCCGTGAACCAGACGAACCGGTCCCAGTCGTACGACAGCTCGAACAGACCCGTCGGAAGGAGCGCGGCCAGCGCGCGGGCCTCCCGGACGGTGTGCGCCTACGCGACGAGCCACATCTCCGGGTTCGAGCGGCTTCATCCACGCACACAGCCGGCGGGCCCGCCGGTAGGCCTCGGCAAGGTCGTCGGTCCGGAACACGGGGTAGGCCATCGAACTCCCCATCGCCTCAGCAGCCCCGCTCCGGCTCGCCCAGCACGCTGCCGCCGATCGCGGCGGCGAGCCGCTCGGCGCGGACGAACTCCTCCCCGGCCACCGCGGCCGGCGGCCCGCACAGCAGGCGCGCCTCGGCGTACGGCTCGGCGAGATCGCCGGTGCGCTGGACCGGGTACGCGACGGAATTGCCCATGGCCGTACCGTCACACGCCCCCACCCACCCCGGCCGGCGGTTTTACCAGGCGCCGGCAGCACCGCCCCGATACGCCCGACCAGCCCCTTCCCGTCCGCCGTCGCAGACAGACCGAGGCCCCACCCTGTAAGATCGCCCCGGAAAGGTGACCTGATTTCGGCGCCCGGATATAATCTCAGCACTCGCCTCCTTGCTAGCCTGCGGCACCTTTCTGCCGCCAGGGCGTCAATTCGCCCAATTCCGCTCACGTGGCAGGGCCAAACAGGGGCGATGGACAACGATTTAAGACGTCCCTAGTGCAAGGGGTTGCCGGAGTGGCGGGACTGCGAGAACGGAAGAAGGCGCAGACGCGAAAGCGCCTGGCGGACGCCGCATTCACCCTGTTCCGCGAGCGCGGATTCGAGAATGTGACCGTTGCGGAGATTTCCGACGCCGCGGAAGTGGCCGTGAGCACACTGTTCGCCTATTTCCCCTGCAAGGAAGCGCTGGTCTTCGACGCCGAAGACGAGTACGACCGCGCATTGACGGCCGCGGTCCGTGACCGCGACGCCGACGTCTCGATCCTGGACGCGCTCGAGGCGCACCTGGCGCCGGTGGCGCAGCCTGCGGCGGGCGGCCCGTCCGGCGAAGACTTCGTCGAACTCGTCAAATCCACGCCGGCACTGCTGGATTACGCCGGCCGGGTGCGGCACCGCTGGGAGGCCAGCCTCGCCGCCACCCTCGCGCAGGAGGCCGGGGTCCCGGAGGGCGACCTGCTCGCGACGGCCCTCGCCCGCTTCATCCTGGACGCCATCTTCCTCGTTACGTACGGGGATCACTCCCCGGCGGATCTGACGTCCGTGTTCCAGCGACTGCGGTACGGCTGGGCGGACTTCGGTACCGCGGCCGCCCGGAAGCCCGACACCGCGGAGTAGGGCCGCCGGCGCCGCGGACCAGGACCGTGTGCTCGGTGTCCAGCGGTCCCGCGAGCCCGGCCTGATCCGCAAGACGCCCCCCTAGTGCTGTGGCCGGGAAGGTTTGCCGGGTCGCGTCGTCCGGTGCGGTGGATCGCAAGGCGGAGGACCGCGGCTCGTACTGGACGTACTTGCGCGGTCCGACAACCTGGGGGTCCCCCCGGACGGAGTCTGGGGGATGAGGCGCCGTGCCGGGCGTCGTGACCCGGTGAACCTTCCCGGTCACAGCACTAGGGGCGAGGGCACTCCCCGCGGCACCGAGCGGTCCCGTCAGGGCGTTCGAGTGCGGGGATCACATACGGGAACCACGTGCGGAGCCGGTCTCGATCCGCACCGACACCGATGCCTCGTGCGCATGGGGGACAGCGGGCAGGCCGCGCACCACGCGCCGCAGCTCCCGGCTCGCCGGCACATCGGCCGCGAGGCCACCGCCGTGCTGTGCGGCGCCCGGGCAGGGCAGCTGCGTACGGCGGGCGCTTCGGTCACCCCCGTAGACAAGGGTGAGATCCCGCTCCCACTCCCCCAGGGCGTGTACGCCGACGGCGTCCAGGTGGAAGACGATCCGTCCGTGTCCGTCCCGGGGCCGCAGTTCGAGGCGATCCGGCCGACCGCGTACGACGGTGCATCGCCCTTCGGGCCCCAAGTCGGCGGCGGAGAGCCGGTGGACGAGGTACCCGAGGAGGGACGGGTCGGCGTCCAGATGAAGACAGCACGGTCCGGTCGCGGCCCCGCGCAGCCCGAAGGCGCCGCCGCCCAGCGACTCGACGTCCGTCGCATACTCGATCAGCGCCGCCAACACGTGGTGTTCCAGGCGTAGTTGACCTCCGCAAACGGCCGCAGCGGCTCGGTATGCGCTGACCACCCGCCGCTCGAACGGCGTGAGCCTCATGGCACCAACTCCCCGTAGCGCTTCAAGGCGGTCAGCGGCTCGAGCGGTACGTCCATCGGCCCCTCCTCGGCGAGCACCCCCGTCCGGATCGGACCAGGGTGAGGCCAACCCTGCCCCGAACCGAGCCCGGAAGGCAAGTGGATCCGTATTGACATGCACTTCAAATTCAGATCTACTCTGAACTCGTAGTGACTTCGCCATTTTGAGGAGGACCCATGAAAGTGACGGCTACGCACCGCTGGCTGGCCCTCGGTGCGCTCGCTCTCGCGATGCTGACCGTCGGGCTCGACATGACGGTGCTGAACATCGCCCTGCCGACACTCGCCCGCGACATGCACGCCGGCACCGCGGCCCTGCAGTGGTTCAGCACCGCCTACACCCTGACGCTGGCGGGGGTGATGCTGCCCGCCGGTGCGCTCGGCGACCGGTTAGGGCGGAAGAAGGTCGTGTTCGGCGCCCTGATGCTGTTCGGCGCGGCCTCGGTCTGGTGCGCGCTCGCCTCGTCGTCCGGCGAGCTGATCTCGGCCCGCGTGCTTCTCGGTGTCGCGGCGGCAGCGCTGATGTCCCTGTCGATGGGGATGATCCCGGTGCTGTTCCCCGACCCGGCGGAACGCGGCCGGGCCACCACCGTGTGGATCACGGCGGTGACACTCGGAATGCCGTTGGGCCCCATCGTCGGCGGCCTGCTGCTCAACCACTTCTGGTGGGGTTCGGTGTTCTTGGTGAACATCCCTACCGTCATCATCGGCGCGCTCGCGGTGGGCCTGTGGATGCCGGAATCCCGCAGCCGGGTCCGCCGGCCGATCGACCCGGTCAGCGTGGTGCTCTCGGGAGCCGGACTGGTCGGTCTCACCTACGGGTTGATCCGGTTCGGCGACGAAGGCTGGGGTGACGGCACGGCCTGGGGAACCTTCGTGGCGGGCCTCGCCCTGATCGCGGGCTTCGTCGCCTGGGAGCGGACCCGGGAACACGCCCTCGCGGATCTCAGCCTCTTCGGGGACCGCGGATTCAGCATGGGCACCATCTACCAGCTGATCAACGCCTTCGCGATGTTCGGCCTGTTCTTCACCATCCCGCTGTACTTCCAGTCGGTACTCGGCGTCGACTCGCTCGGCAGCGGTCTGCGCATGCTCCCGATGATCGGCGGCCTGCTGGTGGCCTCGAACTTCCTGGAAGGCCTGCGCGACAAGATCGGTCTCAAGGCGACCCTGATGATCGGCTTCGCCGTCCTCGCGGTCGGGATGGGACTCGGCTCGCTGACCGACATCGGCACCTCGTACGGGTTCGTCGCCGCCTGGATGGCCATCGTCGGCCTCGGCATCGGCCTGGTACTGCCCACCTCCATGGCACTGGCCGTGGGCGCGCTCACCCCCGAGCGGGCGGGCGCCGGATCGGCCCTGCTGTCGGCCCTGCGCCAGGCGGCCGGCACCACCGGTGTCGCTGTGCTCGGCACGGTGCTGTCCACCCGATACCACTCCGAACTCGGCCCGCTCAACCACAAGCCGGTCTCCGAAGGCGTCGGCTCCGGTGTGGCCGTTGCCGACTCGCTCGGCGACCAGGCGATGCTCCACGGCGTCCAGACGGCCTTCATGAGCGGCATGAGCCTGCTCCTGAGCGTCTGCGCCGGAATCGCGGTCGTCGGCCTCGTCCTCGCGGCGGTCACCACCAAGAAGCGCACCACCGAAGCCGGGGCGCAGCTGCCCGAGGTGGAATCCGCGCCGATCGCGTAACCGAATATCGATACTCTCCCACCAGGAAGTGATGAACATGCGCACCATGGTCACCGTCGCGAAGATGGACCAAAATTCCATTCCCGAGGTTTCGAAGCTGTTCGCCGAATTCGACAGCACGGAAATCCCGAACATGATCGGATTGCGCCGCCGCCAGTTATTCATCCACGACGGCATTCAGATCCACCTGTATGATTTCGCCGAAAAGTCCGACCAGTCCGCCCTGGAAAAGGTCAAGACCGATCCGCGAATGGGTCGACTGGCGATCGACATGAAGGCGTTCGTCACGCCGTACGAACCCGAAACATGGAACTCCCCGGCCGATTCCACGGCTTTCTGCTTCCACGACTGGGAGGACGAGCCGATCGAGAACCAGGGTCGGACGAATACCGCCGTCACCATCACCCGGATGGACCAGGCGATGATTCCCGCCGTCTCGAGCGCCTTCCGGGAGTTCGAATCCACCGAATACTCCCGATCCACGGGAATCCGTCGGCGCCAGCTGTTCGCCTTCAAGGATCTGTGCATCCACATTCAGGAATACACCGGCAGCAATGGTGCGGCTACCGCACAGAAGGCCGCGTCGGACATCTGGTTCGGCAAGGTGGTCCGGGAGCTGCCGGAGCTCGCTCCCGAGGAGTCGGCGACGGACGGCACCGCCAGCCGCTTCTACGGCTGGGAGGCGTCATGACGCGATGAGTCGCCGGCGGCGACGGATCGCGGCACTGCCGGGCAGGCGTGAAGCCTCTGGTACCGGAACTGGTCTGCCAAGACCAGGTCCGCGCACCAGAGGCTTCACGCCTGTCTGTACCACTTCAAGAAGGTTCGCCCCGCAATATGCATTTACGCAAAGTCACCTTATGATCACCTCTGGCGATAGGTCGACCAAAACATGATGCGAGGAGAATTACCTAGCAACTATGATTACGTTGTGACTTCGACTCGTGTACGCTCGACGCGACAGGAATCAGACACGGGATGCGCCCCTCAGCCCGGCAAGAGGGCAGGCATGGTCGCGCCGGACGTGCAGGGCATCGGCCGCCACCGCCGCCGGCCAAGGATGACAGCCGACCGGTACGCGGTCGGAATGTCGTCGCGCCGAGGCATACGCCGATGTTCAGGAGTTCACCAAAAACCGGGGGTAACGCTTGCAGTTTCGTGCAGCTGCAGGTAATTCGGCGGGATGAAACGACTCGACCGGCCCGCGGTGACACCCATCACATGAGTCCCGTTATGGTTGCGTAACCGCTAGAGAGGCTACATGATCATCCAATGAAAACAAGCCACTTAGACGCCGAGATAAGTTCACTTCTTGACCGATACGTTCTCGGGCTCGACTACGACAAACTTGACGACGAGTGGGCGTCCAGCCTTTTCTCGGAAGATGTGCTCATCGAGTTCCCCGTCAGTCGGCACGCGGGAATCGACGGCCTCGTCGAATATCACCAGAAGGCGCTGGCGATGTGGGATCGAACCCACCATCTGAATACGCCGTCGATTGTGAGCATCGCTGCGGATCGCGCGACGCTTCGCGCCAATATGACGTCGGTGCATGTGCACCACCAGCGGGATGGCGAGACGCTGCCGCACTACGTGTCCGGTACCTACGTCACGGGCGACGCGGTGTATACCGAGCAAGGCTGGCGCCTTTCACGCCTTTCGTTCGAGCTGATATGGAAGACCGGTAACCCGCCGCACTGAGCGGGGAACTGAGAACGGGGGATAACAGCACAATGAAAGCGACTGCTCAAGAAGAGTTAACCGAAACCCACAACGGCGAGCACCGCGCGACGGTCCGATCGATCTTCGGCAGCCGGCGCGGCGCCGCAGCACCACCGCCACCGCCGGCGCCACCCCGGAACGTCTCGGACACCTGGCGGGTCCTCGTCGCCGAGAGCAACCAGACCGATCGCGCGACGCTCACCGAAGCCCTCGCGCGCCATGGCCACGATGTCGCTGCCGTCGACTCGGGCGGGGACGCACTGGCCTCGTTCGAGACCGCGGACCTCGTGCTACTGGACCTCGATCTCCCGGACCTGGACGGCCTCGAGGTGTGCCGCGAGATCCGGGCGGCCCGCGACATCCCGGTCATCGCCGTCACCTCGCAAGGGTCCGAGCTCGACTGCGTTCTCGCGTTGCAGGCCGGAGCGGACGACTACGTCATCAAACCCTACGGGCTCCGGGAACTGATGGCCCGTCTGAATGCGGTGATGCGGCGTTCGCGCCAGAGCACGCACACCGATACGGGCGCCGATGACGCGGCCGTGCTCGAGCACGGCCCGCTCCGGATCGACAGCGACTCGCGCGAGGTCGAGGTGCACGGCGAACCGGTCCCGGTGACGCGCAAGGAGTTCGATCTGCTCGCCCTGCTGGCCAGCACGCCGGGACGGGTGATCTCGCGGGAATCCATCATGCATCAGGTCTGGGGAGAATCCTGGTCACGCCGCACAGTCGACACGCACGTGAGCAGCCTCCGGAGCAAGCTGGGCGGGCCGGACTGGATCGTCACCGTTCGTGGGGTGGGATTCAAACTCCGCAGCTTGTGATGACAATTCATGTGCGGAGAATTGACATTCGCTGAACCTGGCCGTGTAGATGCCCGGGCTATCGTGAGTTTGCAGGAAGCGCAAACTCCGACCAAGGGGTCTCATGGCGAACGCCGATGTTGACGAAAACAACGAACTCGTCACTTTCCCAATTCAGCGCACATGCCCTTTCTCCATTCCGCCGGTCTACACCAAGTTCCGGGAGGAATCACCGATCAGTCAGGTGGTCCTCCCGGACGGCGGAAAGGCCTGGCTCGTCACCAAATACGACGACGTGCGGGCCGTGATGGCCAATCCCAAGCTCAGCTCGGACCGTCGCGCGCCAGATTTTCCGGTCGTGGTGCCCGGGCAGAATGCGGCACTGGCCAAGCATGCCCCCTTCATGATCATTCTCGACGGCGCGGAACACGCGGCGGCGCGCCGGCCCGTCATCAGTGAATTCTCGGTGCGGCGGGTCGCCGCGATGAAACCGCGGATTCAGGAGATCGTCGACGGATTCATTGACGACATGCTGAAGATGCCGAAGCCCGTGGACCTGAATCAGGTCTTCTCCCTGCCGGTTCCGTCGCTGGTGGTCTCCGAGATCCTCGGCATGCCCTACGAGGGCCACGAGTACTTCATGGAGCTGGCCGAGATCCTGCTGCGCCGCACCACCGACGAACAGGGCCGGATCGCCGTCTCGGTCAAGCTCCGCAAGTACATGGACAAGCTGGTCGAGGAGAAGATCAAGAATCCGGGCGACGACCTGCTGAGCCGGCAGATCGAACTGCAGCGGCAGCAGGGTGGTATCGACCGGCCGCAGCTTGCCAGCCTGTGCCTGCTGGTGCTGCTGGCAGGGCACGAGACCACGGCGAACATGATCAATCTCGGTGTGTTCTCGATGCTTACGAAGCCGGAACTGCTCGCAGAGATCAAGGCGGATCCCTCGAAGACCCCGAAGGCCGTCGACGAGCTGCTGCGGTTCTACACGATTCCGGACTTCGGCGCGCACCGGCTGGCGCTGGATGACGTCGAAATCGGCGGCTTCCTCATCCGCAAGGGCGAGGCCGTCATCGCCTCCACCTTCGCGGCGAACCGCGATCCCGCGGTGTTCGATGATCCGGAGGAGCTCGACTTCGGCAGGGACGCACGGCATCACGTGGCCTTCGGCTACGGGCCGCACCAGTGCCTGGGTCAGAACCTCGGACGCCTGGAGCTTCAGGTCGTGTTCGACACGCTTTTCCGGAGACTGCCGGATCTGCGCCTGGCCGTGCCGGAAGAGGAACTGTCCTTCAAGAGCGACGCATTGGTCTACGGCCTCTACGAGCTGCCCGTGACCTGGTGAAAGAGGCGACCATGAAACTCGAGAAGAATCACGACCGCTGCATCGGCGCGGGTCAGTGTGTGCTGACCGAGCCGAGGATCTTCGATCAGGACGACCGGGGCCTGGTGAGCGTCCTGGTCGAGCGGCCCCGGGGCGCCGACGAGGCCGCCGCCCGCAAAGCGGTCTACATCTGCCCGGCGAAGGCGCTGTCCATCGTGGAGGAGTGATCGGATACGGAGCCGCGCCGGGGCCTTCCTCATGGAGGAAGGCCCCGGCGCGGCTTCACCTGTCATCGGTCGTTGTGCACGCCCTGATCGTCGCCGGTGGTCCAGACGGGTTCGATCCCGATCCGGGACAGGAGCCATGACCCGTCGGCGGTCCGCACGGCGGTGAAGGTGTAGCGGGCGCCCAGATCGAAATGCTTGCCCACCCCGTCCCGGCTCACATGCACCGCCGTGATGTTCGCGTGAATGGTCGCGCTGTCGCCCTCCGGTTCGGGCAGCACATTGCTGACGGAGTGCATGGTGGTCGCCCAGGTGAGGTCGTCACGCAGCATGCCGGCCAATGTCTCACGGCCGTCGATCCGGATATCCGGCGCCACTTCCATCGTCACGTCCGGAACGAACACCGTCGACAGCGCCTCGTGGTCACGGGTGTCGACCGCGTGCGCGAACCGCGCCACCAGCGCCTGCAGCGCGAAGAGGTCTTCCATACGTTTGATCGCACTGATCGTATCCATTTTGGTCATACCTGTGATGCTGCACTTCGAACTGTCTGCGGCGCCTCGACTTCAAGATCTTCTGACAAAGCTCTGACGAAGGTTTTTCCTCTGCGCACATCGTTGAGCCTCCCGCATCGAAACCCTGCAGAGTCCTGAAGTTGCCCGTATTGAAACCTGTATCGGGCACCGGAAGACTCGTTCTCGTCACCAGCTTGACCAGTTCAGAAGGCAACCACTCACGAAGTGTCCAGAAGCGCGTCGAGGTCTCAGCCGATTCGGGATTCAGTCCGCTCGAGATACGGAGAAGGAAGTATGCACAGCAGTGTCATCGTGGGCAGGATCGAACCTGGATCCACCGAAGAGGTCGCGGGCGTCTTCGCGGGGCTGGACGGCGAGCCGTCCGGCACCCGGAATCTCCTGCGCCGCCAGCTCTTCGAGTACAAGGGCATATACATCCACCTCCAGGACCACACCCAGGAGAGCCCGACCGAGGTCGTGGAACACGGCGCCGACGACCAGGTCGCGACCCGGTTCTACGAGTGGCACGGCCATCCGGTGACCGAGGAGCACCGGATGTACAGCACCGTGATCGTGGCCCGGCTCGACCCCGCCGACATCGACACCGTCGCGAAGCTGTTCGGAGACTTCGACAACGGCACCGAGCTGCCGCACACGATGGGCACCCGGCGCCGGCAGTTGTTCGCCTGCAACGGGCTCTACTTCCACATCCAGGACTTCGAGTCCGACAACGGCGGTGAGCTGATCGAGCGGGCGAAGTCCGATCCGCGCTTCGTGCAGATCCAACAGGACCTGCTGCCTTACATCTCCGTCTTCGATCCGGAGACATGGCGCTCGCCCGCCGACGCCATGGCGTCGCGCTTCTACACCTGGCAGGTCACGGCATGAGCAAGCGTCGCGTGGTCGTCACCGGGATGGAGGTGCTGGCTCCCGGCGGCGTGGGCAGGGACAACTTCTGGTCCCTGCTGAGTGAAGGCCGTACGGCCACACGGGGGATCACCTTCTTCGACCCCAGCCAGTTCCGGTCGCGCGTGGCCGCGGAGATCGACTTCGATCCGTACGCGCACGGCCTGACCCCGCACGAGGTGCGGCGCATGGACCGGGCCGCCCAGTTCGCGGTGGTCGCGGCGCGTGGTGCCGTCGCGGACAGCGGCCTCGAGACGGATGCCCTGGACCCCTACCGCATCGGTGTCACCATCGGCAGCGCGGTGGGTTCCACGATGAGCCTCGACGAGGACTACCGCGTCGTCAGTGACGGGGGCCGACTCGATCTGGTCGATCGCGCCTACGCCGACCCCTTCTTCTACAACTACTTCGTGCCGAGCTCGTTCGCCGCCGAGGTCGCCCGTGCCGTGGGTGCGCAGGGGCCGAGCAGTGTGGTGTCGGCCGGGTGCACGTCCGGGCTCGACTCCGTCGGGTACGCCGTCGAGCTGATCAGGGAGGGCACGGTGGACGTCATGGTCGCCGGAGCCACCGACGCACCGATCTCGCCGATCACGATGGCCTGCTTCGACGCGATCAAGGCGACCACACCTCGCCACGACGAGCCGGAGCACGCCTCCCGGCCGTTCGACGCCACCCGCAACGGCTTCGTCCTCGGCGAAGGCACGGCGGTGTTCGTCCTCGAGGAGCTGGAGAGTGCCCAACGCCGCGGTGCGCGAATTTATGCGGAAATCGCGGGATACGCGACGCGCAGCAACGCGTACCACATGACGGGGCTGCGCCCTGACGGCGCCGAGATGTCCGAGGCGATCACGGTCGCGCTCGACGAGGCCCGGATGAACCCCACCGCGATCGACTACATCAACGCGCACGGCTCGGGCACCAAGCAGAACGACCGGCACGAGACCGCCGCCTTCAAGCACAGCCTCGGCGATCACGCCTACCGCACCCCCGTGAGCTCCATCAAGTCCATGGTGGGGCACTCGCTGGGCGCGATCGGCTCCATCGAGATCGCGGCATCGATCCTGGCGATCCAGCACAACGTCGTGCCGCCGACGGCGAACCTGCACACCCCTGACCCCCAGTGCGACCTCGACTACGTTCCTCTGACCGCACGCGACCAGTTGGTCGACGCCGTCCTCACGGTCGGCAGCGGCTTCGGGGGGTTCCAGAGCGCGATGGTGCTGGCCCAACCCGAAAGGAGTGCGTCATGACGACATCTGTCGTGGTGACCGGACTGGGCGTCGTTGCCCCCAACGGGCTCGGCGCGAGGGACTATTGGAGTGCGACCCGGGTCGGCAAGAGCGGCATCGGCCCGCTCACCCGCTTCGACGCATCGCCGTATCCGGCGAAGCTCGCCGGGGAGATCGACGGCTTCGTGGCCGAGGAGCACCTGCCCAGCCGCCTGATGCCGCAGACCGACCAGGTCACCCGGCTCTCGCTGGTCGCGGCGGACTGGGCGCTCGCCGACGCCGGTGTGAACCCCGCCGATCTGCCCGCCTTCGACATGGGTGTGATCACGGCCAGCTCGGCCGGCGGCTTCGAGTTCAGCCAGAACGAGCTCAAGAGCCTGTGGAGCAAGGGCGGCGAGTACGTGAGCGCGTACCAGTCGTTCGCCTGGTTCTACGCGGTCAACACCGGCCAGATATCCATCCGCAACGGGATGAAGGGCCCCAGCGGAGTCGTCGTCACCGACCAGGCCGGCGGTCTCGACGCGGTGGCGCAGGCCCGGCGTCAGATCCGCAAGGGCACCTCTCTCGTGGTAGCGGGCGCTGTGGACGCACTGCTGTGCTCCTGGGGCTGGGTGGGACTGCACACCAGCGGCCGGCTGAGCACCGAGAAGGAACCCACCCGCGCCTACCTCCCCTTCGACGACCGGGCGGCCGGCCATGTGCCCGGCGAGGGCGGCGCCCTGCTCATCCTGGAATCCGCCGACTCCGCCCGCGCCCGCGGAGCCAAGGTGTACGGCGAGATCGCCGGCTACGCCGCCACGTTCGACGGACGCGAGCCGGGCCTGCGCAAGGCCGTGGAACTGGCCCTCGCCGACGCCGGCATGGTGCCCTCGGACGTGGACGTGGTCTTCGCGGACGGCGCGGCCGAGCCCGAGCTCGACCGGATCGAGGCGCAGACCCTCGTCGAGGTGTTCGGCGAGCGGGGCGTCCCGGTCACCGCGCCCAAGACGATGACCGGCCGCCTGTACGCGGGCGGGGCCGCCCTTGACCTCGCCACCGCCTTCCTCTCGATGGAGGCGGGCCTGATCCCCGCGACCGCCCACACGGAACCCGCCGACCGGTACGGCCTCGACCTGGTCGTCTCGCAGCCGCGTACCGCCGACGTTCGTACGGCGCTCGTCGTCGCCCGCGGCCATGGCGGCTTCAACTCGGCGATGCTCGTCCGTTCCTGAGCCCCTCATCCCGATCCCTTCCCCGAAAGGCAGGACCCCCATGTCTCAGGCCACTTTCACCCTCGACGACCTCAAGCGGATTCTCCTCGAAGGCTCCGGCGCCCCCGAGGGCAGCGGTCTCGACCGGGACACCCTCGACACCGAGTTCTCCGACATCGGCTACGACTCGCTCGCGCTGCTCGAGACCGCGAGCCGGATCGAGCGCGAGTACGGGATCGAGCTGGACGAGTCCGTCATGGGCGAGGCCACGACGCCTCGCGTCTTTCTCGACGCCGTCACCGCACACCTCACGGCACCGGCCGCCTGAGCACCGACCCACCAGCGAACCGAGAAGGGGAGAAAATGACACAGCAGGAGCAGCGCGTCGCCCTGGTGACCGGCGCCACCAGCGGGATCGGTCTGGCCGTGGCCCGGCTGCTGGCCGAACAGGGCCACCGGGTGTTCATCGGTTCGCGCACCGAGGACAAGGTGCTGACCACGGTCAAGCAGCTCCAGGAGGAGCAGCTCGACGTGGACGGCGCGGTCCTCGACGTGCGCTCGACGGACTCGATACGCGCCTACGTCCAGGCCGCCGTCGACCGGTTCGGCAGGATCGACATCCTCGTCAACAACGCGGGCATCAGCGGCGGCGGGGTGACCGCCGACATCGCCGACGACCTGTGGAACGACATCATCGACACCAACCTCAACAGCGTGTTCCGGCTGACCCGGGAAGTCCTCACGACGGGCGGCCTGCGCGACAAGAGCTGGGGCCGCGTCATCAATATCGCCTCCACCGCCGGCAAGCAGGGCGTGGTCCTGGGGGCGCCGTACTCCGCCTCCAAGCACGGCGTCGTCGGCTTCACCAAGGCTCTGGGCAACGAGCTGGCGCCTACCGGCATCACCGTCAACGCCGTCTGCCCCGGCTATGTCGAGACGCCCATGGCCGAGCGCGTACGGCAGAACTACTCCCGCCTTTCCGGTGCGCCGGAGAGCGCCATCCTGGAGAAGTTCCAGGCCAAGATCCCGCTGGGCCGCTACTCGACCCCCGAGGAAGTGGCCGGCCTCGTCGGCTATCTGGCCTCCGACACGGCGGCGTCCATCACATCCCAGGCCCTGAACGTCTGCGGTGGCCTCGGCAACTTCTGACCGCACCGCGCCCGTCCCGACCCGAGGAGCCCCATGCCGTCCGAACTGCGTACATCCGAGCACGAAATCAAGATCGCGGGACCGGCCGAGAACGTCTACCGCTTGCTGGCGCAGGCGGAGAACTGGCCGCAGCTGTTTCCGCCCAGCATCTACGTCGACCATGTGGAGCGCGGCGAGCGCGAAGAACGCATCCGCATCTGGGCGACGGCGGGCGACACCGTCAAGGCCTGGACCTCGCACCGCACCCTGGACCCGGACCGGCTCCGCATCGGCTTCCGGCAGGAGGTCAGCACGCATCCCGTGGCCACCATGGGCGGAACCTGGCAGCTGGAGGCTCTCCCTTCCGGAGAGACCCTGGTGCGCCTGAGCCACGACTTCCGGGCGGCCGACGACGACAGCCTGACCTGGCTCGAGGAGGTCGTGGACCGCAACTCCCGCTCCGAACTCGACTCTCTCAAGGCACTGGCCGAGTCGAGGAGCGCGGCCGCTGACGAACTGACCTGCTCCTTCGAGGACACGGTGCAGATCAAGGGCGCCGCTCAGGACGTGTACGACTTCATCTACGAAGCGAACCTGTGGACCGACCGGCTGCCCCACGTGATCACGGTGCGCCTGGACGAGCCGACACCCGGGTTGCAGACCCTGGAGATGGACACGCAGTCCAAGGACGGCAGCATCCACACCACCAAGTCGCACCGCGTGGGACTGGCTCCCCACCGGATCGCTTACAAGCAGACCACGCTGCCCGCACTGATCACTCTGCACACGGGTCACTGGACCTTCACGCCGAACGACGACGGCATCGCGGCGTCCTCGCAGCACACCTTCACCGTCAACACGGACAACATCGCCAAGGTGCTCGGAGCGGACGCGACGGTGCAGGACGCGATCGCATACGTACGCACCGCGCTCAGCACCAACAGCAAGGCGACCCTCGGCATCGCGAAGGAGTACGCGGAAGGACTCGCCGGGGAAGGCCGTTCATGACCACGGCGCCCGTTGCCCCGCCCCCAGGGCGGTCCATCGACCAACGGCACATCACGCTGGACGCGGACGGCATCATGCTGTCCGCCCGGCTCGCCCAGCCGGTGCACGTCCCGCCGAGGGCCACGGTCGTCGCCCTGCACGGGGCGGGGATGAGCGCCGGGTACTTCGACGGACCGGCGCACCCGGAGACCTCGCTCCTGGCGGTCGCCGCAGAACTGGGCTTCACGGTGGTGGCCATCGACCGCCCCGGATACGGCCGGTCGGCCGCCCAGCTCCCCTACGGCCAGGGGGTCGTGGCGCAGTCCCACACCCTGGCCGCGGCGCTGCGCCGGCTGGTGGGGCAGTACGAGACGGGCGCGGGCATCTTCCTGATGGGGCACTCCTTCGGGAGCAAGCCGGCGTTGCAGATCGCGGCGGACGGCACGGTCCCCGAGCTCATCGGCCTCGACCTGTCCGGCTGCGGCGCCGAATACCTGATTCCCCCCACCACACCGGCCACCCGCGCCGGAAGCTGGAAGCTCAACTGGGGCCCCTTACGGCTGTACCCCCCGGGGACGTTCCAGTCCAGCGTCGGCGTCGTCGCTCCGGCACCGGAACGTGAACTGGCTGACGCCGCTCAGTGGCCGACGGCGTTCGCAGCACTCGCGGAGCGGATACGCGTTCCGGTCCGGTTCACCTTCGCCGAGCACGAGGCGTGGTGGCGCCGCGACCACCAGGCGCTCACACGGTTGCGGAGCCGGCTGGTCTCGGCGCCCCGGGTCCTGATCGACCACCAGCCCGGCGCAGGCCACAACATCAGCCTCGGCTGGGCGGCACGGGCGTACCACCTGCGGGCTCTCGGCTTCGCGGAGGAGTGCCTGCGGCGGCAGTCACCGGAAACGGGACAACGCGCATGACCCGGGGACTCGTCGGTGAAGGGGACCTCCTCACCGTGAGCACGCCCCCTCCCTCTCGCGCGGAGGAGGAACACCCCCTGGTCGCGGTACTGAACATCTTCGCCCCCGGCATCGGGAACACTCTCGGAAGTACGGAGCGGGAAACGGAGGAAGACGCGCGCTTCATTCCGTACGACGCGGTGGCCCGGCGCCTGGCACGACTGGGGCTGTCATGACCGCGAGGGCGAGGCCGAGCCGGGCGCCGGAGAGCCTCTTCCTCGCCTGCGACCTGCAGGCGCCGGGGGCCGAGGCAGCGGCCCGAGCGGCACTCCGCCGCCTTTCCCCCGACGACCAGGAGCGCGTGGCACGCCTGCGCCGCCCCGCCGATCGGACGCGCTCGGTGCTGGCCCGCCGACTGGCCCTCCAAGCCGCAGGCCGGCTTCTCGGCGTCCCGTGGACCGGACTCCAGCTCGGGCGTCATCGCGATGGGCGCCCGTACGTGAAGACGCAGCCGCACCTGTTCGTGAGCATGGCGCACAGTGGCCGCTACGCGGTGGCCGCCGCGGCGCTTGGCGCGCGGGCAGGTGTGGACGTGGAGGAGATCTCGCGCGTGTCCGGGCTGCCGGACAGTGCCTTCCTCACTCCGGCCGAGATCTCCGCCCTGCCCTCGGCAGGGCGCGCCGCGGAGCACAGGGCGGCGCTGTGGGTGATGAAGGAAGCCGCGATGAAACTGACGGGCGAGGGCATGCGCGCGGGCATGAAGCGCGTCGGCTTCCGGCGGCAGGGAGATCCGCGGATTCCCTTTTCCGCGCACACGCCCTACACCGCCGGCGAGTTCAATGTCTGCCGTCTCCCCGGCGGGTACGTCTGCGCAGTGGGAGTTTCGGCGGGTGTACCACCCGCCGCTCCGACGGTCCTTGCCGTCGGCCCTCGAACACGGATGGAAACAGAGAGGACCGACTTCTCCGTGCATCCCTTCCAAGAACACGGCACCGCGTCACCGGCCGCACACCGAGCGGAACAGGACGAGGAGGTGGAGGTGGAGGTGGAGGAGGCTGAATCTCACATCTGGCTCAGCGTCAACTGAGTACGGCCACGGCCACGGCCACGGGCACCCCATGAGACCGGTCAGGGCGAGCGAGCAGCAGCTCTGACCACACCGCCCCGACGGCTCGCGCGTTCGTCATCTGCCGTGCCCTTCTCGCCACAACGGCGGGGAAGGCACGGCATTCCTCCCGGTACAAGCGGTATGCGTGTGGTGATCCCCCGGCCACGGCTGCACGCTGCACCGGGATGGGACGAATGCGCGGGTCGTCGGGGCCCACTGATTTTCTGACGCCTCCCGGAACGCCCGAGGGCGGCACCCCCGTGGGGGTGCCGCCCTCGTTCGAGAACAGCCGATCAACCGGTGGCCGGAGCCGGGGTCGATCAGAAGTCCATGTCACCACCCGGCATGCCGCCGCCCGCGGGGGCACCGGCCTTCTCGGGCTTGTCGGCGATGACGGCCTCGGTCGTCAGGAACAGCGCGGCGATCGACGCGGCGTTCTGCAGCGCGGAGCGCGTGACCTTCGCCGGGTCGATAATGCCCTCGGCGATCATGTCGACGTACTCGCCGGTCGCGGCGTTCAGGCCGTGACCGATCGGCAGGTTGCGCACCTTCTCGACGACGACGCCACCCTCGAGACCACCGTTGACGGCGATCTGCTTGAGCGGGGCCTCCAGCGCGAGCTTCACGGCGTTGGCGCCGGTCGCCTCGTCACCCTCGAGCTCCAGCTTCTCGAAGACCGCGGAGGCCTGCAGCAGGGCCACGCCACCACCGGCGACGATGCCCTCCTCGACGGCCGCCTTCGCGTTGCGAACGGCGTCCTCGATGCGGTGCTTGCGCTCCTTGAGCTCGACCTCGGTCGCGGCACCGGCCTTGATGACGGCCACGCCGCCGGCCAGCTTCGCGAGGCGCTCCTGGAGCTTCTCGCGGTCGTAGTCCGAGTCGGAGTTCTCGATCTCGGCGCGGATCTGGTTCACGCGACCGGCGACCTGGTCGCTGTCACCGGCACCGTCGACGATGGTGGTCTCGTCCTTGGTGATGACGACCTTGCGGGCGCGGCCGAGCAGGTCGAGACCGGCGTTCTCCAGCTTGAGGCCGACCTCCTCGGAGATGACCGTGCCGCCCGTGAGGATGGCGATGTCACCGAGCATGGCCTTGCGGCGGTCACCGAAGCCCGGGGCCTTGACGGCGACGGACTTGAAGGTGCCACGGATCTTGTTGACGACGAGGGTGGAGAGCGCCTCGCCCTCGACGTCCTCGGCGATGATCAGCAGCGGCTTGCCGGACTGCATGACCTTCTCCAGGAGCGGCAGCAGGTCCTTGACCGAGCCGATCTTGGAGTTGACGATCAGGATGTACGGGTCGTCGAGGGACGACTCCATGCGCTCCATGTCGGTGGCGAAGTACGCCGAGATGTAGCCCTTGTCGAAGCGCATACCCTCGGTGAGCTCCAGCTCCAGACCGAAGGTCTGGGACTCCTCGACGGTGATGACGCCTTCCTTGCCGACCTTGTCCATGGCCTCGGCGATGAGCTCGCCGATCTGGGTGTCGGCGGCGGAGATGGAGGCCGTGGAAGCGATCTGCTCCTTGGTCTCGACGTCCTTGGCCTGGGCGAGCAGGGCGGCGGAGACGGCCTCGACGGCCTTCTCGATACCACGCTTGAGGGCCATCGGGTTGGCACCGGCGGCCACGTTGCGCAGACCCTCGCGGACGAGCGCCTGGGCCAGCACGGTGGCGGTGGTCGTACCGTCGCCGGCGACGTCGTCCGTCTTCTTGGCGACTTCCTTGACCAGCTCGGCGCCGATCTTCTCGTACGGGTCCTCGAGCTCGATCTCCTTGGCGATGGAGACACCATCGTTGGTGATCGTGGGGGCGCCCCACTTCTTCTCAAGGACGACGTTGCGACCCTTGGGGCCAAGGGTGACCTTGACGGCGTCGGCGAGCTGGTTCATCCCACGCTCGAGGCCGCGGCGGGCCTCCTCGTCGAACGCAATGATCTTGGCCATCTGAAGTGGTCCTCCCGGACAGCGGTGGATTGCTCCCAGGACCGCGCCCGCGCCCGCGACGGACGGCCTGCGTGCCCGGCGGTTCCTTCCCGCCGGACCCTGCGGGCCTCACCGACCCGGTCCTCGTTTCAGTAGCACTCTCACGTGGAGAGTGCTAACGCCAATGATTAGCACTCGACCCCTCCGAGTGCAAGCGGCTTCGCGCATCGCCCCGCTACTACCGGGCACACGGACGAGGGGCCCCCATCCCGTGTCCAGGATGTGGGCCCCTCGTGGTGTTCCAGGTCTTCGCTGAAGACTGTGCGTCGGTGGTCGATCGCGCCAGGACTAGCCGAGTGCGAGTTTGACCATGTCCGCCTGCGGACCCTTCTGGCCCTGCGAGATCTCGAACTCGACCCGCTGACCCTCTTCAAGGGTGCGGTACCCGTCCATCTGGATGGCGCTGTAGTGGACGAACACATCCGCACCACCGTCGACCGCGATGAAGCCGTAGCCCTTCTCCGCGTTGAACCACTTGACGGTGCCCTGAGCCATGCCTAACTCCCCTATTACTGGCCCTTGCGCAGGAACGCACTTCACGATCCCGGGTCAGAACTTGCGTCGGAACGCGTCGACCGAGGCTGAATGTATCTGCGCGGATGCTGTCTGCAACAGGTCAATCCGATGAGAATTCTGGACACCGAGAAACATTGAAATAGAGTGAAAATTTGCCATACTCCCGGGCAACTCGGGCCTGACATATCTCGCCAAAGCCCCATACCGCACTCGCATGTTGGCCCGATGTCGACCCTTGCGCGGCCCGTTCATATGCAGGGGGCAAGAACAGCGGAGGGGACTTCCCCAACCCTACCGCGCCCAATCAAGCAGAATTGCCCCCTCCGCTTTTGCGGAGGGGGCAATTTCGGTTTGCGCGTGTCACCTGGGCGGTGACGGGGATGCGGCCGGGGAGACCCGGGGAATCAGCAGCCGCCGGCGACGGCCGGGATGATCGAAACGCCGGCGCCGTCGGGCGTCGCCGCCTGCAGCCCGCCCTCGAAGCGCACGTCGTCGTCGTTGACGTAGACGTTCACGAAACGGCGCAGCTTGCCCTGGTCGTCCAGGACGCGCGCGGCGATGCCCGGGTGGTTCTTCTCCAGGGACTCGATGACCTCGGCGAGGGTCGCGCCCTCCGCCGGGACCTCGGCGACGCCGCCGGTGTAGGTGCGCAGGATGGTGGGGATGCGGACGTTGACGCTCATGGCGCTACTGCCTTTCCGGGAGTACGTGGAGGGTGGTCAGGCCAGGCCGGCGGCGCGGAAGGCGTCCAGGCTCGGGCGGATGGTGGCGGTCTGCCCGCTGTCCGCGGCCACCGCCTCCAGGGTCTTGAGGCCGTCACCGGTGTTGAGGACGACGGTGGTCAGCGTCGGGTCGAGCTGACCGTTGTCGATGAGCTTCTTCGTCACGCCGACGGTCACACCGCCCGCGGTCTCGGCGAAGATGCCCTCGGTCTGCGCGAGGATCTTGATGGCCTCGACGACCTGCTCGTCGGTGACGTCCTCGACGAAACCGCCGGTGCGGCGGGCGATGTCCAGGACGTACGGGCCGTCCGCCGGGTTGCCGATGGCCAGCGACTTGGCGATGGTGTTCGGCTTCTGCGGGCGGACCACGTCGTGACCGGCCTTGAAGGCGGTGGACACCGGGGAGCAGCCCTCGGCCTGGGCGCCGAAGATCTTGTACGGCTTGTCCTCGACGAGGCCGAGCTTGATGAGCTCCTGCAGACCCTTGTCGATCTTCGTCAGCTGCGAGCCGGACGCGATCGGGATCACGATCTGGTCGGGCAGCTGCCAGCCGAGCTGCTCGCAGATCTCGTACGCGAGCGTCTTGGAGCCCTCGCCGTAGTACGGACGCAGGTTGACGTTGACGAAGCCCCAGCCCTCGCCCAGCGGGTCGCCGATGAGCTCGGAGCAGAAACGGTTGACGTCGTCGTAGTTGCCCTCGATGCCGACAAGGTCGCCGCCGTACACACCGGCCATGACGACCTTGCCCTGCTCCAGGTCGTGCGGGATGAACACGCAGGAACGGAAGCCGGCCCGGGCGGCCGCGGCGCCGACGGCGCCGGCCAGGTTGCCGGTCGAGGAGCAGGACAGGGTGGTGAAGCCGAAGGCGCGGGCGGCCTCGACGGCGATGGCCACGACGCGGTCCTTGAAGGAGTGCGTCGGGTTGCCGGAGTCGTCCTTGACGTAGAGCTTGCCGGTGATGCCCAGTTCCTTGGCCAGGTTGGCCGCGTCCACGAGCTTGGTGAAGCCGGGGTTCAGGCTGGGCTTGGAGGCCACGTCCGCGGGGACGGGCAGCAGCGGCGCGTAGCGCCAGATGTTGTTCGGGCCGGCCTCGATCGCGGCGCGCAGGGCCTCGACGTCTTCAGATGAACCAGTGCCGGTCGGGAGGTCGTAGGCGACTTCCAGCGGTCCGAAGCACTCGGCGCACGCGAAGATGGGGCCGAGGTCGAAGCGGGTACCGCACTCGCGACAGGAAAGGCCGGTGGCAGGTCCGAGATCAACAGAGGTGGCGACAGTCTGTGCAGCCATGATGGCGAGGCCCTTTCTCCTCATCTTCCCCATGGCGCACTTCGCCATGAGACGGAATTGGCACCTTCCCTAGCCGGGGACCTCGCTGACGAGCGCTGACGCGCGATCGCGAGAACCGACTGGAGGGTTGCCGGGGCTTCAACGGGCCGTGTCCCTCTGCCCCTCTGGATGAGCGGTATGGCACCGGCACACGCGCTCTGTGGCGCGCCGGTGCGTTTGTACGCGGGGACCCCCGGCATGCGGTGGTCCTTCGCGTTGTTCAAGACTGTAACCGAAGGCCCGGGCGGTTGAGACAGCCGTCCGAACCGCGAGATGGATCACATAAGGGCGAATATCGCCGACACGCAGGGAGTGCTGAGGGTGCTGGAAGAGGTGGAGCGATGGCTGGCCGACCGCTCCTGGTCCGCCGCCGACCGACCGCTCGACCAGCTGCTCGACCGGAAACGGGCGGCCGGGACCACGGTCAGCGTGGTGCTGCCCGCGCTGGACGAGGAGGCGACGGTCGGCGCGATCGTCGAGACCGTCCGGCGTGAGCTGATCGAGGGACTGCCCGTCCCCCTGGTCGACGAGCTGGTCGTCATCGACTCCGGCTCCGCCGACCGGACCGCGGAGGTCGCGGCGAAGGCCGGGGCCCGGGTGGTGCACCGCGACGAGATCCTGCCCCGCCTCCCGGCGCTGCCCGGCAAGGGCGAGGTGCTGTGGCGCTCGCTGCTGGCCACCGGTGGGGACATCGTCTGCTTCGTCGACGCCGACCTGCGGGACTTCTCCGCCACCTTCGTCTCCGGCATCGTCGGACCGCTGCTGACCGACCCCGGCGTGCAGTTCGTCAAGGCGATGTACGACCGGCCGCTCGGGGACACCCCGGGCCAGGGCGGCCGGGTCACCGAGCTGGTCGCCCGCCCGCTCCTGAACCTCCACTGGCCGCAGCTGGCCGGCTTCGTGCAGCCGCTCGGCGGCGAGTACGCCGTACGCCGCTCGCTGCTGGAACGGCTGCCGTTCCCCGTCGGGTACGGCGTCGAGCTGGGCCTGCTGGTCGACGCGCTGCACACGGTCGGGCTGGACGCTCTGGCCCAGGTGGACGTGGGCGTACGGGTCCACCGCCACCAGGACGGGCAGGCGCTGGGCCGGATGGCCGCGGCGATCTACCGCACCGCCCAGGTACGGCTCTCGCGCGGGCACCTCGTGCGGCCGGAGCTCACGCAGTTCGAGCGCGGGCCGGAGGGCTTCGTACCGCGGACGCATCCGGTGGACACGGAGGAGCGGCCGCCGATGGCGGGCGTCAAGGAGTACGCGCTGCGCCGCGTGGCGTGAGGGAACGTACGGTTTGAGCGGGCCCGGGCCGGGCTAGGTTGGCCGCATGGCTTCCCAGGTGCTCGTCGCAGCGAACCGCGGCCCCCTCTCCTACGCCCTCGCCGAGGACGGGACGCTCAGCGCCCGGCGCGGCGGGGGCGGTCTCGTCTCCGGCCTCTCCACGGCCCTCGCGGAGCAGCCGGGGGCGCTGTGGATCTGCGCGGCGCTGTCGGACGCGGACCGGGAGGCGGTCCGCCGGGGCGTGGCCGAACCAGGCGTCCGGATGCTGGACATCGATCCCACGATGTACGACGACGCGTACAACGGCATCGCCAACTCTGTGCTGTGGTTCACGCACCACCACCTGTACGACATCCCGCGCGAGCCGGTCTTCGACGCCGGGTTCCGGCGGCAGTGGGAGTCGTACGAGCGCTACAACCACGCGTTCGCCGAGGCCCTGGCCGAGGAGGCCGCCGAGGGCGCGCGAGTGCTGGTCCAGGACTACCACCTGGCCCTGGTGCCCGGACTGCTGCGGGTGCTCCGCCCCGACCTGCGGATCGCGCACTTCACGCACACCCCGTGGGCCGCGCCCGGCTATCTCGCCATGCTGCCGGACACGGTCCGCGAGACCCTGCTGTGGGGCATGCTCGGCGCGGACGTGCTCGGCTTCCACACCGAGGCGTGGGCGGCCGAGTTCCTGGGCTCGGCGCAGCTGGACGACGCGTGGGGGCGGTCCGAGGTGCGCGACGGCTCGGTGGTGGAGCACCGCCGGTACACGGTGTGGCCCACCCGCACCACGCACGTGCGCGCGTACCCGCTGGGCGTGGACGGGGACGAGCTGCGGGCGCTGGCGCACCGGCCGGAGGTGGACGCGAAGCTGGCGGAGCTGCGGGCGGAGGTCGACGGCCTGCGGACGATCCTCCGCGTGGACCGCACGGAGCTGTCGAAAAACATCCTGCGCGGCCTGCTGGCGTACCGGGAACTGCTGACCACGCGCCCGCAGTGGCGGGGCCGGGTGGTCCACCTGGCGTCGGCGTACCCGTCGCGGCAGGACCTGGCGGTGTACCGGAACTACACGGCCGCGGTGGCGGAGCTGGCGGCGGAGATCAACGCGGAGTTCGGTACGGAGGACTGGCAGCCGGTGCTGGTGTCGGTGAAGGACGACTTCGCACGCTCGCTGGCGGCGTACCGGCTGGCGGACGTGGCGCTGGTGAACCCGGTGCGGGACGGGATGAACCTGGTGGCGAAGGAGATCCCGGTGGTGTCGGAAGCGGGGTGCGTGCTGGTGCTGTCCACCGGGGCGGGGGCGTACGAGGAGCTCCGCCAGGACGCGCTGACGGTGAACCCGTACGACGTGACGGCGACGGCGGACGCGCTGCACGCTGCGCTGGCCATGCCGGTGGGTGAGCGCGCGGAACGCACCAAACGCCTCGCGGCGGCGGCGACGTCCCTCCCCCCGACCCAGTGGTTCACAGCCCAGCTCTCGGACCTCGGCCCATCCAGCCCCGCCGGCGTTTGAGGCGCGGGGGTCCGGGGCTGGCCCCCGGTAGCGGCGCCGTTGCCGGGGCTCCGCCCCGGACCCCGCTCCTCAAACGCCGGAGAGGCTGAAATTCAACTGCGGATGGCCTCGGCCAGGGCGGCCAGGAAGGCCGCGACCGTGCCCGGGCTCGGGAGGACGAGGTCGGCGCGGGCGGCGAGCTCGGGGACCTCGGCGGAGCCACTGCACACCAGCAGCCCCGGCAGGCCCTCGGCCCGGCGCTTCTCGACCGCCGAGTACGCCGCCAGGTCACCCAGGTCGTCGCCCGCGTACAGCACCGCCTCCGCGCCCCGCTCCGCCAGGAACTCGGTCAGGGCGACGCCCTTGTCCATGCCGGGCGGCCTCAGCTCCAGCACCGCCCGCCCCGGCTCGACCATCAGCCCGTGCCGCGCCGCGAGCTCCGCCAGCGGCTCCCGCAGCGCCGCGAAGGCCGCCGCCGGGTCCTCCGCCCGCCTGGTGTGCACGGCCAGCGCCCGGCCCTTCTCCTCGATCCAGGTGCCGCGCCAGGCCCCGATGGAGTCCAGGAACCCCGGCAGCTCCGCCCGGACCGCCGCCACCCCGGGGTGTTCGGCGGGCGCGTGGACGATGCCGGTGACGGCGTCCCACCGTTCGGCTCCGTAGTGGCCGAGGACGACCAGGTGCTGCAGGCCGGGGACTCCGGCGAAGCCCCCGTAGCGGACGGCGACGCCCGCCGGCCGTCCGGTGATCACCGCTACCGAGTCGACCTCGGGGGCGAGCACGGACAGGGCCGGGACGGCTCCGGGGTGGGCTCGGGCCTGGTCCGGGTCCGGGACGATGTCGGCGAGGGTGCCGTCGAAGTCCAGGGCGACCACGGACCGGCGGGGTGCGCGCAGCAGCGCCGCGAGTCCCTCGCGTCCGGCTGCGGTGACGGGCATCGGCAGATCGTGCGGATGACTCCCCATACGCACGACCCTAACGGCCGGGCGGTGCCACGGCTACGGCTATCGCCGGGCTCGCTGGGCTTCGCGGATCCTGCGCAGCCGGTTCACCGTGCCAGGGGCGTGGGCCAGGGCCCTCGGATCGTCCATCAGTGCGTTGAGCAACTGGTAGTAGCGGACGGGGGTCATCCCCAGCCCTTCCCGTATGGCGCGTTCCTTGGCTCCGGGCCCGGGCCAGGTGCGTCCCTCGTACGCGAGCACCGCGGCCTCCGTGGCCGTCAGCTGCCCCTCGTCCGTCATACCGCCAGATTAACGCCGCGCTCTGACACCCGGCCCGCCGCCACCGGTCAGCGCGGGTCCGCCGCCCGGGCGGCGGTGGCGATCTGCTCCAGCACCTTCGCGGGCTGTCCGCCCGGCTGGACGGTCTTGCCGATGTTCTGCTTGATGTCCTCGCTGACGCCCGCCCAGGACTTCTTGCCGACCGGGTACAGCCGGGAGCTGGGCAGTGCCGTCAGGAAGGGCTTCAGCGGCGCGGCCGAGCCGCTGGTGGCGGCCTGCTTGGCCTGGTAGCCGCTGGTGGTGGCGGGCAGCAGGTCGTACTTCTCGGTGAAGGCCGTCACGTTCTTCGGCTGGTACAGGAAGTCCAGGAACTTGCCGGACTGCTGGCGGTGGCCGTTCTTGAAGGCCATGACCCAGTCCGCGACGCCCATCGCGGGCTGGTCGCTGCCGTCGGACGTGGGCAGCGGCACCATGCCGAACTTCACGCCCTTGGCCGCGGCCTGCTTGAGCAGGGTCGGGTGCCCGTTGAGCATGCCGACCTCGCCCTTGGTGAAGCCCTCGAAGGCGGCCTGGCGGTCCAGCTTGCCGGGCTCCACGGGGCCGGTCAGCCCCTGGCCGACCATCTTGTCCCGCAGGAACTCCAGCGCCTTGACGTTGGGGGCGGAGTCGATGGAGTACGACTCCTCGTTGTCGGTGTAGCCGCCGCCGCCCGCGAGCATCCACATCATCGTCTCGGCCTGCGCCTCTTCGCGGCCCAGGGGCAGCGCGAAGGGGGTGGGGACGCCTGCCGCCTTGAGCTTCTTGGCGGCGGCTTCGAGGTCCGCCCAGTTCTTGGGCTGCCAGCCCTTGGCGTCCTTGCCGATCACACCGGCGTCGGCGAGCAGCTTCTCGTTGTAGAAGAGCAGGCGGGTGCTGGAGACGAAGGGCATGCCGTACTGGACCTGCTTGACCTTGCCGGCGTCCGCGAGCGGCCCGAGGAAGTCGGCCTCGGTCTTCACGGAGAGCAGCTCTTCCGCCGAGTACAGCTTGCCGGCGGCCGCGTAGTCGGAGTAGGCGCCGATCTGGGCTATGTCGGGGGCCTTGCCGGCCTTGACCATCTCGGCGACCTTGGCGTCGACCTCGGACCAGGAGTAGACGCTGACCTCGACCTTGGTGCCGGGGTTGGCCTTCTCGAAGCCCGCGGCGAGGTCCTTCCAGTACGCCTCGGAGGAGTTCTGCGGATTGTCCCCGTAGTCGGCCGCCACGACCCGCAGGGTCACCTCGTTGTCTCCGGTGAGCCCGCCGACGGCTCCGCAGCCCGTCAGCGTCACGGCAGTCAGGCACAGCGCGGCGCCGGACGCGGCCAGGCTCAGGTAACGGCCCTTCACAGTTCTCCATCCACCCCTTCTTGTACGTACGATCCACGTAAGGTCTACACCACTTTGGCGGCTCGTCCACATCGGGCTCCCGACCGGGGTCCTGAATTTGTATGGCCACTCAACAATCCCTCCCAATGGACTAGACCTTTCCCCGCCGAGCACGCGAGACTGTCTCTGTGAAACCCGTGAAACACGTCATCGCCCTCGATGTGGGCGGCACCGGGATGAAGGCCGCCCTCGTCGCAGGCGACGGCACCCTGCTCCACGAAGCGCGCCGGGCCACCGGCCGCGACCGGGGCCCCGACGCCGTCGTCGAGACGATCCAGGACTTCGCCGCCGAGTTGCTCGACACCGGCCGGGAACGCTTCGGACGGCCCGCCTCGGCCGCCGGCGTCGCCGTTCCGGGCATCGTCGACGCCGAGAACGGGATCGCCGTCTACGCGGCGAACCTGGGCTGGCGCGACGTACCGATGCGCGCGCTGCTCAGCGGCCGCCTCGGCGGCATCCCGGTGGCCCTCGGCCACGACGTGCGCACGGGCGGACTCGCCGAGGGCCGCATCGGCGCCGGCCGGGGCGCCGACCGCTTCCTCTTCGTCCCGCTCGGCACCGGCATCGCCGGAGCCATCGGCATCGCCGGCCGCATCGAGGCCGGCGCCCACGGCTACGCGGGCGAGATCGGGCACATCGTGGTGCGCCCGGGCGGCCCCGCCTGCGGCTGCGGCCAGCACGGCTGCCTGGAGACCCTCGCCTCCGCCGCGGCCGTCAGCCGCGCCTGGGCGGCCGCCTCCGGCGACCCGGAGGCCGACGCCGCGGACTGCGCCAAGGCCGTCGCGTCCGGGGACGCGCGCGCCCGGGAGGTCTGGCTGGCCGCCGTCGGCGCCCTCGCCGACGGACTGGTCACCGCCATCACCCTGCTGGACCCGCGCACGCTGATCATCGGCGGCGGGCTGGCGGAGGCCGGGGAGACCTTGTTCACACCACTACGGACGGCCGTGGAGGAGCGCGTGACGTTCCAGCGGCTCCCCCACATCGTTCCGGCTGCCCTCGGGGACACCGCCGGATGCCTGGGCGCAGGGCTGCTCGCCTGGGACCTACTCGCCACGGAGGTACCTGCCTGATGTCCGGAAGCGCGCACAGCACTGTTCTTTCGGGCGCCAGGGTGGTGCTGCCCACCGGAACGGTGGCGAACGGCAGGGTCATCGTCGACGGCGACCGGATCGCAGGCAGCGCCCACGAGGGCGCGCGGACCGTCGACCTGACCGGGCACTGGATCGTCCCCGGCTTCGTCGACATGCACAACCACGGCGGCGGCGGCGCCTCGTTCACCTCCGGCACCGCCGAGGACGTCCTGAGGGGCGTCCGCACCCACCGCGAGCACGGCACCACCACCCTGGTCGCCTCCACCGTCACCGGGGACCTGGACGAACTGGCCCGCCGCGCCGCCCTGCTCGCCGAGCTGACGCAAGCGGGCGAGATCGCCGGCATCCACTTCGAGGGGCCGTTCATCAACCCCTGCCGCAAGGGCGCCCACAAGGAGGACCTGCTCCGCGACCCCGACCCGGCCGAGGTCCGCAAGCTGATCGACGCCGCGCACGGCGCCGCCCGCATGTTCACCCTCGCCACCGAACTGCCGGGCGGCCTGGACTCCGTACGGCTGCTCGCCGAACACGGGGTCATCGCGGCGATCGGCCACACGGACGCCACGTACGAGCAGACGCGCGCCGCCATCGACGCGGGCGCGACCGTCGCCACCCACCTCTTCAACGCGATGCCGCCCCTCGCCCACCGCGAACCCGGCCCGATCGCCGCGCTGCTGGAGGACGAGCGGATCACCGTCGAGCTCATCAACGACGGCACCCACCTGCACCCGGCCGCCCTCGAACTGGCCTTCCACCACGCGGGCGCGCACCGCGTCGCGCTGATCACCGACGCGATGGACGCGGCCGGCTTCGGCGACGGGACCTACCACCTGGGCCCGCTGGAGGTCGAGGTCAAGCACGGCGTGGCCCGGCTGGTGGAGGGCGGCTCCATCGCCGGCTCGACGCTGACCCTGGACACCGCCTTCAAGCGCTCGGTGACCCTCGACAAGCTGCCGGTGGAGTCCGTGGTCCAGGCGATCTCCGCCAACCCGGCCAAGCTGATCGGCCTGTACGACGAGATCGGCTCGCTGGAGCCCGGCAAGTACGCGGACCTCGTCGTACTGGACGCCGCGTTCGACGTCACGGGAGTCATGCGGCGCGGCGAATGGATCGTCAACCCGCCCTCCTGACCGCCGATCTGACGGCCGAGCGGCCGTACACAGGGAAAACGGTCGGCCCCGGGACTGGGCCGACCGCCCTGCGTTTGGCATGATCCCGGCAGCATCAGACCCGGGAGTGCCGATGATCCTAACCGTGACGCTCAACACCGCACTCGACGTCACGTACCAAGTGCCGAAGCTGCTTCCGCACGCCTCGCACCGGGTCTCCGCCGTCACCGAACGCGCCGGCGGCAAGGGGATCAACGTCGCGCACGTCCTGGCCGCCCTCGGCCACGAGGTGACCGCGACGGGCTTCGCCGGCGGCCCGGTCGGCTCCGTCGTCCGCGGACTGCTCGCCCAGTCCCCCGGAGTGGTCGACGCCCTGGTGCCCTGCGCCGGCACCACCCGCCGCACGGTCGCCGTGGCCGACGCGGCCTCCGGCGACACCACGCAGTTCAACGAGCCGGGGCCGCTGATCACGGCAGCCGAGTGGTCGCGCTTCCTCGCGCGCTACGAGGACCTCGTGCCCGGCGCCCGCGCCGTCGCCCTGTGCGGCAGCCTCCCGCCGGGCGTGCCGGTGGGCGCGTACGCGCTGCTCGTGCGCTCGGCCCGCGCGGCCGGGGTCCCCGTCCTCCTGGACACCAGCGGCGAGGCCCTGCGCCGCGGGGTCGCCGCCCGCCCGGAGATCATCAAGCCGAACGCCGCCGAACTGGCCGAGCTCACCGGGTCCCGCGACCCGCTCCCCGCCACCCGCGACGCCCGCCGCCGCGGCGCCCACGCGGTGGTCACCTCCCTCGGCCCGGACGGCCTGCTGGCCGCCACCGCCGAGGGCTGCTGGCAGGCGGCCCCGCCCCGCCGGCTCGCCGGAAACCCGACCGGAGCCGGCGACTCCGCGGTCGCCGGCCTGCTGTCCGGGCTGGCGGAGGGCCTGGACTGGCCCGCCCGCCTCACCCGCGCCGTCGCCCTCTCGGCGGCCACGGTCCTGGCCCCGGTGGCGGGAGCGTTCGACCCCCGCACCTACGAGGAGGTACGGGGGTCGGTGAAGATCACGACGGCCTAGCCGGGGCCGGCCGGCGGGGAACGGGGCGGATCAGCCCTGCTCCAGCCAGAGCTGGTCGAGGACGACCTCGCACTGGTTGCCCGCCTCGCACGAGATCTTGATGGTGTTGGCGCCCTGCTTGAGGTCCACCAGCGAGTAGGTGTTGGTCCAGCCCTTGGCCCAGTCGCCCGCGGCGGCCTTGGAGAAGTTCGCCATGTTGACCGGCCGGGTCTGCGCCTCGCCGTTGATGGTCAGCGTGGTGTTGGCGTCCTTGCCCGGCACCCCGTAGGTCATCTTCAGCTTGTACTTGCCCGCCTTGGGGACGTCCAGCGACCAGGTGGCCGCCGCGCCCTGCGCGTTGAGGCCGCCCACGTACTGGCCGCCCTCACTCTTCGCGCCCGGCACCGTGTTCTGCAGCACCGCACCGCCCGTGAGGGACATGCCGCTGCCGGCGAAGTCGGCCTTCGGCAGGGGGGCCTGCGAGGGCTTCGGGCTGCTCGGGGCCTGGGTGGCCGGGTTCTGGGGGGCCGCCGACTGCTGGCCCTCGTTCGCGGTGGGCTGTTCCTTGCCCTTGTCCTTGTCACCGAACTGCAGTGCCGCGACGATGCCGATCACGACCACGGCGACCACCGCGACCGCTGCGATCAGCAGACCCCGGCGGCTGGAGCCGCCACCGCCGCCGTGACCGTGACCGCCCGGCTGAGGGACCGTCTGCGTCGGGTGCTGCGGGGGCTGCGCCTGCTGCGGGACGCCGTAGCCGCCCGCCTGGAGCGCTTCCGGGGCCTGGTACTGCGGGTATGCGGGGGGCTGCTGCGCGGGCACCTGGCCGCGCTGGCCGCCGTTACGGCGCTCGCCGACCGTCCGCACCTGGTGGTGGGAGGTGCGGGGAACTCCGGGCTGAGCGCCGGAAGGACCGCCCGCCGCGGGGCCCGGGTAGCCGTATGCGCCGCCCTGACCTGGCGGTGTGGCTCCGGCCGCCTGGCCATCCTCGTAGAGATAGCCGAACGGATCGTCGTCCTCGGGCTTGTTCGCCCCACCGTGCGGGCCGTTGTTCGCGGGCGTCGTCATCGCAGGTCACTCCTTTCGACCCCCGGGAGCCTACCCCGAACACGTGCGCCCACGAGCGGCAGACCGCTTCATCCCGCCCGGCGATGGGCCTTCGAACGGGACCTCTTCTCGATGTACATCCGCTGGTCGGCGGAGCGCAGCACCTCGTCGGCCGACATCCCGCAGCTGGCCCAGCCGATGCCGAAACTGGCCCCGACCCGCACCGCACGGCCGTCCACCCGGATCGGCGGGATGATCGCGTTGCGCAGCCGGACGGCGAGGTCGGCGGCGTCGGCGGCACCCAGACCGTCGGCCAGGACGACGAATTCGTCACCACCCAGCCGGGCGACGGTGTCACCGTCCCTGACGCCCGTCGTCAGCCGCCGGGCCACCTCGATCAGGACCGCGTCGCCCGTGTGGTGCCCGAACCGGTCGTTGATCGACTTGAAGCCGTCCAGGTCGCAGAAGAGGACGGCGAGTCCCTTCGTCCCGTCGTCGATGTCGGTCGCGGGCGCCACCGTGTGCACGTGGTGGTCGTACGGACCGTCCGACGGGGCGGGCGGCGCGCCGGGGAATTCGAAGGGGTCGGACCCGGAGAACCGGTCGGGGCCGTCCGCATGAAACCCGTGCTCACCGGCACCACCCGCCTCCGCCCCCACCGGGTGCCCGTCGTGCCCCGCGTGCGCCGCATGGCCCCCGGCCCCGTGCGCCGCGTGCCCGTCGTATCCGTCGCGCCCCTCGAAGGCCGCGTCCAGTGCCTCGATCGCGGTGGCCCGTGCGGACTGTGGCCTACGGCACAGCCGGGCGCCGAGCCGGGCCCGCAGCTCGGCGCTGTTGGGCAGGCCCGTCAGCGAGTCGTGGCTGGCGCGGTGGGCGAGCTGGAGCTCGTGCCGCTTGCGCTCCTCGATGTCCTCGACGTGCGTGAGCAGGAAGCGGGGTCCGTCGGCGGCGTCGGCGACGACGGAGTTGCGCAGCGAGACCCATACATACGTGCCGTCGCGGCGGCCCAGGCGCAGCTCGGCGCGGCCGCCCTCGGCGGAGGTGCGCAGCAGGGTGCCGATGTCCTCGGGGTGGACCAGGTCGGAGAAGGAGTAGCGGCGCAGGACGGAGGCGGGCCGGCCGAGCAGCCGGCACAGCGCGTCGTTGGTGCGCAGCAGCCGGCCGTGCTGGTCCCCGCCCATCTCGGCGATGGCCATGCCGCTGGGGGCGTACTCGAAGGCCTGGCGGAACGACTCTTCGCTGGCCCGCAGCGCCTGCTGCTCGCGCTCCAGCCGGACGAGGGCGCGCTGCATGTTCGCCCGGAGCCTGGCATTGCTGATCGCAATCGCCGCCTGGAAGGCGTACATCTGGAGCGCTTCGCGGCCCCAGGCGCCGGGCCGGCGGCCGTTGCGCGGTCTGTCCACCGAAATGACACCCAGAAGTTCCCCGCCGGACGCATACATGGGGGCGTAGAGCCGGTCCTCGGGGTGCCACTCGTCCTCGAAGCGCGGATCGGGGCCGTCGGTGTGCCACTGCGGGACGTCGTCCTCCATGAGGACCCAGCCCTCGGTGTGCGGGATGAACCTGAGTCCGTCCCAGTTCTCACCCATCGTCAGGCGGCGTTCCCAGGAGGCGCGGGAGCCGACGCGGCCGGTGATGAGGGCCTCGGCCGCGGGGTCGCCGGCGAAGGCGGCGACGACGAGATCACCGTCCGGGCGAACGAGGTTGACACAGGCGAGTTCGTAGCCGAGCCCCACGACGATGCCGTCCACGACGGTCTGCAGGGTGTCCGCCAGGCTCCGGGCCGTATTGAGCTCGGCCACCACCCGGTGCAGCTGCCGCAGGGTCGCAAGACGGACGTACGGCTCCGACTCGGTCTCCATTGCTCGCTCTCCCCGAGACCTCGACAGCAACTCCAGGTTTGTCATCGGCGTTTCGTTGCGGTGTCCCGTCCACTGAATCACAGTGAGCTGTGCGGCAGGTACACAGGGTCAACAAATCTTGCCCTCTGTGACTCAAGTCACATCAGGTGAATATAGGTACGCAGTGGGCTCGTGCACGGCTGGGAGCGCTCCCTCCCATTCCCGTGAGCAAACGATACGCCCGGGCCTAGGCCAAGGGGCGGGGACGCGACTCGGACCAGGGCCCGATGTGCGGCGCGGAAGGGCGAGATTAGCGTTTCAGCGTGCTGAAGACGACCCCCGTACCCGCCCCGTCCCACGGAACCCCCCATGCTGAGGGAGTGAGCAATGACGAGTTCCGGGCCGCGATGGCCCGGCTGGCGGCGGGCGTGTGCCTGATCACCGCGCACGAGCCCCCGCTGACGGCGGACGGCCCGCGCGGCGAGGACGTCGGCATGACGGCGACCGCCTTCATGTCCGTGTCCCTGGACCCGCCCCTGGTCCTGGTGAGCCTGCGCGAGGGCTCCCGGATGGACGACCTGCTGGCGGAGCAGCCCCTGTGGGCGGTGTCGGTCCTCGCCGACCACCAGCTCCAGGTCGCGGGCCGCTTCGCGATGAAGGGCCGCATCAGCGACCGGCTGCTCTTCGCCGACCTGCCGTACGTACGCGGCGAGGCCTCCGGCGCACCCCTGCTGAGCGGCGCCCTGGCCACCCTGGAATGCCGTACGGAGAACCGCGTCGAGGCGGGCGACCACACCCTGGTCGTCGGCCGGGTCCTGACGGCCGGCCTGCCGTCCCCGGACGGGCAGCCGCTGACGTACTTCCGCGGGCGCTACCGGCACCTGGGCGCGTAAGGCACCCGGGGCTCGTGGCGCTCGCAGGCATCCCGAGGCGCGTAAGACGGGCACGGACGGGGCTACCAGTCCCGCCCCGTGCGGCCGCGCTTGGTCTCCGCCCGTGCCTTCTTCTCGCGCAGCCGCCGCTCGTTGATGCCGCGCGGGATCTTCGTCGCCCGGCGCTGCTTCGGCGGCGGCGCCGTCGCCTCGGCCAGCAGCGAGGCCAGCCGGACCAGCGCCATCTCCCGGTTGCGCAGCTGCGAGCGGTGCTCGGAGGCCCGGACGGTCACCACCCCGTCCACCAGCCTCCCCGCGAGCCGCTCCAGCGCCCGCTCCTTCCACACCTCGGGCAGCGCCTTGGTGGCAGCCAGGTCGAACAGCAGCTCCGCGCGCGAGTCCGAGGTGTTCACGTGCTGACCGCCGGGCCCCGAGGACCGCGAGAAGCGCCAGGCGAGCTCTCCCTCGGGGAGCACGACCGAACCGCGGATGACATAAGGACCAGGCATGCCCCTATGATCCGCCCCCGGCGCGGCCGCCGTCACCCGTATTTACCGCCCGTCCCGTCCGGTTTACCGCCCGTCCCGTCCGGCCCGCGGAGATTCGCCGTCACGGACCATTCACGACGGGAACCCGACCGGCCTCTCGTCGCGTTATAGGGGGCAGCGGTAGTTTGACCGCCTGTACGTGCATGTTGGATGAGGAAAGGGACATTCCCATGGCTGTCAGCCTGTCCAAGGGCGGCAACGTCTCGCTCACGAAGGAGGCCCCGGGCCTCGCTGCCGTCACGGTCGGCCTCGGCTGGGACGTCCGTACGACCACCGGTGTCGACTTCGACCTCGACGCCTCGGCCATCGCCGTCAACGCGACGGGCAAGGTCGTCTCCGACGGCCACTTCGTCTTCTTCAACAACAAGTCCACCCCGGACCAGACCATCGTTCACACCGGTGACAACCGCACCGGCGAGGGCGCGGGCGACGACGAGGCCATCAACGTCAACCTCGCCGGCCTCCCGGCCGACGTGGACAAGATCGTCTTCCCGGTCTCCATCTACGACGCCGAGGCCCGCAGCCAGAACTTCGGCCAGGTCCGCAACGCGTACATCCGCGTCGTGAACCAGGCCGGCGGCGCCGAGATCGCCCGCTACGACCTCTCCGAGGACGCGGCGACCGAGACCGCCATGGTCTTCGGCGAGCTCTACCGCAACGGCGCCGAGTGGAAGTTCCGCGCGGTCGGCCAGGGTTACGCCTCCGGCCTCACCGGCATCGCGCAGGACTTCGGCGTCAACGTCTAAGACCGCCAGGTCCGGCACCCGCCGGACACCAGCGCTGGTGAAGCCCCCTCCCGGCCGTCCGGGGAGGGGGGCTTCGCTACCGTTCGACAGGTGATCCTGCAACCCCTCGTCCCCATCGACGGCGCCCTTCCCGGCCCGGTACTCACCGAGATCGCCGCCCTCTACTCGACGAACCACGCGTTCTTCGAACTCAGCGGAGACTTCCCCGACCCGGACCGCATCACCGTCGAACAGGTCGCCGCCGCGCTCGCCGGTGAACTCGCCCACGACAGCGCCGAGGTGCTCCTCGCCCGCTCCGCAGGCCGCCTCGTCGGACTGGCCGCCACCCTCGCGCAGGCACCCGCCGACGACGACCCCGACCCGTGGATCGGCCTGCTGCTCATCGACGCCACCGCACACCGCGAGGGATACGGCCGCGCCGTCGCCACCCTGGTCGAGGACCGCTTCCGCGCCGCCGGACGCGCGGGCGTACGCATCGCCGTACTCGACAACAACCCCAAGGCCCTCGCCTTCTGGCAGTCCCAGGGGTACGTCACCCTGCGCAGGTCCAAGGACCGCGAGATGGGCCGCGACTGCACCGTGCTGCGCAAGCCCCTCGAAGCCCCGTAGGGGACCGGGCCCTTACGCGGGGCGGTCCTTCCCGTACAGCCACACGTCCCAGACCTTCTTCAGGTCGTGCCCCGTCTTCTCCTCGGCGTAGGCGGTGAACTCGGCCGTGCTCGCGTTCCCGTGCCGGTGGTCGGCGGCCCAGCCGCGCACCAGGGCGAAGAACTTCTCGTCGCCCACCTCCTGCCGGATCCGGTGCAGGACCATCGCGCCGCGGTAGTACACCGGGGCCGCGGTGATCTCCTCGGGCCCGGGCGGGGAGGCCGGCGGGAAGGCGTCCCAGTCGACACCGGCATCCTTGTCCACGTCCGTGTCCCCGGCCAGGAACGCCTCGAAGTGCCGCTGCGCCGTGGGCCCGCCGTGGTCCTCGGCCCACAGCCACTCCGCGTAGGTCGCGAAACCCTCGTTGAGCCAGATGTCCTTCCAGGACTTCGGCGACACCGAATCGCCGAACCACTGGTGCGCGAGCTCGTGCACGACGAGCTCCTCGTTCTTGGGCGCGCCGGAGTAGACGGGCCGGCCCTGGGTCTCCAGCGCGTAGGTGAGCGTCCCGGCGGGCGCCACGATCGCGCCCGCCGTGGCGAAGGGGTACGGGCCGAACCGGCCGCTGCCCCACTCCACCATCTCCGGCAGCCGCGCGAGCGGACCGGTGCTCGCGGCCTCCTCCCCGGGCGCCACGGCACTGTAGAGGCCCACCCCCGAGGGCGTCCGCCCGGTCGTCACCTTGTACGGCCCGATGGCGGCGGTCGCCAGATAGCTCGCCATCGGCTCCGGACTGTGCCATGCGAAGGCGGTCCGCCCGTCCGCGTCCTCGGTACGGGAGCGCAACTCGCCGTTCGACACCGCCTCGTAGCCACGCGGAACCGTGAGGGTGATGTCGTACGCGGCCTTGTCGCTCGGGTGGTGGTTGCCGGGGAACCAGGTCATCGAACCGACCGGCTCGCCGACGGCGACCGCGCCGTCCTCCGTGGTGATCCAGCCCTCCTTGGAGCCGTCCGGATCCGCGAGGGGCTTCGGCTTCCCGCTGTAGTCGACCTCCGTCCGGAAGACCTCGCCCTTCTCCAGGTCCTCGGCGGGGCGCACGGTCAGCTCGTTGCCGGTCCGGTTGTACCGGGCCCCCTCGCCCTGGACGGTCACGCCCTCGACGTCCAGGCCGCTGAAGTCCAGGTTGAAGGAGCTGAGCGCCTGCTCGGCGCGGGCGGTGATCACGGCCGTACCGTGCAGCTGCCCGTCGGCGGGGTCGTAGTCCAGGTCCAGCGCATAGTGGTCGACCTGGTAGCCGCCGTTCCCGGCCCGGGGGAAATACGGATCACGCAGCCCCGACGCACCCGGCCGCCCCTGCACCGGGTCCCCCGTACACCCCGTGGTGAGGGCGAGCAGGGCGGCGACGGCAGGGGCGGCGAGGCGGGAGAGAGCACGGGGTTCCACGCACTCGATCCTAGGCGGGCCGGCCGGGCGGGTTACTTGCCGAGCGCGTCCGCGCCCGCCTTGGCGAACTTCTCGTCCAGGTCACCGCTCGGGGCACCGGCCACACCGACACCGGCGACGGGCGCGCCGTTCGCCTGGACCGGGGTGCCGCCACCGAGGAAGAGGGTGCCCGGGATGTCCTTCAGGTTCGGGGTCTGGGCCAGCCGGCCCGCGAGCACCGAGGTCGGGGCGTTCCAGGACACGGCGGTGAAGGCCTTGCGCTGCGCCGACTCGTAGGACTGCGGACCCGCGCCGTCGCCGCGCAGGGTGACGATGGTGTTGCCGTTGCGGTCGACGACGGCGACCGTCACCTTCTGGTTCTCGGACTCGGCGGCCTTCAGGGCGGCCTCGGCGGCGCGGGTCGCGGCGTCGATGGTGAGGTGCGTGGTCGTGGTGAAGTTCTTGTCGGCCGGCGCGTCCTTCTTCGAGGAGACCGAGGCGACGGACGCCGAAGCGACGTCGGAGGCGGGGGTCGCGCTGGCGCTCACGGCACCGAAGGCTCCGGCGCCCAGGGCGACGGCGAGGGCGGTACCGGTGAGAACGCGGGTGCGGGTGTTCATCTCTGCTCCTGAGAACGGGGGCACGGTGGCACGGGGTCGGCATCGGGTCGGTCCGGGCCGGTCGGACCGGCTCCTTCACTGCTCCAAGCCTCGGCCCGCAACCCCCCGCACCCCGTCCCCGTACCGGCTCGCCCCACCCACCCCACCGGCTGACCCGAGGGTCATCCGATCGGTCGATGCGGCCCGCCTCCGGCGCGGAAAGACTCAGCCCCGCCGGCGTTTGAGGCGCGGGGCCGGGGGCGGAGCCCCGCTCCCTCAGCCCCGCCGGCGTTTGAGGCGCGGGGTCCGGGGCGGAGCCCCGCTCTTCCAGCCCCGCCGGCGTTTGAGGCGCGGGGTCCGGGGTGAAGCCCCGGCAACGGCACCGCAGGCGACAATGAACGCGACCCCCGTACACCAGGAGCAACCGGTGAGCCACCCCACCAGCAAGCCGGACACCCGAACGCTGACCACGGTCGCCCACACCGCGTTCTTCCTGCTCCTCGGCGCCTCCCTGCTCCGCTTCCTGCTGCGCCACCCCGGCGAACCCCGCACCCCGTGGATCATCGCCCTCAGCGTCACCCTGGCCCTGCTCTACGTCCTCGGCCCCGCCCTCGGTGCCGCCCCCACCGCCCGGCGGCTGCTGTGGCTCGGCCTCGTCGTCACCACCTGGGTGGTCCTGGTCGTCCTCGCGCCGAGCTTCGCCTGGTGCGCCGTACCGCTGTTCTTCACCGCGCTGCGCACCCTCCCGCCACGCGCCGCCATCGTCCTCGTGGCCCTCCTCACGGGCTTCGTGGTGATCGCCCAGCTCCAGCTGGCCAAGTCCTTCGACCCCAACCTCCTCCTGGCCCCGCCCGCCGTCGCCGCCCTCGCCACCGCCGTCTTCGTCCACATGGAACGCCAGGCCCAGGCCCAGCGCACCCTCATCGACGACCTGATCCGCACCCGCCGCGAGCTGGCCGCCACCGAACGCCGCGAAGGCACCCTCGCCGAACGGCAGCGGCTGTCCATGGAGATCCACGACACCCTCGCCCAGAACCTGTCCAGCCAGCAGATGCTGCTCCAGGCCGCGGACCGCACCTGGGACACCGACCCGGCCACCGCCCGCGCGCACGTCCGTACCGCCACCGGCATCGCCGCACACGGCCTCGCCGAGGCCCGCCGGCTCGTCCACGACCTGGCCCCGCCCGAGCTCGCCGACGGCGCCGGCCTCGCCGAAGCCCTGCGCTCCCTCGACGCCGGCCCGGACATCGAGGTCCGCTTCCACCTCGAAGGCACCCCGGCCCCGCTCCCCGACCGCGTCCAGTCCGCCCTGCTGCGCATAGCCCAGGGCGCGCTGGCCAACGTCCGCGAGCACTCCGGCGCCCGTACGGCCGCACTCACCCTGAGCTTCCTGGGCGACCAGGTCGTCCTGGACATCGCCGACGACGGCCACGGCTTCACCGACCCCCGCGCCGACGCCGCCGACCGTGGGCACGGCCTCCCGGCCATGCGGGCCCGCGTCCGCCAGCTCGGCGGCACCCTGACGATCGAATCCACGCCGGGCGAGGGCACCGTCCTCTCCGCGGCCATCCCCCTGGAGCCGGCCCCATGACCACGATCCTCCTCTGCGACGACCACGTGGTGGTCCGCGCCGGACTCCTGGCCCTGCTCGGCAGCGAGCCCGACATCGAGGTCCTCGGGGAGGCGGGCAGCGGCGAGGAGGCCGTCGCCCTCGCCGCGAAACTCCACCCCGACGTGGTCCTGATGGACCTCCAGCTCGGCGAGGGCATCGACGGCGTCGAGGCCACCCGCCGCATCACGGCCCTCCCCCGGCCCCCGCACGTCCTGGTCCTCACCACCTACGACACCGACGCGGACATCACCCGCGCGATCGGCGCCGGCGCCACCGGCTACCTCCTCAAGGCCGAACGCCCGGAGGAGCTCTTCGCCGCCATCCACTCCGCGGCCCAGGGCCGCACCACCCTGTCCGCACCTGTGGCCAGCCGGGTCATGGCCCACATGCGCGGCACCCGCCCCACCCTGACCGACCGCGAACTCGACATCCTCGGCCAGCTGGCCCGGGGCCTGGGCAACCGCGACATCGCCCGCGCCCTGTTCATCAGCGAGGCCACCGTCAAAACCCACCTGGGCCGCATCTACGACAAGCTCGGCGTCGACACCCGCGCGGGCGCCGTCTCCGTGGCCAAGGAACAGCGACTCCTGCCCTGACACCGGAGGTGAACGCCCCCGGCACCCGTGACACCATCAGCTACGTGCTCGACATCGGCTACTCCCTCTCCCGGCGTTTCCCGGACCCCCCGCAGACCGACTACCGCTCCGCGGACGTCCACACCCTGCGGCACGACCTGTTCTGCGGGGACGTCTACCTCGCCGACACCAACGCGGACCGGGAAGTGTCCACAGCCTGGGGATGGGTACCCGTACTGGACTTCGCCTGGGCCCTGTGCGACATCGTCGAACAGCTCGACAAGGACCCCCGCGGCAACCGCTCCGCCAACCGTCAGTACGCCGAACTCGACTTCACCGAGTCCACGGACCGCATGCTCTTCGAGCGCCGCTTCGGCTGGGTCGACGTCGAAGCCGACTGGATGCCGGCCGAGGAAGCCCCGCTGACCTTCAGCCACCGCCTGCTGCGCCGCGAGGCCCGCGACTTCCTGCACGACCTCATCGCGGACCTGATCGACATGCACGACGGCCTCGCCGACAACCCGGCCATCTGGACCCTCCAGGCCCGCTTCCCCCGCGTCCCGGCGTAGTCAGAGCCGTCCGCCGGACAGGAACTCCCGGAACACCTCTGTGGAGCGCGGATTCTGCCCGCACTGCCACACGCCGTGCGGGCAGTAGTCGGTGATGCTCTGGTAGAACGGCTTGTGCTCGGCGAACCAGGCCAGCATGCCCCGCACGTACTCGGGATTGTCCCCGTGCCGGAACAGCCCCCATTCGGGGTACGAGATCCGCTTGCCGTGCGCCTTCGCGAAGTCGACCTGCTGCTGGAGTCCGTAGGGCTGGGTGACCTGCTCGTCGAACGTGCGGCCGGGCTCCTGGTCGTAGGAATCCATACCGACGACGTCGACGACGTCGTCGCCGGGATAGCAGCTGGTCCAGGCGATCGCGTCACTCCCGCGGTTGGGGGCGTAGTCGAAAAGGAACCGCTGCCCCTCCACCGAACGCATGGCGGCCACGATGCGCCGCCAGTACGTCTTCCAGTTCTCGGGATCCGGACGGCACCGGTGGGTGTAGTTGAAGCCGTTCATCTCCCAGCCGAGGACGATCACCGTGTCCGGCACCCCGAGGTCGACCAGACGCCGGGCCAGCTGCCGGAAGTGGTGGTCATTCGCCCCCTGGGCGCCGGAGCGGATCAGCTCCGCGACCCGGCCGTCGGGGACACCGGCCTCGTTGCGCTCCTGCATGGGCACGTTCAGGACGAACAGCCGATCGGCCCGCTCGTTGCGCCACCGCGCCCAGGTGCGCAGGGAATCGGGTGCCCCCTCGATGTTCTCCCAGGTGTCGCCGGGCAGATAGGTGTGCCCGGCGCGCAGCTCGGTACCGCCGAGCCAGCTCGAGAGTTCCTCCATCCGCTCGACGCCGGGCGAGCCGTAGTGGAGATAGGCGCCCAGGGCGGTCCCGGCACCCTCGCCCTCGGTCCCTGCGCTGCCCCCGGCCCCGTGCCGCGGCGGCGGTGTGCCCAGAACGGCCCACACGACGAGCAGGCCGACGGCGACCGCACTGGCGCAGGCGCCCGCCAGCCGGCGGCCCCGATGGGACATGGCACCTCCACAGGCCTCATGCACCGATGTGTCTGCTTGCGACGTTAGACACCCCACCCGCCCGGGCACCCTCCCACTCGGCCATTCGCCGCAGTCTCCCCACCCTTCCTCTCAGCCCCGCCAGGGAACAGCGGTAGCTGGGGGAGCGCCCCGGCAACGGCGCCGCACCCGGCGGGGCTACGCCAGCACCCGCACCCCCAGCTGGGAAGCGAGCGCCGGGGCCAGGTCCAACAGCTGCGCCGGACTGATCACCGCCCCGGCCAGCGCCTCCACCCCCCGCGCGATCTCCAGCACGGACGCCTCCCGCAGATCCACGTCCGCCATCCGCACCCCGCTGAAATCCACCCCCCGCAGCGCACAGTCCCGGAACTCCACCCGCTCCAGCACCGCTCCCGCGAAGTCCGGCTCCACCAGCACGCACCCCTCGAAGACCACGTCCTTGAGATGGGCCTTCCGCAGGTTCAGGTAGTCGATCTTGCCCCCGCGAACCATCACCCGTTCCAGCACCGCCCCGTGCAGCTGCACCCCGCCCAGCCGCGCGTCCACCACCTCCACGTCCCGCAGGGAGGCCCCCGACAGGTCCGTCCCCACCCCCCGGACCCCCTCCAGCACCGAATCCAGGACCCGCGCCTTCGCCAGCCCCGCCTCGTCCAGCGCACACCGCCGCACCGCGCAGTCCATGAACCGGGCCCCGATCCCCTCCTGCCCCGCCAGGTCGAGATCCGCGAACTCCAGCCCGTCGTAGTCCCCGTCCGGCTCCAGCTCAGCCCCGTCCCACACCGTCAGCTCGGGCAGCCTCAGCTCCGGCCGCCGCGCCGCCTTCACCGTCTGCTGCCCCTGCTGTCCTTTGCGCGCCATCCCCCCATCGTGAACCACCCCACTGACACGGATCCCCCGTGCGGGGTGCCCTGCGGTCGGCTCGGCGGCACGGATCCCTCCTGCCGAGGTGGGGCGCCTCAATCGCCGGCGGGGCTTCAAAGGGTGGGGCGGGGCTCCGACAGCGCGGCTTCCATCCCCCTGTGGGCTTCGACGGCGTGAGGGGTGGGGGGACGGGGCGGGGTGTCCCCGCAGGACGAGCGCGCAACCACCGCGCACAGCCGAGACAAACCCGCACGCGCCGAGCCGAGGAGACACCCCGCCCCGGCACCCCACCCCGCCACCAACCGACAGGCCCGCGCACTCAGCCCCGCGGGCGTTTGAGGCGCGGGTCCGGGCAGCGCCCGGCACACGGCCCGCGCCCGGCACACGGCCCGCGCCGAAACATCCGGCATACGGCCACCCCAACCGCCCCGAACCACGACACCTCGTCCCTGGACACCCTCCCGGAGCGAGGTGTACCAAATCCCCCATGACGATCAACGGCGGTATTTCCTTCTGGTACGCGTCCGAGCGAACCGGCACCCCGGCCACCCCACCCCGCGCACCCCTCACCGCCGACACCACGGCCGACGTCGTCATCGTCGGCGGCGGCTACACCGGCCTGTGGACCGCCTACTACCTCAAGCGCGCCGCCCCCGACCTCCGCATCACCGTCCTGGAACAGAAGTTCTGCGGCTACGGCGCCTCCGGCCGCAACGGCGGCTGGCTCTACAACGGCATCGCCGGCCGCGACCGCTACGCCGCCCTCCACGGCCGGCCGGCCGCCCGCCGCCTCCAGCAGGCCATGAACGAGACCGTCACCGAGGTCATCGACGTCACCGTCAAGGAAGGCATCGACGCCGACATCCACCGCGGCGGCGTCCTCGAAGTCGCCCGCACCCCCGCCCAGCTCGCCCGCCTGAAGGCCTTCCACGCCCACGAGGCCGCCTTCGGCGAGACCGACCGCGAACTCCTCGACGCCCCCGCCACCCGCGCCCGCATCGACATCGCCGACGCCGTCGGCTCCAGCTGGAGCCCCCACGGCGCCCGCATCCACCCCCTGAAGCTGGTCCGGGGCCTGGCCGCCGCCGTCGAAGCCCTCGGGGTGGTCATCCACGAGTCCACGCCCGTCACCGAGATCGCCCCGCGCCGCGCCGTCACCCCGTACGGCACCGTCCGCGCCCCCTACGTACTGCGCTGCACCGAAGGCTTCACCGCCGCCCTCAAGGGCCAGAAGCGCTCATGGCTCCCCATGAACTCCTCGATGATCGTGACGGCCCCGCTCCCCGCCGAGACCTGGTCCCGGCTGGGCTGGTCGGACAGCACGCTCCTCGGCGACATGGCCCACGCGTACATGTACGCCCAGCGCACCGCCGACGACCGCATCGCGATCGGCGGCCGCGGGGTTCCGTACCGCTTCGGCTCCCGCACCGACCAAGACGGCCGCACCCAACCGGCCACCGTCTCCGCCCTGACCACCCTGCTGACCTCCTTCTTCCCGCAGCTCGCGGGTACGGAGATCACCCATGCCTGGTCGGGTGTGCTCGGCGTGCCCCGCGACTGGTGCGCCACCGTCACCCTGGACCGCGCCTCGGGCCTGGGCTGGGCGGGCGGCTACGTGGGCTCGGGCGTCGCCACCTCCAACCTCGCGGCCCGCACCCTGCGCGATCTGGTCCTCGGCGAGTCCACCGAACTGACCACCCTGCCCTGGGTGGACCACCGCGTCCGCCGCTGGGAGCCGGAACCCTTCCGCTGGCTCGGCGTCCAGGCCCTCTACGCCGCCTACCGCGAGGCGGACCGCCACGAGAGCACCACCCACCGCCCGACGACCACCCGGCTGGCCCGCCTGGCCGACCGGATCTCGGGCCGCCACTGATCAGACGGCCGAGGTCAGGCCCTCGATCGCCGTCCGGGCCCATTCCTGCGCCCCCACCGCCGTCCCGGCCACCACCCCGGTCGCCACCGGTGCCAGGGCTCCCTTGAGCGCGGCCAGGGCGCGGCGCAGCCGCCCCTGGTCGGGCTCGCCCGTCCCGGCGACCTCCGCGAGGACGTCCTGGGCGGCGGCCTCGGCGTCCTCACGGTCCCGGTCGGGCAGACCCGCCCCGGGGAGCTGCCGCAGCAGGTCGGCGACGAGAGCGGCGAGGGCGGCGACGGCGGCAGCGGCCTCGGCGCCGGGCGGGGGCGCGGTGTTGTTCTGCTGGTTCTGGGTGACGCTGTCGTTGCCCCAGGCGAACTGGGCTCCGGAGACGGCTCCGTGGAAGACCGGACCGGACCGGTCGGCGTTCTGCTGCTGATCGCTCATGTGCGGGTACCGTCCTCGTTCGTCGTCTGGTTCAGGACGGCGTGGACGTTGTTCCACGCCAGCTGGACATCGCGGACCGGGCCGTTGAAGACCGGTCCCTCGTAGTGGTGGTGGACGACCGTCGGGTCCGGTTCGGTCCGCACCGCCTTTTCGAGCACCGGCAGCGACGTACGCAGCCCGGTCAGGTCGACGAGACCGTTGTGCAGGACGCCCAGCTGCCCGGTCCCCGTCACGGAGCAGTCCTCCAGCCGGCCTCCGGCGCGGTCGACGAAACTCGCGCCGCTCACCGCGCAGTCGGCGAGGGTGGCGCCGACGACCTCCAGCCGGGCGGAGTCCCTCGCGAAGACGCCCAGTCCGTCGCTGCCGGTCACGGTGAGGTTCCGCGCGACGACCCGTGCGCTGCCGAAGGCGGCCGCCCCGCCGGTGGTCACCGTCTCGGCCCGGCAGTCGTGCAGGAGCAACTGGGCCTCCTCCCCTGCGCCGAAGGCCAGCGCCGCCCGCTCCACCGACAGCCGGCGCAGCGTCACCCAGGTCTGCCCGAGAGCGGTCACCGCGGCCATGTCGACGTCCCGCATCACCCCGTCGGTGACCTCGGCCTGCGTGCCGCCGTTCCCCTTGGTCTCCAGCCCGGACGGGCAGCGTTCCACCGTGACGTGCTCGAAGACGGCGGTGGCCTCGTCGTGGACCCGCAGGGCGGCGCTGGTCAGGTCCCGGACCTCGATCCGGGTGAACCGGCCCCGGCCGCCCTCGGTGACCGCGACACCGACCTTGCCGTCGGCGACACGGCAGCCGTGGACCTCCGGGGCGCCGCCCCGGGTCACGTGCACGGCGACGTTGCCCGCCCCGGAGACGTCGCAGTTCTCGAACCGGCCGCGGCCGCCGTTGTTGATGTCGAGGCCGGTATCACGGCAGCCGGTGAGCACGCAGTCGCGCACCACCGGGTCGGCGCCGCTCGCCACCGCGATCCCGAACTGCGCGCCGACGACACGGGTGCGCTCCACGCGGCCCCGGGACTGCTCGATGTAGGCGATGCCCTCCGCCTCCACGGCTTCGACGAGGCAGTCGGTCACGGTCAGTTCCGCCTGCGCGCCGGCGAGGACCGCGGCCATCCCGGTGCGGGTCAGCACGCACCCCTCGATCCGGGCCTGCCCGCCGCTGACGCGGACCCCGTGGATCCGGCTGCCCTCGATCCGGCTGCCGAGGAGCGAGAGCCGGCCACCGCCGATCACGGCGAGCGCGTTGTCCGCGGCGTCGGTGAACCGGCAGCGCTCGACGAGCCCGGCGGCCCCCGCGAGCAGGACCCGGCCGTGCAGGACCGTGCTCTCCCGCAGCGTCACCGAGGTGCCCGGCCGGGCGTGGAGCGCGACACCGTCGTAGGCCTGGATCCCGGTCCGCTCCAGCGTCAGCGTCCCCGCGTGGCAGCCCACCACGTCGGCGTCCCGGCCGACGAGTACGAGGCCCTGGACGACTGCCGGCGCGAAGGAGTTGAGGACGGCGCCCCGGGGCCGTGCCACCACGACCGAGCCGGGTCCTCCGACCGCGACCAGGCGGACCTCGCCGCGGACTGTGAGCGTCTCCTCGTAGTGCCCGGGCTCGATCTCGATCACCGCCGCCCGCCCGCGCCGGGCCGCCTCGGCGAGGGCGGAGGTGATGTCCCGGTGGGCGCGCCGGCCCCCGTGCGGTGAGACGACGTACCGCGCGGCCATTCCCGCCTCCCCTGTCGGACAGCCCCCGAACGGTCAGAGGCCCTGCCGTCCGCTAGGACGACAGGGCCTCTGGTGTACTTCCTCGGAGCCCCCTGTCGGATTCGAACCGACGACCTACGCTTTACAAGAGCGTTGCTCTGGCCAGCTGAGCTAAGGAGGCGCAACCGCCCTCACTCTACACAGCGGCCCACATCGCGTAATGCGAAATTCGACACCTTCCCGGTGCTGACAGGAGCCGTCCGGGCGGGTAGCGTCGAGCGGAAGTCCATCTAGTGGACTAGACCCATTCTTCCTTCCACTCGGATCGTCCGGCACGTTCCTGCCGGTAGAAGGGATTCATCACCATGGCTTCTGTCACTTTCGACAAGGCGACCCGGCTGTACCCCGGCGGCGACAAGCCCGCTGTCGACCAGCTCGAGCTGGAGATCCAGGACGGCGAGTTCCTCGTGCTCGTCGGCCCGTCCGGCTGCGGCAAGTCCACCTCCCTGCGCATGCTGGCCGGCCTGGAGGACGTCAACGGCGGCGCCATCCGCATCGGCGACCGCGACGTCACGCACCTGCCGCCCAAGGACCGGGACATCGCGATGGTGTTCCAGAACTACGCGCTCTACCCGCACATGTCCGTCGCCGACAACATGGGCTTCGCGCTCAAGATCGCCGGTGAGGACAAGGCCACCATCCGCAAGAAGGTGGAGGACGCGGCGAAGATGCTCGACCTCACCCAGTACCTCGACCGGAAGCCGAAGGCGCTCTCCGGCGGTCAGCGCCAGCGCGTCGCCATGGGCCGCGCCATCGTGCGCAAGCCGCGGGTGTTCCTCATGGACGAGCCGCTGTCGAACCTCGACGCCAAGCTCCGCGTCTCCACCCGCACGCAGATCGCGGCGCTCCAGCGCGACCTCGGCATCACCACCGTCTACGTCACCCACGACCAGGTCGAGGCCATGACGATGGGTGATCGCGTGGCCGTCCTGAAGGACGGGCTGCTCCAGCAGGTCGACACCCCGCGCAACATGTACGACCGCCCCGCGAACCTCTTCGTCGCCGGCTTCATCGGCTCGCCGGCCATGAACCTGGTCGAGGTCCCGATCACCGACGGCGGTGTGAAGTTCGGCGACAGCGTCGTCCCGGTGTCCCGCGAGGCGCTGTCCGCGGCGGCCGACGCGGGCGACCGCACCGTCACGGTCGGCGTCCGCCCGGAGCACTTCGACGTCGCCGAGACCGGCGGTCTGACCATCGTCGTGAACGTCGTCGAGGAACTCGGCGCCGACGGCTACGTCTACGGCTCCACGACCTCCGCCGAGGGCTCGCAGGACCTCGTGGTCCGCGTGGGCGGCCGCCAGGTCCCGGAGAAGGGCTCCAACCTCCACGTGGTGCCGCGCGCGGACGAGATCCACGTCTTCTCGACCTCCTCCGGCGAGCGGCTCTCGGCCTAGCAGCTCCCGCAGGTTTCGCGGTCGTTGGAGGGGCGTCCCGTCAAGGGGCGCCCCTCCGGCGTCCGTTGCCCGTCCGCCGCCCGTCGGGGCGCATGGCAGGAACCCCGGCAGACCGGGCCATTCGACCCCGACCGTCAACCCTTAATTCGAAAAACCACGTCGAACCATCCCCCGACAGGGTGACTAAATGTCGCCAAATCTTCACCGAGCGCTACTCTCGCCCTCGTGACCCACACTGCCCGCCGTATCGGCCGTTCCCTCGCCCTGGTCCTGCCCGTCGTCCTGGTCCTGTCCGGGACCCTCGCGGTCACCATGGTCCCCTGGGCGGACACTTCGTCCTCCCAGGTCCTGACCGCCTCCGCCGAGGACGTCTCCGTCCCCGCGAAGCCGCGTGCCGCGCACGAGGTGCTGCGCGATCAGCTCGTCGGTGAGCTGCAGCAGGGCGGGCGGCCGGACGACGTGCTCACCCACCTCCAGCAGGAGGTGAACCGGCGGCCGTCGCTCGCCGAGCACTGCGTGGGGATCGCGCGGGCGCTGGGGCGGGCCGCCGTGGACGCGTACGGCCCCACGAAGGCCCAGTCGTTCGCCCGGCCCGTCTGCGACACCTCGTACGCCTCCGGCGTCGCCTCCATGGGCTGACGCGCGCCACCTGCCTACGCTGGCGGTCATGACCGACGACCACCGATCCGCTCCATCCGCTCCGCCCGCTCCCTCCGCAGCCGCGTTCCCCGCCGCCCCCACCCAGGCCGTCGTCCTGGCGGGCGGCCAGGGTTCGCGGCTGCGCCCGTACACGGACGACCGTCCGAAGCCGATGGTCGAGATCCCGGGGACGGGGGTGCCGATCATCGGGCACCAGCTGGCCTGGCTGGCCTCCGAGGGGGTCACGGACGCCGTGGTCTCCTGCGGGCACCTGGCCGAGGTGCTCCAGGAGTGGCTTCGCGGGGCCCGGTTGCCGCTGCGCGTGACCACGGTGGTCGAGGAGCAGCCGCTGGGCCGCGGCGGCGGTCTCAAGTACGCCGCCCGGCACCTCCCGCATCCCGGCGGAGCCTGGTACGCGACCAACGGGGACATCTGGACCCGGTTCTCGCTCCGCGAGATGGCCGCCTTCCACGCGGAGCGCGACGCGGTGGCCACACTCGCGCTGGCGCGGCCGCGGATCCCGTGGGGGGTCGTGGAGACCAACGAGTTCGGGCAGGTGCTGGACTTCATCGAGGCCCCGCCCTCGCCCTATCCGGTCAACGCCGGCGTGTACGTCTTCAGCCCCGAATTCGCCGCCCTGCTCCCCGACTTGGGGGACCACGAGCGCACGACGTTCCCGCGCCTGGCCCGTGAGCGGCGCCTCGCGGGCTTCCCGCTGCCGCAGGGGGCCTACTGGCGGGCGATCGACACGGCGAAGGACCTCACCGAGGCCGCACGGGAGTTGGCGGCGCAGAAGGGCACCTGAGGCCCCGCACGGGCCGGCCGGTGCCGTACGTACGCGGCTCCGGGCGCCCGGCACACGCACGGGGGCCCGGCACGCGCGCGCGTGCCGGGCCCCGATTCTCTGTGCTGGTGTCAGCCGATGAGCCCGCCGATCAGGCCCGGCTGCTTGGCGGCCGGAGCCCCGCCGCCCGTGCTGCTCCCCGCGGAGGAGGACGGCTGCTTCGGTGAGGAGGACTGCCGGGGGGTGCTGCGCGGGGTCTGCTGCTGCTTGCCGGTGGTACCGCGCGTCGCGGCGGGCGACTCGGAGCGCGTCCCCGAAGTCCCCTTGGAGGGGGTGCCGGACGCGGTCTTCCCGGACTTGGCGGCGGGCTCGGTCGCACTGGCCGAGGGCGAAGCGGCCTTGGTCGGCGGCTTCGTGGGCTGCTGCTGTCCGGGCTGCGGACCGGCCGGTGCCTGCTGCGGCAGCGGACGGCCGGGCAGGTAGTTGCTGGGTGCCTCGCCCGGCCCGGGAACGGTGACGACGGTGGAGGAGCGGACGGCGCCGCCGAGGAGCGAGCCGACGATCAGGGTGAGCCCGCACACGACGGTGGCCATGACGGCCCCGCGGCGCAGTACGCGCCGCCGCAGCCGCCAGATCTCGGAGCGCGGGCCGAGGGTGCGCCAGGCCTCGCCGGCGAGGCGTCCGTCGAGGGAGTAGACCGGGGCGCCGGCGATGATCAGCGGGCTCCAGGCGGCGAGGTAGATGATGTCGGGCGCGTCGTAGGCCGGGACGGTCTTCCAGCTCACCGTCATCAGCAGGGCGGCGGACAGCAGCGCCCCGAAGCAGGCGGCGAACCGCTGCCACAGGCCGAAGACCGTGAGCACGCCGACGATGACCTGGAGGAAGGCCACGCTCAGGCCCGCGCCGACCGGGTGGGCGAGGGCGAAGTCGCGCAGCGGCTCGGCGAGCGCCCAGGGGTTCAGCGTGTGCAGCCAGGTGACCATGGAGCCGCGTTCGCCGCCGTCGAAGTAGACGGGGTCGCACAGCTTGCCCATGCCTGCGTAGATGGAGATGAAGCCGAGGAAGACGCGCAGCGGGAGCAGCACGACGCCCAGGTTCATCCGGCGGCCGGGGTAGTAGGAGGCCTGGCCGCGGGTGTCGGGGCTGGCCCGGCGGGAGTCGGCCCCGGGGCCGGAGCCGGGCGGCTCCGGCTGGTAGGGCAGGTCGCGTACGGCGGCCAGCGGGCGGGTCTCGGCGGGGTCCCCGTATCTGCGCTGGCCGATGACGGTCGGCGTGGCGACGGTGTCCCCGGCGAGGTCGTGGGCCAGGTCGACGCGGGGGATGACCTGGGTGGCGCCGCCGTCGTACTCGTCGTGTCCGCGGCCGGCCTCACGGACGGCCTGGAGCAGTCCGCCCATGGCGGCGGCGTCGCCGGCGTCGGACTTGCCGCTCCAGACCACGGGGGCCCGGCGGCGGGTGGCCCCGGCGGCCGCCACCACGGCGCCACCCAGGACGGGTGCGCGGCCGGGGGCCTTCGCGGGCTTGGAACGCGCGCTCGGGCTCGGTGCGAGCCGCACGCGGAAGCTGGCGTGGTTGACGATGACCTGTGCGGGGTCGCACGGCACCTTGACCATGCTCAGCGCGGGCTGGTCGTCGAACCCTGACGTTCTGGTGTCCACACTCATCTAACCGAGTGATCAGTGTTTAGGACACTGCCTTGACGACAGGGATGTGTCCGAGACCCGTCAAGATCAAGCCACCCCGCCCGAATCGGACGGGGTGACACGCTCACGGGTCATATTCCGTGAGCCAAGTGGATCAGTCGCGCGAGGGATCCGCCGCGCGGGGATCCCTCGTACGGGGATCAGATGCGGCCGCGGTCGGCGCGGCGGCGGGCCGCCTCGTAGAGGACCACACCGGCGGCGACACCGGCGTTGAGGGACTCGGCGCCACCCGGCATCGGGATGCGGACGAGGTAGTCGCAGTTCTCGCCGACGAGACGGCCGAGGCCCTTGCCCTCGGAGCCGACGACGATGACGACCGGGCCCGCCAGCTCGGCCAGGTCGTTGACCGTCTTCGTGCCCTCGGCCGCGAGGCCGACGATGGTGATGCCGGCCTTCTTGTAGTCCTGGAGGGCGCGGGTCAGGTTGGTGACGCGCGAGACCGGGGTGCGGGCGGCGGTGCCGGCCGAGGTCTTCCAGGCGCCGGCGGTCATGCCGGCGGCGCGGCGCTCGGGGATGACCACGCCGTGGCCGCCGAAGGCGGAGACGGAACGGACGATCGCGCCGAGGTTGCGCGGGTCGGTGACGCCGTCGAGGGCGACGATCAGCGGGTCCTCGCCGTTGTCGTACGCGGCGGCGGTGAGGTCCTCCGGGTGCGCGTACTCGTACGGCGGGACCTGGAGGACCAGGCCCTGGTGGTTGAGCCCGTTGGTCATGCGGTCGAGCTCGGGGCGCGGGGCTTCCATCAGGTTGATGTTGCCGCGCTCGGCGGCGAGCTGGAGGGCCTCGCGGACGCGCTCGTCGTTGTCGATGAACTGCTGGACGTAGAGGGTCGTGGCCGGGACCCCGTCGCGCAGCGCCTCGAAGACCGGGTTGCGGCCGACGACCATCTCGCTGGTGCCCTTGGGGCCGCCGCGGCGCGGGGCGGGGCGGCGCTTGGCGGCCTGGCGGGCCATGGCGTTGGCGATGCGGTTCGCCTTGTGCTTCTTGCGGTCCTCGGCCTTGGGCGTGGGGCCCTTGCCTTCCAGACCCTTGCGCCGCTGGCCACCGCTGCCGACCGTCGCGCCCTTCTTGTTGGACGTGCGGCGGTTCCTGCGCTGGCTGTTCCCGGCCATGACTTCTACCTGTTTTCGTTGGTGCTGCGGTATGTACGTATGAAGAGTGTGCCGCCCGGAGCTCCTGGCGGCACACCAAGCTCAGCTGCCTGGGCTCAGCGGGGGCCGAGCGTCCAGCGCGGACCCGTGGGGCTGTCCTCGATGACCAGCCCGGACTGCTGGAGCTGGTCGCGGATCGCGTCGGCGGTCGCCCAGTCCTTACGGCCCCGGGCGGATTCGCGCTGCTCCAGGACGAGTCGCACGAGGGTGTCCACGGCGCCGTGGAGCTCCTCGCCGCGGTCGGAGCCGTTCCCGCCGTCCCAGTGGGGGTCGAGCGGGTCCAGGCCGAGGACGCCCAGCATGGCCCGCACCTCGGACAGGCGCGCGATGGCCGCGTCCTTGTCGTCGGCGGCGAGCGCACTGTTGCCCTGGCGGACGGTGGTGTGGACGATCGCGAGCGCCTGCGGGACGCCCAGGTCGTCGTCCATGGCCTCGGCGAAGGCGGGCGGGACCTCTCCCGCCGGCTCGACGGGGCCGCCGGCCTTCTCGATGACGCGCTGGTAGAAGCCCTCGATCCGGGCGAAGGCCGACTCGGCCTCGCGCAGGGCCTCCTCGCTGTACTCGATCATCGACCGGTAGTGCGGGGTGCCGAGGTAGTAGCGCAGGACGATCGGGCGCCACTGCTTGACCATCTCGGAGACGAGGACGGAGTTGCCCAGCGACTTGGACATCTTCTCGCCGGACATGGTGACCCAGGCGTTGTGGACCCAGTACTTCGCGAACTCGTCGCCGAAGGCCTGGGCCTGGGCGATCTCGTTCTCGTGGTGCGGGAAGATCAGGTCGAGCCCGCCGCCGTGGATGTCGAAGGCCTGGCCGAGGTACTTGTGCGCCATGGCGGAGCATTCGAGGTGCCAGCCGGGACGGCCGCGGCCCCACGGGGTCTCCCAGGAGGGTTCGCCGGGCTTGGCGGACTTCCACATGGCGAAGTCGCGCGGGTCGCGCTTGCCGGTCTCGCCGGTGCCCTCCGGCTGACGGATGTTGTCGAGCTCCTGGCGGGAGAGCGAGAGGTAGCCGGGGAAGGACTTCACGTCGAAGTAGACGTTGCCCTCGGACTCGTACGCGTGGCCGCGCTCGATGAGCCCGCGCATCATCTCGATCATCTCCGGGACGTGCCCGGTGGCGCGCGGCTCGTAGGTCGGCCGCAGGCAGCCGAGCGCGTCGTAGCCGGAGTTGAAGGCCAGTTCGTTCTCGTAGCCGATGGACCACCAGGGGCGGCCCTGTTCGGCCGCCTTGGCGATGATCTTGTCGTCGATGTCGGTGACGTTGCGGATGAAGGTCACGTCGTAGCCGCGGTAGGCGAACCAGCGGCGCATGACGTCGAAGTTCAGGTACGAGCGGACGTGCCCGATGTGCGGGGCGGCCTGCACCGTGGCACCACACAGGTAGATCGAGACACAGCCCGCGGTGAGCGGGGTGAAGTCGCGGATCTGCCGGGCGCTGGTGTCGTACAGGCGAATAGTCACGGCAACCAGGGTAGTGGCCCTGTAGCAGTGCCCCGCGACCCTTTCGGGACCCGGGGCACCTTTGTTGCCGAAGATGTACGGCCGCTACGAGGGATCAGGCCCGGTTCGTCCGGTACACGAGGGCCGTGGCGATGGCGGCGAGACCCTCGGCGCGGCCCGTGAGCCCCAGCCCGTCGGTGGTGGTGCCGGACACGGAGACGGGGGCGCCGGCGGCGGCCGCGAGCGCCTTCTGCGCTTCTTCGCGCCGCTTGCCGATCTTCGGGCGTACGCCGATCACCTGGATGGCGATGTTGCCGATCTCGAAGCCCTCGGCGCGGACGATACGGGCCGCCTCCGCCAGAAGGGTGACACCGGCGGCGCCGGACCACTCGGGGCGGGAGGTGCCGAAGTGCGCGCCGAGGTCACCGACACCGGCGGCGGAGAAGAGCGCGTCGCAGGCGGCGTGGGCGGCGACGTCGCCGTCGGAGTGCCCGGCGAGGCCGTCCTCGCCCTCCCAGAGCAGGCCGGCGCACCACAGCTCGCGGCCGGTCTCGAAGGCGTGCACGTCGGTGCCGATGCCGACGAGCGGGATCTGCGGGACGGTGTGCGGGGTCGGCTCAGTAGCCATCGGTGGCCCTCCTGCGGGCGAGTACGGCCTCGGCGAGGACCAGGTCGAGCGGGCGGGTGACCTTGAAGGCCTCTTCGTGGCCCGGGATGACCATGACGGTGACACCGAGGCGTTCCACCATGCCGGCGTCATCGGTGGCGCCCTCGCCGTCGACGGCGATCGCGGCGTGCGCCCGCCGGAGGGTGGCGAGGTCGAAGCCCTGCGGGGTCTGCACGGCGCGCAGCCGGGCGCGCTCGGGCGTGCCGAGGACCGGCTCGGGCTCGCCGGGCCTGCCGGGCTCGACCTCCTTGACGGTGTCGGCCAGGGGCAGCGCGGGCACCACGGCGGGCGCCCCGTCGCGTACGGCTTCGACGACCGAGTCCACGGTGTCCACGGGGACGAGCGGGCGGGCAGCGTCGTGGATGAGGACGGAGGTGATGTCCGGCGGCAGCGCGTCCAGGCCGGCGCGGACGGACTCCTGGCGGGTCTCCCCGCCGGGGACGACCAGCAGCTCGGTGCGCTCGGGCAGCGCGTGCTCGCCCAGCAGCAGGCGCACCTCGGCGGCCTCGGCGGGCGGGGCGACGACCACCACGAGGGAGACCGCGCGGGAGCGGGCCATCGCGCGCACGGCGTGGATGAGCATCGGGGTGCCGCCGAGGGCCCGCAGGGCCTTGGGGGCACCGGGACCGAGGCGTACCCCCCGGCCGGCGGCCGGGATCACCGCGGCGGTGCGGTGGGGACGCGTTACGTCAGACATCAGTAGCTCCGAGCCAGGTTTGTGACTTCGGCCGACATGGGTATGGCCTGAAGGGTGCCGGGTGCGACGCCCCTCGCCCCTTCCGTGACGACCGGTCGAGCAGGCTGCCCGGGCCCGGCACGCCATCGAGATGGTGGCAGTGAGGCAGTAAGGCAAAAGGTACGGATACAGACATGCCGCAGCGCCCGGCAACAGGCCTCTCGTGGAGGAGAGACCTTGTCATCGGGCACCGCGGCAAGCTGCGCACCAGATGGTGCACGGGGACTCGCGTCAGGACGCGAGCACCTCGTCGAGGAGGGCCTCGGCCTTGTCCTCGTTCGTGTTCTCAGCGAGCGCGAGCTCGCTCACCAGGATCTGGCGTGCCTTCGCGAGCATGCGCTTCTCACCCGCGGAAAGTCCGCGCTCACGCTCACGACGCCACAGGTCACGCACCACTTCGGCGACCTTGATGACATCGCCAGAAGCGAGCTTCTCCAGATTTGCCTTGTAGCGCCGGGACCAGTTCGTCGGCTCTTCTGCATACGGTGCACGAAGCACCTCGAAGACCCGGTCCAGCCCGTCCTGGCCGACTACGTCGCGAACGCCGACGAACTCCGCATTGTCCGCAGGCACACGAACCGTCAGGTCGCCCTGGGCGACCTTGAGCACCAAGTAGGTCTTGTCCACGCCTTTGATCTGACGAGTCTCAATGGCCTCGATCAGCGCGGCCCCGTGATGGGGATAGACCACGGTGTCGCCAACCTTGAACGTCATGTGACAGGTACCCCTTCCGTGGCTATCCAGGGTAACACGAGAACTGACTGTTATGAATGGCGTTTTCGCAGGTCAGGGCACATCTCGGGGCTTGACAACAGCGACACGAACGTGCTGCGGAGAGCTTCCGGAAGGGGGTATTCGCAGGTCGGGGGCGCTGCGCGGACCAGGCGAAAGGGCCACGCTACACCTGCCCGGCACCCCCATCAGTGTGACGTACATCCCGTTTTGCCGGGTTCGGAGTCGAGAAACCGAACTACTCCGTCCGACTGGCGGCCGTCCCCACCGGGCGGGTTCCGGCCCAATCCTGAATTGATCACGAAGTGCGTTCGAGGGAATCCGGAAATTGATCAACAGGGGTGCGCGCACGATATGCGAACGCCACAAGATCGGCCCGGTGAACGGCTCGGTGAACGGCACGGTGAACGGCACGGCGGAATGCAAGATCGCGGGACGGCCCCAGGGCGGCGGCTGCGCTGCGGAGGGTCGGGTGCGGGGGCGGGGCGGCGGCTCGGTAACCTAAGCGCGCTGACACACCCTTAGAGCGGCTTTACCTCGGCCGTTCCGAGCGTCCACCCGCCCCTTCCGTTCGTCCAAGGAGTTGCCGCCGCCGTGAGCCGCAGCCTTCGACGCGGCGCCCTCGCCGCCACTGCCGTCGTGTTCTCGATCGCCTCGCTGGCCGCATGCGGTGCGGGCCAGGAAGCGCAGACCCTCCAGATCAAGCCGGACAACGCCGCCGCCGCCAAGGGCGAGATCGAGGTCCAGAACGCGCTGGTGATCACCCAGGGCCAGAAGGGCGAGAAGGGCCCCGCGGTCGTCTCCGCGACGGTCTTCAACAACGGCACCAAGGCGGAGACCCTTGACGGCATCACCCTCCCGGGTGGCAAGGGCAAGGTCGCGCTGAAGCCGGCCGAAGGCTCCGGCAAGGTCACCGTTCCGGCCCTCGGCTACGTCGTGATCGGCGGCAAGGGCAACGCCTCCGCCGTGATCGAGGACGGCGCCGCGACCGTCCGGGACGGCGAGGTCCAGAAGGTCCTCTTCCAGCTGAGCAGCACGGGCGGCATCGAGCTGGAGGCCCTCGTGGTCCCGGCCACCGGTGCGTACGCGCCGTTCGGCCCGACCGCGGCCCCGGCCGCGCCCGCCACCCCGTCCGGCTCCCCCTCGGGCACGCCGTCGGGCTCCCCGTCGGCCGGAGCCACGGGCGCCGCCGCAGGCGCCACTCCGTCCGGGTCCGCCTCGGGCAGCGCCGCCGGTACGCCGTCGGGTTCCCCCTCGCACAGCGCCGGCCACTGACGCCGACCCCGCGTACGCATACGGGAAGGGCCCCCATCCGCATCAGCGGGTGGGGGCCCTTCCCGTAGGCCTTCAGAGCCGGGGCGGCTTACGGCTCGAACTTGTAGCCGAGGCCGCGCACCGTGACCAGGTAGCGCGGCGCGCCCGGGTCCGGCTCGAACCCCATTCCGCGTGCGCCCCTCGCACGGCGAGGCCCCGGGGGGCCTCACCGGCTTCGCGACGCTGTGCCGGCCTCCGGCCGGCGCCGGACCGCGCGAACGCCGTCGGCTTACGGCTCGAACTTGTAGCCGAGGCCGCGCACCGTGACCAGGTAGCGCGGCGCGCCCGGGTCCGGCTCGATCTTCGCGCGCAGGCGCTTGACGTGGACGTCCAGCGTCTTGGTGTCACCGACGTAGTCGGCGCCCCAGACCCGGTCGATGAGCTGCATACGGGTCAGCACACGGCCCGCGTTGCGCAGCAGCATCTCCAGCAGGTCGAACTCCTTCAGCGGGAGGTCCACCTTGCCGCCGGAGACGGTGACCACGTGGCGGTCGACGTCCATCCGTACGGGGCCGGCCTCCAGGGCCGCAGGGGTGACCTCCTCCGGTTCGCCGCGGCGGCGCAGGACCGCGCGGATGCGGGCGACCAGCTCGCGGGAGGAGAAGGGCTTGGTGACGTAGTCATCTGCTCCTATCTCCAGCCCGACGACCTTGTCGATCTCGCTGTCCTTGGCGGTCACCATGATCACGGGGACGTTGGAGCGGCCGCGCAGCTGCCGGCAGACCTCCGTGCCGGGCAGGCCGGGAAGCATCAGGTCGAGGAGGACAAGGTCGGCGCCGTTGCGCTCGAACTCGTCCAGCCCGTCGGGCCCGGTCGCGGCGATGGCGACCTCGAAGCCCTCCTTGCGGAGCATGTAGGACAGGGCGTCGCTGAAGGATTCCTCATCCTCGACGACGAGCACTCGGGTCACGGAAGGACCTCCGGGGCAGGAATGGCTGGAGCGGTTCTGGGTCAGGCAGGGGTCGGGTGGGTGGCGTGGGCCGCCGCCGGGGCCGGGGCGGCCGCTTCAGGGAGTCGCAGGGTGAACGTGGAACCCTGGCCCTCCGAGCTCCATACCGACACCTCCCCGCCGTGCGAGGCCGCCACGTGCTTCACGATCGCAAGGCCCAGGCCGGTTCCTCCCGTGGCGCGGGAGCGGGCCGGGTCCACGCGGTAGAAGCGCTCGAAGATGCGCTCGCGGTCCTTTTCCGGGATGCCGATGCCCTGGTCGGTCACGGCGATCTCGATCAAGTCTCCCCCAGGAGCCGTCACCCTGCGTCCGGCGATGCCGACGCGGGTGCGGGCGGGGCTGTAGTTGACGGCGTTCTCGACCAGATTTCCGAGGGCGGCCGCGAGCTGTCCGCGGTTGCCCCACACGCGCAGGTCGGCGGTGCCGCCCGCGGCCATGGTGATCTGTTTCGAGGACGCCGTGTGGCGGCAGCGGTCGATGGCCTCGGCGACCAGCGTGTCCACGCGTACGGGCTCGGCGTCCTCCAGCGGGTCGTCGTTCTGCACCCGGGAGAGGTCGATGAGCTCCTGCACGAGGTTGATCAGCCGGGTGGACTCGATCTGCATGCGGCCCGCGAAGCGGCTGACCGCCTCGGGGTCGTCCGCGGCGTCCATGACGGCCTCGGACAGCAGGGAGATCGCTCCGACCGGGGTCTTCAGCTCGTGGGACACGTTGGCCACGAAGTCGCGGCGTACGGCCTCGATGCGGCGGGCCTCGGTGAGGTCCTCGACCAGGAGGAGCACCAGCCGGGAGCCGAGCGGGGCGACGCGCGCCGAGACCGCGAGGGCCTCTCCCCGGCCGGTACCGCGCCGGGGCAGGTCGAGCTCGACCTGGCGTATCTCCCCGTCGCGGCGGGTGTCGCGGGCCATGTGGAGCATCGGCTCCACAGCGAGCTTGCCGCCGCGGACCAGGCCGAGCGCGTAGGCCGCCGAGCTGGCCTTGACCACCGCGTCGCCCTCGTCCAGCACGACCGCCGAGGAGCGCAGCACGGAGAGGACGGTGTCCACGCCGGGCGGCAGCACCGCGTTGAGGTCGGGGCGCATGGAGCTCCGGGTGGGGCGGGCCTGGTCGCGCTCGCTCCAGCGGAACGCCAGCATCGCGATCACACCGGTGCAAAGACCGGCGATCGCTGCAGCTGCGGCGACCGCCGCGTTCACGTCCATGGATCCAGGTTAAGCAGGCACGACGACACTTCCACAGCCGTTCGGGTGGCACCTCGAACAGTCGTCGCCCAGAGTTCACCCTGGCGACGGGGTTGATTCACTTGTGGTGCCGGAGTCGGACGCGTTTGCGGCTCACCGTGTCAACGTGGGGCCGCTGGCCGCCCCGGCCCGCCCACGGGCAGTACCGCAGTAGTAGGTCGAGAGAGGGACACGAGACATGCGCGACGCGTACCACGAGGAACTGGACTCGATCGGAGAAGGCCTGGTCGAGATGGCCCGGCTCGTCGGCTCCGCGATCGGGCGGGCCACGACGTCCATGCTCGACGCCGACCTGAAGCTCGCCGAGAGCGTCATCGCCGCCGACCAGAAGGTCGACGACCTCCAGCACGACCTGGAGGCCCGCGCCATCGCCCTGCTGGCCCGCCAGCAGCCGGTCGCCACCGACCTGCGCATCGTCGTGACCTCCCTGCGGATGAGCGCCGACCTGGAGCGCAGCGGTGACCTCGCCCAGCACGTGGCCAAGCTCGCCCGGCTGCGCTTCCCGGACCGTGCCGTGCCGCGGGACCTGCACGCCACCATCCTGGAGATGGGGCAGCTGGCGCAGCGCCTGATGGCGAAGGCCGCCGAGGTGATCATCACGAAGGACGTCGACCTCGCCCTCCAGCTGGAGCAGGACGACGACGAGATGGACCAGCTGCACCGCACGCTGTTCCAGCACCTGATGGACGACCGCTGGAAGCACGGCATCGAGACGGCCGTGGACGTGACCCTGCTGGGCCGCTACTACGAGCGCTTCGCGGACCACGCGGTGTCGGTGGCCAAGCGCGTGGTCTACCTGGTCACGGGTGAGCACGCGGACGACCTCCAGCAGCCGACCCAGGTCGAGGGCGTCTGACACCGGCCTGGGAAAGCGGCCTCGGAAGCGGGGGATCCGGAAGAAGGGCATCCGGACCGCGGGTCACGACGAGCCCCAATGCGCCGTTGACGCGCCGGTACCGCTGGGCATGAATGAGGGCGAGGGCGGTCGTCGTACGAAGTCCCGTATGCCGCGGGGCACCGCCCCTGCGAGGAGGAACCATGCCCGATTCCCCCGTCCCCATCACCCCGGAGCAGGAGCAGCCGCCGAGGCCGGAGCCGCTGCGGCTACCGCTGCTCGCGGCCTGCGGATGCGGCTCCGGCTGCGGCTGCGGCTGCCAGTCCGGTGCCCCCTGCCAGTGCGGCGGCTGACCGCCTCCCGCCGGCTGCGCGCGCACGACGGGCCCCGTCCGAGTTCCCTCGGCCGGGGCCTTTCGCATGCGTGCGCGCGGGCGGGACGCGGGCCACAGCTCCCCGTGTGCGGCGCCTACCTCAGGAGCCAGTCCCGGGTCAGCTCCATGACCTCCGCGTGCGTGCGGGCACCGTGGTCGACGTGGATGAAGTGCTCGCCGATCCGCAGCGAGTAGGCCAGCAGGCAGCGGACCTCGACGTCGTCCTCGTCGGTGCAGATGTCGCGGAACAGCGAACGCAGGTACTCCATGCGCCGGTTGTCGGTACGCCGCAGCCGCCGCGCGACGTCCTCGTCTCGCCGGGCCCAGTCGCGGATCGCGAGGTCGGCCGTGGTGCCCCTGACCGGCCCGTCGGCCGACGAGGCGATCGCGAACAGCCGCTCCAGCCTCGCCCGGGCGTCTCCGCCGCCGCTCTCGACCTGCTCGATCACGGCCTCGGCCACCTCGTGCTCCCAGGTGTCGAGCATCTCGGTGAGCAGCGCGCCCCGGCTGCCGAAGTACCCGTAGAAGCCGCCCTTGCTGACACCGAGCGCCTGCGCCAGCGCCTCGACGCGGACGGCCTCGGGGCCGCCGGCGGCGAGCGCCCGCAGTCCTTCCTCGATCCACTTTCCGCGCGGTGTGCGGGTCGCGCCCATGCTGTGCTCCTCCTCACACGGCACCCGTCTATACGGTGCCGTATAGACGAGTGCTAGCCTCGATCTATACGGCATCGTATAGATAAGGGGCCGACCGATGAGACTCTCCAGGACCGCGCACACCTCCCGCCCCTGGCGGGTCCACGAGATCGCCGGCGACTTCCGGGTCGAGGACGTATGGGCACTGCCGACCCCGGGCGGCCCCGACGACCTCGCGCGCCTGGTGCGCCAGTTCGCGAGCGGCACGGGGGATCCCGTCCCCTCCCCCGTGGCACGCGCACTCTTCGCGGCCCGCTGGAAGCTCGGCGAGCTGTTCGGCTGGGACAAGCCCGACGGCGGCATCGGCACGCGGGTCCCGACCCTGCGCGACCGCCTGCCGGCCGACCTCCGCGAGGGCGAACGGGGCCCCGACCCCCGGTCGGTCCCGTTCACCTCGGTCTTCCAGACCCACGACGAGTGGGTGGCGGAGAGCGCCAACCGGACCATGCACGGGCTGCTGCACATCGGCTGGGTCCCGGACGGCGCGGGCGGCTACCGCGGCCAGATGACCGTCCTGGTGAAGCCGAACGGCCGCCTCGGCGCCCTCTACATGCTGGGCATCAAGCCCTTCCGCTACCTCGGGGTCTACCCGGCCCTGCTGCGCTCGATCGGCCGCGAATGGCAGGAGAACACCCCCACCGCCCCCTGAGGCGTGTTCACTGCGCGGAGCATGAAAAATGCCTCCCGCCCGCGCCGTACGCGCAGGCGGGAGGCATGATCACGAAGGTTACTTCTTCTTGCCCTGGTTCTTGACGGCCTCGATGGCGGCCGCTGCCGCGTCCGGGTCGAGGTAGGTGCCGCCCGGGTTCAGGGGCTTGAAGTCGGCGTCCAGTTCGTAGACGAGCGGGATGCCGGTGGGGATGTTCAGGCCCGTGATGTCGGCGTCGGAGATGCCGTCCAGGTGCTTGACCAGACCGCGCAGCGAGTTGCCGTGCGCGGCGACCAGGACCGTGCGGCCGGCCAGCAGGTCCGGGACGATGCCGTCGTACCAGTACGGCAGCATGCGCTCGACGACGTCCTTGAGGCACTCCGTGCGCGGACGCAGCTCGTTCGGGATCGACGCGTAGCGCGGGTCCGCGGACTGCGAGAACTCCGTACCGTCTTCCAGGACCGGCGGCGGGGTGTCGTACGAGCGGCGCCACAGCATGAACTGCTCCTCGCCGAACTCCGCGAGGGTCTGCGCCTTGTCCTTGCCCTGGAGCGCACCGTAGTGGCGCTCGTTCAGGCGCCAGGAGCGGTGCACCGGGATCCAGTGGCGGTCCGCGGCCTCCAGCGCGAGCTGCGCCGTGCGGATGGCGCGCTTCTGGAGGGACGTGTGCAGCACGTCGGGCAGCAGGCCGGCGTCCTTGAGCAGCTCACCGCCCCGGACCGCCTCCTTCTCGCCCTTCTCGGTGAGGTTGACGTCCACCCAGCCGGTGAACAGGTTCTTCGCGTTCCAGTCGCTCTCGCCGTGGCGGAGGAGGATCAGCTTGTACGGTGCGTCGGCCATGCGTACGAGCCTAGTGGACGCCCGGGCGCGCTCGCGCGCGGTGCGGGGTCCCGCCGGATTGACGGTGCGCGTCAATCGGGTGGCGCCCGGAGGCCCCCCGCTCGTAATGTGCACGCCGTACGAGTGATACTTACACCGCCGGGGGGATCCGTTATGTCCGCTGCCCGTTTCGGACAGGCCGCCCGGGAGAGCGTCTCCGGGCTGCCCCGGGCCTTCTGGTGGCTCTGGACGAGCACCCTGGTGAACCGCCTCGGCGCCTTCGTCGCCACCTTCATGACCCTCTACCTGACCCTGGACCGGGGGTACTCGGCCTCCTTCGCCGGGCTCGTCGTCGCCCTCCACGGGCTCGGCGGTGTCGTCTCCTCGCTCGTCGCGGGGGTGATGACCGACCGGCTCGGCCGGCGCCCGACCCTGCTGGCGGCCCAGACCTCGACCGCGTTCTCGGTGGCGCTGCTCGGCTTCATGGAGCACCCGGCGGCGATCGCGGCCGTGGCCCTGCTGGTCGGCGTGACCTCGAACGCCTCCCGGCCGGCGGTCGCGGCGATGATGGCGGACATCGTCCGCCCCGAGGACCGCGTACGGGCCTTCGCGCTCAACTACTGGGCCATCAACCTCGGCTTCGCCGTCAGCGCGACGGCGGCGGGCGTGATCGCGGAGTACAGCTACCTGGCCGGCTTCCTGGGCGAGGCCGCCCTGACGCTGGTCTGCGCGGTGCTGGTCTTCGCCAAGCTGCCCGAGTCCCGGCCGGAACGGCCCGGGGGCGCGTCGGCCGCCGCCGGCGAGGAGCCCGCGATCGGGCTCGGCACGGTGCTGCGGGACGGCCGGTTCATGGGCGTGGTCGGGCTGTCGTTCCTGATCTCGCTGATCTTCACGCAGGGCTCGGTGGGCCTGCCGGTCGCGATGGGCGCCGCCGGGTTCTCCCCCGGGGACTACGGGCTGGTCGTCGCCGTGAACGGGGTGCTGATCGTGCTGCTGCAGATCCCGGTCACGGCGTTCATCGAGCGGCGCGACCCGCAGAAGCTGCTGGTGATCTCGGCGCTGCTGGCCGGGTACGGGTTCGCGCTGACGGCCTTCGCCGGACCGGTGTGGGCGTACGCGTTGACGGTGTGCGTGTGGACTCTGGCGGAGATCGTGAACTCGCCGACCCAGATGAGCCTGGTCGTACGGCTGTCGCCGGTGCACGGGCGCGGCCGCTACCAGGGGGTCTACAACCTGTCCTGGGCGGTGGCCTCGCTGGTGGCGCCGCTGATGGCGGGCCTGATGATCGACCGGTACGGGGCCGACTGGCTGTGGGCGGCCACGGGCGTGCTCGGCACGGTGGCGGCGGCCGGCTACTGGCTGCTGATGCGGGGTCTCTCCGAGGGCGACGCGGGTACGGGCGGTACGGCCGTGGCCGGTGGTGCCGGCGCGTCCATGCCGAAGCCGGTCCCGGCCGACGCCGAGGTGTAACGCGGCCTGCGCCGCTGCCGGAGCTCCGCCCCGGACCCCGCGGGTCCGGGGCGGCGCCCCCTTACGACGGCTGCGTCAGGTGCTTGAACGCGTCGAGGTTGAAGGTCGGCTCGCCGCGCGAGACCCGCCACTCGTACTCGCGCCGGATCGCGCTCGCGAAACCCAGCTCCAGCAGCGTGTTGAAGGAACCGTCCGCCGCCTCCAGGACCGTGCCGAGCAGCCGGTCCAGCTCCTCCGGGTCGACGACCGACAGCGGGAGGCGGGCCGTGAGGTAGATGTCGCCGAGGCGGTCCACCGCGTACGCCATGCCGTACAGCTTGAGGTTGCGCTCCAGCAGCCAGCGGTGGACGCCCGCCTCGTTCTCGTCGGGGTGGCGGATCACGAAGGCGTTGACCGACAGCGAGTGCCGGCCGACCTTGAGCGAGCAGGTGGTGCTCAGCTTGCGGGTGCCGGGGAGCTGGACGACGTAGGACCCCGGCTCGGGGCTCTCCCAGCTCAGTTCCGCGCCGGTGAGCGCGCTCTCGATGATCTCGGCGGTGTCAGCCATGGTGGGAGCGTACGCGACGGCGATGATCATGCATGGCCGCGGTGTAGACGTCGGCCGTGCCGCTCGCCGCGGTGTCCCAGCCGAAGAACTGCGCGTGCCGCGCCGCCTGGCCGCCCATCCGGTCCGCGAGCGCCGGCTCGTCCACGAACCGCCGCAGCTCCCGCGCGTAGTCCACCGGGTCGTGCCCGGGTACGAGGATCCCCGTGACCCCGTCGTTGACGGCGACGGGCAGCCCGCCGACCTCGGCGGCGAGCACCGGCGTGCCTGCGGCCTGCGCCTCTATCGCGACGAGCCCGAAGGACTCGCTGTAGGAGGGCATGACCAGCACGGACGCCGCCCGGAACCAGTCCGCCAGGCCGTCCTGCGCGACCGGCGGGTGGAAGTGCACGAGGTCGGCGATGCCCAGCTTCGCGGCGAGCTTCTGCAGGCCTTCCGGCTTGGCGAGGCCGCTGCCGCTGGGCCCGCCGACGACGGGTACGAAGAGGCGGCGGCGCAGCGAGGGGTCCTGGTCGACCATGACGGCGACGGCGCGCAGCAGGATGTCGGGGGCCTTCAGCGGCTGGATCCGCCCGGCGAAGAGGGGGATGACGGCGTCCCGCGGGAGGCCGAGCCGGGCGCGGGCCGCGGCCCGGCCGTCCCCGACGGTGAACCGGTCGAGGTTCACTCCGGGGTGGACGACGGCCACCTTGGCCGGGTCGGCCTCGTAGTGCCGGACGAGCTCGTCGGCCTCCTCGGCGGTGTTCGCGATGAGCCGGTCGGCGGCGGCCACGATCTGGGTCTCGCCTATGACGCGGGCGGCGGGCTCGGGCGTGTCCCCCTCGGCCAGCGCCGCGTTCTTGACCTTCGCCATGGTGTGCATGGCGTGCACGAGCGGGACGCCCCAGCGTTCGGCGGCGAGCCAGCCCACGTGGCCGGAAAGCCAGTAGTGGGAGTGGACGAGGTCGTAGTAGCCGGGGCGGTGCCCGGCCCAGGCCTGCATGACGCCGTGGGTGAAGGCGCACAGCTGGGCGGGGAGCTCCTCCTTGGCGAGGCCTTCGTAGGGGCCCGCGTCCACGTGCCGTACGAGGACGCCGGGGGCCAGGTCGACCACGGGCGGCAGCCCGCCGGTGGTGGCCCGGGTGAAGATCTCGACCTCGATGTTGATCGCGGCGAGCCGCTTGGCCAGCTCGACGATGTAGACGTTCATGCCGCCGGCGTCGCCGGTGCCGGGCTGGTGCAGCGGTGAGGTGTGCACGCTGAGCATGGCCACGCGGCGCGGCTTGCGGTGGTGGCCGACGGCCGGAAGGCGCAGGCGGGGCGGCTCGTGGCGGGTGGCACGGGCGGCGGCGAGGCGGCCACTGAGGCGGGACACGTACTGGCTCAAAGGACCAGTCCTCTCGGCTCGGACGGCGCCCGCACGACGCTCGGACGGCATGACGGACCGCATGCCGGACGGCATGACGGCGAGGGCGCGGAGGACGCCCTGCAAGGAGTGCAACCCGGATGGCCGTCCCGCGCATTCCGGGGTGTCCGGTTTTCCTGGAGGTTTCCTCGTATTCAGTGCTGCGTCGGGGGGTTTTCATGGTGCGCGGGCCCTCCGCTTACCCTCGGCTCATGGCCTCCCGCAGTACCCCGCCCCCCAGCCGCGCGCCCGGCCGCCCTGTGGGCTCGGTGACGCGCGGGACGACCAATCCGAACCGGTTGCGCCGGATGGACCGCTGGATCGCCGCCACCCACGGGGCCGCGCTGCGGCGCGCGGACGCGCCGGTCGCGGTGGACCTGGGCTACGGAGCCGCGCCCTGGACGGCGGTCGAGCTGCTGGCGCGGCTGCGGGAGGTGGCGCCGCGGGTGCGGGTGGTCGGCATCGAGATCGAACCGGCGCGGGTGGCGGGGGCGAAGCCGTACGAGCGGGAGGGGCTGAGCTTCCGGCACGGCGGTTTCGAGGTGCCGCTGGACGGCGGGGCCCGCCCGGCGCTGATCCGCGCGGCGAATGTATTGCGCCAATACGACGAGGAGCAGGTCGCCGAGGTCTGGGCGCGGCTGTGCGGGCGGCTGGCCCCGGACGGGCTGCTGGTGGAGGGGACCTGCGACGAGATCGGGCGGCGGCACGTGTGGGTGGCGCTGGGCCCGGAGGGGGCGCGCACGGTGACGTTCGCGACCCGGCTGGGCTCTCTGGAACGCCCCTCGGACCTGGCGGAACGGCTGCCGAAGGCGCTGATCCACCGGAACGTGCCGGGCGAGCCGGTGCACGCGTTCCTGCGCGACTTCGACCGGGCGTGGGCGGCGGCGGCTCCGTACGCCTCGTACGGGGCGCGGCAGCGCTGGATCCGGACGGCGCGGGCGCTGGCCGGCGACTGGCCGCTGGTGGACGGGCCGCGGCGGTGGCGGCAGGGGGAACTGACGCTGCCCTGGGCGGCGTTGCGCCCGATGGGGTGAACGCGGCGTGCGGAGGAACCGGGGGCGGGGGTGGTCCGTTGCACCGGGCGGGGGGTGGAAATGGCGTCCGTTGGGGCGGACAAGATCGGATCGCCATCCACAAGGGTGTCGGAATTCATCGACTCGTGGCACCATCCCGGTGGCAGTGCGAAGTTACTGATGAATAGTCAGATCTGATACGGGGTCTGGCTCGGGTGCCTGGGGGGACCATGGGAGCCGCAAGGCAACGGCGAGGCGCAAGCTCTCTCGTGCTGCTGTGCACGATGGCGATACTGACGGTGCCGGGCCTCGCGACGGGCGTGGCGTACGCGGCTCCGTCGGCGCCGGCGGCTCCGGCCGCGCCCCTCCCCGAACCGGGCGGGAAGTCCCTGGAACAGGTCCGCAAGGAGATCGAGGAGCTGTACCGGCAGGCGGGCACCGCCACGGACGCCTACAACCTCGCCGAGGCCGAGACCAAGGCCCAGTCGGACAAGATCGTCGAGATCGCCAAACTCGTCGTCGCCGGCAAGGAGAGGATCACCGCCCTGAAGAACCGGGCGGGTGCCGCCGCCCGTGCCCAGTACCGCTCGGGCGGGATGCCGCCGGGCGCGCAGCTGGCACTGAGCGACGACCCGAACCACTACCTCGACGGGGCGGGCCGGCTGCGCCAGGGCGAGAAGGCCGCCTCGGGCATGCTCTCCGAACTGGACCGGACGCAGGCCGACTTGCAGCGCTATGCCCAGGAGGCGAGCGAGCGCTGGGTCACCCTGGAGGCCAACCGGATCAAGTCGGAGGAGTCCAAGAAGCAGATCGAGGAGAAGATCAAGGCCGCCGAGGAGCTGGAGAGCAAGCTGGAGGCCGAGGAGAAGGCCCGGCTGATCCAGCTGGAGCAGGAAGCCCAGTACAAGGCGCAGACGGCGTGGCTGTCGACGGGCGCGATGAAGGACGTCAACGGCGCGGCCACGGATGCGGGCAAGCGGGCCGTGCAGTTCGCCACCGCCCAGATGGGCAAGCCGTACAAATGGGGCGCCGTGGGCCCGTCCTCCTTCGACTGCTCCGGGCTGACCTCCCAGGCCTGGCTGGCGGCGGGCCGGGGCATCCCGCGCACCTCGCAGGAGCAGCTGCGGCTGCTGCCGAAGGTCGCGCTGAAGGACATGCGCCCGGGCGACCTGATCATCTACTTCGACGACGCCAGCCACGTCGGCATGTACGTCGGCGACGGCGCGATGGTCCACGCCCCGCGCCCCGGCCGGAACATCACGATGGCGGGCGCGGGCTCGATGCCGATCAAGGCAGTGGTCCGCCCCGACGCGTAGCCCCTGCCGGGCCCCTCGGCGGTACGGGAGCGCCGGCCAGGGTGCGCCCGTCCGGCGGATCGGGTGACGCAGGCAACCCGGCGGGGCTCGGACACGTCTCGCTTGACGGGACGGAACACGGCCCCGCCGTGACCTTTGTCATCCAGTGAGGCCGATTTTCCCCCGCGATAACCGCATATGCCGGAGGCCCTCACCAAGAACGGCATTCCGTTTGCCGGGCCGGGACCGCTAGGGTCTGCCGGACGAGCGCACCCTCGGGGGGAGGGAAGGAACCGGAGACGATGCCCGTACCCGTACCGCGGCAGAGGGACACCTCGGCCACGGAGAGCGGTCAGGCCGTTCTGCACACCGCCGCCCCGGCCATAGCCGCCATGGGCGTCGCGCAAGCGACCCCTCAAGCCACCCTTCACGCGACCCCTCACCCGAGCCCGCTGACCCTCCTGGTCATCGAGGACGACCCGGCGGGCGGCCTCACCGTCCCCGAGATCCTCGACGCCGACGGCCACCGCATCCGGATCCGCACCGCCCGCAACCTCACCGAGGCCGAGCGGCTGCTCACGCCCGACGTGCACTGCATCCTCCTCGACCTGTCCCTCCCGGACGCCAGCGCCCGCACGCCGGGAGCCGCGGCCAACGGCTCGGCCGCCGCCCCGGCCAACGGGACCGGCGCCGCCAACGGGACCGCCAACGGAGCCGGCACCGCCACCGCCACCGCCGTGGACCAGCTGGTCGCCCTCCGCCAGGTGCTGCGCATCGCCCCGCGCCACGCCGTCCTCGTCCTCACCGGCGAGGACGACGCCGAGCGCGCCGCCGAGGCCGTCCGGGTCGGCGCCCAGGACTTCCTCTTCCGGGACGAGCTGGACGGCCGGCTGCTGAGCCGCGCCATCCGCTACGCCGTGGAGAGAAAACGGGCGGACATCGCCCAGTACAAGCTCGCAGAATCGAAACTGCGCGCCCAGGAGAACGCCCGGCTGGAACGCGGCCTGCTCCCCACGCCCCTCCTGGAGGGCTCCGACCTCCGCTTCGCCGCCCGCTACCGCCCCGGCCGCAGCCGGGCCCTGCTCGGCGGTGACTTCTACGACACCGTCCGCACCCCCGACGGCACCGTCCACGCCATGATCGGCGACGTCTGCGGCCACGGCCCCGACGAGGCCGCGCTCGGCGTCGAGCTCCGCATCGCCTGGCGCGCCCTGACCCTGGCCGGCCTCTGCGGCGACGACCTGCTGTCCACCCTCCAGGAGGTCCTGGAGGTGGAGCGGCCGTGCGAGGAGATATTCGCGACGCTGTGCACGGTCGACATCGCCCCGGACGGGCGCCGTGCCGGTCTGTGCCTGGCCGGCCATCCGGCCCCGCTGATCTCCCGGCCGGGCCGCCGCGCGCGGCTGCTCCCGTACGAGAACAGCGGCCCGGCCCTCGGGCTGCTGCCCCGGGCCCGCTGGCCGCGCCGCCAGGTGGAGCTCGGCGGCACCTGGAGCCTGATGCTCTACACGGACGGCCTGATCGAGGGCCACATCGGCGAGGGCAAGGAACGTCTGGGCCAGGACGGCATGGTCGACATGATCAACCGCCACCTGGACCGCGGTCTGAGCGGTGAGGGTCTGCTGGAGGCCTCCGTCACCGAGGCCCGCCGGCTCAACGGCGGCGAGCTGACCGACGACGTGGCCGTGGTCCTGCTCTCCCGCGCCGAGGGCTGAGGGCCGAGGACTGAGGGCCGAGGACTGAGGGCCGAGCGGCGCGCCGAAGCCCTCGGCGCTCCGGGTGGGTCCGCCTACCGTCCGCCGTTGTAGGGCCCGTACGGCCCGTCGCTGCTGCTGCCGCCGCGCCGGCCGCCACCGCCCGAGACCTGCTTGAGGGCCGGGCGTACGTCGACGAAGAACACGATGGTCGCGACGAGACCGGCGATCTGCAGGAACAGCATCCCGAGGAAGAAGTCCACGGCCACGGTGACGCCGAGGATGACCAGCCAGAAGGTCTTGCTCTGCTTGTCGGCCGCCCGGTACGCGTCCTCCCGCGCCACCAGGGCGAACACGAAGGCCACGACGGCGAGCACCAGCATGACGAGCCCGAGGAACGGGATCACGCCTCGATCGAACCCTTCCATCAACATCGCTTCGACCGCCTTCTCAGCTTCTGCTTCGCACTTCCGATGCCGCCCGACTCCACGCTACCGGCACGGGCCCCTTCATGAACCACAACGGGCCGGGCACCTGAAGGGTGCCCGGCCCGCCGTCGCCCATGCGGCTGCGTGTCAGCTCGCGTCGTCCGCCGTGACCACGGCCTTCTTGGCCGTGGTCTTGCGCGCGGGGGCCTTCTTCGCGACCGGCTTCTGCTCTGCGTCGGCCTCGGCCGCGGGCTCCGACGCCGGCCCGGCCTCGGGCTCGACGGCCACGGCGATGTCGACGATCTCGGCGGAGACCTCGCCCCGCCAGTTCCGCACGGCCTGCTCGCCGTGCACGGCGACCTTGTCGTACGTCTCCTTGGCGCGCACCGCGTACTCGGCGGCCACGCCGACACCGCGCAGCGCCAGGTCCTGGGCGGTCTCCCCGAGCTTCTTCGGGTCGATCGCGCCGAGCACCTCGGCGAACTTGGCGGTGACCGCCTCCTGCACAGCCTTCGGGTCCGTGTTCTTCACGGCCTCGATGCGCGCGGGAGCCTCGGCGCGCAGCTGCTCGATCAGGTCGGGCACCTTCTTGGCCTGCTGCACGGCCAGGTCGGCGGTGCCGGCGGCGAAGTAGAGGGGGGTGGGGTCGGTGAGGGTCTTCTTCAGGTCATCGGCGATGGCCATGTGCTGGTCCTCCCGGATCAACTTCAGTTCGTCTTCGACGGCATCTCGTCGGCGGGCGCGTCGAGCGCGTTCTCCTTGCGGAACGACTCGTAGACCTGGAGCAGCACCTGCTTCTGCCGCTCGTTGATCGACGGGTCGGCGAGTATGACGGCTCGCGTCTCCACTTCGTCCGGGTCCCGCTCATCCAGGATCCCGGCCTGCACGTACAGCGTCTCCGCGGAGATCCGCAGCGCCTTGGCCAGCTGCTGCAGGATGTCCGCGCTCGGCTTGCGCAGCCCGCGCTCGATCTGGCTCAGGTACGGATTCGACACCCCCGCCTGCTCGGCCAGCTGCCGCAGCGAAAGCTGGGCCTGCCGACGCTGCTCACGGAGGTACTCGCCGAGATTTCCGACGTTGAGCGATGCCATGCTCAGATCCTGCCCGACCTTGCTAACTATTGCAAGCGCCTCGCTTGCAGCAGCTCCCACCGGGTCGCGTCGGCCGAGCCGGTCGCGCTCGCCCAGGACCCGCTCGGCCACGGGGCCGGGAGCCGTACCTCGGACGGGTGGTCGGCCGGGGATCCGGGCCGCGTCAGGCCGTGCCGATGACCACCGTCGCGTACAGCTCCTCCGAGGTCACCGCCCGGACCGCGAGGCCCGCCGAGGTCATGGCCGAAGCCGTCGAAGGGCACTGGCGGGCGCTCGTCTCGATCAGCAGGTGGCCGCCCGGGGCCAGCCAGGGCAGGGCCCCCGCCGCCACCCGGCGGTGGATGTCCAGGCCGTCGGCCCCGCCGTCCAGGGAGACCAGCGGCTCGTGGTCCCGCGCCTCTGACGGCATGAGGACGATCTCCTCCGTCGGCACGTACGGGGCGTTGACCACCAGCACGTCCACCCGGCCGCGCAGCGAGGACGGGAGCGCCTCGTACAGGTCGCCCTCCCACACCCGGCCGCCGTACGGGGCCACGTTGCGCCGCGCGTACACCAGCGCCGCCGGGTCGATGTCCGCCGCGTGCAGCTCGACGCCGCCCGGCAATTGCGCGGCCACCGCCGCGCCCAGGGCGCCGACCCCGCAGCACAGGTCCAGTACCACCGCGCCGGGCCGGGCCAGTGCCACCGCCTCCCGCACCAGGAACTCGGTGCGCCGGCGCGGTACGAAGGCCCCCGCGCCGACCTCCATGCGCAGTCCGCAGAACTCCGCCCAGCCGACGACGTGTTCCAGCGGTTCGCCGCCCACCCGGCGGGCCAGCAGCTCCGCCAGATGGTCCGCGTCGGTGGCGGCTCCGGTCAGGAGCTCCGCCTCCTCCTCCGCGAAGACGCAGCCTGCCGCGCGCAGGGATTCCACAAGTGATGTCACAGAGTTCGTTCCTCGGTCCTCGGCCATCGGCCATCCGCCATCGGTACGCAGTTGTCCAAGGCCGTCAGAAGATGTCGGGGCACCACGGGCGGCGCGCGGTACGGAACACCGTGTCCGCCAGCGCGGCCGCCCCCGCACGTTCCTCCGCGATCCGGCCCAGCGCGGCCAGCCGCACCGCGGACGCGTCCCCCAGGTACAAGGAACCCAGCACGGCCACGTCCAGCCGCAGGTCCGCCGCCTCCTCGGTCCGCTCGCACACGCCGGTGCCCGCGTCCAGCCGGTAGCGGCCGGCCGCCGGCCCCGTCCCGTCCGTGACCTCCAGGACGAGCACCCCGGGCACCTCGTACGTCCGCGCGCCCAGCGCCCGTACGACGTCCAGCAGCCGCACCCACAGGAAGTCCGCGGAGGTGACGATCCGGGCCGCACGCGGGTCGGGCAGCAGCTGCGGGGCGAGGTCGTCGGGGGCCCGGTAGCCGGTGCGGACCTTCAGCACCCAGTCGATCGAGCACAGGAACTGCCACAGTGCGCGCTCCGCCTGCGGGGTGACCGCCAGCAGGTCCCTGACCTGCACGGTGTTCTGCGGGAGCTTCTCGTCCGTCCAGTGGTCGTCGGCGCTGTAGACGGCGAGGCCGGCCACCTCCCCTTCCGCCGTCCGGTACACGGCATGGAACTTGTCCTGGTAGGGGCGGTACGACCACTGCTCCAGGCCGGTCGCCACGCTCCACCAGCGCTCGTCCCGGTCCACGGTCCCGGGCGTGCGCGCCCGCAGCCGCTCGTGCAGCTCGGGCCCCACCCGCCGCAGCTCCTCGACGTCCACGAGCTCGATCCGCCCGCCGTCCACGGGCGCCGACAGCCTCCGGTCGAGCCCGGTGCGCGCCACGTCGATCTCCCACTCCACGAGGGAGGTGGCGGGCCCGAACCCGTACCGCCCGTAGATCGGGTACTCGGCGGCGATCAGCGTCGCCAGCGCGTCGCCGCGCGCCTCGGCCGCGGCGAACTCGGCGGCCATCATCCGGGTCAGCAGGCCCTGGCGGCGGTGGGTGGGCAGCACGGCCACGTTGGAGATCGCGGTGGCGCGGACGGCCGCCCCGCCGGGCACGGTCAGCTCCTGCGGGAAGGAGCGCATGGCCGCCACGCAGCGACCGCTGTCAGGGTCGAACGCCCCCTGCGTCCGGGAGAAGTCGGTGTACTTGGCGCGCAGGGCTATGTCGGACTCGGTCACCCGGGAGGTGGTCAGGAAACCGGTGTGCACAGCGCGCACCCAGTCGGGGAGTTCGGATTCGGCGATCGGCCGGACGTCAGCACTCATAGCCGCCCACGCTAATCTCCCGGCCGTCGGCGGTCGCCCGAATTTCCTCCGACGGTCCTCCACCCCGGTTCTCCACCCCGGTTCTCTACGCCAGCAGGTCGTCCACCTGCGCCTCTCCCTCCCGGTACCGCCGGGTGATCTCCGCGCTGCAGTCGTCCACCGTGCGCTGCAGCTGCTGGCGGCGCCGCGAGACCTGCTGCTCGTAGCGCACCAGCCGCCCCATCCCGTCGTGCAGTTCGCCGTCCGTACGGGCGCCCAGGTCAGAGAGCTCCACGTCGGCCAGCATCTCCGCGGCCAGCAGCCGGTACTCCTCACTGTGCGGGGTCCCGAGCGTGACGTGCCGGGCGGACGCGCTGCGGCTGGAGGGGGCGTCGGCCAGGATCACCGAGAGCCGGTCCACCACCGGCGTCTCGGGGTCCGTCCGCCGGGCCAGCTCCGCCCGCAGGATGTCGATGCGGCCCTGGAGCAGTCTGCGTACATAGCTCAGATCCGCCTCGTCGCGCTGCGCGTCACGGCGCAGCGTGCGCAGTTCCGGCAGCCCGAGTGCGGTGGTCGGGCTCGGCGGCCCCTGAGTCTCTGCCGTGCGCTGCGCGGGCGGTCGTACCGCGGCAGCTGCGACGGAAGCGGGTGATGCAGGTACGGAGGTACCAGAAGTATTCATGCGTCGGGTCCGTCCCCTCGACCGGTGCGGCGCACCCGCACCGCCTTCGTGCATCGTGCCACTCCCCGTGGCCCTGACGCAGTCCCACTCCACCCGATCGGCCCCGGACGGGTGCAAGCCTGGTACACAGGTGGTATGCGAGCAGTGGTGCAGAGGGTGGACGGCGCGAGCGTCGTCGTGGGCGGCGAGACCGTGGGCGAGATCGTCGGCGAGGGGTTGTGCGTGCTGGTGGGGGTGACCCACGACGACACCCCGGAGAAGGCGGAGCTGCTGGCCCGCAAACTGTGGTCCGTACGGATCCTGGAGGGCGAGAAGTCCTGCAGCGACAACGGCGCACCGCTGCTGGTGATCTCCCAGTTCACGCTCTACGGCGACGCCCGCAAGGGCCGCCGCCCCACCTGGAACGCGGCGGCGCCCGGTCCGGTGGCCGAGCCGCTGGTCGACGAGGTCGTGGCGCAGCTGCGCGCGCTGGGTGCGACGGTGGAGACGGGCCGGTTCGGCGCGGACATGCGGGTCTCGCTGACCAATCACGGCCCGTTCACCATCGTCATCGACATCTGAGACATCTGGGGCGTCCGGGACGTCCGGGACGTCCGACCGCAGGGGTCAGGGCGCTACGACGACCTCCTGCGCGGCGGCCGTCTTCCCGGCCAGCAGCGGCGCGTCGACCGGCACGTTGCGCTTGACCAGCGCGAGCGCGATCGGGCCCAGCTCGTGGTGGCGGACGGCCGTGGTCACGAAGCCCAGCTGACGGCCCTCCTCCCCGTCCGAGGCGAGCCGCACCGGGGTGCCGTGCGCCGGGAGCAGCACCTCCGAGCCGTCCAGGTGCAGGAAGACCAGGCGGCGCGGGGGCTTCCCCAGGTTGTGGACGCGGGCGACCGTCTCCTGGCCGCGGTAGCAGCCCTTCTGCAGGTGCACGGCGGTGCCGATCCAGCCCAGCTCGTGCGGGATGGTGCGGTGGTCGGTCTCCTGGCCGAGCCGCGGCCGGTGCGCCTCGACCCGCAGGGCCTCGTACGCGAGCAGGCCCGCGGCCGGGCCGTGCGCGGCGGCGAAGGGCTCCAGCTCGGCGCGGGGCAGGAAGACGTCCCGCCCGTAGGCGGTCTCCCGGACGATGTGCTCCTTGTCCTGGGTGACCTCGGCGATGGAGCCGGCCGGCAGGTGCACGACCGCGAACTCCTCGGTGCGGTCGGCGACTTCGACGCGGTAGAAGAACTTCATGGACTCCAGGTAGGCGATCAGCTCGCCCTGGGTGCCCGGCTCCACGTGCGCCCACGTGGTCTCGCCGTCGTCGACGAGGTAGAGCGCGTGCTCGATGTGCCCGTTGGCGGAGAGGATCAGCGCCTCGGTGGCCTGCCCGGCCGGCAGCTCGGTGAGGTGCTGGGTGAGCAGCAGGTGCAGCCAGCTCAGGCGTTCCGGCCCGCTGACGGTGACGACTCCGCGGTGCGAGAGGTCGACGAAGCCGCGCCCCTCCGCGAGGGCGCGCTGTTCGCCGTACAGCTCGCCGTAGTGGGCGGCGACGCCCTCGTCACGGCCTTCGGCCGGTACGGCGCCGGGGAGATGGAGCAAGGGGCTGCTGGTCATGGGACCAAGCGTACGACCCTGCTACGCCTGAGCGGCACGCTGCTTGGCAGCGCATGTGCGGCACAGACCGAAGATCGCGAAGTGCTTCATGTCGGTCTCGAAGCCGAAGGTGGTACGGAGCTTCGCCGTGAACTCGGCGGCGATGTCCACGTCCGCCTCGATGACCTCGGCGCAGTCGCGGCAGACCAGGTGGATGTGGTGGTGCCGGTCGGCGAGGTGGTAGGTGGGAGCACCGTGCCCGAGGTGGGCGTGCGAGACCAGCTTCAGCTCTTCCAGGAGCTCCAGGGTGCGGTAGACGGTGGAGATGTTGACCCCGGAGGCGGTCTTGCGCACCTCGGCGAGGATCTCGTCCGGGGTGGCGTGCTCCAGCGCGTCGACCGCCTCCAGCACGAGCTGGCGCTGCGGTGTCAGCCGGTATCCGCGCTGCCGCAGGTCGCTCTTCCAGTCAGAGCTTTCGGTGTCCACGCTGCTCCCCACCCGGCCAGTGTATGCGCGCGAAGGGGACCGCGGGCGGTCCCGCGGTCCCCTTTCGCACAGCCTTGCGTACGGCCTCGGGCACAGCCTGTGGACTCAGCGGAAGAAGGCGATGCCGTCGTCCGGCATGTCCGGGAGGTTGCGCGCCATCTCGGCGACCTCCTCGGGCGTGACGACCTTCTTCAGCTGGGCCGACATGTACGGACGCAGCTCGACGTCCGGGGTGGCCTTCTCGCCGACCCACATGAGGTCGCTCTTCACATAGCCGTAGAGCCGCTTGCCGCCGCTGTACGGGCCGGAGGCCGCGGTACGGGCGACCGCGTCGGTGACCAGGTCGATCTGGGGCTTCTGGTCAGCCAGCTCGCCGTACCAGACCTCGACGACGCCCTGGTCACGGACCATGACGATCTCGACCTTGCGGTCCTTGTCGATGCGCCAGTAGCCCGACTCGGACTCCAGCGGGCGCACCTTGTTTCCCTCGGCGTCGAGGACCCAGGTGTGGGAGGTGTACTCCAGGAAGTCCCGGCCGTCGTGGCTGAAGACGACCTCCTGGCCGAAGTTGCACTTCTCCTCACCGGGGAAGTCGAAGACTCCCGCACCCTCCCAGTTGCCGAGGAGGAAGGCGAGGGGGACGAGGCCCGGGTTCAGGTCGGACGGGATCTGGATCATGAATGGCTGCTCAGGCGATCTGTGGGAGGGGTTCCGGGGCGGTCTGCTGGGCGGATGCTCAGCGCTGACCCTGGTACAGCTTCTTGACGGCCAGGCCGGTGAAGGCCATGACGCCGACGCAGACCAGGACCAGCAGGGAGGTGAAGACTGCCTCAAGCACGGGGTGCTCCTCGGAATTCGTTCGGGGGGTACGGGCCGGTTCCCAAGCCTACTGGCCCGGGGCCGGGCGCACGGTGTGAGGTGGCCCGTACCCCGGCAGCCGGCCCGGCTCCGGCCCGGCGGTCAGCTCAGCAGCTGGCTCTGCAGGATCACCGACTGGTGGAAGGGGACGGGGGCCACCTCGCCCTTGCGGGTCTGGATGACCATGCCCAGGACATCACCCGACTGGAGGCACCCGACCTTGGTCTGCTCGTCCCCGAGGACGGGCTTCATCTCCTGGTACACGCTGACCTCGCTCTCGCCGGCCATGCCCGAACCCGGGAAACGCAAGGGGACGATGGCGCTCTGCGTGCCCTTGACCCCGGTCCAGACCTCGTCCAGCTCCAGGGCCGAGACGCCGTTCAGCCGTGCGTTGGTGTCACAGCCCTTGAAGGCGTCCACGAAACCCGACGCGTGGAAGCGCAACAGGTAGACATGCGTACGGGTGCCGTCCGGCATCGTCCAGCCCCGGCCGGTGATCTGGCGCAGCCCGTCCCATTCGAGGGACTGCTTCAGCTTCTCGCGCACGTCGGGCGCGTACTCCTCCAGGAAGGCGTCGGCCGACACCGCCCCGTCCTTGTCCGCCTTGACCGCGTCGTCGGCCTTCGCGCCCTCGGGAGCGGGCAGGAGCAGGCCGGTGAGCTGCGCGTAGTGCGTCTCTTCCTTGTTGTCCGGGCCCTGGGCCAGGGGGGCGCCCGCGGGCAGCGCCGGTTGCGACAGCGCCGGGAACGTCCAGCGGCCGTCGTCCGCCGTGGAGAGGCCCGGGATGCCGGTGCGCTCGGGCCGGGTGATCCCGTACGCGACCCCCGCGCCGACGACGGCGAAGACGGCGACGGCGGCGGTCCAGCGCAGTGCGGCGAACAGGCGTCGCCGGTCCTTGGGCGCGATCGGCGCGGCTTCCGGGGCGGCTTCCGGCGCGGCCTGCGGGGCAGCCTCCGGGGCGGGGGCGTCCGGGGCCGCGGCGGCCGCCGCCTCGGGGCTCTCCGGCGTCTGCGGGGCCGGCCCGGCGGTGGGCCCGGGCACGGGCTCGGCCTCGGGCACGGGCTCCGCCTCGGGCACGGGCTCGGCCTCGGGCACGGGCTCGGCCTCGGGCCCGTGCTCACGGCCGGGCTCGGTACCGGTGGTGGTCTGCTCGCTCACACGGACTCCCCGGGGGACTTGAGGTGGTTCAGCTGCTCCTTGAACAGGCCCGCGGCATCGTTCGCCGAGAACCCCGGGGACCACCCGTAGGTCCGGTAGGTCACCAGCACGTCTCCCTCGACGGCCACACAGTCGAGGGCGGCGATCTCCTGCTTCTTGCCGTCGACGACGGAGTCCAGCGCGCACTTGGCCCCGGGGAAACCGTCCACCTTGGGCGCCTGGCCGTCGGCCGCGGTGAGGTCGAGGATCTTCTTGGCGACCTCGGCGAACTTCCCCAGTTCCTTGGGGTCCGCCTGCATCAGCTGGATCTCGGAGACCATCGCTCCGCTGCCGTTGCCCCGGGCGTAGCTGCGCCCGGCCAGGCCCTTGAGCTTCAGATCCGCCAGCGCCCTGTCGCGCGCCTCGCGCTCACCGGTGGACAGTCCCGAGTGGTCGTCCTTGAAGGCCTGCACCGCCCGCTCGCCCGAGACGAAGTAGTCGTTGCCCTCGGCGTCGATGTCGGGGCCGGGCCAGTAGCCCGTGGCCAGCGGCAGCAGCTTGGCCTTGAGCTCGGCCGCCGGCGCGGACGGGATCGGGGCGGGCGAGCCGGTGGGCGCGCCCTCCGCCATCCAGTACCGCGTCGGCGCGGTCCGCTCGGCATCGTCGAGCACGGCGGAGGACCACAGGCCCCCGCCCACGAGGACGACGACGCCCACGGCCGCCGCCACCAGCCTGACCGTCCCGGTCTTCACCCTGCGCGTGGGGCCGGTGGCGTCCTGGGCGGCCTCGGCGGCCTCCCCGACGACGTCCGGCACGGCATCCCCGACGACGTCCGGCACTGCGTCCCCCACGGCTCCGGTCTCGTTCTCCCGCTCGCTCACAGCCGCTCCATCTGCCGCTTGGCCAGATCGGCCACGAGCTTCTCGTCGATCTCGCCGCGGTTGTTCACGTAGGTGATGTGCATGACGATGTCGCCGCGGCGGACCACCGCGGTGCCCCGCCGGACCGGGAGGAAACCGGGCTTCTCACTCGCCTCGGAATTGATCCACAGGTGGCCGTAGTCCGCGGGAACACCCGGGACCTCAACTCCCGCGTTGCCCGCGTGCTTCGTGGTCGGCATGTAGCCCTGCACCCCCGACTGGAACCCCTCGGCCCCGTCCCGGTTCTGGAACTGGAGCAGCCGGATCTCGACGAAGTTCGTGAGGTCCTCGGACCACCGCACGCTGGCGGTCCTGCGGACGCCGTACCGGACGAGGGAGCCGATCCCCCCGGGAGGGTTCGCGTAGAAGTCCGCGGCGAACTCGTCCGGGGACTGCGCGCCCGAGAAGGCGACGGTCGCGCCCGCGGGGGCCTCCAGCAGCTTCGCCACGAGGTCCTCGTCCGCCTTGTGCCAGCGGTTGGCGTTGATCGAGCGCAGGCTCGTCGCGTCGTTCCCCGCCAGCGGCTCCGGGGCGGCGATGTCCTGCTGGGCCAGCGGCGGCAGCGGGGTGGGCTCGCGGTGGTACTGGACCGCGTAGCCGGTGATCGTCCCGGCGAGGACGCCGAGTACGGCCGCGCCCGCGATCAGGAAGGTGGTGCGACCTGTCCGGCGGGGCGGGGTCGAAGTGTCCGGATCCGGTGCGCTCTCCTCCCCTTTCCGCTGCTCAGGAATGGTCTGTTCGTGTTCCAAAGGAGTCCCCCACAAAACCGGCGGCGCGGGCTGGATACCCGCGCGTACCCCATGACCCGCACCGGAGGGGAGCAGTTGTACGAACGAAGATCACATTCTCGTCTCGTGGGGTTTCAATCCTCGTGGCGCCGCTTTCCGTCCAGTTCGTCCCACCACTCGTCGGACTTCGGATCGCCCGAGGGGTCGTCCCACCAGCGGTCGTCCGGGCCGCGGCGGTTGGCGATCATCGCGGCGACCGGCGGGATGACCATGGCGACCACGCACATCGCCACCGCGGCCTCCACCGACCACAGGCGCACGACGGCCCAGGCGGAGACGAAGAGGACCAGGCATCCGCCCATGAGCAGGAAGTAGGCGCGCCGGCGCCGGGCGTACATGCCTCCAGCGTAGGTCCGCCGCCCCCGCGCGCAAGGGCACGGGAGGGGACGGACGCGGACGGCACGAAGGGCCGCACCCCGTTCCAGTGGCGTCCAACCCCCGGGGGTGCGGCCCTTCGGCCGTTCGATCAGGCGATCACATGTGCGGTGCTCAGACCGCGATCGCCACGTCCGTCACGCCGCCGGCCTCGGCGACGACCACGGCACGGTCCGCCTGGGCACCCGGGACGAGCGCCCGCAGCGTCCAGGAGCCGGTGGCGGCGTAGAAGCGGAACTGGCCGGTCGCCGAGGTCGGGACCTCCGCGGTGAACTCGCCGGTCGAGTCCAGCAGGCGGACGTAGCCGGACACCGGCTCGCCGTCCTTGGTGATCTGCCCCTGGATGGCGGTCTCACCGGGCTTCAGCGTCGCGAGGTCGGGCCCGCCGATCTGTGCTCCACACATGTTCTCTGTCCTGTCCTAGAGAGGTCGTACTACGAGGGGCGTCGCCTGCCCGGTCGTCTGGTTACTTGTTGGCGCCGAGCTCGATCGGCACACCGACGAGCGAGCCGTACTCGGTCCACGAACCGTCGTAGTTCTTGACGTTCTCCTGGCCCAGGAGCTCGTGCAGCACGAACCACGTGAGCGCGGAGCGCTCACCGATGCGGCAGTAGGCGATGGTGTCCTTCGCCAGATCGACCTGCTCCGCCTGGTACAGGGCGGTCAGCTCGTCGTCCGACTTGAAGGTGCCGTCGTCGTTGGCGTTCTTCGACCACGGGATGTTGCGGGCGCTCGGCACGTGGCCGGGACGCTGCGACTGCTCCTGCGGCAGGTGCGCCGGGGCGAGCAGCTTGCCGGAGAACTCGTCGGGCGAACGGACGTCGACCAGGTTCAGGGAGCCGATCGCGGCCACGACGTCGTCGCGGAAGGCGCGGATGGAGGTGTCCTGGGCCTTGGCCTTGTACTCGGTGGCCGGGCGGTTCGGGACGTCCTTGCCGTCGACCAGGTCGCGGGAGTCGAGCTCCCACTTCTTGCGGCCGCCGTCGAGGAGCTTGACGTCCTGGTGGCCGTAGAGCTTGAAGTACCAGTAAGCGTAGGACGCGAACCAGTTGTTGTTGCCGCCGTAGAGGACGACGGTGTCGTCGTTGGAGATGCCCTTGGCGGAGAGGAGCTTCTCGAAGCCCTCCTGGTCCACGAAGTCGCGGCGGACCGGGTCCTGGAGGTCGCTCTTCCAGTCGATCCGGACGGCGTTGGTGATGTGGTTCTTGTCGTACGCGGACGTGTCCTCGTCCACCTCGACGATGACGACATTGGCGTCGTTCAGGTGGGCCTCGACCCAGTCGGCGTCTACGAGGACGTCGCTGCGGCTCATGGTGTTCTCCTCCGGGGCAGTGTGCGGCGGGGCTGTGCTGGTAACGCGTGCTGCGTGCCTGTGGGTGCGCTCAAGATCCTGCGCGGGGAGGCGTCAGGGGTTCAGGAGGCTGGTGCGGTCACGCGGGAAGGGCCTTGGGGCCGTCGTCCGGTCGATGGAGCGGATGCGCTCACAGTTCACATGGATCGACAGAGCATGGCGGCGACGCGACACAGGTCTACTGCCCGTCGCTTCGTGAGGTCCGCCTGCTGATGCTTCATAGCCATGGATCGTAGGGACGAATCGGCCGCCCTGTCACCGGTGTGTCATATATCGAGACAGGATCGTCCGAATATTGGGATGAGAAGGTCCCCGGCGGCCTCCGCGCCGCCCCCGGGACCTGCCGTGCGGCCCGTCCTTCTGCGGATCGGACCGCACCGTCTCACGATCCGGCCACCACCACGTTCGTGCCGCCCAGCGTGAGGTGCACACCGGCCTCGTCCGAGGTCAGGGACGAGAGCTGGAGTCCGGCCGGCATGCCGCTGCCGAGATCACGGTCGAAGTCGGTCTCCTTGCGGATCGCCTTCTCGACCACCGGAACACCCGCGCCGGGCACCTCGTCGGCGCGCACCCGGACGATCTTGCCGCCCTTGCCGCCCTTTCCGCCCGGCGCGTCCTCGAGGGTGACGGTCGACACCACGCTGTGCGTCAGGACCTTGCCCAAGACGTTCACCGACGCGGTGACCTTCACCTTGCCGGGCGCCCCGCCGTAGGAGAGGGTCGCGCCGCTCTGCGAGGCCGCCGTCAGGTCGGCGTACGTGATGAGCGCGCTGCCCTCGGCCCGGTCCGCGGTGCCGCCGCTGTAATCACCGTTCAGCTTCACGCCCCGGAAGCTCGCGTCCAGCTCCGACAGCCGCGTCTTGCGGTCCTCGGCGGTGACCTCGACGCCCCGCAGCTTCAGGTCGACCCGGTCGAGGTCGCGGCTGAGCACCTGGGTCAGGAAGGGGAAGCCGTGGACCTCCACCTCCGAGGAGCCGGCCAGGCCCTGCCGCGCCTGTATTCGGTCGGCCAGCCGGTTCTCGACGTAACTCGCAGCCCAGCGGTCCACGCCCACGAACAGGGCCCCCAGAACCACTCCGATGATCACAACGACGCGCAGGAAACGCACGTTCCCTCCCCCTACTAATCGGTACGTGCGTTCTAGTTGACCATGCGGGCCGTCAGGCAGGGATCAGCCCGCCACCCGGCCGATCAGGTACACGGCGGGGGCGGCCGCCGCGAGCGGCAGGGCCACACCGGCTGTCATGTGCACGAACTTCGACGGGTAGTCGTACGCCGCCACGCGCAGCCCGACCAGCGCGCACACCCCGGCGGCGAGGCCGATCAGCGCCCCGCCCGTACCGACCGGGGTGAGCCCGCCGACCGCGATGCCCGCGCCGGCGGCCGCGGCCAGCGAGACGCCGACCGAGGGGGCGGTGGGCAGCGGCAGGGCGCGGGCGAAGACCGCGACCGCGACGGCCGCGGCACCGACCGTGGCGGCGGCGGAATCGGCCGCGAGATAGCCGGCGCAGATGATGGCGAGGGCGGCCGAGGCCACCGAGGCCATCAGCCCGTACATCCGCTCGTCGGGATCGGCGTGGCTGCGCAGCTGCAGGACGAGCGTGAGCAGCACCCAGGCGCCGAGGGTCCCGACGATCGCGCCGGGTCCGTACGTGGGGTCGACGGCGAGCACGGCCACGTCGGCGACGACGGCTCCGGCGAAGGCGAGGGCGATGCCCTGGCGGGCGGGCCACATGCCGTTGAGGCGGAACCAGCCGGCCGCCGTGAGGCCCTGCAGGGCGATCAGCGGCAGGAGCAGGGCGTACTGCCCGAGGGCGGCGGCCACGGCGAGCAGCAGCCCGAGGACGGCGGTGAGTATGGCGGACTGCGGACCGGGGTCGATGATCGGCGACCGGCCCTCGGCGCGTGCCTGGGCGGGGTCGACGGCGCGCAGGGTGTTGCCGGCGAGGGTGGGCGGGGACCAGGAGGTGATCTCCTGCGGCTCACCGGGGGCCTCGGCCGGGTCCTCGCCCGGGGTGGCCGCCGCCCGGGGCGTCACTCCCCCGGCTACCGCTGGGAGGTACCCCCGGGCGGTCCGCTCCGCGGCGGGCGCGTCCACCACCGGCGGCAGGTACGCGGTCTCCTCGACCGGCGGCGACTGCTGGGGCTGGTGCTGCTGGGACTGGGGCTGCTGGGACTGGGGCTGGTGCTGCTGCTGGTCGTGCCCGGGGCCCGGGTACGGCGGCAGATAGGCCGTCTCGGCACCCTGCGGCCACTCCTGGACCGGAGTCGCGGCGGGCGCCGGAGCCTGGGCCTCGTCCCGGAACCAGCTCCCCGGAGCCACCGGCTGCTGGTGCTCCTGCTGGGGCTGGTACCGCTGGTCGAGCCCGGGACCCGGGTACGGCGGCAGATAGGCCGTCCCGGCACCCTGCGGCCAGTCCTGGACCGGAGCCGCGGCGGGCGCCGGAGCCTGGGCCCCGTCCCGGAACCAGCTCTCCGGAGCCACCGGCTGCTGGTACGGCTCGGGGGCCGGGGCGTAGCCGCCGGCCGGGGCGGAGCCGTCCGGCCAGGGGCCCGGGGCGGCCGGGGCCCCGTCGTGGAACCAGCCCTCGGGCGCCACCGGCTGCCCGGGCACCGCGCCCAGCGGCGGATGCACCGGCTGGTGGCTGGTGTCCCAGGTGTCGGACTGCCAGGTCTGGGTCCCGTACGGGTCCTCCTGCTGCGGGTGCTGCTGGTGCTGCTGCTGCGCGTACTGCCGGCGCTGCTGTTCCTCAGGGGTACTCATCGGCTCCCGCTCACCCGCCCGCGAACGGCGGGAGCACCTCGACGGTGCCCCCCTCGGTCAGCGGGACGGAATCATGCGGGCGCTTGCCCACAGGCTCGTCGTTCACGAGGAAGGAGCAGCGCAGCAGCACCCGGGTCAGCTCCCCGGGGTGGCGCTCCCGCACGGCGTCGAGCGCCTCGGCCAGTGTGCCCGCCGAGTACGGCTCCTCCGCCGTCTTGGCCGCGGCCTTGGCCGCCGCCCAGTAGCGGATGGTTCCGGTTGCCACTGCAGCTCCTATCGTCGGCTCTCTACCGTCGGCCTCCATGATGGCCCCTCCCACCCCCGACCCCGGTGTGCCCCGACGCGCCGGGTGTGCGCCCGGGCGGCCCCGAGGTACCGGTCGGCGGGCCCCCGATCCGGTGAAACCTGGGCATACGCAGGGCGGGAGCGTGGCATGAACCACAGAAGTGGAAACGGAAGAGGCCTCGGCCACACATCGACGGGTGGGCTATTCTGCTTGGCGAGAGGATCCGGGCAACGTTGCCCCCGGGTCCTTTTGTGCTTTCAGCACGTTGAACGGACCGAGAACAGTGGTATCCATGCGGACCCCAGGGCGCGGGGGACCGCGGGGACGCCGGGCAAGACGTACGAAGCAGTACCACGCATGTCCTCGACGGGACCGAGGAGGAACCGACGTGATGGACCAGCGAACCGTGCACCACCGTCCGACCCGGGCAGGTGGTCGGTCGTGAGCTCACTCCTGCTGCTCACCAACGCCCTGCAGCCGTCCACCGAGGTGCTGCCCGCCCTCGGCCTGCTGCTGCACAACGTCCGGGTCGCCCCGGCCGAGGGCCCCGCCCTGGTGGACACCCCCGGAGCCGATGTCATCCTCGTGGACGGCCGCCGCGACCTGCCGCAGGTGCGGTCGCTGTGCCAGCTGCTCCGCTCCACCGGGCCCGGCTGTCCGCTGATCCTGGTCGTCACCGAGGGCGGCCTGGCGGCCGTCACCGCCGACTGGGGCATCGACGACGTCCTCCTGGACACCGCGGGGCCGGCCGAGGTCGAGGCGCGGCTGCGACTGGCCACCGGCCGCCAGCAGCTGGGCTCGGACGACTCCCCGATGGAGATCCGCAACGGCGACCTGTCGGTGGACGAGGCCACGTACTCCGCCAAGCTCAAGGGGCGGGTGCTGGACCTCACCTTCAAGGAGTTCGAGCTGCTCAAGTACCTCGCCCAGCACCCGGGCCGGGTCTTCACCCGGGCCCAGCTGCTGCAGGAGGTGTGGGGCTACGACTACTTCGGCGGCACCCGGACCGTCGACGTGCACGTACGGCGGCTGCGCGCGAAGCTCGGCCCCGAGCACGAGTCCCTGATCGGCACGGTCCGCAACGTCGGCTACCGCTTCGTCACGCCGGAGAAGGTCGAGCGGGCGGCGGCGGAAGCCGCGGCCCAGGCTGCGGCCAAGGCGGCGGCCCAGGCCGCCGAGCGGACGGCTCCGCAGACGGCCGCGCAGACCACCGCGCAGCAGGCTTCGTCCGTCACCTGATCGGCCGAACGCGCTGTGAGCATCCACTCGGCAGGACGCCCTGCCCAGAGGTAGGTCACCCCGCGTAGACTGCCGCGCGTGGCCAAGGTGACGCGGGACGACGTGGCGCGACTTGCGGGTACCTCTACCGCCGTCGTGAGCTACGTCATCAACAACGGACCCCGGCCGGTTGCCCCGGCCACGCGCGAGCGTGTCCTCGCCGCGATCAAGGAGCTGGGCTACCGCCCGGACCGGGTCGCCCAGGCGATGGCCTCGCGGCGCACCGACCTCATAGGCATGATCGTCCCGGATGCCCGCCAGCCGTTCTTCGCGGAGATGGCGCACGCGGTCGAACAGGCCGCCGCCGAGCGCGGGAAAATGGTGCTGGTCGGCAACTCCGACTACCGCACCGAGCGCGAGGTCCACTACCTGCGGGCCTTCCTCGGCATGCGGGTGTCGGGCCTGATCCTGGTCAGCCAGGGCATGAGCGAGCAGGCCGCCAGCGAGATCGAGGCCTGGGACGCGCGGGTCGTGCTGCTGCACGAGCGGCCGGAGGCGATCGACGACGTCGCCGTCGTCACGGACGACATCGGCGGCGCCCAGCTCGCCACCCGCCACCTGCTGGAGCACGGCCACGAGTACGTGGCCTGCATCGGCGGCGTCGAGAACACCCCGTCCGTCGGCGACCCCGTCGCCGACCACGTCGAGGGCTGGCGCCGGGCCATGCAGGAGGCCGGCCGCTCGATCGAGGGCCGGCTCATCGAGGCCCCGTACAACCGCTACGACGCGTACCGGGTCGCCCTGGAGGTCCTGGCGCGCCCCGACCGGCCGACGGCCATCTTCTGCGCCACGGACGACCAGGCGATCGGTGTGCTGCGCGCCGCGCGCGAGCTGCGCATCGACGTGCCCGGGGAGCTGGCCGTCGCGGGCTTCGACGACGTCAAGGAAGCCGCCCTCACCGACCCGCCGCTGACCACGATCGCCTCGGACCGGCCGGCGATGGCCCGCGCGGCAGTGGACCTGGTCCTGGACGACGGCCTGCGCGTGGCCGGCTCCCGGCGGGAACGGCTGAAGCAGTTCCCCTCGGCGCTGGTGATCCGCCGCTCCTGCGGCTGCCGCTGAACGCGGGTCACGCGTCCAGCGTGCACGGCATCAGCAGGGAGAAGGCGTCCTCGGTGCCGGAGCGCAGCAGCACCAGCGGGGCCTTGGGGCCGACGTACTCCAGCAGCAGGTCGTCCCCGACGGCGAGCGCGTCGAGGAGGAAAGCGGGGTTGACCCCCACCAGGTCCCCATCGGCGCCGGAGCCGTAGCCGGACTCGACGCCGGACTCGAAGGACTCGTCGGCGACGGTCACCGTGTCCGTCAGGAGGAGGGCGCACCTTTCGCCGTCCTGCCCGGCAAGGCCCTGCCGCAGCGCCGGCACGTCCAGCGGGATGCGGCGGCCCTCGGGGAGCCGGGTCAGGCGGCGGTAGTCGGGGAACTCCTCGCCCAGGCCCCGCCCGGCGACCCGGCGGTCCTGCGTCTCCAGCTCGATGCCGTCCCCGTCCACGGTGAGCAGGGCCGGGGTGTCCCCGGTCAGCAGGGCCCGCATGGCGTCCACGAGCGGGGCGGGCACGGTCAGCTGGACCCGCTCACCGCCGTGGCCGGTGGTGGACGCGCGGGCCACGGCCATCCGGTAGCGGTCGGTGGCCACGACGTGCAGGTCCTCCCCCTCCACGTCGAAGAGGATCCCGCCGAGCACCGGCAGCTCGGGGTCGGTCCCGACGGCGAAGCGTACGGAGTCCAGCGCGGCCGCGAACTCCGTGGCGGGCACGGTCAGCCGGGCGGTGCGGGTGGTGGTGGTCATGGTGTTCTCCTTGTGTCCGAGGCGGGCGCGTACCGCGGAGAGCGCGCCGCGCGCGTCGGCGAGCTCGCGTTCGAGCCGCCGCAGGTGCCCGTCCAGCAGCCGGGGCACCAGGCCGGTGTCCCCGCCGGACCAGGCCGCCAGGACCAGCCGGACGTCCGCGAGCGGCATCCCCGCCTGGCGGAGCCGGGCCAGCAGCCGGGCCTCGTCGAGCTGTTCGGGCGCGTACCAGCGGTATCCGGTCACCGGATCCACGCGCGCGGGCGGCAGGACGCCCACCCGGTCGTAGAAGCGCAGCGCGCTCACGCCCAGCCCGCTGTCGCGGCCCATCTCACCGATGCTGTGCATCTCGCTCTCCACACCCGTGACTCTGGGACCTCCACCAGGTCGAGGGTCAAGGCCGGTTCTCATGTCGGTCGAAGGCGGTTCTGTCGGGCTTCTCAGGCCTGACTCAGGAAGCTCTCATGATGTCCGGCCAGAGTCGTTGTCATGACCGACAGCTTCCGCCTCGAAGGCGAGTACCCGCAGGAGAACAGCCCGGCCCAGCACGCGCCGTTCGGCGAGGACTGGCAGCGCGGGCGGAACAGGCCGGCACAGGAGGCCGAGGCCGGAACCTGGGCCGGGGCCGGAGCCGATGCCGGAGCCGATGCCGGAGCCGGGGCGGCGGCCTACCCGCCGCCGCCCTCGTACCCGCCGGCCGCGCCCGGTTGGCACGAGGCGCACCGGCCGCCGGTCATCCTGGGCGAGACGGTCCCGGCGGCCGGGGGCGCCGGCGGGTACGAGGGCGGCGGCGGTGAGGGCGGCGGCCCCGGCCGGCCCGCCCACGCCGCGGCTCCCGCACCCCGTGCCAAGCGGCCCGTCGCGCTGCTGGCCGCCGTCGCGCTCGCCGCGGCCCTGGTCGGCGGCGGCACCGCGGCCGCCGTCCAGCAGCTGATGGACCGGCAGGCCGCAAGCACCGGCGGGGTCGATGGCACCACCGTCTCGCAGTCCAGCTCCGGCACCGTCGCCGGCGTCGCCGAGCAGGTGAGCCCCTCGGTCGTCCGGATCGACGTCCGCACCGGTTCCGGCCAGGGCACCGGCTCCGGCATCGTCCTCAGCGCCGACGGCGAGATCGTCACCAACAACCACGTGGTGAGCGGCGCCGCGGAGATCCAGGTGACGATGAGCGACGGCAAGAAGTACCCCGCCAAGATCGTGGGCACCGACCCCGACAAGGACCTGGCCCTGATCAAGCTCCAGGGCGCCTCCGGGCTGAAGCCCGCCACGCTCGGCAACTCCGGCGGCGTCAAGGTCGGTGACCAGGTCGTCGCCATCGGCTCGCCCGACGGCCTCACCGGCACCGTCACCAGCGGCATCGTCTCCGCGCTGAACCGCGAGGTGAAGGTGCCGAAGTCGGAGCAGCAGTCCCCGCAGAGCCAGCAGCAGGGCGAGGACAGCTGGCCGTTCTCCTTCGGCGGCCGCCAGTTCAACGGGGACACCGGCTCCGACACCACCTCGTACAAGGCCCTCCAGACGGACGCCTCCCTCAACCCCGGCAACTCCGGCGGCGCCCTCGTCGACATGAGCGGCCGGATCGTGGGCATGCCGTCGGCGATCTACTCCCCCGCCTCCGGCAACTCCGCCGCCGGCAGCGTCGGCCTCGGCTTCGCCATCCCGGTCGACACGATCAAGGCCGACCTGGACTCCCTGCGCAAGGGCGGCCCCGGCGGCTCGGGCTCCTCCGGTACGGGCGGCGGATCCGGCGCCGGCTCCGCCGCAAACGGCTTCGGCACCAGCTTCTGACCCACCCGTGCGAGGCTGGAGACGCCGTCACGTGCCGCACTCCACGGCCGACCACCACCCCTGGGAGACCCATCCATGAATCCCGCCGAAGGCGAAGCGCGGATCCTCGTCGTCGACGACGAACCGGCCGTACGCGAGGCCCTGCGCCGCAGTCTCGCCTTCGAGGGGTACGCCGTACAGACCGCCGTCGACGGGCTCGACGCCCTCGACAAGGCGGCCTCGTACGCCCCCGACCTGATCGTCCTGGACATCCAGATGCCCCGGATGGACGGGCTGACGGCCGCCCGCCGGCTGCGGGCGTCCGGCAGCGTCACGCCGATCCTGATGCTCACCGCACGCGACACCGTCGGCGACCGCGTCACAGGCCTCGATGCGGGCGCCGACGACTATCTCGTCAAGCCGTTCGAACTCGACGAGCTCTTCGCCCGCGTCCGCGCCCTGCTGCGCCGCAGCTCCTACGCCACCGCGCAGGCCGCCGGCGAGAGCCACGAGGACACCCTGGCCTTCGGTGACCTGCGCATGGACCTCACGACCCGCGAGGTCACCCGGGCCGGGCGGCCGGTGGAGCTGACCCGGACCGAATTCACGCTCCTGGAGATGTTCCTCGCGCACCCGCGCCAGGTCCTGACCCGCGAGCAGATCCTCAAGACCGTCTGGGGCTTCGACTTCGAGCCCAGCTCCAACTCCCTGGACGTGTACGTGATGTACCTGCGCCGTAAGACGGAGGCCGGCGGCGAGCCGCGCCTCGTCCACACCGTGCGCGGGGTCGGCTACGCCCTGCGCGCCGGCGAGAGCGGGCCGGAGTGAGCCCGGCGGCCAGATTCCGCGCGCTGCCGCTGCGCTCCCGCCTCGCCCTGCTGGTCACGGTGGCGGTGGCACTCGCGGTCGCGGCCGTGGCGGCGGTGTCCTGGGTCATGGTCCGCACCCAGCTGCGCGAGCAGCTCGACCGCTCCCTGGTGGCGACGAACGTCGGCGCCGAGGTGAGCCGGACCCTCATGCAGAAGTACTGCCTCCCGCCGCCGCAGCAGGACCTGCAGCAGATCGCCGGGAACCTGAGCGCGACCGTCCAGATCGTCCTGCCCGACGGCAGCCACTGCTGGGTCGCCGGGCCGACCGCCCTGCCGGTGACCCAGGCCGACAAGGAGATCGCGGCGGGCAAGCGGGGCAAGACCCTGCAGACCGTGACGACCCCCGAGGGCGTCGAGATGCGCGTCTACACGATCCCGGTGGTGGTCCCCAACACCGGCGAGGTCTTCGGCGGCGTCTCCATCGCCAAACCGCTCGCCGACATCGACAAGCCGCTGTCCACCCTGGCCTGGGTGCTGCTCCTGGTCTGCGGCGTCGGAGCGGTCGGCGCGGGCGCGGCCGGCCTGTGGGTGGCCCGTGCGGGACTGCGGCCCGTCGACGAACTGACCGACGCGGTCGAGCACATCGCCCGGACCGGGGACCTGACGGTACGGATCCCCGACGAGGGCGACGACGAGATCGCCCGCCTGTCGCGCTCCTTCAACTCGATGACGGCGGCCCTCGCCTCCTCTCAGGAGCGGCAGGCCCAGCTGATCGCGGACGCCGGGCACGAGCTGCGCACCCCGCTGACCTCGCTGCGCACCAACATCGAGCTGCTCGCCCGCAGCGAGGAGACCGGCCGGGCCATTCCGCCCGACGACCGGCGGGAGCTGCTGGCCTCGGTCAAGGCGCAGATGACGGAGCTGGCCTCGCTGATCGGAGACCTGCAGGAGCTGTCGCGGCCGGACGCCGGAGCCGGGAGCCCGCTCCAGGTGGTCGCCCTGCACGAGATCGCCGGAACCGCGCTCTCCCGGGTCCGGCTGCGCGGTCCGGAGCTCCGCTTCGACTCGGACCTGCGGCCCTGGTACGTACGGGGCGAGGCCGCGGCGCTGGAGCGGGCGGTGGTCAACGTCCTGGACAACGCGGTGAAGTTCAGCCCGCCCGGCGGCACGGTCGCGGTGACGCTGCGGGCCGGCGAGCTGACCGTACGGGACCACGGTCCGGGCATCCCGGCCGAGGACCTGCCGCACGTCTTCGAGCGGTTCTGGCGGTCCGAGTCGGCCCGCGCCCTGCCCGGCAGCGGGCTGGGCCTGTCGATCGTGGCCCGTACGGCGGCGCGCGCGGGCGGCAGCGCCGAGCTGCGGGCGGCGGCCGACGGCGGCCCGGGCACGGAGGCGGTGCTCCGCATCCCGGGGGCGCCGACGCCGCCGCCGTCCGATCCGTCAGTTGTGCCGGATCAGTGAGGCGACCAGGCCGGAGCGGGTGTTGGGGAAGTCCATCGCGGCGATGCCGAGCCCGGTCCGGCCTGCCAGTTCTCCGCCGTCGACGAAGCCGTGGACCTGCGGGTTCAGCCGGTCGGAGTTCCAGCGGGGCGGCATGTACGCGGCGGTGCTGACGTAGTTCACGTAGAGCTTGCCGGGCTGCTGGAGGGCCTTGCGGAAGTGGTTCTCGATCCGGCCGCGCTTGGCGAAGGGCTCGGTGTTGTAGTCGTCCTGGATGTCGAAGACGCTGCCGTCGCCGTAGCGCAGGCCCGGCAGGCCGCCGTTGTCGGCGAGCAGGACCACCTTGCCGCGGGCCTGTCCGAGGGTGGGCAGGGTATCGGAGATCCGGAACAGGGGCCGCCAGCCGCGGTGGTCCAGGTAGTCGTCGAAGACGGCGCGGAAGGTGGCGTCGCTCTCCCCGGAGTACTCCTGCTTGACGCGCATCAGGACGGTCTCAAAGGGGTGCGCGGCGAGGAAGTTCCAGCAGGCGGCGAGGACGTCCCCGAACATCAGGTCCTGGAAGAAGGCCGCGTGGTGGATGGCGAAGGAGCCGCCCGTGACCCGGCAGCGGATGTCGAGGAAGCGGATTCCGGAGTCGAGCTGCTGGGCGATCGAGGTGTTCTGGCAGGCGACGTAGAGGCCGCCCTTGGTGGCGCCGGAGTCGTGGGTGCCGGGGATGGTCATGCGCTGGAGGGCGGTGGAGTCCCCGAGGCCGGCCATCCAGTCCTGGGTGCCGAGCGTCGCGGCCGAGGCGGGTACGGCTCCCAGCCCGACGGCCGCGCCCGCGGCCAGCGCTCCGACCAGGAACGCCCGCCGGTCCATGCCCGTGCCTGTGCCCGTGCCTGTGCCTGTGCCCGCGCCTGTGCCCGCGCCTGTGCCCGCGCCTGTGCCCGCGCTCGCGACCGTGCCCGTGCCGATGCCCATGCCCGCCCCTTCGCCGACCCGGTGATGGCCGGATTATGGCGTGCACACGTCAGCTTTACCACCTGTCGGCAGCGGTCAGCTTTCGAGCAGCTCGACCATGGACCGCAGCCCCTGGAGGAGCTCGCGGCCGTCGGGCGCCTGCTCCGGATCGGTCAGGGTCTGCACCATCACCCCGCTGAGCAGCGCGATGTGCATCGAGCCGAGGGCCCGTACATCCGCCTCGGAGACCTCCTCCTGCGGCACTCCGCGCAGGGCCGCGGCCACCATCCGCCGGTTGCGGCGCTGCCCCTCGGCGAGGATCGCGAGCAGCTCGGGCGAGGACTGCGCGTGGACGAAGGCCTCGACGGAAGCCAGCCAGAGCCAGCGCATCTCGCCGAAGTCGCGGATCTTGCGGTCCCAGGTGTCGGCGTAGCGCTCCCCCGCGGTCTCGCCCTGACCGGTGAGTCGGCCGGATCCCGCGGCCCACTCCTCCATGGCGGCGAACAGGGCCTGGTTGAGGAGAGCCTCCCGGGATCCGAAGTGGTAGCCGATCGCGGCCATGCTCACCTCCGAGGCCGTGGCGATGTCGCGCACGGTCGTGCGCAGGTAGCCCTTCTCCTCCAGGCAGCGCCGGGCTCCTGCCAGCAGGTCCTCACGATTTCCCATGCGGGGATCGTAGCCGCGAAGCTTTTTGGGCAAGCGCCCTACACGAACGTATTGCGCATGCGCCCAACTCCTGGCAAGCTTCAGGAATCGGCAGATCGGAAGATCGACGAAACGGGGAGGACCGCCATGCAGCGGCACGAAATGAAGATCGACGACCGCACCCTGTCCTACGTGGATTCCGGCGGCCCCGGCCGCCCGCTGCTGGCGCTGCACGGCGGCCTGTCCGAGGGCCTCGCCTTCGCCGGACTCGCCGCGCACCTCGGCGGCGCCTGGCGGGTCATCGCCCCCGACCAGCGCGGCCACGGCAGCTCCGACCGGGCCCCGCACTACCGCCGCGAGGGCTACGTCTCCGACGCCGTCGCCCTCCTCGACCACCTCGGCCTGGACGCCCCCGTGGCCCTCCTCGGCTACTCCCTCGGCGGCCTCAACGCCTGCCACCTCGCCGCCGCCCACCCCGACCGGATCTCCGCGCTCATCGACATCGACGCGACCGTCGAGATCCGGCCCACCACCGAGGGCCCCCTCTTCGACTTCCTGCGCGGCATGCGGTACACCGCCCCCACCCGTGAGGAACTCCTGGAAGCCGCCGGGCCGGTGGGCACCCAGTTCGTCGAGCAGGCCCTGCGCCCGCTCCCCTCCGGCGAGGGCTGGCGGCTGCCGTTCCACCCGCAGGACATGCTCGACTCCATCGAGGCCTGCCGGGGCGACCACTGGGACGCCTGGCTCGCGAGCACCTGCCCGGCCCTGCTGATCCACGGGATCCACAGCCAGGTCCTGCGCCAGGACACCGCCGACGCGATGGTCGCGCGCCGCCCCAAGACCTCGTACACCCCCCTGAACGGCGACCACTTCGTGCCCTTCACCGACCCGAACGGCGTCCACACCGCGGTCGGGACGTTCCTGGCCGCTCTCTGATCCCCGCGCCACGGGGGTGCACGGGGAAATGCCGAAGGGGCGGCTGGCCGATGGCCCGCCGCCCCCTCCAGGACCACCGCACGCGGTGTTACTTGATGACGGTGATCCGGTTCGCCGCCGGCGGGGCGATCGGGGCCGCCGCCGAGGAGTTCTTCGTCAGGTAGGCGTTGAAGCAGTCCAGGTCGGACGCGCCCACCAGCTTGTTCTTGTGCTCCTTCAGGACGGTGAAGCCGTCACCGCCGCCCGCGAGGAACTCGTTCATCGCGACCCGGTAGGTCTTGGCGGGGTCGATCGGCGCGCCGTTCAGCTTCACCGAGTCCACGACGATGCGGTCCGCGCCCGCCTTCGTCATGTCCAGGGTGTACGTGAAGCCCTTCGAGACCTGCAGGATCTTCGGGTTCGGACCGTTGACCGGCCCGCTGACCTGCTGCTGGAGCGCGGTGATCAGCTGCGCGCCGGTCAGGTCCACGATGTTCATCATGTTGGTGAACGGCTGGACCGTGAAGGACTCGCCGTACGTCACCACACCGTCGCCCTCGTCACCCGAGGCCTTGTAGGCGAGGTCCGAGCGGATGCCGCCCGGGTTCATGACGGCCAGCTGCGCACCGCCCTTGTCCGCCGGGGCGAGCGCTTCGAGCTGCGCGTCGGCGATCAGGTCGCCGAGCGGCTTCTCGGGGGCCTCGGAACCGCGGCCGGGGATGTCGGCCGAGATGAAGCCCTGCGGACGGTTGGCGATCGGGGCCGCCAGCGCCTTCCAGCGGTCGATCAGCTCGGTCATGTCCGGGGCCTTCGGCTGGTCCCGGCCCACGATCTTGTTCACCGGCTTCGGCGAGGTGACCGGCGTACGGACGATGTCCTTGGTCTGCCGGTCGTAGGTGAGGGTGGTGTCGGTGAACAGGCGGCCGATGGACGCGGCCGAGGTCACCGTACGCGGGTTGCCCGCCGGGTCGGGGATGTTGCAGGCGTAGGCCTGGTGCGTGTGGCCGGTGACCAGCGCGTCGACCTTGGAGTCCACGTTCTTGGCGATGTCCACGATCGCGCCCGAGATGCCGGCGCCGGCACCCGGGACGTTGCAGTCGTAGTTGTACGCGCCGTTGGCGGGCAGGCCGCCCTCGTGGATCAGCGCGACGATCGACTTCACGCCCTGCTTGTTCAGCTCGGCGGCGTACTTGTTGATCGTCTCGATCTCGTCGCCGAACTTGAGTCCCTTGACGCCCTCGGCGGTCACGACGTCCGGAGTGCCCTCCAGGGTGACGCCGATGAAGCCGATCTTCACGTCGCCCTTCTTCCACACGAAGGTGGGCGACATCAGCGGACGCTTGGTCTTCTCGTCGGTGACGTTCGCGGCGAGGTACTGGAACTGGGAGCCCGTGAACTCCTTGCCGAACTCGTAGCAGCCGTCGACCGGGTGGCAGCCGCCGTACGCCATGCGCCGCAGCTCGGTCTTGCCCTCGTCGAACTCGTGGTTGCCGACACTGGTGACGTCCAGGTCGAGCTTGTTCAGCGCCTCGATGGACGGCTCGTCGTGGAAGAGACCGGACAGCATCGGGCTGCCGCCGATCATGTCACCGGCCGCCGCGGTGACGGAGTACTCGTGGCCCTTGCGGGCCTCGCGCAGGCTGGTCGCGAGGTACTCGACCCCGCCCGCGGGTATGGCCTTGGTGGTGCCGTCGGCCTGACGCTCGGTCACGGTGCCGGAGGAGCCCTGCGGGGGCTCCAGCGTGCCGTGGAAGTCGTTGAACGACAGCATCTGCACATCGACGGTCCGGCTCTTGGCCGCACCGCCACCACTCGCGGCACCGGCCGGAAGTGCGGCAGCGACCATGGCCCCGGCCCCGGCGGTGACGGCGAGGGCGGTGAGGGTCAACCGGCGGGTTCGGCGGTGCCGTTGTGGCGTCGCTGACATTTAATCCCCTTATGTGACAGCGGTAAGACATGGGAGGTCCGCCGAAGCCTATGGTCAACGCGCGTAGCTCTACCAGGGGGTAGCGGTATCGCGTTGGTTACGCGCAGAAGAAGGACCGACCACGCGCCCGCACTCCGCCCCTCCTCCACGGCGGTCGTAGGCTCGTGCCATGACTGACGCAGCAGCGGCCCTCGAGCCGGGACGGCAGATTCAGACTCTCGACGAGCTGACGGAGGAACAAGCGACCGCCGTACTCGAACTCATCGAGGACGCGGCGCGCACGGACGGCACCACCGCCGTGTCCGAACAGGGACGGCTCCAGCTGCGCGGCGGACCGCGCGAGGGCATCCGGCACTTCCTGCTCACCGAGGGCGGCCGGCTCTCCGCTTACGGACAACTGGAGGACACCGACCCGGTGGAGGCCCCGGCCGCCGAACTCGTCGTGCACCCGGCCCTGCGCGGTCGCGGGCACGGGCGGGCCATGGGAACGGCCCTGCTGGCCGCCTCCGGCAAGCGGCTGCGGGTCTGGGCGCACGGCGGCAAGTCGGCCGCCCGGCACCTCGCGCAGGTGCTCGGCCTGACCCTCTTCCGCGAGCTGCGCCAGCTGCGCCGGCCGCTGGCAGGCGGGGACCCGCTGCCCGAACCGGTGCTCCCGCCCGGGGTGACCGTACGGACCTTCGTGCCCGGCGCCGACGACAAGGCCTGGCTCACGGCGAACGCGGCCGCCTTCGCCCATCACCCCGAGCAGGGCTCGCTGACCCAGCGCGACCTGGACGACCGGATCGCGCAGCCGTGGTTCGACCCCAAGGGCTTCTTCCTCGCGGAGCAGGGCGGCGAGCTCGTCGGCTTCCACTGGACGAAGGTCCACGCGGCGGAGCAGCTGGGCGAGGTCTACGTGGTCGGCGTCCGCCCGGGCGCCCAGGGCGGCGGCCTCGGCAAGGCCCTCACCGCGATCGGCCTGCGCCACCTGGCGGCCCAGGGCCTGCCGACGGCCATGCTCTACGTGGACGCCGACAACCCGGCGGCCCTGTCCGTCTACGAGGGCCTCGGATTCACCACCCACGAGGTCGACCTGATGTACCGCACCGAAAGCTGACCACCCCGGCGCCGCCAAATCCAGCCCCGCCGGCGATTGAGGCGCGGGGTCCGGGGCGGAGCCCCGCTCTTTCAGCCCCGCCGGGGGGCACCTCCCAGCGGTAGCTGGGGGAGTTTGAGGCGCGGGTCCGGGCAGCGCCCGGCGGGGGCCCGGGGGCGGAGCCCCCGCCGGCGCCGCACCCGCGCACGCGGGGCGCGCACCCGCCCCGCCACCCCCGCCGGGAGGCGACTGGTGCGCCATCCGGACCCGGGAAGCCACACGCCATTAACCAGGCATTCAGACGCGCTTGCGACTCTCCCCCCATGCAGCCCCGACTCCGACTGACGGCCGACTCTTCCGACGTGCCTGTCCTCCCGCGTGCGCGGAAGAATGGAGTCATGAGCCACCAGCCCAGCGCAGGCCCCACCGAGGTCCCCGCCCAGCACCCGTCTCACACCCCCGCCGCCGCCCCCGGCCGGGCCGTCACCGGAGCCCACGCCCGCATAGGCTCCATCTCGGCGCACCGCCCGCACGTCGACCTGGAGCCCGATCTCGACGCGGATCTGGACGCCTACGACGACGACAAGGACGGCGACGAGCTCCCGCCGGGACGCTTCCTCGACCGGGAGCGCAGCTGGCTCGCCTTCAACGAACGGGTGCTGGAGCTCGCCGAGGATCCGACGACGCCCCTGCTGGAGCGCGCCAACTTCCTGGCGATCTTCGCGAGCAACCTCGACGAGTTCTTCATGGTCCGCGTGGCCGGCCTCAAACGGCGTATCGCGACGGGCGTCGCCACCCGTTCTGCCTCCGGCCTGCAGCCCCGCGAGGTGCTGGACCTCATCTGGACGCGCTCGCGCGAGCTCATGGCCCGGCACGCCGCCTGCTTCCAGCAGGACATCTCCCCGGCACTCGCCGAGGAGGGCGTCCACCTCATCCGCTGGCCCGATCTGACCGAGAAGGAGCAGGCGCGCCTCTTCACCCTGTTCCGCAACCAGATCTTCCCGGTGCTGACCCCGCTGGCCGTGGACCCCGCGCACCCGTTCCCGTACATCTCCGGCCTCTCCCTGAACCTGGCCGTGGTCGTACGCAACCCCGTCAGCGGCCACCGCCACTTCGCCCGGGTCAAGGTCCCGCCGCTCCTCTCCCGCTTCCTGGAAGCCTCCCCGCAGCGCTACGTCCCGCTGGAGGACGTCATCGCCGCGCACCTGGAGGAGCTGTTCCCCGGCATGGAGGTGCTCGCGCACCACATGTTCCGCGTGACCCGCAACGAGGACCTGGAGGTCGAGGAGGACGACGCCGAGAACCTGCTCCAGGCCCTGGAGAAGGAGCTCATGCGGCGCCGCTTCGGGCCGCCGGTGCGCCTGGAGGTCGAGGAGTCCATCGACCCGGGCGTCCTGGACCTGCTGGTGCAGGAGCTGAAGGTCAACGCCTCCGAGGTCTACCCGCTGCCCGGCCCGCTGGACCTGACCGCCCTCTTCGGGATCGCCTCGCTGGACATCCCGGAGCTCAAGTACCCGAAGTTCGTCGCCGGCACCCACCGCGACCTCGCCGAGGTCGAGTCCGCGTCCGCGCCCGACATCTTCGCCGCCCTGCGCGAGCGGGACGTCCTGCTGCACCACCCGTACGACTCCTTCTCCACCTCGGTGCAGGCCTTCCTGGAGCAGGCCGCCGCCGACCCGGACGTCCTCGCCATCAAGCAGACGCTCTACCGCACCTCCGGCGACTCCCCGATCGTGGACGCCCTGATCGACGCCGCCGACTCCGGCAAGCAGGTCCTCGTACTGGTCGAGATCAAGGCCCGCTTCGACGAGCAGGCCAACATCAAGTGGGCGCGCAAGCTGGAGGAGTCCGGCTGCCACGTCGTCTACGGGCTCGTCGGCCTCAAGACCCACTGCAAGCTGTCGCTCGTCGTCCGCCAGGAGGGCGAGACGCTGCGCCGCTACTCGCACGTGGGCACCGGCAACTACCACCCCAAGACCGCCCGGCTCTACGAGGACCTCGGCCTGCTCACCGCCGACCCGCAGGTCGGCGCGGACCTCTCCGACCTCTTCAACCGGCTGTCCGGCTACTCGCGCCGCGAGACCTACCGCCGGCTGATGGTGGCGCCCCGCTCGCTGCGGGACGGACTGATAGCGCGGATCGACAAGGAGGCCGCCCACCACAAGGCCGGCCGCCCCGCCTACGTCCGGCTCAAGATGAACTCGATCGTCGACGAGGCCCTCATCGACTCGCTCTACCGGGCCTCCCAGGCGGGAGTGCCCGTCGACATCTGGGTGCGCGGCATCTGCGCCGTGCGCCCCGGAGTCCCCGGGCTCTCGGACAACATCCGGGTCCGCTCGATCCTCGGCCGCTTCCTGGAACACTCCCGGGTCTTCGCCTTCGGCAACGGCGGCGAACCCGAGGTGTGGATCGGCAGCGCCGACATGATGCACCGCAACCTCGACCGCCGTATCGAGGCACTGGTCAGGGTCGCCGACCCGGCCCACCGCGCGGCACTGGACCGGATGCTGGAAACCGGCATGTCCGACGCCACCTCCTCCTGGCACCTGGGCCCGGACGGCGAGTGGACCCGGCACAGCACGGATGCGGACGGCCAGCCGCTGCGGCACGTACAGGAGACGCTCATAGACGCCCGGAGGCGCCGGCGTGGCTCAGCCAAACCATGACCCGATTACGGCGACGGCGGACGCAGGTGCCGTGCTCGGCGCGTACCTGCGCGCCCAGGCCACCGCTTTCCTGCGCGCGCTGCGCCTACACGAGGAAGGCACAGCGAGCGGGGCCGCCGAAGGAAGCGACGCGGCGCGCAGCCTGCGGGGGGCTGCGCGCCGCATCAGCGGTTCCCTGGCCACCTTCCGGGTGGTGACCGAGTCCTCCTGGGCCGACGGGCTGCGCACCGAGCTGGTGTGGCTGTCCTCGACCCTGGCCGACGAGCACGCGTACGCGGCCCGGCTGACCCGGCTGATGGACGCCCTGCACCGGCTGTCGGGGTCCCCGGAACTGCCGGCGCCGCGCGGCTCGGCCGGCGCGCTGACGGTGGGCTCGGCGCGGGCGGGCGCGCTGCTGGAACGGCAGCTGACCCTGGCCCGTACGCGCGCCCACTCGGCCACCCTCCAGGCGCTCGGCTCCTCCCGCTTCCACGCGGTGGCGGACGCGGTGGCGGTGCTGGCCTCGGAGGTCCCGCTGGACGCGGTCGCGGCCCGGGGACGGGTGGCAGAGGTACTCGTTCCACTGGCCGCCGTGGCCGAAACCCGCCTGTCGGCGGCGGTCGCGGCGCTGCCCCCGGTCGACGGGGCCCATCCCTACAACGCGGACCACGACGGGCTCTGGCACGAGGTACGCCGCCTGCTGCGGGTCCACCGGTACGCGCGCGAGGCGCTCGGCGAGGACGTGAGCCGGCCGACGGCCGCGGGCGAGGCCCTGGACCGCCACCGTGACGCGGCCGAGGCGGCGACCGCCTCGGCGACGGCGGCCCGCACCCCGCGCATCGCCCCGGCGACGGCCTACGCCCTGGGCGTCCTGCACGCCGACCAGCGCCACGAGGTCGAGGCGGCCCGCCTCGAATTCCAGCATCTCTGGCTTCGCGAGCCCGCGGTCACGCCGCGATAACGTGCGGATAACGGATGATGACGGCTGAGTGCGACCGGCCCGGAACGCACCGGGTCGTCCGCCACGGTTCACCATCCGTTCACTCGGCCCGGTCGGCTGCTTCACCTGTTCTGCCTAATTTCGGTGATGCACGGAGCGAGTAGCCCGGAGGTCGAGCAGCTCAGCCGCGCACAACCGACGTAGTCCTCTTCGCACGCCGCCCCGATACAGAAAGCGGCCGGCGGCTTCTGGAAGGAACACCCGAAAGTGAAGCTTCAGCGCAAGAACATGCTTCGTGCCTCCGCCCTCGGGGCGCTTGTCGTGTCCGGCGCCCTGGTCCTCACGGCGTGCGGCTCGGACGACAACACCAAGACCGCCGACGGCTCGGCGAAGCCCTCCGCGGCCGCCGCGGGCGACATCAAGTGCGACGACGCCAAGGGCAAGCTCCTGGCCTCCGGCTCCTCCGCGCAGAAGAACGCGATCGAGTTGTGGATCAAGAACTACATGGCCGCCTGCTCCGGCGTAGAGGTGAACTACAAGTCCTCCTCCTCCGGTGAGGGCATCGTCGCCTTCAACCAGGGCACGGTCGGTTTCGCCGGCTCCGACTCCGCGCTGAAGCCGGAGCAGGTCGAGGAGTCGAAGAAGATCTGCACCGGTGGCCAGGGCATCGACCTCCCGATGGTCGGCGGCCCCATCGCCCTCGGCTTCAACGTCGCCGGCGTGGACAAGCTGAACCTCGACGCCGCCACGGTCGCCAACATCTTCAACGACAAGATCAAGAAGTGGGACGACGAGGCGATCAAGAAGCTGAACCCCGGCGTCACGCTTCCCTCCACCGCCATCCAGGCCTTCCACCGCTCCGACGACTCGGGCACCACCGAGAACCTCACCAAGTACCTCAAGGCCACCGCGGGCGACGCCTGGCCGTACGAGGCCGCGAAGAAGTGGGCCGCCCCGGGCGGTCAGTCGGCCTCCGGCTCCTCCAGCGTGGCCGCCCAGGTCAAGCAGGTCGACGGCGCGATCGGCTACTTCGAGCTCTCCTTCGCCAGCTCGCAGAACATCAAGACCGTCGACCTGAACACGGGTGCCTCCGCCCCGGTCAAGGCCAGCGGTGAGAACGCCTCCAAGGCCATCGCCGCCGCCAAGGTCGCCGGCACCGGCTCCGACCTGGCCCTCAAGCTCGACTACACCACCAAGGCCGAGGGCGCCTACCCGCTCGTCCTGGTGACCTACGAGGTCGTCTGCGACAAGGGCAACAAGGCCGAGACGCTCCCGACCGTGAAGTCCTTCCTGAACTACGCCGCCTCGGACGCGGGCCAGAAGGTCCTCCTCGAGAACGGCTACGCGCCGATCCCGGCCGAGATCAACACCAAGGTCCGCGAGGTCATCAACACCCTCGGCTAAATCCTGACCTCCGAGGTGTCGGCCACCCCCGTCCGGGCAGCCGACACCTCGGGGACCCTTCCCCTCCACCCGGGGGAATCCGGTGCACCGCCGCCAGGGGGCCTGCCCCCCACACAGACCGGAAAGATCATGGCTTCCACCTCACCCACCCAGATAGACACGGCTCCGCCTGTCACCCGTAGCGGAGGATCCACCGGTCGCGCCGGTGACAAGATCTTCGCCGGGCTCTCCAAGGGCTCCGGCATCCTGCTCCTGGTGATCATGGCGTCGATCGCCGCCTTCCTCACCTACCGCGCCTCGATCGCCCTGTCGAAGAACGAGGGGAACTTCCTCACCACCTTCGACTGGAACGCGTCGGCCAACCCGCCCGTCTTCGGCATCGCCGTCCTGCTCTTCGGCACCGTCGTCAGCTCGATCGTCGCGATGGCCATCGCCGTCCCGATCGCTGTCGGCATCGCCCTGTTCATCTCGCACTACGCGCCGCGCAAGCTGGCCGCCCCCCTCGCCTACGTGGTCGACCTGCTGGCCGCCGTGCCGTCGATCATCTACGGCATCTGGGGCGCCCTCTTCCTCGTCCCGCAGCTGAACGGCCTGAACCTCTGGCTGGACGAGTACCTCGGCTGGACGTACGTGTTCGAGAAGACCCAGATCGGCGTCGCCCGCTCGCTCTTCACCGTCGGCATCCTGCTCGCGATCATGATCCTGCCGATCGTGACCAGCGTCAGCCGTGAGGTCTTCCTCCAGGTCCCGCGCATGAACGAGGAGGCCGCACTGGCCCTCGGCGCGACCCGCTGGGAGGTCATCCGCATGTCGGTGCTGCCCTTCGGCCGCTCCGGCGTCATCTCCGCCTCGATGCTCGGCCTCGGCCGCGCGCTCGGCGAGACCATGGCCGTCGCGACCGTCCTCTCTCCGAGCTTCCTGATCTCCGGCCACATCCTGAACCCGGGCGGCGGCACCTTCGCGCAGAACATCGCCGCGAAGTTCGACGAGGCCAACGAGTTCGGCCGCGACGCGCTGATCGCCTCCGGTCTCGTCCTCTTCCTGCTCACCCTGCTGGTCAACGGTGCAGCTCGCCTGATCATCGCTCGCCGCAAGGACTTCTCGGGGGCGAACGCCTGATGAGCCACGCAATCCAGGACCAGCGGCCCACCCGGGCCCGCAAGTCCGCCGCCCCCGCCGGCCTCACCCGCGGCGGCCTGCCCCGCTGGGCGCCGGCCGCCATCGCGGCCCTGTCGATCGCCCTCGGCTGCGGCATCGGCCTCGCCTTCGGCCTCCAGAGCAAGATCCAGTGGGGTCTGCTCGCGGCACTGCTCTTCATCGCCGTCACGTACACCGCCAGCGCGGTGATCGAGAACCGCCGCCAGGCCAAGGACCGCGTCGCGACCTCCCTCGTGTGGGTCTGCTTCGTCCTCGCGGTCATCCCGCTGCTCTCGCTGATGTGGACCACGATCAGCCGCGGCCTGAAGCTCCTGAGCGGCACCTTCCTCAGCCACTCCATGAACGGCGTGACCAGCTTCGACGAGGGCGGCGGCGTCTACCACGCCCTGCTCGGCACCATCGAGCAGGTCGCCCTCGCCACGCTGATCGCGGCCCCCATCGGCCTGCTGACCGCCGTCTACCTGGTCGAGTACGGCAAGGGCCGCCTCGCCAAGTCCGTCACCTTTTTCGTCGACGTCATGACCGGCATCCCCTCCATCGTCGCGGGCCTGTTCATCCTGACGACCTGGAACCTGATGCTCGGCTTCGGCCCGTCCGGCTTCGCCGGCGCCATGGCCCTGTCGATCCTAATGATGCCGGTCGTGGTCCGCTCCACCGAGGAGATGCTCAAGCTCGTCCCGAACGAGCTGCGCGAGGCCGCCCTCGCCCTCGGTGTGCCGAAGTGGCGCGTGATCCTCAAGGTCGTGCTCCCGACCGCCATCGGCGGTATCTCCACCGGTGTGATGCTGGCCGTCGCCCGCATCGCCGGCGAGACCGCCCCGATCATGCTGCTGGTCTTCGGCTCCCAGCTGATCAACGGCAACCCCTTCGAAGGCGCCCAGTCCTCGCTCCCGCTCTACATTTGGGAGCAGTACAAGGTCGGCAGTGAAGCCTCCTACGACCGGGCATGGGCAGCAGCGCTCGTCCTGATCGCCTTCGTCATGATCCTCAATCTGGTGGCCCGCGGCATCGCCCGCTGGAAGGCCCCGAAGACCGGTCGCTGACGCGACTTATGAAAGCGAAGTGACCCCTCATGGCGAAGCGAATCGACGTCTCCGGACTGTCCGCCTTCTACGGCACCCACAAGGCCATCGATGACATCTCGATGACCGTGGAGCCCCGCTCCGTGACGGCCTTCATCGGCCCCTCCGGCTGCGGCAAGTCCACCTTCCTGCGCACCCTGAACCGCATGCACGAGGTCACCCCCGGCGGCCGCGTCGAGGGCAAGGTCCTGCTGGACGACGAGAACCTGTACGGCACCGGCGTGGACCCCGTCGCGGTCCGCCGCACCGTCGGCATGGTCTTCCAGCGCCCGAACCCCTTCCCCACCATGTCGATCTTCGACAACGTGGCGGCGGGCCTGCGGCTCAACGGCAACTTCAAGAAGTCCGAGCTCACGGACATAGTCGAGAAGTCGCTCCAGGGCGCCAACCTCTGGAACGAGGTCAAGGACCGCCTGAACAAGCCCGGCTCCGGCCTCTCCGGCGGCCAGCAGCAGCGTCTGTGCATCGCCCGCGCCATCGCGGTCGAGCCCCAGGTCCTGCTGATGGACGAGCCCTGCTCCGCCCTGGACCCGATCTCCACCCTGGCGATCGAGGACCTGATCGGCGAGCTCAAGGAGCGCTTCACGATCGTCATCGTGACGCACAACATGCAGCAGGCGGCCCGCGTCTCGGACCGCACCGCCTTCTTCAACCTCTCGGCCGTCGGCCAGCCCGGCAAGCTCATCGAGCTCGACGACACGGACCGGATCTTCTCGAACCCGTCCGTCCAGGCGACCGAGGACTACATCTCGGGTCGCTTCGGCTAAACCGGGACCAGACGTCCTGCGGTGCTGCATGGCGGTGCCACCGCAAGGCGAAAGAAAGAAAAGGGCCGGCTCCCCCTGGGTGGGGGGAGCCGGCCCGCTTTCGTCCATGGACCCGTGGACCCGGGGACCTATCGACTCGTGTCCTACACGAACGCCAGGTCCACGATCCAGAAGCTCAGCGCCGCGACCAGCGCCGCGGCCGGCATCGTGATGAACCAGCCCAGGATGATGTTCTTGGCGACGCCCCAGCGGACTGCGTTCACGCGCTTGGTCGCGCCCACACCCATGATCGCCGAAGTGATCACGTGGGTGGTGGAGATCGGCGCGTGGAAGAGGTACGCCGAACCGAACATGATCGAGGCACCCGTGGTCTCCGCCGCGAAGCCCTGCGGCGGGTCCAGCTCGATGATCTTGCGGCCGAGCGTACGCATGATGCGCCAGCCACCCGCGTACGTACCCAGCGACAGCATCACGGCACACACGACCTTGACCCAGACCGGGATCGGCGCGTCGGCGCTCTGCACATCGGCGATGACCAGGGCCATCACGACGATGCCCATGGTCTTCTGCGCGTCCTGCAGACCGTGTCCGAGCGCCATCGCGGCCGCCGAGACCGTCTGCGCGATACGGAAGCCGTGCTTCGCCTTGTGCGGGTTGGACCGGCGGAACATCCACAGGATGGCCACCATCACCAGGTAACCGACGACCAGGCCGACGACCGGCGAGACGAACATCGGGATGACGACCTTGTCGAGGACCCCCGACCAGATCACCTCCGTACCGCCGGCCAGCGCCGCGCCCACCATGCCGCCGAACAGCGCGTGCGAGGAGGACGAGGGCAGCCCGAAGTACCAGGTGATCAGGTTCCAGACGATCGCGCCGACCAGCGCCGCGAACAGGATCCACATGCCCGTGGCGCCCGTGGGCGTCTCGATCAGGCCCTGGCTGACCGTCTTGGCCACACCGCTGCCCAGGAAGGCACCGGCGAGGTTCATCACGGCCGCCATCGCCAGCGCCGCGCGCGGGGTCAGCGCCCGCGTCGAGACGGACGTCGCGATCGCGTTCGCCGAGTCGTGGAAACCGTTCGTATACGTGAAGCCGAGCGCGACACCGATGGTCACGACCAGAGCAAAGGTGTCCACGAGGCTCAGGACTCCTTGACCGCGATGGTCTCCACCGTGTTCGCAACGTGCTCGAACGCGTCGGCCGCCTCTTCGAGCACGTCGACGATCTGCTTGAGCTTCAGCACCTCGATGGCGTCGTACTTGCCGTTGAAGAGCTGGGCGAGCAGCTTGCGGTGGATCTGGTCGGCCTGGTTCTCGAGGCGGTTGACCTCGATCCAGTACTCGGTCAGGTTGTCCATCGTCCGCAGGTGCGGCATGGCCTCGGCGGTCAGCTCGGCCGCGCGCGCCAGCACCTCGATCTGCTGCTCGACACCCTTGGGGAGCTCCTCCACGTTGTAGAGGACGACGAGGTCGACGGCCTCCTCCATGAAGTCCATGATGTCGTCGAGCGACGAGGCCAGGTTGTAGATGTCCTCGCGGTCGAAGGGCGTGATGAAGGAGGAGTTCAGCTGGTGGAAGATCGCGTGAGTGGCGTCGTCCCCCGCGTGCTCCGCTGCCCGCATCCGCTCCGCGATCTCGGCCCGGGCGGAGGAGTCCGCTCCGAGCAGTTCCATCAGGAGCTTGGAGCCCGTGACGATGTTGTCCGCGGATGCGGCGAACATGTCGTAGAAGCTCGTCTCCCTGGGGGTCAGACGAAATCGCACGTGAGGTCCTCGGGGTGCATTGGATTCGGTCAGGCTGATGCTAGGCGCATCCCCCGGCCACGGCTAACCGGCCGTTCCACAGTGTCCTCCATCGGGCAGAGTGGGGACCACGGACCCCCTGCCCAGGACGGCGGGGCCCAGTACCCTATACCCATGAGGGGTATGCATAGCGCATGCACCCCCTCGTTCCGGACCACGGGAGGACGTATGACGACCATCGAGGCGGAGGGCTCCGGAGCCGTCCACGGCTATCACCACCAGAAGGACGAGCACCTCAAGCGGCTGCGCCGGATCGAGGGCCAGATCCGCGGCCTCCAGCGGCTCGTCGACGAGGACGTCTACTGCATCGACATACTCACCCAGGTCTCGGCGAGCACGAAGGCACTGCAGTCCTTCGCGCTCCAGCTGCTGGAGGAACACCTGCGGCACTGCGTCGCCGACGCCGCGGTCAAGGGCGGCACCGAGATCGACGCGAAGGTCGAGGAAGCCACCAAGGCCATCGCCCGCCTCCTGCGCACCTGACCCGCAGCCAAGCCCCGCACCTCCCAGCCCCGCCGGCGTTTGAGGCGCACCCTCAGCCCCGCCGGCGTTTGAGGCGCGGGGTCGGGGGCAGAGCCCCAGCAGCGGCGCGGCAGGCGAACGGCTACTGCCCGAGCAGGACCTCGTCGATACGGTCCAGGCTGAGCCTCTCCTCGGCGGCCGCCGACGCGGCGATGATCAGCTCACCACACAGCTCGATCTCGGCGAGAGCAACGTGGTCCTGCACCGTCGTACCGCCTGCGGGAGTCACGCGTGTCACCTCAATCTGCCACCGGCCACCGGCCGTCATCGGTCATACCGCACCGCACCACGCGCCGGCGCCCGGCTTCTCAGCGTAGGGAGGCCGTGCCGTCCCCCGCATGACACGGATGGACCATTTCCGGATACCGGGCCATGGCCCGATCGCGCCGCCCTTCCCCTGCCCGCCTCACTGGTCGGAGATCTTCCCGGCGTAAATGTCCCCACTTGCGGGCAATACGACGGTCACCGGCGTCCCGAACCCGTACAGCAGCGTGGTCGACGACACATCGATCACGCCATTGTTGACGTACGTGAACCGGTGTCTGACCTTCCGCAGGCGCCCCTCCTCGTCCAGGTAGGCGTCGAACGGCACCGTGTCCGTGCTGAACCCTTTCGCCGCCGCCTGGAGCGCCCCCCGCAACTCCGGTGACGCGCTCCCCGCGGCCCGCCCGATGTCGGTGGTCCCCCGGTAGTGCCGCACCTTGGTACCCGCCACCTCGGTCTCCCCCACGTACGTCACCTCCTGCGCGCCCCGCAGCAGCTCGGCCGCGACCAGCGGATCGGTAGCCCCGCCCGTGACCAGGTTCCCGTCGTTCAGGGCCGTCGTGTCGACCCGGACCCACTTGTCGTCCGGGACGCCCGCGCCGCGGTTCTTCATGTAGAGCGCGCCCGGCACGAGCAGCTCGGTGATGGGCCGGTGCTCGGCCTTGCCCTTCACGTCGGCCGGGAGCATCACGATGAGCTGGCCCATCCGCTTCTTGAAGTCCACGCCGCCCTCGCCGCGGATCGTGACCCGGGTGCCGCCCGTGGCCATCTCCATGGCCGTACGGGCCCGCGCACTGCCGGTCCTCGCCAGTGCGTCGGCGGCCCCGCGGACCACCGCCGCCGGGTCCGGCGGAGGCCGGCCGTCGCTCACGTCGCCCGCGCACCCGGCCATCGTCGTGACGGCCAGGGTGACGCCGGCGGCGAGCACCGCCTCACCCGCACGCCCGCGCGGCCGCCTGTGCTGGTGATCCACCATCGCCTGCCAACCCCCAACGCATGACCGCTGCTTGCCCGAGGCCCCCACCCGCTCCGTTTAACGAGGTCCGGGGTTTCCCGTCACGGGGGCGCGCCCTCCCCGCGCGCCACCCGCCCCGGTACCGTGGTCCTGTGGAACCGCACACCGAAGCGAGACTGGTCCTTCCGCTTGACTCCCTGCCGCTCCCGCGGCCGCACGCGCGGCCGGAGCCGCCGGCCGGCCACACCACATCCACCGCCGATCGCGGATCGTTCTGCCTGGCCGTCTGCACGTGCGGCTGGAGCGGTCCCGCCCGCCGCTCCCGTGACCTGGCACGCAGAGACGCGGCCCGCCACCCGCAGCCGTAGCCGGGCGGGGTAGGCCGTTCGGACCGCCCGGCTGGCCGGGGCGGTCCGCAGCGGATGCCCTTGATCCATGCCAGGTTCCGCAGCCCGCTTCGCGACCCTTCTCCGGGCCCTGCTCATCGTGTCCGCCCCGGCCGCCGCGGCCTGGGCCGGACCCGTGGGCGCGGCGGACAGCCCGGCGGGCGTGGCCCCGGCCATCGGACGCACCTCGGCCGCGGCCGGGGCGACCGGCTGGTGGCTGCGCTCCCGGTACCGCCGCGGCACCGACGGCGGTGATCCCTGATGCCGCGGACCCGGCCCCGGACCCGGTCCCGGTCCCGTACGCGCTCCCGGCCGAAGGCGGTGCGGATGTGCTTCGGGGCGGCGCTGCTGTGCCTGCTGGCGGCCGTACTGCTCGCCGTATGGAATGCGTACGCGCAGGGCTGATCCCGGCCCCGCACCGCCACCGGTGCCGGTGTCAGGCGGCGAGGTCGCTCTCGTGCGTACGCTGCCCCGCGGGCGGGGTCTGTGCCTGCGGGAGGCCGACCGGCCGGGGCAGCGCGGCGTTCTTGGCCCGTACGAGCCGGCCTCCGCGCCGCGAGCGGGCCACCGCCCGCACCAACGGGGTCAGCGCCGCCATGGCGAGAGGCGCGAGCACGAGCACCACCGCGGTGCCGAGGGCGAGGCCGCCGATGACGTCGGTCGGGTAGTGGATCCCCATGTAGACCCGGCACAGGCCCTCGGCGAAGGCCAGCCCGATCCCCAGGAGGCCGAACTTCCGGTTCGCCACGAACAGGCCTGCGCCCAGGGCCATCGCGAGGGTGGTGTGGCCGCTGACGAAGGAGAACTCGGTGCGCCCGAGCCCCCAGCCGAAGGCGGGGTCGAGCACGTGCAGGCCCTCGTGCTGGCGGAACGGCCGCGGCCGCCCCACGAATTCACGCAGCGGCACATTCACGAGCAGCGCCAGCCCGGCGGCCAGCGGGGCCCAGACGAGCGCGGCGACGGACTCGACGGCGGCGGCCTCGTCCTGGCGGCGGGCGCCGCGCCAGCACCACAGGACCAGGAGCACCAGGGCCAGCAGGATCCCGTACTCACCGGCCAGGCTCACGACCCGGTCGAGCCACCCCGGAGCGTGCCGGGCGGCCCCGTTGATCTCGTACAGCAGGCTGACATCCACGTTCGGCCCACCTGTTGTGAGTCCAGCCATGGTGATGCGGCCCCTTGCCCTTGCCGTGGTTCCCCTGTGGGACGCACCCCTGTGTGCGCCCCTCCGCCCCCCACTTGATCAACCCCCGCGCCCATGGAACGCCCGTTCTGGCTCCTGCGTTCCATTCTCCACGCAATGATCACTCCAACGTTATCGAAGAGTGACCCATCGTCGCAGCTCAGGGCCTTTGCATTACGGAGAGTTGCTATGCCGCGCGGGCGGCGCCGGACCGCTCCGGAAGGGCCTCCGCACCGTCCTTGGTCACGCGCGTCGCACCGAAGTAGTCCGGGGTGTCGATCTTGTCGAACCGGATCACGGCACCGGTGTAAGGGGCGTTGATCATGTATCCGCCGCCCACATAGAGACCGACGTGCCGGATCTCCCGAGAGTTCGTCAGATCATCGGAGAAGAAGACGAGGTCACCGGGCAGGAGTTGATCGCGCGAAGGGTGCGCCCCGGCGTTGTACTGGTCGTTCGCCACGCGCGGCAACTCGATCCCGACGGTCTCGTACGCGGCCTTGGTCAACCCGGAACAGTCGAACCGCCCGTCCTGATCGGGCGTCCCGTTGCCACCCCACAGATACGGCGTCCCGAGCTGCTTCTGCGCGAAGTAGATGGCCCCGGCGGCCTGTTGCGAGGGCGCCACCCGCCCGACGGGCCGCTCGAAACTCTTGGCCAGCGTGGTGATGGCCTTCACGTACCCCTGGGTCTCCTTGTACGGGGGCACTCCGCCGTACTTGATGACCGCGTACGCGCCCGCGTTGTAGGCCGCGAGCATGTTCGACGCATCGTCCCCGGGCACGCTCGCCACGTCCTTGGCCAGCTCGCAGTCGTACGAGGCAGCCGACGGGATCGCGTCGTTCGGGTCCCAGATGTCCCGGTCCCCGTCCCCGTCCCCGTCGATACCGTGGCCCGCCCACGTGCCCGGAATGAACTGCGCGATACCGCGCGCGTCCGCCGGACTCACGGCACTCGGGTTCCAGCCGCTCTCGGAGTACAGCTGAGCGGCGAGCAGGGCCGGGTTGATGGCCGGGCAGAGATCGCCCCACTTCTCCACCAGTGCCTGGTACTTGGCGGGTACGGCCCCCTTCGCCAGCCCCACCGTGCGGGCACCCGCACCGGACCCCACGAGGCCTGCCGCCGCCGAGTACGTCCCCACGACGAGGAGCGCCACGAACGCCAGACACAGCCCGATACCGATCCCGCCGACCATCCAGAATCTGCGCACGCGTCAACCCTCCCCCATCGCCGTCACTTCAACGAGCGATTCGGCCGTGTCGCATGTCCTACTACCCCACTCGGAAGCCCGAACAGGCGATGCTCGCGTACTTCGTAGGATCATCTTCGACGTGGTAGAAGACCACCGTCCAGTCCCCAGGGTCGGCGGACAGGGGCACAGCGGGCCACGTCTTGCCCGCGGCGTGCATCGTGAAGTCGTCCGGGTAAGTGAGTGTCACGTCGCCACCCGACTTCGCATGCGTGTAGATGTCGACGGGCTTGCTCGTGTAGCCGACAGCCCGGTTGTCCATGGGGAAGGGCTTGCCCGTGGACGGCTCGATGTCGTGGGGGGACTTGACCGCCACGGACACGTAGTAGGGATCCGGCGCGGACTGGGCCATCTCCGCGTATTTGATCCGCATCTTGACGGACGCGGTCCTGCCCGGCTTCCCGTTGACGCTGGTGGTCGACACGGCCGACTGGAAGCCGGCGCCCGGAGACTTCTCCTCGGCCGGCTGATTGCACTGGCCGACGCCCTGAACGGCCAGGTCCAGGTCGGGAGAGCCGGTCCACACGTAGCGCGAGATCTGGTTGTTGTCGATGTATTCGGCCGGTGGCTTGGACGCATGCTGGGAACTGGTGGCCGCGGGTGACTGCCCGCCCTGCGCCGCGGGCGGCGTGGCCGTGGCGCCGCCACCGTTGCCGCCACTTCCACTTCCGCTTCCGCTGCCACTGCCACTGCCGTCGAACGGGATCAGCTTCCAGGCCGTCAGGGAGAGCGCCACCGCCACGGCCACCCCCGCACCGACCATGGCGCCGCGCCGCAGCCCCGCACCCCGCCCGGCCCGCGGCGCCTGATCGACCGCCGTCGGAACGTACGGGCGCCCCGGCCCCTGCGTGCGCATCTCATGCACCGGCACGGCCTCACCCAGCGCACCCAACCCGAGGTACACCGGATCGTCGACCAGCGCGTCCCGGACCCCGCACCGGGCGATGACCTCGCGCAGGCCCGGCCGCACCGCCGGATCCTTCGCCACGCAGGCCTCGATCAGCCCCGCCAGCCCCGGCTCCACCCCGGCCACGTCGACCGGCTCGTGCACCGCCCGGTAGCTCACCGTCGCCGCCACACCCGTACCGAACGGCGGCCGCCCCGTCGCCGCGTACGCGAGCGTCGCGCCCAGCGCGAAGATGTCCGCCGCGGCCCCGGCCTCCGCACCCAGCAGCACCTCCGGCGCCGTGTACCCCGGCGTCCCCGGGGCCTGCCCGTCCTGGGTGAGAGCCGTCTCGCCCACGCCCCGCGCGATGCCGAAGTCGATGAGCTGCGGCCCCTGCGCGCCCAGGATGACGTTCTGCGGCTTGAGGTCCCGGTGCGTCACCCCGTACGCGTGCACGCTCGCCAGCCCCTCCGCGAGGGCCGCGAACAGCCGCCGGCAGGTGTCCGCGGGCAAACCACCGCGCTCCGCCACCGCATGACCGAGCGTCGGGCCCGCCACGTACTCGGTCGCCAGCCAGTACGGCGCCGCCGCCAGCGAGGCGTCGATCAGGTTCGCCGTGTACGCCGACCGCACCGCACGCACGGTCTCGGCCTCACGCCGGAACCGGGCCAGCGCCTCCGGATGCCCGGTGATCTCCTCCCGGATCACCTTCACGGCGACCAGGCGCCCACCGGGCGACCGCCCGAGGTACACCTGCCCCATCCCCCCGGCACCGAGCCGGGCCAACAGCGCATGCGCCCCGATCTGCGCGGGGTCGACGTCTCTCAGGGCCTCCACCGGCACGAGCCTGCCACACCGACTCCCGCGCCACGGACCCGGGTTGACGCGAAGAGAAGGTCTAGGAACGCGGCGCCACGAAAAGGCTCTGCGCGCTCCGTCCGATGGGCCCCTTCTCGTCGTGCAGCCGCGCGTCCGCGAGCCCGATCCCGGCCGCGTCCACACTCGTACGGGCCTGGACGCACGCCCACTCGCCCACCGGATGGCGGTGCAGATGGACGGTCAGGTCACCGTTGATGAAGACGTACCGCCCGAAGTCCATCACCGAGCTGATCCCGTTCCCCGAGTCGGCGGCGATCAGCACCCGGTCCAGCGGCCTGGTCTCCTCCCCGGCGACGAGCGGCACCTTCATCCGCATCCAGCAGGTGCCGGGGCCCAGTTCGACGAAGGCGCCCTCGGTGAACCGGGTCTCCATGGCCGAGTGGTAGCCGGTCTCCCACGGCACCGGGAAGAACGGCGTCACCTCCACCTCCCCGGGCGGCGGCAGCTGTGGCCCCGGGACCACGGCCGGCACGGCCTCCTGCGCGACCCGGATCCGCAGGGCCCGCGCCAGCATCACGGGCGCGCCGCCCGCCGGCGCCAGGGCCGCCTCGACCACCTCGGTCCCGCGGCCGGCCCGCAGCACACTGGTGGTGATCTCCAGCTCGCCGATCGGCACCGGCCGCAGGATCTCGTACGTGATCCGGGCGATCCGCATGTCCGTACGCGCGCCCGGCCGCTCCTCGACGGCCCGCCCGAGCAGCGCGGCCGGCGGCCCGGCGTGCTGGGAGCCCGGGTCCCACGGCCCCCGCGTGTACTCGGTGGCCAGGAACCGCCCGGCGTCGACCCTCTCGAAGAATCCCTCGTACCCCTCGCCAGCACCCATGCCGACCACGCTACCGACAGGTAACCCCGGCCACCAGCCCCTGGGATCCCCTCGGCGATCGCCTCAGCGGGCGAACCCCAGCCCCACCCCCAGCCCCACCAGCACCGACCCGATGGCCCGGTTCAGCGCCTTCTGCGCCTTCAGCATCCGGTCGCGCAGCCGCGAGACGGAGAAGAACAGCGCGACCGCCCCGAACCAGCCCAGGTGCGCCGCCGACATGAACAGCCCGTAGCCCGCCTGCTGCCACACCGGGGTCTCCGGGTTCACCACCTGCGTGAAGGTCGACACCACGAACAGCGTCGTCTTCGGATTGAGCACATTGGTCAGGAAGCCCGACCGCATCGCCCCCAGCCGGGTCAGCTGCGGCTTCGACTCCAGGTCCACGGTCACCTCGGCCCGCGCCCGGAAGGTGCGTATCCCGATCCACACCAGATAGGCCGCGCCCGCCAGCTTGATCGCGGTGAACAGCGCGGTGGACGAGGCGATCAGCAGACCGACCCCGAGCATCGTGTAGGAGACGTGGACCAGCACGCCGGCCGCGACCCCCGCGGCGGCGAACAGCCCGGTGGGGCGCCCGTAGAGATAGCTGTTGCGGACCACCATGGCGAAGTCGGCACCGGGACTGATCACGGCGAGGAGCGTAATAACGGCGACTGCGATCACTTCTGTCATACGGCGATGCTCACCGCCACCGCCCCGTGGATCAAGACCCCGGGCACCCGGCACGACGGGGGACAATGGACGGCGTGCCGAACCACCCCGCCGCCTCCGACCTCCCCGCGCTCCCCGTCCTGCAGGCCGACTGCGCGAACTGCTTCGCGCTCTGCTGCGTTGCGCTGCCCTTCGCCAAGTCCAACGACTTCGCCATGAACAAGCCCGCCGGAACCCCCTGCAAGAACCTCCAGCAGGACTTCCGCTGCGGCATTCACACCCGGCTGCGCGACAAGGGCTTCCAGGGCTGCACCGTCTTCGACTGCTTCGGCGCGGGGCAGCAGGTCTCCCAGGTCACCTTCGGCGGCCGCGACTGGCGCACCCACCCCGGCACGTCCCGCCAGATGTTCGAGGTCTTCCCGGTACTGCGGCAGCTCCACGAACTGCTCTTCTACGTGAGCCAGGCCCTGACCCTCCCCGCCGCCGCCCCGGTCCACGCGGACCTGCGCCGGGCCCTGGCGGAGACCGAGGAATGGACCCGCGCCGACGCGCAGGCCCTGGCCGACCTGGACGTCGGCCCCCTCCGCCAGCAGATCAACACCCTGCTCCTGAAGACCAGCGAACTCGTCCGGGCGAAGGTGCCGGGCCGCAAGAAGAACCACCGCGGCACCGACCTGATGGGCGCCCGCCTCTCCGGAGCCGACCTGCGCGGCGCAAACCTCCGCGGCGCCTACTTGATCGCCGCCGACCTCTCCCGAGCCGACCTCCGCACGGCGGACCTGATCGGCGCGGACCTCCGCGACACCAATCTCCGCGGGGCGGACCTCCGCGACGCCATCTTCCTCACCCAACCCCAGCTGAACGCGGCCCAGGGCGACCCCACCACCCGAATCCCCCCTACCCTCACCCGCCCCACCCACTGGACCTGACCCCCGCCCTTCCATCCCCGCCCGGCCTCCCCCAGCCCCGCCGGCGCTTGAGGCGCGGGGTCCGGGGCGGAGCCCCGCTCTCCCAGCCCCGCCGGCATTTGAGGCGCGGGGTCCGGGGCGGAGCCCCAGCAACGGCGCCGCACCTGCCCCGCCCCCCGCCGCCCGCACCGTCACACCCGCGCCAAAAACCCCCGCACGGCAGCGAAGTACCCCTCCGGGTCCCCGACCCGCACCGCATGCCCCGCCGGCAACTCCACCAACCGCACCCCCGCCCTGCGCACCGTCATCTCCCGCGCATGCTCCGCCGACAGCACCCCGCTCCGGTCCCCCCGCACGAGCAGCGTCGGCTTCCGCACCCCCAGCCAGTCCCCCCAGTGGTCCCCGTTCAGCCCCCGCTGGGACTCCACCATGTCCTCCACCTCGAACGCCGTCCCCCACCCGTCCGGGTACTCCTGCAAGGACCCCTCCAGGTGCGGCGCCGAGCTCCCCACCCCCGCCAGGAACCCGGCCCGGGTCGCGGCCCGTCTCGGCCACTCCCGCGCGAACGTCAGGTCGCCGTCGACCACCGCCCCGATGTCCTCGACCACCACCGCCCGCACCAGATCCGGCCGCCGCGCCGCGAGCTGGTACGCGTTGACCCCGCCCAGCGAATGCCCCAGCACCACCGCCGGCCCCAGCCCCAGCTGCTCCAGCAGGGCCGCCGCATCCGCCACGTACCCGTCCCGCGTGTACTCCGCCGCCCGGTCGGACCTCCCGTGCCCCCGCTGGTCCAGGGCGATCACCCGCCACGCCGGACCCAGCTCCCGCGCCAGGCGCTCGAAGGCCCCCACCCCCTCCGCGAAGTGCCCGTGCAGCGCCAGCAGCGGCGCCCCCGGCCCCCCGAAGTCCGTATAGGCGAGCCGCCGCCCGTCCTGCCTCACCATCACCCCAGGCAACGGGCCCAGCTTGTCGATGACCCGCTGCCGCAGCAGCTGGTACTCCTCCCACCGCCTGCGCAACCGCCCGCCCGGCCGCTTGACGACCCGCCCCGGCGTGACCGTCTCCCCCCGCCGGAACTGCTCCCGCGTCAGATCGATCCGGATACCCCCGGGCAGCAGGTTCCACCAGTGGTAGCCCTCCTGCCGGCCGTCGTGGAACACCTCGCCCAGCATCAGGTCCCCGCCCACCAGGTCCTGCACCACGAGGGCGGTGATGTCACAGTGCCCCCAGCCCGGATTCTCCGGAGTCCAGGGGATCTTCGTGATGTCGGAGGGCTCACAGGTCTCGGCCGACCATCCCGCCCGGATGGCCGCCTCGAGGTCCGCGAGAGTCCATGGAGTCGTCATGCTCCCCAGCCTGCCGCACCCCACTGACAACCCGGCCGACAGCTCCACCGCCACGCCCCTGCGCACCGATGAAACGACGGGAAGAGGATCGGACACATGTCGGCGGGCCGGCCCAACGACACGCCACGCCGCTGCTCCGAACGGCGGCCCCTCACCTCACCCCCCGTACGCCGAGACGACAATCATTGCCCGGCGTCACCCCTCGTGATACACAGAGTGACCACATGTTCTCGCGCGTACACACCGCCCCTGCCCAGGTCAGAGCGCGGAAGCGGAGCGCGGGCCGCGAGATCGGGTAAAGAGAGCCGTCAAGTCGACGACGGCGGCGGTTTCATCAGCGAAGATAGTGCGTAACCCCTGCCATCGGGCAAGGGGCTTCCGGAACTACCCATACAGGGGCGGTGAGTTACATGATCCTGGCAGCCGAAAAGGGCGACATCACCACCATCATCGGCGGAATCGCCCCGAACTGGGGGCCTTTCGGCAGTCTCGGCAACGAAGCGAAGGTCATGATCGAGGTGGTCATGGCCGTCGCGATCCTGCTCTGCCTGGGCATCGCCATCTGGGGGGCGGCCAAACAGCGCATCGGAGCGACCGCCCTGCGCGACACGTTCAGCGCGGAACAGGGCAAGGGCCTGATCGTGGCCGGGCTGACCGGAGTCTTCATCATCGGCTCCCTCGGGACGCTGTTCACGATCGTCTACGGGATGGCCGTCTAGCCGGGTCACGCGCCGGGCCCCGTAGCTGATGACGCATCACCACACCACATCCACGCGGGAACCAGCGCTACCGTCGTACGACGCGGAGGGGGCGGACAGGCAATGAGCAACGACGACCAGTACGGCGGCGCCGGCGGCTACGGCGAGGTCGGCGGCACCGGCCAGACCCGCACCCGCCTCCCGGACGCCCCGGCCGACCCCTACGGCCCCACCCGCCGCACCCCGCGCACCTCCCGCAGCCTGATCACCGTGGTCGGCGTGGTGGTCCTCCTGATCGCGGCCATCGCCTTCGCCAACTCGGCCCCCGACACCAGGTCCGACCCCGCCTCGGACAAACCCCCGACGGACTCCTCCACGGCGGCCACGGGCACGGACCCGGTGACGGGCAAATCGGCAGGCATCCCCAAGGGCTTCGCCCACGACGAACAGGGAGCCCAGTCGGCCGCCGCGAACTTCGCGGTGGCACTGGGTTCTGACGGCATGTTCAAGAAGAACAGCCGGCACACCTTGGTGGACGGCATCTACGCACCCGACGTGGCATCCCGCCTGAAGGGCCCGCAGGACGAGGCCTACTCGGCCGACTTCCTCGCGAAGCTGGGGCTCGATGCCAACGGCAACGCCCCGCAGGGCAGCACCTTCGTCACCCGTACCGTCCCGATCGGCACCCGCGTGGAGAGCTACACGCCGACCACGGCCAAGATCGCCGTCTGGTACACCGGTCTGATCGGCATGTCCGGCCCCAAGTCCACCGACCCGGTGCGGACTCTCTGGAAGACCTGGACCTTCGAACTGAGCTGGATCGGCGAGGGCTGGAGAGTCATCGACGACACCCAGCAGGACGGGCCCGCCCCCGTACCCGGCGATGTCCCCGTGTCGACGTCGGACGACATGAGCAAGGCCATCAAGGAATTCGGGGGATTCACCTATGCCCGCTAGCCTCCGGCTCCCCGCCCGGCTGGGCCTGATCGCCTCCGCCCACCTCGCCGTCGTAGCCATGGCGTCAGCCGCCCACGCCGCTCCCGTGCCGGCGCCGACACCGACCGCCACACCCCAGGCGACCGCTGACCCCTGCGCACTGCTCGACGGCCCCTCCAAGCAGTACTGCCAGAGCGGAACGGGCACATCCGGCGGCACCCCTGGGACGGGACTTGCGCCCAGCGACGGCGGAGACGCCCTCAACCCCCTCGCCTCCCTCGCCCGCGGCTGCGCCGACGCCGCCGCCTGGATCGTCACCAAGCTCAGCGAAGCGGTAAAGGGCTCGGCCGAGGTCGACTTCACCAACCCCGCCTTCCTCAAGCAGTACTCCGTCGTCTTCGCCGCCTCCACCATCCTCACCCTCGTCCTCTGGCTCTTCGCCGTCGCCAAGCGCGCCGTCCGCGGCGTCCCCCTCACCACCGCCATGTCCGAAGCCATCGGCTTCCTCTGGCTCACCGTCCTCGCCTCCGCCTTCACCCCCCTCATCCTCTACACCGTCGTCTCAGCCACCGACGGCGTCACCGAGGTCATCGCCTCCGCCACCGGCGGCCAGACCGACGTCTTCTTCGGCTCCTTCTCCGAAGCCCTCAAGAAGGGCGACGACATCGGCGGCGGCCCGATCATGCTGATCGTCGTCGCGCTCGTCACCGTCCTCGCCGCCGGCGTGCTCTACCTGGAGCTGTTCATCCGGGCCGCCCTCCTCTACGTCGGCGCCCTCCTCGGCGTCGTCGTCTACTCCGGACTCGTCGACCGCAACCTCTGGGGCCACGTCCGCCGCTGGGCCGGCATCATGATCGCCGTCATCCTCGTGAAGCCGGTCATCGTCATCGTCCTCGGCCTCGCCGGAGCCCTGACCGGCGAAAAGGGCCCGAACGCCTTCTCCGCCGTCGTCACCGGCCTCGCCATCATCCTCCTGGCGATCTTCGCCTCCGCGATGATCTACCGCTTCGTCCCCGGCTTCGGCGACGAGATCGCCTCCGCCCGCTCCAACCGCAGCAAGGCCACCGACGGCGCCCAGGCCGCCGCCGTCATCAGCTCCCCGGCGTCCCTCGTCTCGCAGGGCATCAAGACCCACAGCAGCCGCGGCGCCCACCGTGGCGGCGACGGCGGCGGCAACCACGCGCCCCGCCCCGCCAACCCCCTCTCCGGAGGCGTGGCCGCCCACAGCAGCCGCCCCACCTCCGGCGGCGGAGGCGGCGGATCCGTCCCCTCCGCCGCACCCGCACCCCGCACGAGTTCGAGCACGAGGAACACAGGAGGTGACGGGCGTTGACGACCCAGTCCCACCAGATGCACCCGGTCGCGCCCCGCCGCACGTATCTCATCGGCCGGGCCCGGCCGAACGCGATCGTCGGCAAGAACCGCGAGACCGGAGAGATCGCCCTGATCATCGCCGGGGCGTTCTTCGGCATGATGAGCGGACTGCTCGTCCCCGACCTCACCCTGCGCATCGTCAGCCTCGCCGGCTTCCCCATGATCGCGCTCGCCGCCGTGTACGTCCCGTACAAGGGCCGCACCTTCTACCGCTGGTTCGAGATCAGCCGCAGCTACAAGCGGACCCTGCGCCGCGGTACGACCTACCGCTCCGGCGCCATGGAAGCCGGCATCCGCGGCTCCGACGGCCGCGAGGTCGAGGTCGGCCCGCCCCCCGGCATCGGCCGCATCAACTGGCTCGCCGCCCCCTTCGGCCCCGACGAGATCGCCGTCCTCCTGCACGCGGACCGCCGCACCGTCACCGCCGCCATCGAGATCGAAGGCCCCGGCGTCGGCCTGCGCGACAGCGAGGACCAGGAAGCCCTCGTCGACCGCTTCGGCACCCTCCTCAAGCACGTGGCCAACGGCGACGGCTTCGTCACCCGCCTCCAGATGCTCGCCCGCACCCTCCCCGCCGACCCCGACGCGCACGCCAAGGACGTGGCCCAGCGCGGCGACACCCAGGCCCCCGGCTGGCTCCGCGACTCCTACGACCAGCTCCAGTCGATGGTGTCCACCTCCTCCGAGCAGCACCGCGCGTACCTCGTCGCCTGCATGCACTACACGCGCGATCTCGCCGCCGAGGCCAACGCCATCGCCCGCGCCGGCACCCCCCACAAGGGCCGCAAGCTCGACCGCGACGCCGGCCTCGCCATCGTCATGGCCCGCGAGCTCACCGACATCTGCGCCCGCCTCGCCGAGGCCGACATCCGCGTCCGCCAGCCGCTGGGCCAGGGCCGCCTCTCCTCCCTCGTGCACTCCATGTACGACCCGGACCACCCCATCGACCACATCCAGGCCATGACCAAGCGCAACGCCTGGCCCGCCGAGCTCGACGCCGTGGAGCCCACCTTCCTCCAGGCCAAGACCCGCGAGTCCTCCACCCGCGCCCCCTGGTGCCACGCCACCGCCTGGGTCAAGGAGTGGCCGATGACCCCCGTCGGCGTCAACTTCCTCGCCCCGCTGCTCGTCCACACCCCCGACGTGATCCGTACGGTCGCCGTCACCATGGACCTGGAGCCCACCGAGGTCGCCATCGAGCGCATGCTCACCGAGAAGACCAACGACGAGGCCGACGCCTCCCGCGCCGCCAAGATGAACCGGACCGTCGACCCCCGGGACATCGCCGCGCACGGCCGGCTCGACCAAAGAGGTGAAGATCTCGCCAGCGGTGCGGCGGGAGTCAACCTCGTCGGGTACATCACGGTGTCCTCACGTTCACCGGAGGCCCTCGCCCGCGACAAGCGGACGATCCGCGCCTCCGCCGGCAAGTCCTACCTGAAGCTGGAATGGTGCGACCGCGAGCACCACCGCGCCTTCGTCAACACCTTGCCGTTCGCCACCGGCATCCGACGCTAGCTGGAGGGAAGTGCCGCCCATGCGAGATCCCATGTCCGCCCTGACGGACGCCTTCACCAGCTTCCTCTTCGGCAAAGTCGAAACCACGCGCCTGCCCGTCCGCACCTCCACCGGGCAGGCGCAAGCCGTCTACCTGCCCACCGCCGCCCCCGGACTCGGCGACTCCGGCGTCATCATCGGCCGCGAGGTCTACAGCGGCAAGGGGTACATCTACGACCCCTTCCAGCTGTACGGCCAGCAGCTCCCGGCCCCCCACTGGCTGGTCCTCGGCGAATCCGGAAACGGAAAGTCAGCCCTCGAAAAGACCTACGTCCTGCGCCAGCTCCGCTTCAAGGACCGCCAGGTCGTCGTCCTCGACGCCCAGGGCGAGGACGGCGTCGGCGAGTGGAACCTGATCGCCCAGCAGCTGGGGATAACCCCCATCCGCCTGGATCCGATCGCCGCCAACGACGACGGCATCCGCCTCAACCCCCTCGACCCGGCGATCACCGCGACCGGGCAGCTCGCCCTGCTCCGGACCATCATCGAGGTGGCCATGGGCCACGGCCTCGACGAACGCGCCGGCTTCGCCCTCAAGGTCGCGCACGCCTACGTGGTGGACACCATCACCACCCGCCAGCCGGTCCTGACCGACATCGTCGAGCAACTGCGCCACCCCGAGCCCGAATCCGCCCTCGCCATGAACGTCGACATAGACGATGTCCGGGCCTGGGGCCTCGACGTCGCGCTCGTCATCGACCGCCTCGTCGACGGCGACCTGCGCGGCATGTTCGACGGCCCCACCACCGTCGGCATCGACCTCGACGCCCCGCTGATCGTCTTCGACCTCTCCCACATCGACCGCAACTCCATCGCCATGCCGATCCTCATGGCGATCGTCGGCGTCTGGCTGGAGCACACCTGGATCCGCCCCGACCGGAAGAAGCGCATCTTCCTGGTCGAGGAGGCCTGGCACATCATCAACAGCCCCTTCGTGGCCCAGCTGTTCCAGCGCCTGCTGAAGTTCGGCCGCCGCCTCGGCCTATCCTTCGTCGCCGTCGTCCACCACCTCTCCGACGTCGTCGACGGCGCCGCCGCACGCGAAGCCGCGGCCATCCTCAAGATGGCCTCGACCAGAACCATCTACGCCCAGAAGGCGGACGAGGCCCGGGCCACCGGCCGCGTACTCGGCCTGCCCCGCTGGGCCGTGGAAATCATCCCGACCCTCACCCCCGGCATCGCGGTCTGGGACGTCAACGGCAACGTCCAGGTGGTCAAACACCTGATCACCGAAGCCGAACGCCCCCTCGTCTTCACCGACCGCGCCATGACCGAGTCCTCCACCCCGACCCGCCTCCCCGCCGACATGCTCGCCGCCGAACTGGAGGCGGAGGAAAGGGCCCTGTCCATCGAACGCCGCCGCGGCGGCCCCGGATCCGCGACCACGGTGGCCTGACCATGCACGAGGCACGACGTACGGAGCCCCCCGCACGCGGCGGCGGCATCCCGGACGGCCTGCTGGTCGGCCTCCTGGCCTTCCTCCTGGGCCTCGCCGTCCTCGTCTGGTCGGCCACCGGCCTCGCGGCCGTACTCGCGCACGGCACCTGGCCCGGCACCGTCACCTTCACCCGGACCCCGGGGGCCGTCCGCGCCCTGATAGCGCAACCGCACGACATCCCGGCCGCCTGGCCGGACACCGACCCCGCGGCCCTGTCGGGCTGGGGACTCTTCTGGGGCCTGTTCGTCGGCCAGCTCCTGGTGATGTTCGTACTCACCGTCTTCGCCATCGGCGTGATCGCCCGCACCAAGTCCCGCCGCGCCCTGGCCGAACACCCCACAGAGAACCCTCCGGCCCCCACCCCAGCCCCGCCGGCGTTCGAGGCGCAGGGGACCCGGGCCAGCGCCCCCACCCCAGCCCCGCCGGCGTTCGAGGCACAGGGGACCCGGGCCAGCGCCCCCACCCCAGCCCCGCCGGCGTTCGAGGCACAGGGGACCCGGGCCAGCGCCCCCACTCCAGCCCCGCCGGCGTTTGAGGCGCGGGGGTCCGGGGGCAGCGCCCCCGGCAACGGCGCCGCACCCGCGGCCACCGCACCGTCCGACGAGGCCTACCGCTACGGCTTCGGCTACGCCCCCCGGCCGGCAGCAGCCGCAACCACCACCGCACCGGCGACCGGCATCGTCTACGGCGGCCCGAACGACCGCTTCCGCGCCGCCACCCACCGCATCGCCGAGATCGAGGGGGCGGCCCTCATCGTGACCTCCTCCCCTACCCTCTGGGCCGAGACCAAGGACGCCCGCGCCAAACTCGGCCCGGTCCTCCTCTACGACCCCTCCCACCTGTGCGACACCCCGGCCCGCATGCACTGGAACCCGGCGGAGGGCTGCGCCGACCGCGACACCGCCGCCGCCCGCGCGATCGCCCTGCTGGCCCCCGTACGCCCCCAGGCCCGCATGGACGCGGCGGTGGCCGACACCGCGGAAACCCTCCTGCGCAGCTGGCTCCAGGCCGCCGCCCTGGACGACCGCCCGTTCAAGCTGCTCCACCGCTGGGCCCAGGGCAACAACGCCCAGGACCCGGTCCGCGTCCTGCGCACCCACCCCCAGGCCGCCCCCGGCGCGGCCGGCGAACTGGAGAGCGCCCTCACCGCCCACCCCGAACGCCGCGAGCTCGCCCAGAGCCTGACGGCCCGTGCCCTGTCCTGCCTGACCTCGATCCACATCCGCGAGGCCTGCAACCCGAACCGAGCTGATGCCCTCGCCCTGGCATCATTCGTCGCCGAAGGGGGCACCCTCTACCTGGTGGGTGAAGCTCTGGAGGATCCCCGCACCCACCCGGGTGCGATGCCCTTGCTCACCGCACTCGCCTCTCACGTGGTCGAGCACGGCCGCCGCATGGCCGCACGGTCATCCCACGGTCGGCTCGACCCACCACTCTCCCTGGTGCTGGACGACGTGGCCGCCGTGGCCCCGATCCCCCGGCTCCCGGAACTCCTGACCGGCGGAACGCTCCCCCTGCTCGCCCTGTGCCGCAGCCGCGAACAGGCCCGCTCCCGCTGGCCGGAAGCCACCCTCCCCTAGAGGGCGTGCCCGCAGCGCGCAGCGCGTCTTCCACCTGCGGGGATGTGGTCCCCGGCGTGTCCGCACCGCCGTGTGACCGCGACGACGGTCGTGGTCACACGCCCGCGCCGCACCCGGCCGGCCGCGTGTAGACGTACTCCCGCTCCTTGGCACCCGTCTCCAGCGGTATCAGCAGACCGCTCGCCTCGAACCCGTACCGCCGGTAGAAGCTCTCCGCCCTCACGTTGTCCTCGTGCACGAACAACCGCATCCGCTCGGTCACCGGCGCCTCCAGCGACCAGGCCCAGGCGAGGGCGGCGTCGAACAGCCTCTCCACGAGCCCGCTCCCGCGCTGCTCGGGCCGTACGAACACGCCGACCACGTGGCCCTGCTGCTGCTCGATGGGCTCACCGAAGTAGTCGGTGCCCCCCTGCGCCTCGATGAGCACCGTGACGGACCCGACCCACCGCCCGTCAGCGGCCTCGGCGATGAACTGCCGGGCACCCCGCCCCTCGGCAGCCCTCGCGGCACGCTGCTGCCAGTACTCGTCGCGCTGGGCGAGTGCCCCCTCCTCGGTCTCCAGGAAGGCCACGGCCGCGACCGGATCCCGGAGCGCCACCAACCGCAGCTCCTTGACCTTCTCCCACTCGTCGCCCCGTACGGCCCTGATCACATGGTCATCGCTCATGCCGGGGATCTTAACGACGGGAGCACCGCCGGCTCACCTACATTTCCCGGCTCCGTATTCCGGGCCGTGAACGCAGAAAAGCCCCGCACCGAACCCTGAACGGGCTGGTGCGGGGCTTTCCCACAATGATTGTTCGGCGGCGTCCTACTCTCCCACAGGGTCCCCCCTGCAGTACCATCGGCGCTGAAAGGCTTAGCTTCC
>NZ_JBVIWA010000016.1:0-199158 GCF_055595065.1 Streptomyces sp. NPDC040545
GCCCGGTTACATTCCGAACCCGGAAGCTAAGCCTTTCAGCGCCGATGGTACTGCAGGGGGGACCCTGTGGGAGAGTAGGACGCCGCCGAACAATCTTTCAAAGGACCCTTGGTCCAGCGTTCAACGCTGGACCAAGGGTCCTTTTTTGTTTTTACCTCTTTACGCCGAAGCGCGGCCATGGGTTGGTTGCGCGAGAATGACTAGCGGTACCCCGAAGACAGGAGTCACACCCATGTCCAACTCTCCCGACGATCGTCCGGAGCGCGAGCCTCGGCGCAACGACGGCGGTGACAGGGGCGGCTACCGCGGGGGCCGTGACGACCGTGGTGGCGACCGCCCCGCGTTCCGTCGTGACGACCGTGGTGCCAGTGGCCGACCGTCCAGTAGCGGTGGCGGCTTCCGTCGCGATGACCGCGGTGGTCGCCCGGCCGGCGGTGGCGGCGGCGGTTTCCGTCGTGACGACCGTGGTGGCGACCGTCCGTCCTACCCGCGTCGTGAGGACGACCGTGGTGGCCGTCCCTCCGGCGGTGCCGGTGGCGGCGGTTTCCGTCGCGACGACCGCGGTGGCGACCGTCCCAGCTTCCCGCGTCGCGATGACCGTGGCAGCGACCGTCCGTCGTACCCGCGCCGTGACGATGACCGTGGTGGGCGTCCCTCCGGTGGCGGCGGTGGCTTCCGTCGTGACGACCGCGGTGGCGACCGTCCGTCCTACCCGCGTCGCGATGACCGTGGTGGCAGCGACCGTCCGTCGTACCCCCGTCGTGACGATGACCGTGGTGGCTTCCGTGGCGGTCGTGACGACCGTGGCGGCGACCGCCCGTCCTACCCCCGTCGTGATGACCGTGGCGGGGACCGTCCGTCGTACCCGCGCCGTGAGGACGACCGTGGTGGGCGTCCCTCCGGTGGCGGCGGCGGTTTCCGCCGTGACGACCGCGGTGGCGACCGTCCGTCGTACCCGCGCCGTGAGGACGACCGTGGTGGGCGTCCCTCCGGTGGCGGCGGTGGCTTCCGCCGTGACGACCGCGGTGGCGACCGTCCGTCGTACCCCCGTCGTGACGACCGTGGCAGCGACCGTCCCTCGTACCCTCGTCGCGATGACGACCGTGGTGGCTTCCGTGGCGGTCGTGACGACCGTGGCGGCGACCGCCCGTCCTACCCCCGTCGCGACGACCGCGGTGGCGACCGTCCGTCCTACCCGCGCCGCGAGGACGACCGTGGTGGCCGTCCCACCGGTGGCGGCGGCGGTTTCCGCCGTGACGACCGCGGTGGCGACCGTCCGTCGTACCCCCGTCGTGACGACCGTGGCAGCGACCGTCCCTCGTACCCCCGTCGTGACGATGACCGTGGTGGGTTCCGTGGCGGCCGCGACGACCGTGGCGGCGACCGTCCGTCGTACCCCCGTCGTGAGGACGACCGTGGTGGCCGTCCCGCCGGCGGTGGCGGTGGCGGCGGCTTCCGCCGCGACGACCGCGGTGGCGACCGTCCCTCGTACCCCCGTCGCGATGACGACCGTGGTGGGTTCCGTGGCGGCCGCGACGACCGTGGCGGCGACCGCCCGTCCTACCCCCGTCGTGACGACCGCGGTGGCGACCGTGGCGGGTTCCGTGGTGGCCGCGACGATCGCGGTGGTGACCGTGGTGGCTACCGTGGTCGCGATGACCGCGGCGGCGACCGCGAATACCGCTCCGACCGCGACCCGGTCAAGCGGCTTCCGATCGACGAGGACGTCACCGGCCTCGAGATCGACGCCGATGTGCGCCAGGAGCTGCTGAGCCTGCCCAAGGGCCTGGCCGAAGAGGTGTCCAAGAACCTCGTCATGGTCGCGCGGCTGATCGACGACGAGCCCGAGCAGGCGTACGCGTACTCGCGCATCGCCCTGCGGCTGGCCTCCCGCGTCGCCGCTGTCCGCGAGGCCGCCGGCTTCGCCGCGTACGCCACGCAGAAGTACAGCGAGGCCCTCGCGGAGTTCCGCGCCGCCAAGCGCATGACCGGTTCGGTCGACCTGTGGCCCGTCATGGCCGACTGCGAGCGCGGCCTCGGCCGTCCGGAGCGGGCGCTGGCCATGGCCGGCGAGCCCGAGGTGCAGAAGCTGGACAAGGCCGGTCAGGTCGAGATGCGTCTGGTCGCGGCCGGTGCCCGGCGGGACCAGGGCCAGCTCGAAGCGGCCATCGTGACCCTGCAGAGCCCGGAGCTGGCCTCCAGCTCGGTCCAGCCCTGGACCGCGCGCCTGCGGTACGCCTACGCCGACGCCCTGCTGGCGGCCGGTCGTGAGGACGAGGCGCGCGAGTGGTTCGGCAAGACCCTCGAGGCCGACAAGGACGGGGCCACCGACGCCTCCGACCGTCTGGCCGAGCTCGACGGTGTCGAGTTCGTCGACGCCTCGGTCGACCTGTCCGACGTCGTCGAGGACGAGGACGAGGATGACGACGAGGGCGAGGACGCGGCGGAGATCGCCGCGGCCGAGCGCGCCTCCGACGTCGCCGAGTACTACGACGAGGACGACGAGGAGTACGAGCCGCTGGAGCAGTCCGAGGCGGACGCCGACGTCGAGGGCGACAAGGCCTGAGGCACGGTGACATGAAGAAGGGCGGTACCCCGGTCGGGGTACCGCCCTTCTTCATGTCCGGAAGTTCATGTCCGGAAGCGGTCAGCCGAGGCCGCGCAGGACCAGGCCGGTGGCCGGTTTCGGTCCGAAGGACGTGGACTTGCGGGGCATGGTGACGCCCTGGCGGGCCAGGTCCCGCACGACTTCCTCGCGTACGGGATGCAGCAGGACCGCCGTGCCGCCGTGCCGCTCGGCCATGGCCACCGTGGACGCGGCGTCGTGGATGTACGTGATCTGGTCCGGGGCGTCCGGGATGTGCCAGAGGGCGTCGAGCAGGGTCGCGTGCAGGACGGTGGCGTCCAGCCGGCGCCAGGCCTCCGGGCGGTCGTGGCGGACCGTGGTGTCGAGGAGCGCCAGGTCAGGGTCGGTGACCAGGTGGAAGGCGCCGTCGCCGGCGATCAGGAAGGCGTTGCCGCGTTCCGAGGCGTCCGCGAGGGTGTCCAGGGCCAGCGGGAGCGGTCCGTCGACCGGGCGGACGCGGAAGTGGCCGTCGAGGGCCGCGAGGGCGTCCGGCACCGGGAGGCGGCGCAGCATCCGGTGGATGGCGCGGACCTGGAGCGGATAGCGGGCGGTGTCCACGAGCAGGACCAGGCCGAAGTCCCAGGCGGTGGGAGAGCCGTGCTCCTCCTGGAGGCGCAGGTACGTCGCCCAGCGGTGGTGGCCGTCGGCGATGAGGGCCTGGCGGTGGCTGAGGTCCGCCATCACGGTGGCGAGTTCGGCCGGATCCGTGATGGCCCACAGGCGGTGCTGGAAGCCGTCCTCGGTGGTGGTCGACAGGAGGGGGGCGAGCTGGGCGGTCCGTTCGACGACCGCGGCCGCTCCCGCGCCCGGGTCGTCGCCCCGGTAGGTGAGCAGGAGGGGTTCGAGGTTGGCGGAGGTGGCCCGCATCAGGCCGGCCCGGTCGGTGACCACGTCCGGCATGACGTCCTCATGGGGCAGGACGATGCCGGCGTCGGCGGCGGACAGGGCGAGGGCGCCGATGAGACCGCGCTGGAGCAGGCCGGCCCGGCGCTGCTCGTACACGTAGAGCGCGGGCTCGGGATCGGCGCTGAGGATGCCCTCGGCGAGCCAGTCGTGCAGGGTGCGGGCGGCCTGCTCGTTGCGCGCGGCCGGGGTGCCCGCCTGCGGCAGGATCAGGCGGACGATGTTGTGCGGGTCGGCGGATTCGAGGTGGTCGACTCCGTCGGGGCGCACGACCACGTCGTACGGCGGCGAGGTGACGGCGGCGAGGCTGCCGACACGCTCGGGGACGTAGCGCAGGCCATGAAACGGGATCAGGCGCAGCCCATGCTCCGCGGTACCAGATGTGGTCATTGGTGCATGGTAAGACGCGTCTCGCCATGCGGGATGATCGGGGGAGTACGGAATCGGACAAGGTCGATCTCATGAGGAGCGGACAGGATGACCCGGCAGAACAGGACCAGCCCCGCGGCGAGTGAGCAGAGTCTGCACCAGGCGTACGACACCGCACTGCTGGATCTGGACGGGGTGGTGTATGCGGGCGGCGAGGCCATCGCGTACGCCGTGGAGTCCCTCGCCGCGGCACGGGCGGACGGGATGCACCTCGCGTACGTCACGAACAACGCGCTGCGGACGCCGGACGCGGTCGCGGAGCACCTGGGCGAGCTGGGCATTCCGACGGAGGCGGCGGAGGTGATCACCTCGGCGCAGGCGGTGGCCCGGCTGATCGCGGAGCAGGTGGCTCCGGGGTCGAAGGTTCTGGTGATCGGCGGGGACGGGCTGCGGGTCGCGCTGCGCGAGCGGGGGCTGGTGCCGGTGGAGTCGGCCGAGGAGGAGGGGCTCGCGGCGGTCGTCCAGGGGTACGGGGGTCCCGACCTGCCGTGGGGGCGGTTCGCGGAGGCCTCGTACGCGATCAACCGCGGGGTGCCGTGGTTCGCGTCGAACACCGACCTGACGATTCCGGGGGCGCGGGGCATCGCGCCGGGCAACGGGGCCGCGGTGGAGGTCGTACGGATCGCCACGGGCGCGGAGCCGCAGGTGGCGGGCAAGCCGCTGCCCCCGATGCACCGGGAGACGGTGCTGCGTACCGGGGCGGAGCGGCCGCTGGTGGTGGGGGACCGGCTGGACACCGACATCGAGGGCGCCTTCAACGGGGAGGTGGACTCGCTGCTGGTGCTGACCGGGGTCACGGACGCGGAGCAGCTGCTGCGGGCCGAGCCCAGGCACCGCCCGACCTATGTGGACCGGGATCTGCGGGGGTTGCTGACCGGGCAGCCCGAAGTGGAGCCGTGCGCGGAGGGTTTCCGCTGCGGAGGCTGGACGGCGGTCGCGACGAATGGCGGCGTGCTGGAACTGCGAGAGGCCGGAGAGGGCGGGGAGGGCGGAGAGGCCGGGCAGGGCGGGGAAGGCGGGGATCCGCTCGACGCGCTGCGGGCGCTGTGCGCGGCGGCCTGGACGGTGGCCGGGGACGGGGCCTGCACGCTGGATATGGCGAAGGCGCTGGCCAGGCTGGGTCTTTAGGGTCCTCCGGGGGATCCGCCCGTGTGGAAGGTAGGTTAGCCTAACCTGCGTGTTGGTCGAGAGCCCCCCTGAACCCGAACGGAGCGCGGCGCCCCAAGAGGGCGCCGGCGCCGCCGTAGCCCGCCCGCGCCATGCCGCGCGCGCCGCCGGTCTGCTCGCCGCTCTCGCGGTGCTGGCACTGATCGCCGTCGTGAGCATCGCCGTGGGCGCCAAGCAGATGTCCCTGGACGAGGTCTGGCACGGCCTGTTCGCCTACGCGGGTACGCCCTCCGACGTGGTGGTGCGGGATCTGCGGATCCCGCGCACCCTGCTCGGGCTGATGGTCGGGCTCGGACTCGGCCTGTCCGGTGCCGTGATGCAGGCGTTGACCCGTAACCCGCTGGCCGAGCCCGGCATCCTCGGCGTCAACGCGGGTGCCGCGGCCGCCGTGGTCTCCGCGATCAGCTTCTTCGGCGCGACTTCGCTGAGCGAGTTCGTGTGGTGGGCCTTCCTCGGCGCCGCCTTCGTCTCGGTCCTCGTGTACGTGCTCGGCGGCAGCCGCAGTGCGACCCCGGTGCGCCTCGCGCTCGCCGGTACGGCGGCCAGCGCGGCGCTCGTCGGCTACATCAACGCCGTGCAGCTGATGGACAGCAAGGCGCTGGACAAGCTGCGCTTCTGGACGGTGGGTTCGCTGGCCTCGGCCAACATGGACACCGTCCGGCAGGTGGCCCCCTTCCTGCTCGTCGGCGCGGTGCTCGCGCTGGTGCTGGGCCGGCCGCTCAACGCGATGGCGATGGGCGACGACACGGCGCGGGCGCTCGGCGCCCACCTGACGCGGACCCGGATCGGCGCCATGGTCGCCATCACCCTGCTGTGCGGTGCGGCGACCGCCGCGTGCGGTCCCATCGTGTTCATCGGGCTGATGGTCCCGCACCTGGTGCGGGCCTTCACCGGTCCTGACATGCGCTGGGTGCTCGCGTACTCGGCCGTCCTGGCGCCGGCGCTGCTGCTCGGATCCGACATCGTCGGCCGTGTCGTCACCCGGCCCGCCGAGCTGCAGGTCGGCGTCGTGACCGCGCTCATCGGCGGTCCGGTCTTCATCTACCTGGTTCGGCGCAAGAGGATGGCCCAGCTGTGACCGCGACCGCGTCCGCGCCCACGACCGTGACCGACACCCCCCGCAAGGGCCGCAGGTCCGGCCTCCGTCCGATGCGCCTGCCCGGCGGGGTCTCGTTGCGCGTCGAGCGGCGCGCCCTGGCCGTGGGGGTCCTGCTGACCCTCGTGGCGCTCGCGATGTCCGTCGTGCTCATCGGCACCGGCGACTTCGAGATCGCGCCGTGGGACGTCGTGCAGACCCTGCTCGGCAACGGCACCCCCGCCACCGACTTCATCGTCAACGACCTGCGGTTGCCGCGGGCCCTGGTCGCGCTGCTCGTCGGCGCGGCGCTCGGGATCTCCGGAGCCGTCTTCCAGTCGGTCTCCCGCAACCCGCTGGGCTCCCCGGACATGCTCGGCTTCGGCTACGGCTCGGCGGTCGGCGCGCTCGTCGTCATCGTCCTGTTCAAGGGCGGCGCCACCGAGGTGGCCGTCGGAGCGCTGGCCGGTGGTCTGCTGGCCGGAGTCCTCGTCTACCTGCTCGCCTACAAGCAGGGCATCCAGGGCTACCGGCTGGTGCTGGTCGGCATCGGAGCCTCCGCCATCCTGATCGCCGTGATCCAGTACCTGATCACGAAGGCCCAGCTGTTCGAGGCCACCCGCGCCATGGTCTGGCTGACGGGCTCGCTGGCCGGCCGGGACTGGGCGCAGGTGTGGCCGCTGCTCGCGGTGTGCGCGGTGCTCTTCCCGCTGGTCCTCGGGCAGGGCCGGGCCCTGCGGATGATGGAGATGGGCGACGACGCCGCGTACGCGCTCGGGGTGCGGGTGGAGCGGACGCGGCTGCTGCTGATGCTCGCGGCGATCCTGCTCACCACCGCGGCGAGCGCGGCGGCCGGGCCCATCAGCTTCGTCGCGCTGGCCGCGCCGCAGCTGGCCCGGCGGCTGACCCGCTCGCCCGGCGGGAACCTGGTGAGCGCCGCCCTGATGGGCTCGGTGCTGCTGATGGTGTCCGACTGGGCCTCGCAGCGGGCCTTCGGCGCCGACCAGCTGCCGGTGGGTGTGGTGACCGGCCTCGTCGGCGGTGTCTACCTGCTCTGGCTGCTCGTCACCGAGCGCAAGGCGGGACGTATATGAACCTGATGAGGAGTACGCAAGTGCAGCGGCTGACCGCGGAGAACGTGACCCTCGGCTACGACCAGCGGGTCATCGCCGAGAACCTGTCGGTGGAGATCCCCGACAACTCCTTCACGGTGATCGTCGGCCCCAACGCCTGCGGCAAGTCCACGCTGCTGCGGGCCCTGTCGCGAATGCTGAAGCCGTCCACCGGGCGGGTGCTGCTGGACGGGCAGGCCATCGGGTCGATGCCCGCGAAGAAGGTCGCCAAGACCCTGGGCCTGCTCCCGCAGTCCTCGATCGCGCCCGACGGCATCACGGTGGCCGACCTGGTCTCGCGCGGCCGGTACCCGCACCAGGGGCTGCTGCGGCAGTGGTCGGCCGAGGACGAGCGGATCGTGAACGAGTCGATGGCGTCGACCGGGGTCGCCGAGCTCGCCGACCGGGCCGTGGACGAGCTGTCGGGCGGGCAGCGGCAGCGCGTGTGGATCGCGATGGCGCTGGCCCAGCAGACGCCGCTGCTGCTGCTCGACGAGCCGACGACGTACCTGGACATCCAGCACCAGATCGACGTGCTGGACCTGTGCGCGGAGCTGCACGAGACGCAGGGGCGGACGCTGGTGGCGGTGCTGCACGACCTGAACCACGCGGCCCGGTACGCCACGCACCTGATCGCGATGCGGGGCGGGAAGGTCGTCGCGGAGGGGCCGCCGGCCGAGGTGGTGACGGCGGAGCTCGTGGAGAAGGTGTTCGGGCTGCGCTGCCAGGTGATCCCGGATCCGGAGACGGGGACGCCGCTGGTGGTTCCGGCGGCGCGCAAGGCCCGTGCGGTGGCCCGGGCGGAGTAGTCCCCGGCCGGGCGGGCGGCGCCGGACGCGGGTGCGGCGCCGTTGCCGGGGGCGCCGCCCCCGGACCCCCGCGCCTCAAACGCCGGCGGGGCTGGAAGACCGGGGCTCCGCCCCAGACCCCGCGCCTCAAACGCCGGCGGGGCTGGAAGAGGAGGCCGGCGGGGCTGGAGGGGACCGGCGGGGGTGGAAGGGGTCGGGGCGGGGCTGGAGGAGGCTAGAGCAGCGTCTTGAGGCGGAGGAGGTCGCGGAAGCCGGCCTCCAGTCTGACGCGGCCCGAGGCCCAGGCCTTCGCGAACTTCAGCTCGCCCGCGACCAGCGCCACGAGGTCGTCGCCCGTCATCGCGAGCCGGATCTCGGCCTTCGCCGCGGGCGGGCCCGGGGCGACCGCGTCCACCCGGATCCGGCCCGCGTCGAGGCGGCCCGTGAACGTCTGGTCCAGGTCGGTGATGTGGCAGCTCAGGGAGCGGTCGAACGCGGCCGCGCCGCGTACGCCGTCGTCGGCCCGCGCGAGATTGCCGGAGAGGTTGTCGAGTGCTTCGCGGCACTCCTGGATCGTAGCCATCGTGATCACGACCGTACCGCAGAGCCATGCGTGGTCGCGGGGCGCTTCGAGGTAGCGTCGGGGCATGACCGACGAAGCCGCCGACCCCCGGGTCGAAGCCGCCGCCGAGCCCGTCGAGCCCGTCGAGCCCGCCGGGCCCGCGGCGCTGGGCGTCGTACGCGCGCCCACCGGCCACGCCGGCGTGGACGCGCACCTGGCGCGGCTGGCGGACGCGGACCACCTCGCGGCGGACGGACACGTCGAGGTGTACGAGGATGTCCACCGGGGCCTGCGCGAGGCGCTGACCGCGCTGGACGCACCGCCCGTCCCCGGACCGTACGAAAACAGGAGCTGAACCGAACGTGGCAGGAGTGGCACGCCGCCGCCTGGACGCCGAACTGGTACGCCGCAGCATGGCCCGCTCGCGCGAGCACGCCGCGCAGCTGATCGCCGCGGGCCGGGTGACCGTGGGCGGCACCACCGCGACCAAGGCGGCCACCCAGGTCGAGACCAGCGCGGCCCTGGTGGTCCGCAAGGACGACAGCGACCCCGAATACGTCTCCCGGGGTGGCCACAAGCTGGCCGGCGCGCTGGCGGCCTTCCAGCCGCAGGGGCTGGCCGTCGAGGGCCGCCGCGCGCTGGACGCCGGCGCCTCCACGGGCGGATTCACCGACGTGCTGCTGCGCTCGGGCGTGGCCCACGTGATGGCCGTGGACGTCGGCTACGGGCAGCTGGCCTGGTCGCTGCAGAGCGATGACCGGGTCACGGTCAAGGACCGTACGAACGTGCGCGAGCTGACGGTGGAGCAGCTCGACGGGGTCCCGGTCGACCTGGTCGTCGGTGACCTGTCGTTCATTTCCATCGGTCTGGTGCTGCCGGCGCTGGTGCGCTGCTGCGCGCCGGACGCGGACCTGGTGCTGATGGTCAAGCCGCAGTTCGAGGTCGGCAAGGACCGGCTGGGCAGCGGCGGCGTGGTGCGCAGCCCGGAGCTGAGGGCCGAGGCCGTACGCGAAGTCGCGGCGCAGGCGGCCAAGCTGGGGCTGGGTGTTCTCGGTGTGGCGGCGAGTCCGCTGCCGGGGCCGTCGGGGAACGTCGAGTACTTTCTGTGGCTGCGGGCGGGGGCACCGGCCCTCGACCCGGCGGATGTTGACCGTGCAGTGGCGGAGGGGCCGCAGTGACAGATTCAGCGGGTTCAGCAGGTGCAGCGGGTTCACGGATTTCGGGGGAAGGGCGGACGGTCTTCCTGCTCGCGCACACCGGGCGGCCTGCGGCCATCCGCAGTGCCGAGCTGGTCGTGCAGGGTCTGCTGAGATGCGGGCTGGGCGTACGCGTCATGGAGCACGAGGCGGTGGACCTGCCGCTGCCCCCCGAGGTGGAGCTGGTCACCGAGTCCACCCCGGGGGCGCTCGACGGGTGTGAGCTGCTCATCGTCCTCGGCGGGGACGGGACCCTGCTGCGGGGCGCGGAGTTCGCGCGCGCCTCGGGGGTGCCGATGCTGGGCGTCAACCTGGGCCGGGTGGGGTTCCTCGCCGAGGCCGAGCGCGACGACCTGGACAAGGTCGTGGACCGGGTGGTGACGCGCTCGTACGAGGTCGAGGAGCGGATGACGCTCGACGTGATAGTGCGTACGAACGGCGATGTGGTCCACCGGGACTGGGCGCTGAACGAGGCCGCGGTCCAGAAGGTGTCCCCCGAGCGGATGCTGGAGGTGGTCCTGGAGATCGACGGGCGCCCGGTGACCGGCTTCGGCTGTGACGGGATCGTCTGCGCGACTCCGACGGGCTCCACGGCCTACGCGTTCTCCGCGGGCGGGCCGGTGGTCTGGCCGGAGGTGGAGGCGCTGCTGCTGGTGCCGATCAGCGCGCACGCGCTGTTCGCGAAGCCGCTGGTGACCTCGCCGACCTCGGTGCTGGCGGTCGAGGTGCAGAACGGCACCCCGCACGGAGTGCTGTGGTGCGACGGGCGGCGCATGCTGGATCTGCCCGCCGGGGCACGGGTCGAGGTGCGGCGTGGGGCGGTTCCGGTGCGGCTCGCGCGGCTGCACCACGCGTCCTTCACGGACCGGCTCGTCGCCAAGTTCGCGCTGCCGGTGTCGGGTTGGCGCGGGGCGCCGCACTGAGGCGCAGCTCACACGTCTCTAATAGCACATCCGTTCGAACAACTTGGAGCGGGTGACGTCACATGGCACCCATGAAACCTCGGTATCGTCGTCCCGTGCTTGAGGAGATGCGGATACGGTCGCTCGGGGTCATCGACGACGCGGTGGTCGAGCTGTCGCCCGGATTCACCGCGGTGACCGGCGAGACCGGCGCGGGCAAGACGATGGTCGTCACCAGCCTCGGGCTGCTGCTCGGCGGTCGCGCCGACCCGGCCCTGGTACGGATCGGGGCCAAGGCCGCGGTGGTCGAGGGCCGCATCGTCATGCGCCCCGACGCCCCCGCCGCCGTACGCGCCGAGGAGGCCGGGGCCGAGCTCGACGACGGCGCCCTGCTGATCAGCCGGACCGTGTCCGCCGAGGGACGCTCGCGCGCCCATGTCGGCGGCCGCTCCGTGCCCGTCGGCCTGCTCGCCGAGCTCGCCGACGACCTGGTCGCCGTACACGGGCAGACCGACCAGCAGGGGCTGCTGCGCCCCGCCCGGCAGCGGCAGGCGCTCGACCGGTACGCCGGGGACGCCGTCGCCGTCCCGCTGGAGAAGTACGGCGCGGCCTACCGCAGGCTCCGCGCCGTCGCCGTCGAGCTGGAGGAGATCACCACCCGGGCCCGGGAACGGGCCCAGGAGGCGGACCTGCTGCGCTTCGGGCTGGACGAGATCGCGGCCGTGGAACCGGTGGCCGGCGAGGACACCGAACTCGCCGCCGAGGCGGAGCGGCTCGGGCACGCCGAATCACTGTCCTCGGCGGCGCAGCTGGCGCACGCCGCGCTCGCGGGCAACCCCGAGGACCCGGAGGCCATCGACGCGAACATGCTCGTCGCCGGCGCCCACCGGGCGCTGGAATCCGTACGGTCCCACGACCCGGCCCTCGGCGCGCTCGCCGAGCGGATCGGCGAAATGGGCATCCTGCTGTCCGACGTGGCCGGGGAACTGGCGGGCTACGCGGATGACCTGGACGCCGATCCGCTGCGGCTGGCCGCGGTGGAGGAGCGGCGGGCCGCTCTGACGCAGCTCACCCGCAAGTACGGCTCCGCGGGCACCGTGGACGCCGTGCTGGAGTGGGCCGAACAGGGCGCGGCGCGGCTGCTGGAACTGGACGGCGACGACGAGCGGATCACGGAACTGACCGCCGAGCGCGACGGACTGCGCGGTGAACTGTCCCTGCTGGCACAGGCGTTGACGGACGCCCGGGTGGAGGCGGCCAGTCGGTTCGCCTCCGCCGTGACGGCCGAGCTGGCCTCGCTGGCGATGCCGCACGCACGGGTGACCATCGACATCCGGCAGGTGGAGGACCCCGAAGGAGTGGACGTGGACGGCCGCCCGGTCGCCTGCGGCCCTTCGGGCGCGGACGAGGTCGAGCTGCTGCTGGCCCCGCACCCCGGCGCCCAGCCGCGGCCGATCGCCAAGGGCGCCTCGGGCGGTGAGCTGTCCCGGGTGATGCTGGCCGTCGAGGTCGTTTTCGCGGGCTCCGACCCGGTGCCCACCTACCTCTTCGACGAGGTCGACGCGGGCGTCGGCGGCAAGGCGGCCGTCGAGGTGGGCCGGCGGCTGGCGAAGCTGGCCAAGTCGGCGCAGGTCGTGGTCGTCACGCACCTGCCGCAGGTGGCGGCCTTCGCGGACCGGCAGCTGCTCGTCGAGAAGACCAACGACGGATCGGTCACCCGCAGCGGGGTCACCGTCCTGGAGGGCGAGGACCGGATCCGCGAGCTGTCGCGCATGCTGGCCGGCCACGAGGACTCCGTCTCGGCGCGGGCGCACGCCGAGGAACTGCTGGCGGCGGCGCGCGCGGACGCCTGAGATGACACACGGTGTGAAGAGCCCGGAGCGCGCGGCGTTCCGGGCCCTTCGCCGTCCGAGGATAGTCCGTGTGGGTGAGCCTGAGGCGCGTCCAGCCGTATCTCGTACGGGATCCACACCCGTATGGTCCCGGAACGCGCGTGCGGACTGGCATCCTTGGCGTTCTCTGACTCCCTCACCCTGGAGCTTCGGCCCGTGAGCAGCTCCCCGGTCTCCACCCCCTTCCCGGCCCAGCCCTACGGCCGGCCGCCGCTGCGCACCGTGCAAGTACTCGGCGGCGGTGCGGGCGCGGGCAGCAGCGCGCACGTACGGTCCCTCGCGACCGGCCTCGCCGCGCGCGGGGTACGGGTCACGGTGTGCGCGCCCGTCCAGGCGGAGGGGGAGTACGACTTCACCGGCGCCGGGGCGCAGTTCGCGCCCGACGCGGTCAGCGTGCTGCGGGCCGCCTGCGCCGGTGCGGACCTCGTGCACGCGCACGGCGTGCGCGCCGGGATGCGCGCCGCGCTGGCCATACGGGGGCGCCGGGTGCCTCTGGTGGTGAGCTGGCACGGCGAGGGCCCCACGGCGGCCGGCGCGCTCGGGCGGCTGGGCCGGCTGCTGGAACGGCACGTCGCGCGGGCCGCGGCGGTGGTGCTCGGGGCCTCCTCGGACCAGGTGGACGCCGCGCGGCTGCGGGGCGCCAGGGACGCGCGGCTGGCCCCGGTGGCGGTCCCGGCGGGCCGGGCGGGACCGGAGACGGCGGCCGACCCCGGCAAGGTGCGCGCCGAACTCGGCGCGGTGGAACGGCCGCTGCTGATCGCCGTCGGCAGCCTGGTGCCGCACCGCGGGTACTCCGTACTGCTCGACGCGGCACGAGAGTGGCGCGGCCTGGACCCGGCGCCGCTGCTGGTGATCGCGGGGGAGGGGCCGCTACGGGCGGAGCTCTCCCGGCGGATCGAGGCGGAAGGCCTCCCGGTACGGCTGCTGGGGCGCCGCCGGGACGCGGCGCAGCTGCTGGCGGCGGCGGACCTGGCGGTGCTGCCCAGTCGGTGGGAGGCGCGGGCGCTGCTGGCGCAGGAGGCGCTGCGGGTCGGCGTGCCGCTGGTCGCCACGACGGTGGGCGGTGTCCCGGAGCTGGTGGGGGAGGGCGCGGTACTGGTCCCGCCGGGCGAGGCCGGGCCGCTCGCCTCGGCCGTGACCGGCCTGCTGGCCGACCCGGACCGCCGGGCGGCCCTGGTGGCCGCCGGGCGCGTCCAGGCCGCGACGTGGCCGTCGGAGGACGACACGGTGGCGCAGGTCCTGTCCGTCTACGACGAACTGATGGAACGCACCCGCCGTTAGGGGGTGTCTTGGGGATGTGGGTCGCCTCAGCCGACGGCGCCGAGGATCGGCGCCCAGGTGGCGCCGGTGAGTGCGGTCACCACCTGCTGTTCGGAGAGCGGGGGAGCCGCCCGGGTCGGCTTCGGTGTGTCCGCGCCGCTGCCGCCGCCGGTGCTGTTCCACTGCACCATCTGCAGCTGGGCGCCGGTCGACTTCAAGGTCACCGTCACCGTCCAGCGGTGGGCGGTGCCGGCACGGGCCGGGTGCTCGGCCGCGTTCCGCTCCGACATCACCACGGCCCCGCCGGGAACCGCGGCACTGCTCGGCAGCTCGCTCAGCGTGCAGGTGTCACCTTCGGCACGGGCGGGCGTACGCGCGCAGCTCAACCCGTCGCCGTCCCTGAGCGGCAGTTTCAGCCGCACGGCCGAGACACCGACCATGGCCGCTCCGTGCCCGTCGTCGACGAGGAGCCGCCCGTTGGCGACGTACCCGCCGGACGGATCCGAGGGGTTGTTGCTCTGCCCGGCCGTCTCGCTGAACGTGCCCCCGGGGAGCGTGGCCTTCAGCGCATCGACCATCTGGGTACCGGTGACCGCGGAACGGGGCATCGCCAGCGCCACCGTCTCGATGCCGGATCCTGCGGGGCGGGTCCCGGCGAGCGCGCCGGGGATCACCAGGCCGGCCACGGTCATCACTGTGCAGGCGCCGACCCCGGCGACGACGAGGGCGGCGCCGCGTCGGCGCCGACGGCTGCGTCCGCGCTCGACGGCCCCGCCTAGGAGGGCGGTGAGATCGGGTTCGAGGGAGTCGGTCGTGCGGTCCAAGGCATGGGCGAGGTCTGTTTCGAACGGCATGCTGGCGTCACCTTTTCTGCGTTGACGGGTGCTCAGTGCGGAACCAGGTCGGACAGGCTGTCGCCGAGCAGCAAGCGCAGCCTGCCGAGTGCCCGGGTGCCCTGGGAGCGGACCGCGCTGCTGCTCAGCCTGAGCATCCGGGCGGTCTCCTCGATGCTGCGGTCCTCCCAGTAGCGCAGCAGCAGCACGGCCCGGTCGCGGGGCGGAAGTTGGCCGAGCGCGTCCAGCAGGGCGAGCCGCAGCGCGGTGTCCGGGCCGGACGTCGCACTGTCGGGCATGTTCCCGAGGGGGCGCTCGCCGGTGCTCCGCCGCCGCCGCAGGCTGAGGAAGGTGCGGACCAGAACCGTCTGGGCATAGGCCACGGGGTTCTCCGCACCGGCCACCCGCTTCCAGTGCACGTACACCCGGCTGAGGGTCTCCTGGACCAGGTCCTCGGCAAGATGCGTGTCGCCGGCCGCGAGCACGTACGCCGAGCGGTACAGCGCCTTCGCCCTCGCGGTCACGAACTCCAGATACTCATCCTCCTGTGCTGATTTCACTCGGCCGCCGCCTGTTCTCTTGTCCTGTGATCCCCGTGCATACCCTTCTGACTACGTGAGACCCCGTGGTGTCGCGCGACCGAGGCACCTTCTTTCCGGCCGGACTCCGAGCCGTGCGAGCGGCGCGTCAGGAAGGCGTGGGGGCGTGGCGGCGGGCGCGGAGGGCCAGGCTCAGGGAGAGCACCGTTTCGGGGTCGTCCAGGTCCGTGCCCAGGAGTTCCGAGATGCGGGCCAGCCGGTTGTAGAGCGTCTGCCGGTTCAGATGGAGCTCGCGCGCCGTCTCCGCCTTGCGGCCCGCGTGGGCCAGGTACGTCTCCAGCGTCGGCAGCAGCGGCGGGCGCGACGTCGTGTCGTGCGTGCGCAGCGGCCCGATCGCGCGGTCCACGAAGGCGGCCAGATCGGGGTGTTCGCGCAGCCGCCACAGCAGCAGGTCGATGTCCAGGCGGCGGGCGTCGTACCAGGGGCGGGCCGGCAGGCCGTGGGCCGCCGTCGCGGTCTCCGCGGCGTGCCGCAGACCCGCCGAGGCCGCCGCCCAGCCACCCGCCACGCCGACGACCACGGCCGGCGGGGCGTCGGCCCGGTCCAGGCCCGCGCGCTCGACGCCCGCCCGCAGCGCGGCCGAGACCCGGTCGGCCACCGCCGCACGCTCCGACTCCGCGCGCAGGGAGACCAGCAGCGGCACCCGGCCCTCGACCGGGCGGACACCCAGCAGGACCGGGACCCCGACGGACGACAGCTCCTCCAGCACCGCACGGGCCAGGACGGCCCAGTTCCCGGACGGGCCGAGGTCGGAGGCCAGCCGCATCACCACCGGCAGCAGCGGACCGCCGCCCGGCTTGAAGCCCAGGACGCGGGCCTGCGCCGGTGCGTCCTCCGCCGAGATGCGGCCCTCCGCCAGGTCCGTCAGGAAGTCGCCGCGGCCGCGCGCCGCCAGCTCCTCCTCCTGCCGCGCCTGCATCAGGACGACGGCCAGGACGCCCGCCGTGCGTTCGGCCGCCATCCGGTGCACCGGGAGCAGCGGGGCCGAGACACCGACCAGGACGACCCGGGCCCGGACCGAGCCGGTGCCGTGGCCCCCGCCCGGTACGTCGACCACCACCGTGTTCGTGGAGGGTTCGGCCTCGCGCTGGCCCCGCAGGCCCTCCCACACCTGGAGCGGGTCCGCGCCCGCGTCCCCCGCCGTGCTGCCGGCCGCGTACAGGAGCTGCCCGTCGGGGGTCTCCAGGAAGACCGGGTTCCCCGTGAAGTCGGCCAGGATCCGCAGGACCTGCGGGATGCCCCCGCCGCCCAGCAGCGCCTCCGTACAGCGGCGGTGGACCTCTTCGGCCCGCTGGAGCAGGGCGTAGTGGTGGTTGACGATCTCGGTGTGGACCTCCTCCGTGACCGCCACGAAGGGGACCTCCCGGTGGAGCTGGACCAAGGGCAGACCCGCCGAGCGGGCGGTCTCCACGAGGGTCGCCGGCAGCCGGGTGAAGCGCGGGCCCAGTTCGACCACCAGCGCGGCGATCCCGCGGTCCGCGAGGCGGCGTACGAAGGCACGCTGCTCGGCCGGCCGGGTGCCGAGGCCCAGACCCGTGGTCAGCAGCAGCTCACCGCCCTTGAGCAGCGAGGCGATGTTCGGCACCTCGCCCGCGTGCACCCAGCGGACGGTCCGCCCCAGGCGGTCGGCGCAGGCCACCACCTCCGGCAGTCCGCTGCGCAGCCCCGGCAGCTCCAGTGCCCGCTGAACCGTGATCCCGCCCTGGTTTTCCATATCGCGGGACGCTACCGGCAGAACTGTGCCCATCGTCAGGCGGGCCGGATGTTGTGGTTGAAGCGGAAGATGTTGTCCGGGTCGTACTGCCGCTTCAGCGCGCCCAGCCGCTGCATGTTCTCGCCGCCGAGGCCCGAGACCACCCGCTCCACCCCCTCGTCCCCGGTGAAGTTGAGGTAGACCGCGCCGGTGCTCCACGGCCGGGCGTCGGCGCGGACGTCCTTGACCCACTGCCGGCAGCGCTCGTCGTCGGCCGCGTCCTCCCAGATCCCGAACGGGTGCACCGCCCACGGCGCGTCGCGGTACGGCACCGGGTAGTCGGCCGGGCCGGAGGCGATGGCGCCGCCCTGCGGGAAGACCAGGTGCTGGGTGCCGGTCGGTACCGGCATGGCCTCGGCCCGGGCGCAGAAGACGTCCACGAACGCGTCGGGACAGCCGGTGAGGTACTCGGCCGACCAGTAGTTCCGCATGCCCGGCGGGTCGTCGATCATGCATTGGAGATCGGCGTACGGGATGGCCGTGACGATCTCCGACTCGTGGGGGATCGCCAGCAGCGGCTCGGCCAGTTTCCGCATCTCGTCCTCGGGGCCCGCGTACGTCAGCAGCGCCCCGGCCAGCAGCCGGCCGACCAGGTGCGGCGGGACGAACTCCTCGGGCGGGCCGGTGAGGTAGAGCGCGGCGCCCGAGGCCTCGGGCGGTGCGGCCTCGATGACGTCCCGGTAGGTGCGGACCACCTCGGGCCCGCGCTCCGGCAGGTACAGCAGGAACGCGATCGACATGGCGGGCAGTTCGTACAGCCGCAGGGTCAGCGAGGTGGCGACGCCGAAGTTCCCGCCACCGCCGTGCAGCCCCCAGAACAGCTCCGGGTGCTCCTCCGCGGTCGCGTGGATCAGCTCGCCCTCGGCAGTGACCAGGTCCACGCCCAGCAGGTTGTCCACGGCCAGGCCGAACTTCCGGTCCAGCCAGCCGCTGCCACCGCCCAGGACGTAGCCGCCGACGCCGGTGGTGGATGCCCGGCCGCCGGTGGTCGCCAGCCCGTACGGCTCGCAGGCCCGGTCCAGGTGGCTCATGGTGGCCCCGCCCTCGATGTGCGCGGCCCCGGCCGCCGGATGGACCGTCACCTCGTGCATCCGCCGCAGGTCCACGACGAGGCCGCCGTCGTTGAGGGACATCCCGGCCACGCTGTGCCCGCCGCCGCGCACGGCGACGTTCAGGTCCAGATCCCTCGCGAACCGCACGGAGGTCACCACGTCCGCCGTGCTCTCGCACTGGGCGATGACGGCGGGTCTGCGGTCGATCATCGCGTTGAAGAGGGTCCGGGCCTCGTCGTACCCCGGATCCTCCGGGGCGAAGACCTCGCCGGACAGATCCTCGCGGAGCGCGGTCAGGGCCGCGCCCGCCTTCGACAGGGGAGCCATGGCTGCCCCCTTCCACCGGAGGGAGGGCATAGGACCCTTCCAGGGTAGGCGCGGACGATCACCGGGGCACGGCGAGAAGATCCGCGCCCCGGGCGAGTCGCCCGCGCCCGGCCACGCGCCCCCGGCGAGTCGCCCGCACCCGGGCCGTCCTAGCCTCCGTACGCCCCGCTGGCCGTCAGCCGCAGGGCCGTGTCGATCAGCGGAACGTGGCTGAAGGCCTGCGGGAAGTTCCCGACCTGCCGCTGGAGCCGCGGGTCCCACTCCTCCGCGAGCAGACCCAGGTCGTTGCGGAGCGACAGCAGCCGCTCGAACAGCCGCCGCGCCTCGTCCACCCGGCCGATCATCGCCAGGTCGTCGGCCATCCAGAACGAGCAGGCCAGAAAGGCCCCCTCGTCGCCCTCCAGGCCGTCCACGCCGGCCTCCTCGCCCGCCGTCGGGTAGCGCAGGATGAAACCGTCGGGCGTGGACAGCTCGCGCTGGATCGCCTCGATGGTGCCGATGACCCGCTTGTCGTCCGGCGGCAGGAAGCCCATCTGCGGAATCAGCAGCAGGGAGGCGTCCAGCTCCTTCGACCCGTACGACTGGGTGAAGGTGTTGCGCTCCTTGTCGTAGCCCTTCTCGCACACGTCCTGGTGGATCTCGTCGCGCAGCTCGCGCCACCGCTCCAGCGGGCCGTCCGCGTCCCCGCTCTCGATCAGCTTGATCGTGCGGTCCACGGCCACCCAGGCCATCACCTTCGAGTGCACGAAGTGGCGGCGCGGGCCGCGCACCTCCCAGATGCCCTCGTCCGGCTGGTCCCAGTGGGTCTCCAGGTAGCGGATCAGTTTGAGCTGGAGCAGCGAGGCGTAGTCGCTGCGGGCGAGCCCGGTCATGTGGCCCAGGTGCAGGGCCTCGGTGACCTCGCCGTACACGTCGAGCTGGAGCTGGCCCGCGGCGCCGTTGCCGACGCGGACCGGGCGGGAGTTCTCGTAGCCGGGCAGCCAGTCCAGCTCGGTCTCGCCGAGCTCCCGCTCGCCCGCGATCCCGTACATGATCTGCAGGTTCTCCGGGTCGCCGGCGACCGCGCGCAGCAGCCACTCGCGCCAGGCGCGGGCCTCCTCGCGGTATCCGGTGCGCAGCAGCGAGGAGAGGGTGATGGCAGCGTCCCGCAGCCAGGTGTAGCGGTAGTCCCAGTTCCTGACCCCGCCGATCTCCTCGGGGAGGGAGGTGGTGGGCGCGGCGACGATCCCGCCCGTGGGCCCGTACGTGAGGGCCTTGAGGGTGATCAGCGAGCGGATCACGGCCTCCCGGTAAGGCCCGTGGTACGTGCACTGCTCGACCCACTCGCGCCAGAACTCGGCGGTCGACTCCAGGGCCGCCTCGGCGTCGGGGGTCTCGGGCGCGTCACGGTGCGAGGCCTGCCAGCTGATGCTGAAGGCCTTCCGGTCGCCGGGGCCGACGGTGAAGTCGGAGTACGTCGTCAGGTCCTTGCCGTAGGTCTGCGCGTCGGCGTCCAGCCAGACGGAGTCGGGGCCGGCCACGGCCACGGTGCGCCCGTCGACCTTGTGCACCCACGGCACGACCCGCCCGTAGCTGAAGCGCATCCGCAGGGCCGAGTGCATCGGCACGCGCCCGCTGATGCCCTCCACGATGCGGATCAGCTGCGGCGCGTGATCCTCACGGGGCGGCATGAAGTCGATCACGCGGACCTTGCCGCGCGGGGTGTCCCACTCCGATTCCAGCACCAGCGAATCACCGCGGTAGCGGCGGCGGGTCGCGCGCGGGGCCTCGGTACCCGCCGGGAACGACGGGCCGATCCGCCAGAACCCGTGATCCTCGGTGCCGAGAATGCTCGCGAACACGGCGTGCGAGTCGAAGCGTGGGAGGCAGAGCCAGTCCACCGCTCCGTCCCGGCAGACCAGTGCCGCGGTCTGCATGTCCCCGATCAGTGCGTAATCCTCGATGCGCCCGGACACGTGCATCTCCAGTCGAACGGCCACGTCCGCCCCGAAGGGCGCTTGCATTGCGCGGTTGCGCGGTCTCCTGTGTGCAGGGATCTCCGCGTGAGCCCATGATTCCGTATATCGGCTCGGTTAGGCCGTCTGACGGACTGCCCGGCGGTGATGTGTGCAATATCCGAGCAGGATATGACGGCACCCTAGTGATCTCCGTGAGCCTGTGGAGAATGCGGTTGGGCCGAACGGGTGAACAGCGGCGATGCCGCCCCGGCGCACTTGGGCGCCCCCGCACCGAGCGTGCGCGCCGCGTGCCCGGAGGCGGACCGCTCCGGGCGCTGATAGGCTGGTACCCCGTGGACCGGTGGTCTGCCTGTGCGAATCAGGAGCCCCGAAACCGCAGCTTCGGCGCCCCCTGAGACCCTTCCGGATCGACGGTGGCCGGCGCCGGACGCACCTCACCTCGCGACCACGGGAGCCCCCTCTTGGCGACGCCGCCCGCTGCTTTTCGAAACAGCACAGCCATGACGACCAAGCACATCTTCGTCACCGGGGGTGTCGCTTCCTCCCTCGGCAAGGGCCTGACGGCCTCCAGCCTGGGTGCGCTGCTGAAGGCGCGCGGTCTGCGGGTCACGATGCAGAAGCTCGACCCGTACCTGAACGTCGACCCCGGCACCATGAACCCGTTCCAGCACGGCGAGGTGTTCGTCACCAACGACGGCGCCGAGACCGACCTGGACATCGGCCACTACGAGCGCTTCCTCGACGTCGACCTCGACGGCTCGGCCAACGTCACCACCGGCCAGGTCTACAACACGGTCATCGCCAAGGAGCGCCGCGGCGAGTACCTCGGTGACACCGTGCAGGTCATCCCGCACATCACCAACGAGATCAAGCACCGCATCCGCCGCATGGCGACCGAGGACGTCGACGTCGTCATCACCGAGGTCGGCGGCACCGTCGGCGACATCGAGTCGCTGCCGTTCCTGGAGACCGTCCGCCAGGTCCGCCACGAGGTCGGCCGCGACAACGTCTTCGTCGTGCACATCTCGCTGCTGCCCTACATCGGCCCCTCCGGCGAGCTGAAGACCAAGCCGACCCAGCACTCGGTCGCGGCCCTGCGCAACATCGGTATCCAGCCCGACGCCATCGTGCTGCGCGCCGACCGTGACGTCCCCACCTCCATCAAGCGCAAGATCTCGCTGATGTGCGACGTGGACGAGGCGGCCGTGGTCGCGGCGATCGACGCCAAGTCGATCTACGACATCCCGAAGGTGCTGCACACCGAGGGCCTCGACGCGTACGTCGTGCGCAAGCTCGACCTGCCGTTCCGCGACGTCGACTGGACGGTGTGGGAGGACCTGCTCGACCGGGTCCACAACCCCGACCACGAGGTCAAGGTCGCGCTCGTCGGCAAGTACATCGACCTGCCCGACGCCTACCTGTCGGTGACCGAGGCGCTGCGCGCCGGCGGTTTCGCCAACAAGGCCCGGGTCCAGATCAAGTGGGTCACCTCCGACGACTGCAAGACCCCGGCGGGCGCCGCCGCCCAGCTCGGCGACGTGGACGCGATCTGCGTGCCCGGCGGCTTCGGCGACCGCGGCGTCAACGGCAAGGTCGGCGCGATCACCTACGCCCGAGAGAACAAGATCCCGCTGCTCGGCCTGTGCCTGGGTCTGCAGTGCGTGGTCATCGAGGCCGCGCGCAACCTCGCGGGCATCGAGGACGCCAACTCCACCGAGTTCGACGCCTCCACCCCGCACCCGGTCATCTCGACCATGGAGGAGCAGCTGGCCTTCGTCGAGGGCGCGGGCGACCTGGGCGGAACGATGCGCCTGGGCATGTACCCGGCCAAGCTCGCCGAGGGTTCCATCGTCCGTGAGGTCTACGGCGACGAGGCCTACGTGGACGAGCGCCACCGGCACCGCTACGAGGTCAACAACTCCTACCGCGGCGAGCTGGAGAAGAAGGCGGGCCTCGTCTTCTCCGGCACCTCCCCGGACAACAAGCTCGTCGAGTACGTCGAGTACCCGCGCGAGGTGCACCCCTACCTGGTGGCCACCCAGGCCCACCCGGAGCTGCGCTCGCGCCCGACGCGCCCGCACCCGCTCTTCGCCGGCCTGGTGAAGGCGGCCGTGGAGCGGCAGCAGTCCGCGAAGTGAGAGCCTGACCGCATAACGTAGGCAGCCGGGGCACGGACCGTGTCCCGGCTGTCGCGTTCTCGGGGAAGGTATCGGCCATGGTCATGGGCAACGACATCGTGGACACACCGGAGTCGTGGGAGGTCGTCGCCTCGCGGACCCCGTTCGAGGGCGCGAAGACGGCCGTGAAGTCGGACCAGGTGCGGATGCCGGACTCCTCGGTGGTGCGCCGCGACTACCAGGTGCACCCGGGCTCGGTGTGCGTCCTCGCCCTCGACGAGGAACAGCGGGTGCTGGTCCTCAAGCAGTTCCGCCACCCGGTGCGGCACCGGCTGTGGGAGCTCCCGGCCGGACTGCTGGACGTACCCGGCGAGAACCCGCTGCACGCTGCCCAGCGGGAGCTGTACGAGGAGGCGCACGCCAAGGCGGGCGACTGGCGGGTGCTGGCCGACTTCTTCACCTCGCCCGGCGGATCCGACGAGGCCGTCCGGATCTTCCTCGCGCGGGATCTCGCGGAGGCCGAGGGGGAGCGGTACGCGGTCTCCGAGGAGGAGGCGGACATGGAGATCGCCCGGGTCCCGCTCGCGGACCTGGTCCGCGGAGTGCTCGCGGGCGAGCTGCACAATCCGGGTCTGGTGACCGGGGTTCTGGCCCTCGCGGCGGCCCTCGCCTCCGAGGGCGGCATCGACGCCCTGCGCCCGGCCCTCGCCCCCTGGCCGGCCCGCCCCTACGAGGCGTGAAGGGTGCCCGCAGGACACCGGCCGGGCGCGCCGCGCGAGCGGGGCGTGAAAAATAGGTCCATCTGCTGATCCGATTGGGGGATTTGCCCGCCGCGCTCCACCCGGGTCGTCGCTCTGCGTGAACTACGCTCGCAATCCGGTGGCAGGGAGAGGAGCGGATCCGTGGCGGATTTCGTCGGGCGGCGGCGTGAGCTCAAGGAGCTGCGCGAGGACATCGCGCGAACCGGGCTCGACACCCTCTCCGGCCGCAAGGCCAAGGCGCCCCGGGCCCGGGTGCTGCTCGTCGCCGGGCGGCCCGGCTCCGGGCGCACGGCCCTCGCCGAGGCCTTCGTGCACGAGGTCGCCGAGGAGTACCCCGACGGAGTCATCCGCACCCGCCTCACCGCCCCCGGCGGGGAGACCGTGGCCACCGAGCGGGCCGTCCGGAGCCTGCTGGAGGGACTCGGGCGGCCCACCCCGCCCGGGGCCGGTGAGGACGAGCTGAGCTCCGCCCTGCGCACCGCCCTCGAAGGCCGCCGGGTCATCATCCTCGTCGACGACGCCGCCGACCCCCAGCAGGTGGACGCCCTGCTGCCGGACACCCCCGAGTGCCTCGTCGTGGTCACCGCCGAGGGGCCGCTCACCGGGATCCCCGACGTCCGGCCCTGCACCCTGGGCGGACTCGACACCCCCTCCGCCGTGGAACTGCTCGCCCAGCGCATCGGCGACACCCGCGTCACCGCCGACCCCCGGGCCGCCGAGGCCCTCGCCGAGGAGTGCGGGGGACAGCCCGCCGCGCTCGTCCTCGTCGGCGGGTGGCTCGCCGCCCACCCCAAGGCCTCCGTCGCCGACGTGGCCAAGCAGCTCCACGACATGCCCGCCACCACCGGCGGCCCGCTCGCCCGCGGCTTCCGGCTCGTGTACGAGTCCCTGCCGCAGCCCGCCCAGCGGACCCTGCGGCTGCTGCCGCTCGCCCCGGCCGGCATCGTCGACTCGCACACCGCCTCCGCCCTGGCCGGCTGCTCCGTGGCCGCCGCCCAGTCCACCCTGGACGACTTCGCCGGCCTGGGCCTCGTCCGCCCCTCCCGCGACGGCATCTTCCTGCTGCCCGGCTGCCTCGCACCGCTGCTCCAGGCCCTCCTGGAGGCCAAGGAACGCCCCGCCGAGGTCCAGCTGGCCCGGGCCCGGATGCTGGAGCGCACCGTACGGCTGCTGCACTCCTGCCGGGCCATGGCCGAGGCCGCGGAGCCCGGGGTGGACGCCGCCGTCGACGACGGCCTCCGCGAGCTGCTGGACGGCCTGCCGCGCGCCCTGCGGTTCCCCGACCGGCGGGCCGCCGCCACCTGGCTGGACACCCGGCTGCCCGCGCTCACCGCGGCCGCCTCCCTGGCCGTGGCCGACGGGGAGCTGGACACCCTGGCCCGCCGGCTGGTCGCGGCCCTCGTACGGGCGCTGGCGGACCACCGGGGCACGGCCGGGGCCGCCCCCGAGCTGTACGGGCTGCACCGCCTGGTCCTGGACGTGGCCGAGCGGCGCAACCTGCGCCGCGAGCAGGCCGCGGCGCTGCTGAACCTGGCCGACCTGGACGCCGAGACCGGCCGGACCCATGAGGCCCTGGAGCGCTACCGGGCGGCGCTGGACGCCGGACGGGCGGCGAACGACCCGTACGCGACGGGCCGCGCGATGGAATCCGTAGGCGGCGCCTACCAGGAGCTGGCGGACTGGCACCGGGCCTCCGACTGGTTCGGCCGGGCGCTCTCCCAGGCCCTCGCGCGGGGCGAGCGCGCGGACGAGGCCAGGCTGTACGGGCGGCTCGGGAACGTCCACACCTACGCGGGGCGGTACGGGGACGCGCTGCGCAACTGGCGGGCGGCCGCCGCGGGCTACCGGAAGCTGGCCGATGTCCCCGGTCAGGCCAAGGCGTTGAGCGAGATGGCCCGGGTCCAGGAGTACGCCGGCCGGCCCGAGGAATCGCTGCACACCTGCCGCGAGGCGGTGGAGCTCGCCCGCAGGGCGGGCGACCAGCGACTTCAGGCCGCACTGCAGGTCCGGCTGGCCGACACGCTGGACAGGCTGGGGGACCCCGCGGCCGCCAGGCTGCACCGCTCCGCAGCCGACAGATTGCTGGGAGATGACCCCGCAGCCTGCGAAATCCGTAGTGCTTCCGACTGAGATTATTGGTTTGCAAGGCTAGACAGCGACTCATCCTTCATTAGACTGGGTTCACCGCGGCATCCCGTGGTGCATCCCGTTGCGCGTTCTTGTGGGCGGGTATGTATGGAAGTGCCCCGTAATATCCCCTGAGCCAAGGACCGTGATCGACGATGAAGGTCGGCATCCCCCGCGAGGTCAAGAACAACGAGTTCCGGGTCGCCATCACGCCCGCCGGCGTGCATGAGCTGGTCCGTAACGGCCACCAGGTCTTCATCGAGCAGAACGCCGGTGTGGGTTCCTCGATCACGGACGCCGAGTACGTCTCGGCCGGCGCCGAGATCCTCGGTACCGCGGACGAGGTCTGGGCGACCGCCGACCTGCTGCTGAAGGTCAAGGAGCCCATCGCGGAGGAGTACCACCGCCTCCGCAAGGACCAGACGCTCTTCACCTACCTGCACCTGGCGGCCTCCCGCGAGTGCACGGACGCCCTGCTGGAGTCCGGCACCACCGCCATCGCCTACGAGACGGTCGAGCTCGCCAACCGCGCGCTCCCGCTGCTCGCCCCGATGTCCGAGGTCGCGGGCCGCCTGGCCCCGCAGGTCGGCGCCTACCACCTGATGCGCTCGGCCGGCGGCCGCGGCGTCCTCCCGGGCGGTGTCCCCGGCACCCACGCCGGCGAGTGCGTCGTCATCGGCGGCGGCGTCTCCGGCTGGAACGCCGCGCAGATCGCCATCGGCATGGGCTTCCACGTGACCCTGCTCGACCGCGACATCAACAAGCTCCGCGAGGCCGACAAGATCTTCGGCACGAAGATCAAGACGATCGTCTCCAACGCCTTCGAGCTGGAGAAGGCCGTCGTCGAGGCCGACCTCGTCATCGGCGCGGTGCTGATCCCGGGTGCGAAGGCCCCGAAGCTGGTCACCAACGAGCTCGTCGCCAAGATGAAGCCCGGAAGTGTCCTTGTCGACATTGCGATCGACCAGGGCGGCTGCTTCGAGGACTCCCGTCCGACCACTCACGCCGAGCCGACCTTCATGGTCCACAACTCGGTCTTCTACTGCGTCGCCAACATGCCGGGCGCGGTTCCGAACACCTCCACCTATGCGCTGACGAACGCGACGCTGCCCTACATCGTGCAGCTCGCCAACCTCGGCTGGGCCGAGGCGCTGCGTCGTGACGCCGCGCTCGCGCTGGGCCTCAACACCCATGACGGCCAGGTCGTTTACGGTCCCGTCGCCGAGGCCCACGGCCTCGAGACCCTCGAGCTGAGCACGCTGCTCGGCTGACACGTCAACGACTGACGTCAATCTCACGTATCCGGCCGGACCTTGCCCGCAAGGTCCGGCCGGGCGCGTTTGCGGTGTGCCCAGGGACCCCGCTCAACTCGCCTCGAACGTAACCCTTTAACCCTTTCGCGCACCCGCGAAACTTCGCAGCGACAGCTCGTGCGCCCTTGACAGAGTGGTGTTCGGTTGCCGACACATCGTGCCGGGTCCGGCGGATTGTGTTGCCGCTGGGCGGTGACACGCCATAGAGTCGCCAACCGTCGGCATGGTGCCACGCTGACCTATCGATAAGTGTCCTGGTCACGTCCGAGGAGGTAAGACGACTTGTGAATGAGTCGACATTTGCTCCTGGGGGTGGTCGAGCAGGGATGCCTGAGCGGGGCCAGGGCCCTAGCGGGCTCGAAGCTGTCGGCTCCGTCGCAGTACGCACCTTCGCAAACCACCAGCACATGACGACGCCCCAAAAGAGCATGGACGGCCTAGACGTGAACTCCAGGGCCGGCGACCTGAGCGGCGAAAAGCCCGCGGGTTTCGCCGACTACGACAATGTGCCCGAGGGGCACTTCTACGACCCCGACGCGGAGTACGAACCGGACCCCGAGTACGCGGCCACTCTCGCGCCCGACGCTGCCCGTCAGCGCCGTGAGCGGATCGGCCCGACCGGACGCCCGCTCCCGTACTTCCCGATCCCGGGTCCGCTGACCGACCACGGTCCGGCGAAGATCATCGCGATGTGCAACCAGAAGGGCGGCGTGGGCAAGACCACGTCGACCATCAACCTGGGTGCCGCGCTCGCCGAGTACGGGCGCCGCGTGCTGCTCGTCGACTTCGACCCGCAGGGCGCGCTGTCCGTGGGTCTCGGCGTGAACCCGATGGAACTCGACCTGACGGTCTACAACCTGCTCATGGAGCGGGGCATGTCGGCCGACGAGGTGCTACTCAAGACGGCGGTCCCCAACATGGACCTGCTGCCGAGCAACATCGACCTGTCCGCTGCCGAGGTGCAGTTGGTCAGTGAGGTCGCGCGCGAGTCCACCCTGCAGCGGGCCCTGAAGCCCCTGATGGCCGACTACGACTACATCGTGATCGACTGTCAGCCCTCGCTCGGCCTGCTGACCGTGAACGCCCTGACGGCGGCTCATAAGGTCATCGTCCCGCTGGAGTGCGAGTTCTTCGCGCTGCGCGGCGTGGCGCTGCTGACCGAGACCATCGAGAAGGTGCAGGAGCGGCTCAACCCCGAGCTGGAACTCGACGGCATCCTCGCCACGATGTACGACTCCCGTACGGTGCACAGCCGCGAGGTGCTGGCGCGCGTCGTCGAGGCCTTCGACGACCACGTCTACCACACGGTCATCGGCCGCACGGTGCGCTTCCCGGAGACCACGGTCGCCGGTGAGCCGATCACGACGTACGCGTCCAACTCCGTCGGCGCCGCCGCCTACCGCCAGCTGGCCAGGGAGGTGCTCGCCCGGTGTCCCGCCGAGTGAGTCTGCCCGGAGCCGACGAACTGTTCCGTACGACCGGGGGGATGGCACTCCAGTCGTCCTCACCGCGGCGCGGGGTCGAGGAGACGCCCGCCGCGGAACACTCGGCCACTTCGGCCGAAGGCGCGGCGGGTGAGGGCCGCGGCCGGGAGGCCGCGGACGCCGGCGGGCCCGTCGTGGGGCAGCCCAGGCGGCCGCAGGAAGGTTCTGCCGGACCGGCCGGCGCCGTGGGGTCCGCCCCGGCCGGCGCGGGCCGCCGGGGCAAGGGGCAGGGCCGGGGCGCGAACCGGCGCCCCAGCGGCCGCGAACGCCACGACGAGAAGATCACGGTCTACGTCTCCGCCGAGGAGCTCATGGACCTGGAACACGCGCGGCTGGTGCTGCGCGGGGAGCACGGACTGGCGGTGGACCGGGGCCGCATCGTCCGCGAGGCGGTCGCGGTCGTCCTCGCCGATCTGGAATCCCGCGGCGACGCGAGCATCCTCGTACGACGCCTGCGCGGCCGCTGACCGCCCTGCGGGCCCCGCCCTGCCGACGCCCCGGCCCGTCCGGGCCGCCGGCGCGCCGCTCCTTGGCCCGCGGCGCGCTCTCCCGGAGCCGGGCCCCGGCGGCTGTCCGCCCGACGACCGGCTTCCGGGCGATCTGAGCCCCGGCCCCCGGAACTCCGTCCCGCCGCGGGAGCGCCGGTCCGGCGGTGACGCCGTGCCGGGCGGTGGTCCACCGGGGAGTGCGGGGGAGCCCGTAGGCTGCTGGTGGCCGCGGCCACGGCGCCCGGCCCTCCACGCCGCCCCCCATGCACCTCCTGGACCGCGATGCCCTTCCCCGCCGAACCCGGCCGACCGACCCGGCGCGTCCTGGGCCGCGGCCCCGGCGCTCCCGACGCGGCCCGGCGACCGGAGGCGTACGACGGGGGAGCGGACCGCGAAGGCCCGGAAGGCCCGGGAAGCCCGGAGGCCCCCGAGGTCCCCGGAGCGCCCGAGGTCCCTGGGACCACCGAAGCCTCCGAAGCCCCTGAGGCGCCCGCTGCGCGCCCCGCGCCGGTGGCGGGCGGTACCCAGCCGGAACGTTCCCCCGGGCCCGCAGCCGGGCAGCAGCAGCCCCCTGAGTCCCACCCGGGCCCGGACGCCGGGGCGGCCGTCCGCCTGGAGACCGCGCCCCCCGCGGGCGGCGACGGGCGGTTCACCCTGCGGCTCGCCAACTTCGAGGGCCCCTTCGACCTGCTGCTCCAGCTGATCTCGCGGCACAAGCTCGACGTCACCGAGGTCGCGCTGTCCAAGGTCACCGACGAGTTCATGGCGCACATCCGCGCCATGGGGCCCGACTGGGACCTCGACCAGACCACCGAGTTCCTCGTGGTCGCGGCCACCCTCCTCGACCTGAAGGCCGCCCGGCTGCTGCCCGTCGCCGAGGTCGAGGACGAGGCGGACCTGGCCCTGCTGGAGGCCCGGGACCTGCTCTTCGCGCGCCTGCTCCAGTACCGCGCGTACAAGCAGATCGCCGAGATCTTCGAGCGGCGCGCGGAGGCCGAGGGCAGGCGGTACCCGCGAACGGTCGGGCTGGAGCCGCACCACGCGGACCTGCTGCCCGAGGTCGTCATCAGCATCGGGCCGGAGGGGTTCGCCCGGCTCGCGGTGAAGGCCATGCAGCCCAAGGCCAAGCCCCAGGTGTACGTGGACCACATCCACGCCCCCCTGGTCAGCGTGCGCGAGCAGGCCGGGCTGGTGGTGCGGATGCTGAAGACGCGCGGGGAGGCCACCTTCCAGGAGCTCACCGAGGACGCCGGGGACACCCTCACCGTCGTCGCGCGCTTCCTGGCCCTGCTGGAGCTCTACCGGGAGAAGGCGGTCGTCCTCGACCAGGAGGAGGCCCTGCAGACCCTCACCGTGCGCTGGAGCGGCGGGGACGGCGACGGCATGCCGACCGTGACCGACGAGTTCGACCAGATCGTGGAGGCGAAGGAGTGAACGGCGACGTGAGCGCGGTGGCCGAGCTGGAGCTGAAGCCGGCCCTGGAGGCCGTGCTCATGGTGGTGGACGAGCCGGCCACCGAGGCGCACCTGGCCAAGGTGCTGGAGCGCACCCCGCGCGAGGTCGCGCAGGCGCTGCGGGAGCTCGCCGACGAGTACACGGCCGCCCGCCGGGGCTTCGAGCTGCGGCTGGTCGCCGGCGGCTGGCGGTTCTACACCCGGGCCGCGTACGCGCCGGCCGTGGAGGGCTTCGTCCTGGACGGCCAGCAGGCCCGGCTCACCCAGGCGGCCCTGGAGACCCTGGCGGTCGTCGCGTACCGCCAGCCGGTCAGCCGATCGCGGGTCTCGGCGGTCCGCGGGGTCAACTGCGACGGGGTCATGCGGACCCTCCTCCAGCGGGGTCTGGTGGAGGAGGCGGGGACGGAACCCGAAACAGGTGCGATCCTGTACAGGACGACGAACCACTTTTTGGAGCGGATGGGCCTGCGCGGTCTTGACGAGCTCCCGGAGCTCGCGCCCTTCCTCCCCGAGGCGGAGGCGATCGAAGCCGAGACGCAGGAAGGTGTTCCGTCGTTCGATCCGGACGCACCGGACACAGATGCAGACGACGACAAGACGACGGAACTTTGATGCGAAGCAGCGGCAACGGCAACGGTGGCGGCAACAGGAACAGCGGCGGCGGTGGCGGCGGGCGCGGTAACTCCCGCGGCGGCTCCTCCAGCGGCGGCGGTGGCTACCGCGGGAGCGGCTCCGGCGGTGGCAGCGGCTCCGGCGGCTCCCGCGGCGGCAGCTCCGGCGGCGGCTCCCGCGGCGGCAGCTCCGGCGGCGGTTACCGGGGCGGCAGCTCCGGCGGCTCCGGCGGCGGCTCCCGCGGAGGCAGCTCCGGCGGCTCCCGCGGCGGCTACCAGGGCGGCGGCTACCAGGGTGGCGGCTCCCGCGGAGGCAGCTCGGGCGGCGGCTACCAGGGCGGTGGCGGCTACCAGGGCGGCGGCTCCGACTCGCGCGACCGCGACCAGCCGGCCCCCCGCATCCGCAACCCGCGTCCCGAGGAGCGCCGCTACGACGTAGGCCCCGAGGGCGAGCGCAGCGGACGCAGCGGCCCCAAGGCGGGCGGCGGCGGTGCCCGCGGCGCCGCGGCGCGCGGCGGCGCCAAGGGCGGTCCCCGGACCTCCAAGACCCCCGGCATCGGCGGCGCCGGCGGCCCGCGCAGCGGACCCGGCAGCCGCAGCGGCCAGTCCCGCCCGCGCGAGCTGGACGCGCGGATCGAGGAGCGCGTGCGCGACCGGTACGCCGACAAGCCCGTGGTCAAGACCCCGAAGACCTTCCCGGGCGCCGAGGAGGAGGGTGAGCGCTTGCAGAAGGTGCTCGCCCGCGCCGGCATGGGGTCGCGCCGCGCCTGCGAGGAGCTCATCGAGCAGGCCCGCGTCGAGGTCAACGGCGAGATCGTGCTGGAGCAGGGCAAGCGCGTCCTGCCGAAGGACGAGATCAAGGTGGACGGCCTGACCGTCGCCACCCAGTCGTACCTGTTCTTCGCGCTGAACAAGCCCGCCGGTGTCGTCTCCACCATGGAGGACCCGGACGGCCGCCAGTGCCTCGGCGACTACGTCACCAACCGTGAGACCCGTCTCTTCCACGTCGGCCGGCTCGACACCGAGACCGAGGGCATCATCCTGCTCACCAACCACGGTGAGCTGGCCCACCGCCTCACGCACCCGAAGTACGGCGTGAAGAAGACGTACGTGGCGGCCATCACCGGCCCGCTGCCGCGCGAGATCGGCAAGCGGCTCAAGGACGGCATCGAGCTGGAGGACGGCTACGCCCGCGCCGACCACTTCCGCGTCGTCGACCAGGTCGGCAAGAACTACCTGGTCGAGGTCACCCTCCACGAGGGCCGCAAGCACATCGTCCGCCGCATGATGGCGGAGGCCGGCTTCCCGGTCGAGAAGCTCGTCCGGACCTCCTTCGGTCCGATCGAGCTGGGCGACCAGAAGTCGGGCTGGCTGCGCCGCCTGACCAACACCGAGGTCGGCATGCTGATGCGCGAGGTCGGTCTCTAGGACGCAGGCCGGCCGCCGCGCAGGCGGCCGGTCCGATCGCAGAAAACCCGCGGTGCCCCAGGGCGCCGCGGGTTTTCTGCTTGTCGGGGGCCCCGATCACTGTTTATAGTCAATCTGACCATTAAATAGTCCGAGGGGGGTCGTCATGAGCTGGACCATGAGCTGGACCGAGGTGCTGGGCTTCGCCACCGGCGCCCTGTGCGTCTGGCTGGTCGCCCGGCAGCACGTGGCCAACTGGCCGATCGGGATCGCCAACAACGTCTTCTTCATCGCGCTCTTCGCCCAGGCCGGCCTCTACGCCGACGCCGGGCTCCAGATCGTCTTCATCGCCCTCGCCGCCTACGGCTGGTGGTCCTGGACCCACGGGGGTGGACCAGGATCCGCCGAGGCCCTGCCGGTACGCCGCACCACGCGCACCGAATGGGCCGCGCTCGCCGCGGCGGGGGCGGTGGGGGTGCTCGCCCTCACCCTGCTGCTGAGCCGGGCCACCGACTCGACCGTGCCCTTCTGGGACGCAGCTACCACCGGGCTCTCGCTCGCCGCCACGTACGGACAGTGCCGCAAGCTCGTGGAGTCCTGGTGGCTGTGGATCGCCGCCGACCTCGTCTACATCCCGCTCTACGCGTACAAGGGGCTCTACCTGACCTCCGCCCTCTACGTGGGCTTCCTCGCCCTGTGCGTGGCCGGACTCCTCGGCTGGCGGCGCACCCTGCCCGCGCGGGACGCCCGTACGGCGGCGGAGGCGACGGCATGAGGCGCCACGGGCACGGCCTGGTCCTCGGCAAGTTCTACCCGCCGCACGCCGGGCACCACCACCTCGTACGCACCGCCCAGGACCAGTGCGAACGGCTGACCGTGCTGGTGTGCGCGGCCTCCGTCGAGTCGGTCCCGCTCGCCGACCGGGTCGCCTGGATGCGCGAGGCGCACCCCGGGGCCGACGTCGTCGGCGCCGTGGACGACATCCCGGTCGACCTGCACGACCCGGAGATCTGGGAGGCGCACATGGCCGTCTTCCGCGGCGCCGTCCCCGGGCGGGTGGACGCCGTGTTCACCTCCGAGGAGTACGGCGGCGAGCTCGCCCGGCGCTTCGGCGCCGAGGAGGTCCTCGTGGACCGGGAACGGACCCTGTTCCCGGTGTCCGGTACGGCCGTGCGCAAGGACCCGGCCGGCTCCTGGGAGTTCCTCGGGCCGGCCGTCCGCGCCGCCCTGACCCGGCGGGTCGTCGTCCTCGGCGCGGAGTCCACCGGGACCACCACGCTCTCGCGGGCCCTGGCGGACCACTACCGGCGGCGCGGCGGCGTCTGGGCCAAGACGGGCTGGGTCGCCGAGTACGGGCGCCGGTACAGCGAGGAGAAGCTGGCCGCGGCCCGCGCCGCCGACCCGGCGGCCTCCTGGGCGGACGTGTCCTTCACCTCGCGGGAGTTCCCGGTCATCGCGCGCCGCCAGGACGCGGACGAGGAGCACGCCGCCCGGCTCGGCTCCCCGGTGCTGTTCTGCGACACCGACTCCTTCGCGACCGCCATCTGGCACGAGCGGTACACGGGCGGCCGGAACGCGGAGGTCGAGCGGATCGCCGACCTCACCCGGCGCGACCTGTACCTGCTCACCGACCACGCCGACGTGCCCTTCGAGGACGACGGACTGCGGGACGGGGAGCACCTGCGGCCCTGGATGACCGAGCGGTTCAGGTCGGAACTGGAGCGCACCGGGCGGCGTTTCCTCGTCGTACGCGGGGACCGGGCGGCCCGGCTGGAGGTGGCCGTCCGCGCCGTGGACGCGCTGCTGGCCGAGGGCTGGCACTTCACCGACCCCCTTCCGGAGAACCGATGACCGCCGGCTATGACCCGTACGCCTTCGAGCCGTTCGCGGTGACCGTCGACCTGGCCGTCTTCACCGTGCGCGGCGGCGCCCTGCACGTCCTGCTGATCCGGCGCGGCCAGGAACCGTACGCCGGGGCCTGGGCGCTGCCCGGCGGGTTCGTCCTGCCGCGGGAGTCCGCCGAGGCCGCCGCCCGGCGCGAACTGGCCGAGGAGACCGGCCTGCCGGACCGCCTCGTGGCCGCGCTCCACCTGGAGCAGCTGCGCACCTACAGCGAACCGGACCGCGACCCCCGGATGCGGGTGGTCTCGGTGGCCTTCACCGCCCTCGTCCCCGACCTGCCGGAACCCTCGGCCGAGGGCGGCGGGGACGCGGCGCACGCCCGCTGGACCGCGCTGGACGAGGTCTCGGAACTCGCCTTCGACCATGCGGTGATCCTGGCGGACGCACGCGAGCGGATCGGCGCCAAGCTGGAGTACACCTGCCTGGCCACCGGCTTCTGCCCGCCCGAGTTCACCCTCGGCGAGCTGCAGTCCGTCTACGAGACCGTCTGGAACACCACCCTCGACCGCCCCAACTTCCGCCGCAAGGTCCTCGCGACGCCCGGATTCGTCGAGGCCGTGCCGGGCGCCGCCCGGCTGACCGGCGGCCGCGGCAAACCGGCCGCCCTCTACCGGCCCGGTCCGGCGACCACCCTCCACCCTCCCCTGCTGCGACCGGAAGGATCCACCCGATGACCAAGCGAGCCGCTACGGGCGCCCTGATCGGCCTGGCCCTGGGCGACGCCCTCGGCTTCCCGACCGAGTTCAACGACGTGCCCTCGATCCTGGCCAAGACGGGCCCCTGGCGCGAGATGAGCCTGCCGCGCCCGGCGATCGTCACGGACGACACCCAGATGACCCTCGCCCTGGCCCGCGGCATGCGCACGGCGGCCGGGCGCGGCCCGGTGGGCCCGCTGCGCCTGACCCGGCCGGTCCGCGAGGAGTTCGTCGACTGGTACCACTCCCCGGACAACAACCGCGCCCCGGGCCGCACCTGTATGACGGCCTGTCGGCTGCTCGACACCCCGGACCGGGACTGGCGCGACGCCAGCCAGACCGGCTCCAAGGGCTGCGGCGCCAACATGCGGGTGGTCCCGGTCGGACTGGTACCGGAGTGGACCGAGGAGGAGCGGGCCGGCGCCGCACAGCTCCAGTCGGCCCTCACCCACGGACACCCGACGGCGCTCGCCGCCTCCGACCTGACCGCGCGCGCCGTGTACCTGCTGGCCCAGGGCACCGAGGTGACCGGGCTCGTCGGACGGCTGCGCTCCTACGCCCTGGAGAACCGCACCCGCTACCACGAGCGCTGGCTCGGCGACCTGTGGATGCGGACCGCGTCCGACGCCTCCCCGGCGTCCTTCATCGCGCGGGGCTGGGACGAGTGTCTGGCGGTCCTCGACCGGCTCGCGGCCGCCCTGCGGTCCCCCTCCCCGGAGACCGACCCCTGCCTGACCACGGGCGACGGCTGGATAGCCGAGGAAGCCCTCGCCACCGCCCTGCACTGCTTCCTGCTCTTCCCCGACGAGCCGCTGACCGCACTGCGCCGGGCCGCCTGCACGCGCGGCGACTCCGACTCCATCGCCTGCCTCGCGGGCGCCTTCGCCGGAGCCCACCTCGGCGCGGACGTCTGGCCCCGCGAATGGGAGGGCCGCATCGAGTACCGGGACGAACTCCTGGCCTTCGGCGCCCTCTGGGACGCTTGACCCATGCTGGACGCACTGAGTATCGACCTGACCCCCGTCGTGGCGGAGCAGCCCGACCCGCTGCTCTTCGCCACGGTCTCCGGCGCGCACCTGTACGGCTTCCCGTCCCGGGACTCCGACAAGGCGGCCGCCGAGCACGGGGGCTACGAGGGCCCGCCCGTCGGCGGCGTACGCGAGGACTTCGAGGCGCTGCATGCCGTGCTGGACGCGGGGCAGGCCGCGTCCGCGCTGCCCGAGCAGGCGACGGCGTACGACGCGCTCGACGAGTTCGTCGTACGGCGGCGCACGCTACGCGGCTGACGCGCGGCGGGTGCGGACCAGGAAGTCCTGCACCCGGGCGTGGTCCGGCTCCGCGGGCAGCACGGTGGAGGCCAGGGCGCTCTCCGTCTCCTCCTGGAGACGGGCCATCCAGGCGTCGGCCTCCTCCCAGGTGAGCTCGCCGCGGCGGACCGCGAGCAGGCGGTCGCGGTACGGGCCGGCGTCGATGGTCAGCCGGCCCGTGCGCAGGAGGTCACGGCAGGACAGCAGCAGGCGCAGCAGGTGCATGGCGTGCTTCCAGCGCGGGGCGCCGTGGACGCGGACGTCCGCGAGGAGCTTGCCGCGCTGGGAGGCCGCGTACCGGCTGAAGCTGGCGTGGGCCCGGCGGGAGAGGAAGGCCCCGCGGAGGGAGAGCAGTTCCTCACCGACCGGGGTGACCTCTTCCAGCAGGGGGGAGTGCAGGCACTCCAGGATGTTCGGGTTGGCCCGCAGGGCGAGTTCGCAGAAGCGCTCCAGCTCCCAGGAGAACTCCTCGTCCCGCGGGCCCTCCACGTGCGTGGGCGGCTTCTCGAACCGCCAGAACAGCGGCGTCGGGGCGAGGTAGACACCGCGCAGGTCGGTGTCGCTCGCCTCCGTCGCCAGTCCGAACGCCCGGGAGCCCATCACGCACCGGTAGACCGTGTGGTCCCGTACCAGCGTCAGATCGTCCATCCCGGGAGCGTAGGCGTCTGACCTGCCGCTATGCGAGCGAGATATTGCCGTCCGCCGCGACCTTGATCTTCTTCTCGGCCAGCCCCTTGGTGGCCGGACCCTTGGTCACCGCGCCGTCGGCGATCGCGAACTTGCTGCTGTGGCAGGGGCAGTCGATGGTGCCGTCCTCCACCTTGTTGACCAGGCACCCCTGGTGGGGGCAGACCGCCGTGAAGCATTTGAAGGTGCCGGCCTTGGGCTGGGTGACCACGACCTTCTCCTCCTTGAAGACCTTGCCGCCGCCCACCGGCACGTCCGCCTTCTTGGTGAGGGTCTTGCCGGCCGCGGCGCCCGTGTCCGCCGACGTGGCGGGCGCCGGGGCGGCGGGCTCGGCGGGCTGGGCGGGCACCTCGTTCGGTTCCCCCGGGGAGGCCTTTTCGCCGCTGTTGCTGCCGCAGGCGCTGATCGCGCCGCCGGCCAGGGCGGCCGCGCCGATCGTCAGTACCGTGCGCCGGGCGGTGTGCGTGAGGTCGCTCATGAGTCTCTCCTCGCTTCGTGGCCGGATGGCGTGCAGCATCCTGGCCTGCGGCGGGCCTCAGGTGAAGCCTGCCGCGCCGGTTCATCGGCCCGGTTCCCATGGGGCCAGTGAGGCAGGGCTGCCGGGTGTGCGTACGACCTCCCACACGTGGATCACGGCTTCCCGGTTCAGCGGACCGTGAACATGTGGATATCGGCCACCGGAATCACTCTCCCGGCGGACCTCGGCGGTCAGCACGCCCTCGTCGAGCTCCACCGCGAGCAGGATCCCGGGTACCGACCGGTAGTGCGCGTCGACGATCGCGAGTGCCGTGGGCCGGTCCGCGGAACAGTGGACGAACCCCTCGGCCTCCAGCGAGGGCGGGGCGTACGGGCGCTCGGGCGCGGCGGCCCAGTCGGCGAGCGGGACGATGTGGAAGATCATGCGGATCGTTCTACCCCAGGGGGAGCGGACGTGTGCGCCAGGTGGCGGCATGGTCCGCAATGGGTGACATTGTCCGTGTCCCGAAGCCGGGAGCGCCGCTTCCGCGCGGCCCGGCCCCTCTGCGAAAGGCGTGACGATGGCGGGTGACGACCTCGGCTCCCTGCTCGGCCGCGCGCAGAAGTTCTGACCGTCCGGCAGCGCCGCACGAGGGCCCGGCCGCCGTCCCACGGGATGGGCGGTCGGGCCCTCGTGCCGCGGGTGCTGGATACCCTGGCCGGACAGTCCGTCAGCTCGCCTTTTCGTCCCCTGGGAGTGCCTCGTGAGAACCGCCGTCGTCATCGGAACCGGACTGATCGGCACCTCCGCGGCGCTCGCCCTGTCCGCCCGGGGGATCACCGTCCACCTCGCCGACCACGACCCGGACCGGGCCCGTACGGCGGCCGCCCTCGGGGCCGGCACCGACGAGGCCCCCAAGGAGCAGGTCGACCTCGCGATCGTCGCCGTACCGCCGGCCCACGTGGCCGCGACCCTGGCCGACCTGATCGGGCGCGGGGTCGCGCGCGCCTACGTGGACGTGGCCAGCGTCAAGGGCGGACCGCGGCGGGAGCTGGCGGCGCTCGGCGTGGACGTCACCGCGTACATCGGGACGCACCCGATGGCCGGCAAGGAGCAGTCGGGGCCGCTCGCCGCCACCGCGGACCTCTTCGAGGGCCGCCCGTGGGTGCTGACCCCCACCCGGGACACCGACCACGAGGTGCTCAACCTCGCACTGGAGCTGGTGGCCCTGTCCCGGGCCGTGCCGGTGGTCATGGACGCCGACGCCCACGACCGCGCGGTGGCACTCGTCTCGCACACCCCGCAGCTGGTCTCCAGCATGGTCGCGGCCCGGCTGGAGGAGGCCGACGAGACGGCGGTCCGGCTGTGCGGGCAGGGCATCCGCGACGTGACCCGGATCGCGGCCTCCGACCCGCGGATGTGGGTGGAGATCCTTTCTGCCAACCCGGGACCGGTCGCCGACGTCCTCGCCGGGATCGCCGCCGACCTGGAGGAGACCGTGGAGGCGCTGCGGGGCCTGCAGTCCGCCGACGTGGAGAAGCGGCGCGGCGGCGCCGCGGGCATCGAGGACGTGCTGCGCCGCGGGAACGCGGGCCGGGTCCGGGTGCCGGGCAAGCACGGCGCGGCCCCCACGGTCTACGAGACGGTGGCCGTGCTCATCAGCGACCAGCCCGGTGAGCTGGCGCGGATCTTCGCCGACGCGGGGCGGGCCGGGGTCAACATCGAAGACGTACGGATCGAGCACGCGACGGGCCAGCAGGCCGGCCTCGTCCAGCTCATGGTGGAGCCGCGGGCGGCGGCGGGCCTGACCGCCGAGCTGCGCGAGCGGGGCTGGGCGCTGCGACAGCAGTAGCGGAGCGGCGGGGCGGCGGGGCGGCGGAGCAGCCCGGAGCGGCCGGCCGGCCCCCGGAACGAAGGGCGGGGACGGGGGCCGTCCGGGGCCGGTAACCTTGGGGAGGGGCGCTTTGCCGCGCCCGGACACGTACGCGCAACCAGGAAGGTGCCCGCACCGTGGAAACCGCAGCTCCGTCCGCCGTGATCGTCGCCATCGACGGTCCCTCCGGCACGGGCAAGTCCAGCACCTCCAAGGCCGTGGCCGCCAAGCTCGGGCTGCGCTACCTGGACACCGGCGCCCAGTACCGGGCCATCACCTGGTGGATGATCACCAACGGCGTCGACACCGACGACCCGCAGGCCATCGCGATCGCCGCCGGCAAGCCCACCATCGTGTCCGGCACCGACCCGGCCGCCCCCACCATCACCGTGGACGGCCTCGACGCCGCCGGTCCCATCCGGACCCAGGAGGTCACCTCCAAGGTCAGCGCCGTCAGCGCCGTCCCCGAGGTGCGCACCCTGATCACCGACCTGCAGCGCTCCATCTCCGCCGAGGCGGCCCAGGAGGCCGAGGGGATCGTCGTCGAGGGCCGGGACATCGGCACCACCGTACTGCCCGACGCCGACCTCAAGATCTTCCTGACCGCTTCCGCCGAGGCGCGCGCCGCCCGGCGCAGCGGCGAGCTCCGCGGCAAGGAGGCTGCCGACCTCGCGGCCACCAAGGAGGCGCTGATCAAGCGCGACGCGGCCGACTCCGGCCGCAAGACCTCCCCGCTGGCCAAGGCCGACGACGCCGTCGAGGTGGACACCACCGAACTCACGCTCGACCAGGTGATCGAGTGCGTCGTGACGCTGGTGGAAGAGAAGCGGGCGGGCCGCAAGTGAGCCAAGCGCCCTCCCTCAAGGGTGCGGCGGTCGGCAGGCGCATCGGAATCGGGCTCATGTACGGGCTCTGGAAGCCGCGCGTACTGGGGGCCTGGAAGGTGCCCGCCTCGGGCCCCGTCATCCTCGCCGTGAACCACTCGCACAACATCGACGGCCCCATGGTCATGGGCACCGCGCCCCGGCCGCTGCACTTCCTGATCAAGAAGGAAGCGTACGTGGGCCCGCTCGGCCCCTTCCTCGAAGGGATCGGGCAGGTCAAGGTCGACCGCGGCGGCCCCGACCGGACGGCGATAGGCCGCGCCCTCGGCGTGCTCGACAATGGAGGGGCCCTGGGGATATTTCCCGAGGGCACCCGGGGCGAGGGCGACTTCGCCTCGCTGCGCGCCGGTCTCGCGTACTTCGCGGTCCGCAGCGGCGCGCCCATCGTCCCGGTGGCCGTCCTGGGCAGCGGGGACACTCCCGGCCGGGTCGTCAAGGGCCTGCCGGCCCTCAAGAGCCGGGTCGACGTCGTCTTCGGCTCGGCCTTCGACGCGGGTGACGGCAGTGGCCGCCGGACCCGTACCGCGCTGGACGAGGCCACCGTACGCATCCAGGACCGGCTGACCGCCCACCTGGCCGACGCCAAGCGCCTCACCGGGCGCTGAGCGAGACTTGAAACCAGTAGTGGAACCGCGCTGCGCGGGCACCACCGATCACCACGAACGACGAGGAACGGACTTCATGAACGACCAGCACGACCACGGAGCACTTGGCGACGCCGAGTACGCGGAGTTCATGGAGCTCGCCGCGGAAGAGGGCTTCGACATCGAAGAGGTCGAAGGCGCGATCGAGGAGGCCGGTCACGGCCCGCTTCCCGTCCTCGCCGTCGTCGGCCGCCCGAATGTCGGCAAGTCGACCCTGGTGAACCGGATCATCGGCCGCCGTGAGGCGGTCGTCGAGGACAAGCCCGGCGTCACCCGCGACCGCGTCACGTACGAGGCCGAATGGGCCGGCCGCCGCTTCAAGGTCGTCGACACCGGCGGCTGGGAGCAGGACGTCCTCGGCATCGACGCCTCCGTCGCCGCCCAGGCCGAGTACGCCATCGAGGCCGCCGACGCGGTCGTCTTCGTCGTCGACTCCAAGGTCGGCGCCACCGACACCGACGAGGCCGTCGTACGGCTGCTGCGCAAGGCGGGCAAGCCCGTCGTGCTGTGCGCCAACAAGGTCGACGGCCAGAGCGGCGAGGCCGACGCGGCCTCGCTGTGGTCGCTCGGCCTCGGCATGCCGCACCCGGTCTCCTCGCTGCACGGCCGCGGCACCGGCGACATGCTCGACGCCGTCCTGGAGGCCCTGCCCGAGGCCCCCGCGCAGACCTTCGGCGGCGCCGCCCCCGGCGGCCCGCGCCGCATCGCCCTGATCGGCCGCCCGAACGTCGGCAAGTCCTCGCTCCTGAACAAGGTGGCGAAGGAAGACCGCGTCGTCGTCAACGAGCTGGCCGGCACCACCCGCGACCCGGTCGACGAGCTGATCGAACTCGGTGGCATCACCTGGAAGTTCGTCGACACCGCCGGTATCCGCAAGAAGGTCCACCTGCAGCAGGGCGCCGACTACTACGCCTCCCTGCGCACGGCCGCCGCCGTCGAGAAGGCGGAGGTCGCGGTGATCCTGATCGACACCACCGAGACCATCAGCGTCCAGGACCAGCGCATCATCACGATGGCCGTCGAGGCGGGCCGCGCGATCGTGATCGCGTACAACAAGTGGGACGAGCTCGACGAGGAGCGCCGCTACTACCTCGAGCGCGAGATCGAGACCGAGATGCAGCAGGTCTCGTGGGCGCCCCGGGTGAACGTCTCGGCGCTCACCGGCCGCCACATGGAGAAGCTGGTCCCGGCGATCGAGACGGCGCTGGCGGGCTGGGAGACGCGCGTCCCCACCGGCCGGCTGAACGCCTTCCTCGGTGAGGTCGTCGCCGCCCACCCGCACCCGATCCGTGGCGGCAAGCAGCCCCGCATCCTGTTCGGTACCCAGGCGGGCAGCAAGCCGCCGCGGTTCGTCCTCTTCGCCTCCGGCTTCCTGGAGCACGGCTACCGGCGCTTCATCGAGCGCCGCCTGCGCGAGGAGTTCGGCTTCGACGGCACCCCGATCCACATCTCGGTGCGGGTGCGCGAGAAGCGCGGCGCCCAGTACAAGAAGAAGAAGTAGGACCGGGCGGGGACTCCGGCGGACTCAGCGGGGTCAGTAACCCCGGCGCGGAGCGGGCGGCAGGGCCGCCGGGATGTGTGTCATCCCGGTCTGGTGCTGCCGCCCGTCGGCGTATCCGGGGCTGCCCGCGTACGAGTACGCCGGCAGCGGCTGAGGGGTGTACGAGGGCTGCCAGCCGTCCACGCGCTGCCACGCGGAGCCGCTCCAACCGCTGCCGTACGAGCTGCCGCCCGTGTACGAGGCCCCGTAGGAGAAGGACGTGAACCCGTGGTCCTCCTCGCCCGTACGGTCGCCCGGCAGCGCCCGGAAGGCGCGCAGGTACTCCGAGTACAGCGTGTCGTAGATCGGGGTGTGCGAGACGGCCGGAGGGGTGTCCCGGTCCCGTGCGGGACGCATCGCGGGGACGGTGCTCGAATAGGACGGGGCGCGGGAGGAGTCGTATGAATGCACGTACCAGCCAACGAAACCGGCGCGCTGCGGATGCGGGCTGACAGGGGACGAAACGCAGATCGCCGGAGGTGTGCGGGACGGACCGCACACCCCCGGCGCACGCCGCCCGGCCCCCTCGGCGGGGGGCTGGGCGGCCGTTCTCGTACCGGCTGGGATCAGGCGCCGGGCGTACCCGCCAGCGGCATCGCGGCGGCCACGAGCTTGCCCGCGGCGGCGGCCTTGTCCAGCGCGTCGCGCAGCAGGTCCTCACGGGGCTGCTGGCCGATGGAGCCGACCGGGGCGGCGTAGATCAGCACGCGCTGGGTCTTGTTGACGGCGGCCCGCCAGCCGTCGGTGACCGACAGCGCCTGGTGCGCCTGCCACCAGGCGACCTGGCCGCCGTCGTTGCCCGGCTGCAGCACGGCGTGCAGCTGGCCCGCGGCGAGCAGGACCGACCAGCCGCCGAGGACGGTGGGGACCTCGGAGGTGTCGGTGACCGGGATGAAGCCCTGCTCGATCAGGAGCGGCAGGAAGTCGTCGCCGGGGCCGTCGCTGCCGGGGCGGGCGATGGGCGCGGTCGGCTCGACGACCAGGGCGGGGTGCAGCTCCCCGGCGATCAGGATCAGGCCGCTGGTGATGCCGAGGACGGCCTGGCCGCCGGGCACGTTCTGCGGGGCGGCGCCGGGGCCGCCGGCGGCGGCCGGGCTGTCGCCGGTGATGCTGCGGACGGCGCCCTGGAGCTGCTCCTCGGAGACCGAGACCACCTGCGAGGGGATGCAGGTGGCGTGGGCGAAGGCGAGGACGGCGGTCTCCTCGCCGACGAACAGCACCGTGCTGGTGCGGTCGTTCTCGGGGTCGCCCGGGGTACGGCAGGAGGTGCAGTCGTAACTGCGCGGCGCGTCCTCGCCGACGAGCAGCCTGTCGGCTTCTTCGTCACCGATCTCGGCACGTACCTCATCACTGACGTCGAGCATGCGCGGCACGGGGTGGCTCCTCGGCATAGGTGCGGGTCCGGGAGGCTCCCGGCTCGCCGGGCTCAACGGCCGAGCGGCGGCCGGGGTCACGCCATTTGAGGGAACGGATTCGAACCTGGCCCCCGGAAGGGTGAACCGTGCGACCGGAGCTTCGCTTCCGTGCCAACTGTTTTCTGCTTGTGCTCAGTTGATGCCCAGGTGTGGCCGTTTGGGGCGGTGGTGGCGGTCGGCCGACCGGGTGGGATGCGGTGACCTGCCGCGTGGCGCGCCGCAGGGAGCCGCGGATGGCTGCGTAGCGTGACCCGATGCCCCACCACCGGACCTGTCGGGCCGTATCCGGCGGCGCCGTCGTGCTCGCCGCCGTGCTGGCGCTCGTACTGCCCCGCGCGGCCGCGGCCGTGGCCGCGGCTCCCCCGCCACCGGCGCCCGGGCCGGCCGGGGCGGCGCACCCCGGCTCGCCCGGTGTGATCGGGGACGGGCCCGGGGACTGCGGACCGGGCGGGCAATGGCCCTGGGACTGCGTGGCCGACTGCGAGAGCGGCGGGCGGTGGGCGGTGAACACCGGCAACGGCTTCTACGGGGGGCTGCAGTTCTGGCAGCCGACGTGGGAGGAGTTCGGCGGGCCGGCGTTCGCGAAACGGGCCGACCTGGCCAGCCGCGTGCAGCAGATCCGGGTCGCGGAGGACGTCCTCGGCTCGCAGGGATGGAACGCGTGGCCGGTGTGCTCCAAGCGGTACGGGCTGGCCGGACGGATGCACGCGGTGCGGGACGGCGACACGCTGGTGTCGGTCGCCCGCAAACACCGGGTCCGGGGCGGCTGGCGGGCCCTGTACGAGGCGAACCGGGAGCGGATCGGGCCGAAGCCGGAGGCCCTCGCGGTGGGCATGCTGCTGGTCCTCCCGAACCCGGAGCCCGCCGCCCCGCCGCAGGCCCCGGCCGGGTCGGCGCCCGCGCCGGTGCCCGCGCTGACGCCCGCGCCGGTGCCCGCGCTGACGCCCGCGCCGGTGCCGGTCACCGCTCCGGCCGCTCCGCCACCGGCCCCGCGCCCCTGACCGGGGCCGCCCCGGGCCGTCCGCGCGTTGCGGGATGCCGTGCGGGCGCCGACCCTGGAAACGACGAGCCGAACGGCTCGCCCGGACACCGGCGGTGAGCCAGATGCTCCAGAGCAGACACCCGCGCGCCCACCCACACGTACACCCGCGCGCACCCGCACGCGCCGCGGCCTGCACGGCGGCCGCGGTCCTGCTGGCCGTCCCGGCGGCCGTGGGGTGGTCCGCGCCCGCGGTGGCGGCGGGGCCCCCGGAGCCACCGTCCGCCGCGGTCCTGATCCTGCCTGCCGCGGACGGGCCCGCGGATCCCGCGGCGGCCGAGAATCAGATCGAGAAGAACTGGACCGCGTTCTTCGACCCGCAGACCCCGACGGATGAGAAGGCCGGGCTGCTGCAGCACGGCGACCTCCTCAAGGTGCTGCTGGACGGCTTCTCGGCCGGTGCCGAAGCGGCCAAGACCTCCGTCGAGGTCACCGGCGTCACCTTCACCTCGCCCACCGAGGCCGAGGTGACCTACGACCTGAAGGTCGGCGACGAGACGGTACTGCCCGGCAGCAAGGGGACCGCGGTGCTGGAGGACGGGGTCTGGAAGGTCTCCGCGAAGACCCTCTGCGCACTCGTCGAGCTCAGCGGCGCCGAGGCACCCCCGCTGGTCTGCTGAGGCCCGGCCGGTCGCGGCGCGCTGGCAGACTCTGGGGATGCTCGACACCTCCGCACGACTCCTGCGCCTGCTGTCCCTGCTGCAGGCCCACCGCGAATGGACCGGGGCCGATCTCGCGGACCGCCTCGGGGTCACCGCGCGGACGGTCCGGCGCGACGTGGACCGCCTGCGGGAGCTCGGGTATCCGGTGAACGCCAGCCCCGGGACCGGCGGCGGCTACCAGCTGGGCGCGGGGGCCGAGCTGCCGCCGCTGCTGCTGGACGACGACGAGGCCGTGGCCGTCGCCGTGGGCCTGCGGACCGCCGCCGGGAACGGGGTCGAGGGCATCGGGGAGGCCTCCGTACGAGCCCTCGCGAAGCTGGAGCAGGTACTGCCGTCGCGGCTGCGCCGCAGGGTGTCGGCGCTCAACGAGTTCACCGTAACGATGCTGCGCGGCGCCCAGCGCTCCACCGTGGACCCCTCGGTGCTGACCGAGCTGGCCTCGGTCTGCCGGGACGGCGAGCGGCTGCGCTTCGGATACCGCGACCACGGAGGCAACGTCAGCCGCCGCACCGTCGAACCGCACCGGCTGGTGTGCACGGAGCGGCGCTGGTACCTGGTCGCCTGGGACCTGGACCGGGAGGCGTGGCGGACCTTCCGCGCGGACCGGATCGAGCCCAGGCCTCCGCACGGGCCGCGGTTCACCCCGCGCCCGGCGCCCGCCGAGGACCTCGCCGCGTACGTCTCCGAGGGCGTGTCGCAGCGGGTGTACGCGGCCCGCGCGGTGGTGCGGCTGAAGGTTTCGGCGCAGGACGCGGCACGGATCATCGGGCCGAGCGACGGGGTCCTGGAACCGGTCGACGGGCAGAGCTGTCTGCTGCGTACCGGGGCGGTCAACCTGGACGTTCTCGTGATTCACGTCATGCTGCTCGGTTGTGAGTTCGAAGTGGTCGAGCCGCCGGAGCTGACGGATCGGATCAGGGCCGCACGGGATCTCCTGGGGAGGGCCGTGGAGACCGGAGAAGTGAAGGAAATGTAGGGGAGCTGAGGGGGATTCAACTGGTCTGGTCCAAGAGGACCGTGGCAATCCCGGACAGGAATTCGGCAGGGTTCGGCGCAAATTCCAAACCCTCTGAACCCCGGGCGTGTCGCGGACCGGTAAACAATGTGCGGCTGTTGATATTCTGTGACACAAGCGTGACCCGGGACGGACGAACGTCCGGGCGTGGTGCTGACGAACGGCGAAGGCGGGCCAGGTCCGAGGACCTGGCCCGCCTTCGTGTGTCGCGGGGAGAGGTGGTGCGTACCGCCCCCGCGGCGGGACGTCAGCCGCCGGCCACCGGACGGGCCGCGGCCCCCCGGGCGGGGGCCCGTTCGGTGTGCGCCGGGCGGCGGCTGCCGACCGGCGTGACCGGGGTCCGCTCGGAGCGGATCACGTGCGGCCGGCCGGCCGGGTGCGCGGAGGGCCGGGCGGTGGGGGAGTGCGCGGTGGCGTTGCCCGCGGCGCTCGTGGTGGTTGCGGCGCCCGAGGTGGCCGCGGTGGCCGGCACGGCCGCGGTGGCCGTGACGGGCTGCGGGACCGGCTTCCCGGCGGTGTCGGCAGCGGTCCCGGCGGGGAGCCGCAGCTGCCACTTGCCGCCGGCCGAGAGCAGCGGGGTGAGCACGGAGACGACCGGCGCGGGCATCCGGCCGGTCTCGGCGCGGCGGCGCAGCAGCTCGCGCACGTCGAAGACGTAGGCCTCGGTCCGGGCGATGAGCGGCTCGAACCAGGGGAGGGCCAGCAGGATCAGCAGGCCCGCGGACCATCCGAGCAGGACGTCGCTGACCCAGTGGGTGCCGAGGTACACGGTGGTGGCGCCGACGCTCAGCGAGACGACTGCGGACACCACGGACAGCACCCGGCGGGTGACCCCGGTGGAGGCCAGGTAGGCCAGGATTCCCCACGTCACCACGGCGTTGGCGGTGTGACCGGAAGGGAATATATCGCCACCGGCGAAGAGTTCGGCGGATCCGATCTCCGTGGCGTAGTGCGGACCGAGCCGGCCGAGGCCGAGCTTGACGGAGCCGACGGTGATGTTGAGCAGCAACAGCGCCACGCCGAGGGTGATCAGCGGGCGGAGGGTGTGCTGCCGCCAGGAGCGCCAGCCGAGCCAGGCGGCGACCATGACCGCGGTGGGTCCGCGCTGGCCCAGCACGACCAGATAGTCGAGGAAGGCGTGCAGCTGCGGCCACTGCTCGTAGGGCCGGAAGAACATGATCTGCCAGTCCAGGCGGACCAGCCAGGAAGTGGTCAGTACGGCAACCACGATTGCGAGATAGAAGGCGAGGGTCGATCCCAGGAGTACGACGCGGTGCCGGCTCATCTGCGGGGTTTGCAGATGAGCCGGTCGCTCTGGTTCCCGGTCCAGCCGGGCGAACACCCGCTCCAGACGGGTCAGGATTTGGTCGGTACGCACTCAATCGACGTTACCGCCCGTCGATGGTCGGCCCGGGCGAATCGCGGGCTTTGTGATGACCATGTGATGTGGAGTTGGTCTCATGCGGGACTTAATTCCCGCTATTTCGACAGCGGTTGGCGGCTGCTTGATCCACTGCCTCGCTGAATTGTTTCGGTCACTTATCCGGACTTTATTGCCGCGCGGGCCATTTCTTTTGCTGAAAGATGGACCGGAATGATCCGTTCCGTGACGTGGGGGCTCTAGGGAGGACCCGAGCCGTTCAGCCAGAACGCCCCGTAGACCGCCGAGGCCAGGGCCAGCGCGCCCACCACCGCGGCCGCCCGCCCGGTCCGCCACCGCGCCAGCGCCACCGCCGGCGGCAGCATCAACGGGAAGGCGGGCAGCAGCAGCCGGGGCTTGGACCCGAAGTACCCGGACGCGCACAGCGCCAGCGCCACGACGATCCCGCAATACACGAGCAGCGGCACCGGCTGCCGCTGCTGGACACACTTCGCGTACAGCCACAGCACCAGCCCGACCCCCGCGATCAGTCCCACCCCGGCGAGGAACGCGGACGAGGCCAGCTTCGCCCCGATGAACCCCGCGAACGCCCAGCCGCCGTCGAAGCCGTTGCCCCAGCCGCCCTGCACGTCCAGGTAACCCAGCAGACCGCCCCCGGTGCGCGCGCCGACCCACAGCACGTATCCGGCCGCGCCCGCCGGAGCCAGCAGCACCCCCGCGACCGTCCGCCAGGACCGCTCCCCGCGCCGCCAGGCCATCGCCGCGGCCACCCACACCGCCGCGACCACCGCCGCGCCGACCGGGCGGGTCAGCCCGGCCCCGGCCGCGAGCAGCCCCGCCGTCAGCCACCGCCCGCGCAGGGCCCCGTAGAGCGCCCAGGCGGCCAGGGCGGTGAACAGTGACTCGCTGTACGCCATGGACTGCACGATCCCGACCGGCAGCGCCGCCCAGACCGCGACCGCGAACACCCCCGCCCGGCGGCCGTGGACCCGATCGGCCACCGCGAAGATCCCCCAAGCCGCGGCGAGCCCCGCGACCACCGACACCACCAGACCCGCGGAGCCGTACGAGAGCCCGGTCGCGGCGGACACCACCCGTTCCAGCCACGGCAGCAGCGGGAAGAACGCCAGGTTCGAGTGAACGTGCCCGTTCGGGAGGAGCACCTCGTACCCGTACCCCTCCGCGGCGATGCGGGCGTACCAGAGCGAGTCCCAGCGGGCCGACAGCAGCGTGTGCGGGCTGCTGCCGACCGCCGCACCCCACACCGCGAGCACCGTCAGCCCGAGCAGCCGCACCGCCGCGAAGACGGCCAGTGCGGGCGCGGCCCGGCGAAATCCAAGATCTTCCACAGACATGATTATCGGTGGAGCCGGCGATACGCCTTTGAGGGGCAGGGAACGTGGCGTGCGGAAACCACGAGCCGTGAGCGCGCGTGTACACGGGGGAAGGAAGACCGTGGAGGGAGTGGTATACGCCACACCGGGGCCGCAGCCGGGATGAGAGCTTGACCACGTGCCGGTCAGACGAACTCGCGTACGCTGACCGTTCACTCGCGTGTCGATGCCGGACCCCGTTGGACGCCGCACAGCGCACCACCCCCCGTGGCTCCACAAGACGCTGGTCCGCCGAGCGCGAGGGATCACCTGGGAGGTACATGCATGTCGGGGACGAACGCGGCCGGGGTCCGGACCCCTTCCCCCTGGCAGCGGCTGAACGCCGCCTCCGGTGGGACCAACCGCTGGGTCGTCCTGGCGGTGCTCTGCGTCAGCCTGGTCCTCGTCGCGCTCGACGCGACGGTCCTCCACGTCGCCGTCCCCTCCGTCACCGAGGACCTGCGCCCCGGCTCGATCGAGCTCCTGTGGATCGTCGACGCCTACCCGCTGGTCTGCGCCTCGCTGCTCATCCTCTTCGGCACCCTCGGTGACCGGGTCGGCCGCCGCCGCGTCCTCCTCCTCGGCTACGGGCTGTTCGGCGTGGCCTCCGCGATAGCGGCCCTCGCCGACAACGCCCAGGTCCTCATCGCCGCGCGCGCCCTGCTCGGCATCGGCGGCGCGATGATCATGCCCGCCACCCTGTCGATCCTGCGGCAGGTCTTCCCCGACCGGCGCGAGCGGGCGCTCGCCATCGGCATCTGGACCGCCGTCGCCGCCATCGGCGCGGCCAGCGGCCCGGTGCTCGGCGGCTTCCTCGTCCAGCACTTCTGGTGGGGCTCCGTCTTCCTCATCAACATCCCGCTGATGGCACTGATCCTGCCGCTCGGCCGCTGGCTGCTGCCGGAGTCGCGCGGATCCGCCGACGGGCCGTGGGACGTCCTCGGCGCGCTGATGGCCGCCGCCGGCGTACTCGGCACGGTGCTCGGGATCAAGCGGCTGGGCGCCGAACGCCGGCTCCTCGACGCCGAGGCACTGATCCCGCTGCTGCTGGGCGTGGTGCTGCTCGTGCTGTTCGTGCGCCGGCAGAAGCGGCGCGAGCACCCGCTGATCGACATGCGGATGTTCTCGCGGGCCGCCTTCTCCACCTCGGTCGCCTGCATCGTCCTCGCCATGCTGGCCCTGGTCGGCCTGGAGCTGATCGCCGTCCAGTACCTGCAGCTGGTGCTGCACCTCAGCCCGCTGGAGACCGGCCTGCGGCTGCTGCCGCTGACCTTCGCCGCCATGGCCGCGGGCGCCACCGGCTCGTACACCCTGGGGCGGGTCGGGCCGCGCACGATGGTGTCGCTGGGCTTCGTCCTGACCGCCTGCGCCGTGCTGATGCTGACGCTCATGGGCCAGCACGACCGGCCGCTGCTGCTGACCATCGGCTTCATCCTGCTCGGCTTCGGGCTGCAGACCACGCTGTTCGCCGCGTACGAGTCGATGCTGAGCGAGGCCCCGGCGGCCACCGCGGGCGGCGCGGCCTCGATCGGCGAGACCTCGTACCAGCTGGGCGCGGGCATGGGCATCGCGCTGCTGGGCAGCGTGATGAACGCGGCGTACCGGCCGGGGCTCGTGGGCGTGCCGGGGGTGACGGCGGCGGATTCGGCGGGCGCGGCGAATTCTCTGGGCGAGGCGTACCAGATCGCGGCGCACCTCGGGGGGCCGGCGGGGGCGTCGCTGTACGCGGCGGCGCGGCAGTCGTTCGTGCACGGACTGCATGTGACGCTGCTGGTGAGCGCGGTGCTGTTGGTCGCGGGGGCGGTGATGGCGCTGAAGCTGCCGCGGGTGATGGATTGCGGGGCGGCGGAGGACGAGGCGGCGCCGGCCGCCGGCGAGGCGGTGCGGTTGCCCGGGCAGGCGAAGGGTGAGGTGCGGGCGGCTTCGGCCACGGCCCCGGCCCCGGCCGAGCAGGCGGGCTGACGGTCTCGCCCGCGGGTGCGGCGCCGTTGCCGGGGCTCTGCCCCGGACCCCGCGCCTCAAACGCCGGCGGGGCTGGGTGGGTGCGGCGGGCTGGGTTGGCGGGGCCGGGTCGGTGGGGGCTGGATTTGCCCGGCCCGGGCGAATAGCTTCGGGCGAGCGCAAAACTTGCGCTGCTAGGTTCTGTCTCAGGCCGCCGGGAGGCCCAGTGTCCGCGTTCCTGCCCCACGATCCGCTCGGGCTCGACGAGCTCCTCGGGCCCGAGGACCTCGCCGTCCGGGACACCGTCCGAGCCTGGGCCGCCGACCGGGTGCTGCCGAACATCGCGCAGTGGTACGAGGACGGCGAGCTGCCCGGGATCCGTGAGCTGGCCCGGGAGCTCGGTGGCATCGGAGCGCTCGGGATGTCCCTCCAGGGCTACGGGTGTGCCGGTGCCAGCGCCGTGCAGTACGGGCTCGCCTGCCTGGAGCTGGAGGCCGCCGACTCCGGGATCCGCTCTCTCGTGTCGGTGCAGGGTTCGCTCGCCATGTACGCGATCTGGAAGTACGGCTCCGAGGAGCAGAAGCAGCGCTGGCTGCCCGGCATGGCCGCCGGCGAGCTCATCGGCTGCTTCGGGCTGACCGAGCCCGATGTGGGGTCGGACCCCGCGGCGATGCGGACCTACGCCAAGCGCGACGGCACCGACTGGGTGCTGAACGGCCGCAAGATGTGGATCACCAACGGTTCCGTCGCGGCGGTCGCCGTGGTGTGGGCCCAGACCGACGAGGGGATCCGCGGTTTCGCGGTGCCCACCGACACCCCCGGGTTCTCCGCGCCGGAGATCAAGCACAAGTGGTCGCTGCGGGCCAGCGTCACGAGCGAGCTGGTGATGGACGACGTACGGCTGCCCGCCGACGCGGTGCTGCCGCTGGTCACCGGGCTCAAGGGGCCGCTGGGCTGCCTGAGCCACGCGCGGTACGGGATCATCTGGGGATCCATGGGCGCGGCGCGGGCCAGTTTCGAGTCCGCGCTCGACTACGCGAGGACGCGGGAGCAGTTCGGCAAGCCGATCGGCGGTTTCCAGCTCACCCAGGCCAAACTGGCGGACATGGCCCTGGAACTCCACAAGGGCATCCTGCTCGCCCACCACCTGGGCCGGCGCATGGACGCGGGCACCCTGCGGCCGGAGCAGATCAGCTTCGGCAAGCTCAACAACGTCCGCGAGGCCATCGAGATCTGCCGCACCGCGCGGACCATCCTCGGCGCCAACGGGATCTCCCTCGAATACCCCGTCATGCGGCACGCCACCAACCTCGAATCGGTCCTCACCTACGAGGGCACCGTCGAGATGCACCAGCTGGTGCTGGGCAAGGCGCTCACCGGCCTGGACGCCTTCCGGTGAGAGCCCTGCTCAGCTCTGGTTGAAGAAGTCGCGTGAGCGGCCGCCCGCTTCGCCGCTGACGATCTGGGTGTCGGCCGGGGTCAGGAGGAAGACCCTGGTCGCCACCCGCTCGATCGAACCGCGCAGCCCGAAGGTCAGTCCGGCCGCGAAGTCGACGACGCGCTTCGCGTCGCCCGGGTCCATCGACGACAGGTTGACGATCACCGGGACCCCGTCGCGGAACAGCTCGCCGATGCCCCGCGCGTCACGGAAACCGTCCGGGGTGACCGTCGCGATGCGACGGCCGTGCTCCACGGCCGACTCGGATGCCACGCGGACCCGCGGGTCGGTGACCCACTGCTCGCCGGGGCCGGCCACCGAACCCTGGGCGGCCTCCGCGTAGTCGTCGTCGTAGTAGCGCTCGTCGTCGCTGTCCTCCACGAGACCCAGCCAGGCACTCGCCTTGCGCACCGAACCCATGGACTGCCTCCTTTCACCGCGGTCAGTCTGTCTTCTCTCCGCTGCCCCTATGCTCGTCCATGATGCTGACAACGCGCCAAGTGGATAGTCGCCGCGCAGGGGTTTCGTGACGGTACTGGTGCAGAACATCCGTTGCACGGTCAAGGATCCTGGTGGCTACCACTGCTGACTGAGTGAAAATACGACTGCCGCCGCCGTACGGGTGAGCGACGCGGACGTACGGGTGAAACGGGCGGGTCGATACGATGCCCGGCAGGCACGCGTACGACACACGGGGGAAGCAGCTTGTTCGGCATCGTGAGACCTTGCACGCACCGCTTGGGAGAGCGGTTCAAGGCGGAGTGGATGGCCCATCTGTGCGGGCTGTGTCTGGCACTTCGGGGAGATCACGGACAGTTCGCCCGGATCGTGACGAACTATGACGGGCTGCTCGTCTCCGTCCTGACGGAGGCTCAGTCGGGTACCGCGCCCGAGGCCCGGCGCACCGCCGGGCCCTGCCCGCTGCGCGGGATGCGCACCGCCTCCGTGGCCCAGGGCGAGGGGGCGCGGCTCGCCGCCGCCGTCTCGCTCGTGCTCGCCTCCGCCAAGGTGCGCGACCACGTGGCGGACCGGGACGGGCTGTTGGCCCGCGCCCCCATAGCCGCCGCCGCGCGCAAGGTGGCCCGCGGCTGGGACCGGGCCGGAGCCCGCACCGGGGCCTCGCTCGGCTTCGACACCACCGTGCTCGTCGACGCCGTGGACCGGCAGGCGGGCATCGAGACGCTCGCGGGCCCCGGCACTCCCGTGCTCGTGGTGACCGAGCCGACCGAGACCGCGACGGCCGCCGCCTTCGCACATACCGCGCAGCTGGCCGGACGGCCAGGCAACGCACCCGCACTGGCCGAGGCCGGCCGGTACTTCGGCCGGCTCGCGCACCTGCTGGACGCGGTGGAGGACCAGGGCGCCGACGCCGTCGCGGGCGCCTGGAACCCGCTCACCGCCACCGGGACCTCGCTCACCGAGGCCCGCAGGCTCTGCGACGACGCCCTCCACGGCATCAGGCTGGCCCTGGGCGAGGTCGAGTTCACCGACGCGGGTCTCGCCCACCGGCTGCTCGTGCACGAGCTGCGCACCTCGGTGGACCGGGCCTTCGGCACCGGCAGCTGCGGCCACACGGCGACGGCCTCCGCAGGCCAGGGCGGCAACCCGTACGCGGGCCAGCCGTACGGTGGTCAGGGCGGGAACCAGTACGGCCAGAACCCGTACGGCGAGAACCCCTACGGCGGGGCCCCGTACGGCGGTGGAGCGGGCGGCCCGGGGATGCCGCCCACGGGCCCGGGCGGATTCGGTGGCGCGCCGCCCCCGCAGCGGCCGCGCCGCGGACTGCTCGCGGGCTGCGCGGTGGCCATCGGGCTCTTCTGCACCTGCCAGATGTGCTGCACCGAGCACGAGGGCCCGTGGTCCCGGAAGAAGCGGGACCCGTGGTGCGACGCCTGTGAGTGCTGCGAGTCCTGCGACTGCTGCAACGGTTCGGGTTCCGGCGGCGGCAGCGGGGGTGGCGGCGGCGGTGGCGACGGCTGCTGCAGCTGTGACTGCTGCGGCTGCGACTGCTGAGGCTCTTTCAGATTTCACAGGTCCGGACGGCGTACGCGGGGATTCCCGCCCGGACCCGCGTGGAAGGGTTGAGCGGGATGAGCGACGACGCAGACGACCCGCACGCCGCGTGGCGGGAATGGCACGAGCGCAGGGCGGCGGCCGCGTCCGCGCCCTACGGACCCCTCGCGCTGACCGGTCCCCTCTGGCTCGCCGACGACCCGGAAGGTCGAATTCCGGCCGTTCCGGGGCAGTGGCGCCGGACGGAGACGATCGTGTTCCTGAAGCCCGGCATACCCGACGCACGAGGCGCGGTCGCAGTGGATCTCAATCGTCAACTGCTGCCTCCCCGCGCCTTCGCGGACCACTTCATCCGGCCTCTGCCGCCGCCCGGGTGCCCGCTGCCCTCCGAGGTGGCGACGGGCGAGCGGAGGCTGAAAGCCGCTCTTGCGACCGGTATCTGACGACAGGACACTCCCGACAGCGCTTGTCAGGGGCACGGCCAAAGTTCATGCGCCCGCCGTGCCCCCGGCTGCGCCTCACGGGCTCTGGCACCCCCACGACCGCCGGGCCCCCGACCCTCTCCAGGAGGACGAGAAGTGAGGATCAAGCGCATGACCCGTACCAGGCTGCTCGCGGCGGCCACCGGCCTGGCCGCCGCCGCAGCGTTCGCCGTCCCCACGGCGGCGACCGCGGACCCCCAGGACGGCGGCGGATTCACCGCCGACCGGCTCGCGTCGGCCAGCGCATCCGTGCTGCGCGCCAACGTCGGAGGCACCGCCTGGCACACCGACCCCGCCACCGGAACCCTCGTGGTCACCGCCGACTCCACCGTCTCCGCCGCCGCCATCGACAGAATCAAGCGCGAGGCCGGAGCCGACGTCGGAGCCCTGCGCATCGAACGCATCCCCGGCAAGCTCACCAAGCTGGTCTCCGGCGGCGACGCGATCTACGCCAACAGCTGGCGCTGCTCGCTGGGCTTCAACGTACGCAGCGGCGCCAACTACTACGCCCTGACCGCCGGGCACTGCACCGACGGCGCGGGCACCTGGTGGACCAACTCCGCCCGCACCACCGTGCTCGGCACCACCACCGGCTCCAGCTTCCCCACCAACGACTACGGCCTCATCAAGTACGCGAGCAACACGCCGGTGCCCCCCGGGACCGTCGGCAGCCAGGACATCACCAGCGCCGTGAACGCCACGGTCAACATGTCCGTGACCCGGCGCGGCTCCACCACGGGCATCCACAGCGGCCGGGTCACCGGCCTCAACGCCACCGTGAACTACGGCAACGGCGACATCGTCTACGGCATGATCCGCACCAACGTGTGCGCCGAACCCGGCGACAGCGGCGGCCCGCTCTACTCGGGCACCCGCGCCGTCGGCCTCACCTCCGGAGGCAGCGGCAACTGCTCCTCCGGCGGCACGACCTTCTTCCAGCCCGTGGTCGAAGCCCTCAACGCCTACGGTGTCAGCGTCTACTGACGGTGACTCACGCGCCCCCGCCGCACCCCTGGACGTCCTCCCGCCTTCTGGGAGGATGTTCCAGGCGGCCATGTCCACGGGGGAGGCTGGTTTCTGCATGAAACGAATCGGCGTGACCGGGCACCGAGCCATTCCGGACTCGGTGCTCGGCCATGTGGAGAGCGGACTGCGCGCCGTACTGGGCGGCCACGAAGGACCGCTGGAGGCCTTCTCCAGCCTCGCGGAGGGAGCGGACCAGCTGTTCGCCGCCATCGCCCTCGAACACGGCGCCGACCTCACCGTGGTGATCCCCAGCGGGGACTACGAGGACGCCTTCGAAGGTGCCGAGGCCCTCGCCCGCTACCGGGGCCTGAAGAACCGGGCCACCCAGGAGGTCCGGATGGACTTCGCCCGCTCCACGGACGAGGCCTACTACGCCGCCGGCACCTACATCGCCGACTCCTGCGACCGGCTCGTCGCCGTCTGGGACGGACAGCCCGCCCGCGGGCACGGCGGCACCGCCGAGATCGTCGCCTACGCGCGGGCGCTCGGCAAACCGGTCACCGTCATCTGGTGCGAGGGCGTGACCCGGGACTGAGCCACACCCCTCCCACCCTCCCACCCTCAGCACCTCAACTGCTGTGCCGCGCCAGCCAGTCCGTGTGCTGCGGCGACACGTACCGCTCCGTCTCGTACACCGAAGAAGGCCACTGCGACTCGGTGATGGTCGTCTGCATCACGACCATCATCGCCGCCAGATCCTGCTCGATCAGCGTGTGGGCCTCGATCAGCGGATGGTGGCGGCGCACCTCGTTCCAGGCGATCCCGGCCGCCGCCGCCGCGCTCAGCAGCGCGGTCAGCCTCGGCCCCGGACCCGAACCGAACGACCCCAGCAGCGCGAACAGCAGCGCCAGGCAGGTCAGCAGCACGATCGTCCACGACCACAGGTTCGTCGCCCGCCGCGACACCTCCGTACGCCGCCGGTACCAGTTGCGCTGCTCGATCAGCCGGTCCCGGACGTACGTCTCGCGCCGCGCCTGGTAGTCCATCCCACGCAGCCGCTGCATCGCGCCGGTGATCTCCCCGCCCTCCGGCACCGTCCCGGCGGCCCGCGGATCCTCCCAGCCCATCTTCCGCAGCTCGGCCAGACCCGCCTCCAGCCGGGTGCGGTACGTCGCCTCGGGCGCGGCGACCTCACTGCCGAACGGCGCCCCGTGCACCGCGTACCGCCAGGCCAGGGACTTGATGAACTCCGCCGCACTGCGGTTGAGCTGCCACTGCGGGCGGGCCCGGCGCCGGGTCGCCCGCATGCCCACGCCCAGCACGCCCACGTACGCGAGCACGCTCAGCAGCCCGAAGAAGTACATCGAGCCCAGCTTCGGCCCGGCGGGCAGCGCGGCGGCCGCCGCGGCCGCGACCAGCAGCAGCAACTGGGCCCGGGTGGCCTGGGTGGACTCCCGCTGCCGGGAGATCGCCGCCTGGTCGGTGTGATGGAAGAGGGCCGGCAGGTCCTCGTTTCGAAAGGTCATGCTGTCGGTCACAGCGCCCCCCTGCTGTCGGGTGGAGGGCGGCGGGGCCCCCGCGGTCGCGGAGCCCCCGCCGCCCTCCGTCGGATCAGACGGCGAGAGGCTCCAGGTCGCGGTGGACCCGCCGCTCGTCGCGCGCGTACCGGGTCAGGCTGTGGTCCTCGCCGAGCAGCCGGGTCAGCTCGGACACCGCCTCCGCCCGCAGCCGGGCCGCCTCCTCCTTGCGGCCCATCGAGTCCAGGCTGACCGCCATGTTGGAGCTGCTCGCCAGGGTCTCGGGATGGTGCGCCCCGAGCACCTCGCGCAGCCGCATCACCGCGAGCCGCTCCAGCTCCAGAGCGCCTTCCGGATCGCCCAGGTCGGCCCGCGTGTTGGCCAGGTTGAGATGGGCGAAGACGGTGTGCGGGTGGTTGTCGCCGAGGACGTCCCGCATCCCCCGTATCGTCTGACGCAGCATCGTCTCCGCCGTCTCCGCCGCGCCCGTGCCCCAGTGGAAGACCGCCAGGTTGTTCACGGCCGCCAGCGTGTACGGATGCCGCTCGCCCGGCACCTTCATGTACTCGTCCACCACCTCCTGCGCCAGGTCCCGCGCCCCGCCCGGATCCCCGGTCGCGAACAGGTCCGAGGCCAGATTGAGCTCGCAGGACAGCAGGTCCGGGTTGACGGAGGTGTACTTGGCCCGGTAGCGGGCCCGGGTGGCCGTGGTCAGCCGGAGGGCGTCCTCCAGCTGGCCGGCCCGGCGCAGCGACACCGCCAGGTTCTTCGCCGCCGACAGGGTGCCGGGGAAGGCGCTCCCCAGCGTCCGCTTGTAGGTGTCGTACGTCCGGCTGAGCAGCTGCACCGAGTCCTCGTACCGGCCCACCTCGCGCAGGTCGCGCGCCAGGTTCTGCGCGGAGGACAGGGTGTACGGGTGCTCCGGCCCGAGCACCTCCGTACGCAGGTCGTGCACCTCCTGGTCGATCTCACGGGCCCTGGTGTACTGACCCACGAGCCGCAGGTTCAGCGCCAGGTTGTTCGCGGCGGCCAGCGTGCGCGGGTGCGCCTCGTGGAAGATCTGGCTGAAGCCCTCGTGCGCTTCGGTCGCCAGCTCCATCGCCTGTCCGTAATGGCCCAGCGCGCCCAGCGTGTTGGCCAGACCGCTCATGGTCATGTACGTGTGCGGGTGCGAGGGGCCGAGCACCGCCTTCTGCCGCTCCAGCGTGACCTCGTCCAGCTCCTTCGCCTCCACGAACCGGCCCTGCGAACGCAGGATGTTCGACAGGTGGAAACGCAGGTACAGGTACTGCAGGTCGTCGTTGCCCAGCATCTCCTTCCAGGCCTCGCGCAGCTCCTCGCCGAGCGCGTACGCGGCCTTGAAATCACCGCGCTTCCACAGGTAGCGCACCCGGTCGATCAGCAGCCTGCGCGTCTCCGGTTCCTTGCAGTACCGGGCCTCCGACGGGGTCAGGTGCGACCAGATGGTGTTGAACCGCGGCCACGTCTCCGGGTTGTCGATCGGCTCGTCGTCGTCCGGCCGGGCGCCGGCCAGGATCCGGTGGACGGCGTGCCGGGCCTCCCGCTGGTCCTCCTCCGGCATCTGCGACCGGATCACGGCCTGGACCAGCCGGTGCACCTGGATGCTGTTGCTGACCTGGTCCACCTTGGCCAGCGCGAACCGGCCGATCTCCCGGATCACCCGGCCCAGCACCAGCTTCTCCTGGAGCGAGGCGTCGTAGGGCTTGAGGGCGTCGATCATCTCCTTGCTGTAGAGCAGGTTCGCGGAGATCGGCTCGGGAGCCAGGAAGGCGCACAGCTGGAGCAGCCGCACGGCCGCCGGGGAACGGGACTGCAGCCGCTCGATGGAGATGTTCCAGGTGGCGGCCACCGGCTCCGGATACCCGGGCGGCTGGTTCAGGCCCAGGACGCTCGCCGCCTGCTGGGCCAGCTGCTCGATGTACGCGGCGACCGGGGTCGCGGTCTCCGCGATCCAGGCACCCGCCTGCTCGACGGCCAGCGGCAGGTCGCCCACCGCCACCGCCACCTGCTCGGCGTCGTCCTTGCTCAGCCCCGGGGCCCGGCGCTGGAGGTGCTCGATGGACTCCTCCCGCAGGAACACATCCACCGGCAGCGCGTCACCGTACTGCGACCAGGACTGGTTGCGGGAGGTCACCAGGACATGGCCCGGCCCGCCCGGCGGGAAGAACCGCTTGAGCGTCTCCGGATCGTCCGCGTTGTCGAAGACCAGCAGCCAGCGCGAGGAGGGAACCCCGCGCCGCAGCAGGTCGATCGCCTCCTGGGAGGCGGCCGCCATGTCCTCGCCGGTCTGCGCGCCCAGCCGCACCGCCAGCTCCGCGAGGGCCGCGACCACGTCGTCGGTCTGCTCCGAGGAGATCCACCACACCAGGTCGTAGTCGGCCATGAACCGGTGCACGTACTCCAGCGCCACCTGGGTCTTGCCGACGCCGCCGAGCCCGAACAGGGTCTGCGGCTGGGGCAGCACCACGGCCATGCCCCCGCCGAGCTGGTCGCGCATCCGCTCCAGCACGATGCTGCGCCCGGTGAACCCGGGGTTGCGGGGCGGCGCGTTCCAGATCTTCGGGACGGTCCCCGGGAAGCGGGGACCGGGCTGCGAGGCACTGCTGCCGCTGTCGGGCAGGGCCATGGGCCGCTCCACCGCACGCAGCAGGGCGGTCGTCGCGTGCGGCTCGTCGAGCCGGAACAGGTCCACCGGGTTGCGGTCGATGTACGGCGTGGAGAGCCGTACGTCGCCCACCCTCAGCGGCACCAGCTGGCGCCGGCCCCCGGTCGGGTCCTCGGCGGCCGCGCGCTCCCACACGTCCACGGCCCGGGCCGACTTGAGGTAGGCCGTGGAGAGCAGCACCACGGTCCGGGCGGCCGTGTCGATGCTGATGCCCGCGCCCCCGAGGGTGTCCCCGGCGGTCGCTCCCGGTGCCCGCTCGGCCGAGACGTCCTTCGGTACGACCCGGAACCCGGCCCGGGTGAGCACCGACTCGATCCAGTCGGCCCACATCCGGTTCTCGGCGACGTAGGACAGGAACAGGTCGGCGGGCAGCGCCGGGCGGCGCCGGGTGAAGGCGTCCCTGATGCGCAGCCGGACCTCCTCGCCGATGACCGGCATGGAGGTGATGTGCCCCTCGGTGACCACGGCGGTGAGCCGTTCGAAGGCGGAGAGCAGGGAGTTGGTGAGCCCGGCCTCGTCGCCGAAGGTGGCCAGCGTCTCCTCGTAGGCGTAGTAGGGGCGGTACGGGATCTCCACCGCGCCCCAGTAGGAGGTGAGCTCGTCCCCGACCAGGCCGTTCGGGAAGCGGTCGAACTTGATCCGGGCCAGCGCCCGGCCGGCGTCGGCCTTCTCCTTCTCGCCCTCGTCGATGCGCATCGGGACCGGGTAGATCTTGATGCCGCGGTCGTTGAACCGCTCGTCGATCTGGCGGGCGACGGACGCGGCACCGTCGATGGACTGGTCGGACAGCGTGAAGCAGTCGACGAGGATGTCCGGGAGGTGGACCGTGCAGATGTCGGCGATGTCCGACAGGCCGGTGCGGCTGTCGATCAGGACGTAGTCGTAGTTCCGCTTCATGTCGGCGCGTAAGGCGTCGAAGAAGAGCCCGCCGCCGAGCCGGTCGTAGAAGTTGTCCCAGTCGAAGGTGGAGACGGTCGCCGAGTACTCGCGGTTCTGCCGGCCCGCCGAGACGAAGTCCAGGGTGCCGCCGTCCGGGAACTCCCAGCCGTGGGTCTCCGGGGTGAGCGAGACGGCGTGCGGCTGTATCCGCGCGTAGTCCTTGTGCCAGTCGTCGGGCCGCTGCACCGGGCTGGTCGCCGCCCAGGCGTACTCGCTGATCAGATCGATGACCCCGGTGGTGGCCCCCAGCGTGGAAGGGTCCAGGAAGGGGTGGAAGAAGCGGTGCAGGCCGGGCGCCTCCAGGTCCCAGTCCACGGCGAGGACCCGCTTGCCGTTCGCCGCCAGGATCCAGGCGGTGTTGGCCAGTGCCATGGTGCGGCCCGTGCCGCCCTTGTACGAATAGAAGGTGACGATGCGTCCGTCACGGCTGTCGCTGTCGCCGCCGCTGTTGTCACTGCTCGCTGTCATCCGCGTCCCCCCGGTCGGTGTCGTGGTCGTCGTTGTCGTGGAGGCCGGCCCCCGCCGGCCCGGCCCGGTGCCGGTCGGAGTCGGGCGGGAACGGGACACGGGGCGATGGCGGCCCTGGCGGCCCGTTCATCCCCATCGGCCCCAGCAGCCGGGGCCGTTCGATGGAGGTGTCGCCCTTCGGCGGATACGGCTGCGCGTGTCTGAGGAACTGCTGGGCGGCGGCCTCGACCACCTGCGGCAGGATCTGGCCGAGGGTCTCCACGTTGGCCACGCCGTTCGCGGCGGCCCGGCAGGCGGCCCGGCCCTGGCTCATCGTCTTGGGCATGGTGTTCTCCAGCCGGTCGGCCAGCTCGCTCTCCTTCGACCGGCTCTGGTGGTCGTACCGGTTCCACGGCACGACCACGTTGACCCAGGGCCGGGGCTCCCGGTCGAAGGCGGCCAGGCGCCGGCGCCGCTGCTCGTCCTCCACCGCCCACCGGTCGACGATCAGGATCTCCGGCCGGGTCGGCAGCTGCTTGCTGTCCAGGTGCCCGGCCTCGTCGTCGAAGGAGGACATGGTGGTCTGGTAGTTGAGGTTCTTGACCAGGTCCTCGGCGACGTAGGCGATGGGCCGCTGGGCGACCGGGTGGTACGGATTCCACTCCATCGCGGTGTCCCCGTAGTACTCGGGGGTGCGGCCCTCGGGCAGATCGTGCCGGGAGGCGGCGGCCACGGTCACGTGCAGGGTGCGGGCCGGACTGCCGCTGGAGCCGAACGCGCTCGGAACGTTGCGGTAGTCCAGCGGGCGGATGGGGTCCAGATGGGCGGTCTCGGCGACCTGGACGATGCGCCGGGCGAGCTCGTACACGGCCTGCTCGTACTGCTCGGCGTAACCGCGCAGCTTGATCAGCCCGTACAGGCCGTCGGTGACGTAGCGCTCGCCGAAGGTGTTGTGGTTGAACTGCAACCGCTCGGCCGGGCCCGGGAGTTGCTCCGGCGGCACCGGCACCCATAACGCGGGCACGATGGCCTCGGCCTGTTTGTTGCTGACCGCGCCGTGCTGGACGGCGCGCTGCGCGAAGGCGAACCACTCCTTCCCGCACATCTCGCTGGCGAAGTAGCGCGGCGAGAACAGGGGAACGAAGACCCTGCAGTTGGCGAGTGCCCGGGCGAGCCGTTCGGACCAGCCCTCGCCGCTGCGTATCTCCCGGTCCATGAACCCGACGTCGTACCCGGCACGCAGGTCCGTCAGCGCCATGACATGCCCGCAGAGATCACGGAACAGGCGCTCGACCCACATGTCCGGGTCGGGGCCCCCGGCCCCGAACCTCGGTGTATGTGCGTAACTGAGAAAAAAGTACGGCTCCCCTGATGCGGGCACACGACCCCCGTCCCGAAGATGCGAAGCGAAGAAACATCATTCCGGAGCTGCTTCGCCACATCCCCTCATCGTTCAGTCAATCAGCGTCTGTTTTCGGTCATCCAGTCAAGGGCGTGATCGACGGCCTCCGGGAGGGAGAAGAGCATGGTCGACGCACCTCCCACCCGCCCCCTGCGCACCCGTGAATCCGGGAACGCGTCACCGATCTCCGCGAAATCGCCGTCGTCCAGCGCGACGTCCTCGTATGCCGTCCACTCCCCCTCCTGCCGGTGCCTTTGCGGCCCCGGAAGGTTCACCTTCACCACACACTCGTACATGCGCAAGGGGGGCTTCGGAATTCGGTACTCCGCGAGATGGAAAGCGGTGCAGACCGAAAACCCCACATTGATCATGAGTACCTGGCCGCCCTCCCAGCACAGCTTTCCCAGGGGTGACTCTTCCCCCAGATGGCTTTCGAGGCGATGACCCGAGCACAGCCGCTCCGCCTCCGCCCCGAGGGCCGCGAAGGAGGTCTGCGGGTGGGCGCTGCGGGCGGCGCCCCGCGCGGTGCGGACGGCCTCCGCCAGGGACCCCATGCCCTGGCTCGGGGTGCTCGCCGGGTCGAAGGCGGACATCCGCTCGCGGAAGGCCCGCACCCCGGCCTCGTCCAGACCGCGGATCCGCTCCAGGTGGGCGGTGGAGGTCTTGGAGTTCTCCGGGGTGAACGCCGGGACCACCAGGGTGCCGCGCGGGCCGAGGACGCCCGTCAGGGCGTCGCGCAGCAGCTCCGCGCGCAGCCCGGTCCCGCCGAGGGAGGAGTGCACCATGAGCCGCATGCCGGGGCGGACCCCGGCCAGCCGCAGCTGCACGGCGAGCCGGAGCCTGCCGGGCGCGGAGGATGGCGCGGAGGGCCGCGCCGGGGAGGGCGCGGTCACGCGTCGACCGTCTTCAGTTCGTAGCGGAGCTCCGCCACCAGGCTCTTCCCGGTGACGGTCAGCTCGGCCGCCTCCGAGAGCTGGTCCAGGGCCCGGTGGATCCGGTCCGAGCCGCCCGGCTCGGGCGTCGCCGTGGCTCGCCGGTACGCCTCCACCGCCACCCGCTCGTGCACGTCCGCCAGCAGCCGGGACACCGGTACCGGCCGCTCCCGCCACGGCGAGCGGTGCTGCCACTGCCCGTCCAGCGCGTACAGGTCGGCCACCTCGGTCAGCGCCCGCAGCCTGGTGCGCCGCCGCCCGGTCAGCAGCGCCAGCGCGGTCTCCCGCACCCCCGCCGCGTACGGCACCCCGAGCGCCCCCGGCCCGTGCCGCCCGGCCTCGCCCCAGCCGCCCGACCGCGGGCCGCCCGCGAGCGGGGTCAGCGTGGTCAGCCCGGTGGCCGCCGCCCGGGCGAACTCCGGCACCGCCTCGTGCAGCAGCGCCCACGCCCGGTCCAGCCTGCCCCGCCACTCCTCGGCCTCCCCGGCGCCGAGGCGGAGCCTGGGCGGGCGGGGGAAGCAGTTGCGGTACGGGTCGAGGTCCTCCAGGGCCACCGGGGCCGCGTCCGGCCCGGGCGACCAGGTGCGTACGGGCTGCCAGCGGGCGTCCCCCGCCGTGGGCCCGAAGCGGTGCTCGGCGCGGCCGTCCCGTACGGCGTACCCCCCGTCGGTGACGTGCAGCGCGGCCCGGCCTTCCGTGCCGGGTTCCCCGAGCCGCAGCAGCCCCAGCGTCGGCAGGTACACCTCGCCGTCCCGGTAGGCCACCTCGGCCGGCAGGTCCAGCCCGCCGCGGAGCACGGCCGCGGCGGCCAGCGCGGTCAGCCTGCGCGCCGCCTCCGGGGCGTCCTGGCTGCCGTCGCGGGCGGCGTCCAGGGCCGCCAGTACCCAGGTCCGGGTGAAGGGGTGGTCCAGTACGGCGTCCAGCGCGTCCGGGCCCGCCTCCCCGGCGCCCTCCACGGCGGCCAGCAGCTCCCAGGCGTGCGCCCAGGCGGGGTCGGCGGCGAGGTCCGCGTGCAGCCGGGCGAGCAGGATCCGGGTCAGCTCCTCCTGGGAGCGGGCGAGTTCGGCCGGGTCGGTCAGCTGCGGCGCGGTCTCCCGCGGAGCGGTGCGGCCCTCGACCCCGTCCACGAGCTCGCGCAGGTCGGTGCAGTAGACGGAGGGGTTGTCGAAGCCGTTCCGGTCGCGGTAGCGGTGGGTGTAGAGCCCGCCCCCGCACGAACGTACGACGGGGCACCGGCGGCACGAGTCGCTGACGCCCGCGAGGCCCAGCTGCCGGGCGCGGACCCCGGGATGGGCCGCGACCTGGTCGAACGCATGGTCGAAGACATTGAAGCCGGTGGCCGCGGCCCCCTCGAAGGCGCTCTTGAGGGAGTCGACCTGTTCCAGGGTCCCGTCGGTCTCGACGACGACGAGGTCGGTGGGCGCGAGGCCGAGCGACTCGGTGAGGCTGGGGCCGCCGCGCAGGGTGGAGAGCAGGGACTCGAAGAGCCGTACGGGCACCGGGCGTCCCAGCCGGTCCCAGTGGTCGAAGATCCGCAGCAGCCAGCGCGCGTAGGCGTCGGGGGCACCGTCGGGACGGGCCGGGGGTGTCTCCCAGGTGGCGTGGGGGAGCAGGAAGTCCACGCGCGGGGGCTCCAGTTCGACCAGCGCGTCCAGGACGGCGACGGGGTCGTTGGCCACGTCCACGGTGCAGAGCAGGCCCTGGTAGAGGTGGCGGTACGGCTCGGAGCGGAGCAGGGCGACGGCGGCCAGGACCAGCGGGTGGCTCGTACGGCCGTCGGCGAAGCGGCGGTGGCGGTCGTTGGCGGCGCGGTCCCCGTCGAGGGAGATGCCGACCCGGACGCCGTACTCGTCGAAGAGGTCGAGGTAACGGGTGCTGAGCTGGAGCCCGTTGGTGTGGATCCGCAGATCGAGGGTGGCGATCCCGCTGAGTGCCCGGCTGAACTCCTCGCACACGAGGCGGAGCCGGGACGTGCCCGCCAACAGGGGTTCCCCTCCATGGAGAATCACCGTGACGGAGGGGAGTGCATGGTCACGGGCATGTTCGGCGAGCCTGGACGCGGTATGCGAAATAACCTCGGGGGAGATCACTTTCGGCCGGGCTCGCCAGCTCTGATCTGCATGTTCGTAGACGTAGCAATGATCACAAGCAAGATCGCACCTGCTGTGAACCTTTAGGACGATCTCGCGAAATGCGATCAGGCCGGTCATTCCACCAGTCTAGAGCGCCGAGTTCGGGTCAGAGCGCGGAGTTGAAGATCGGTGCCTGAACCGGACGAGCAGATTCGGCCGGCAGCACGCGACCGAGCGTCTTCGCCGCGGACGCGGTGTGGACGTCGATCTTGCCGAGCGGGACCCGGTGGGCCTTGACCGAGCTGGTCGCGGGGGATGCTGAAGTGTTCACGGCACCGTCCTTGGGGAAGCCATGTGGAATGGACATGTGAATGACAACGGCTACATGCTGCTGTCAAACAGGGACTTTACTAGGACAGTCCCCCTTGGCAACACGAGACATGACGCCTGGTCAAGACTTCCATGCAATGCGTGGCGGATTTCTCAAGAGGGCGGATTCGGCCGTTTGCCGGAAGGAAAGATCCTTTTCATCGCCGGGGGTCCCGGCCACGGCCCTGTCCGGACCGGACCTACGCCGGCCGCACCCCGCTGACCTGGTGCGATGCGAGGGCGTGTCCCGCCGGCCGGGAGTCCGGCCCGGCCGACGCGGAACCGCTCCCGCCGAACAGCAGGAAGAGCGCGGTGATCACCGCGGCGGCGGCGCCGATCGCGCCGACGATGTCCCCCTTGGAGGTGGCCCCGGAGGCGGCCCTGGTGTGCTTGTAGACGGCGTAGCCGACGAGGAGCCCGACGGCGAGGATGAGCAGGCCGACGTCGTCGATGTGCAGGGTCATGGGACAGCCTCCACGGCTCATGGGGCCCCCTGTCGAGTGGTGGCGGGCCCGGCGGCGTGGACTTTACTGCGAGGAGCCCCATGCGGAACGGCGCGGTGATTACTGCGCGTTCGGATGTGGTTCGGGCACGTGTGGAGTCAACAACCCCTATGCGGGCTGCTGTTCGTTGAGATCCGGTGCCGGGAGGTCGCGCAGCAGCCAGTTCAGTACGTCGGGCAGCGCGCGCAGGGAGGCGAAGTGCGCGGCGGCGGGAACGATGTTGGTCGTGGCCCCGGGGATGCGGCGGGCCAGCCAGCGGGAGTGGCCGACGGGGGAGAACACGTCGAGCTCGCCGTGCCAGATCAGCACCGGACAGCGGATGTCGGCGGGGTCGAAGCCCCAGGGGCGGCTGAAGGCGAGGACGTCGTCGATCCATCCATACGCCGAATGGCGCAGCCCCTCGCGGTAGTTCCGCAGGAGCATCGACCGCAGGCCGGCGTCCGAGACGATCATGCGGTCGTTGTCGGTCAGCTCCCGGCGCAGTTCGTCCAGCAGCCGGCCGGGGTCCTTGCGGATGCCGTCGGCGCGCGGGATCAGCCGGGCCGCCAGCTCCTCGGGGTCGTCGGTGGCGGTGGTGTACTCCCGTACGTTCGACGCGGCCATCCCGGCGAACCAGTCCAGGTCCTCCGCGTCCCGGGGGGCGAGGCCGACCATTCCCGCGGTCCGTGTGACCCGGTCCGGGAGGAGGGCGGCGCAGGCCAGTGCTCCGGCGGCGCCGCCGGAGCGGCCGGCGACCGCGAAGGTGTCCAGTCCGAGGGCGTCGGCGATGGCGGCCACGTCCTGGGCCACGTCGGCGACGGTGCGGCCCACGTGGCGGTCGGAGCCGCCGTAGCCGGGTCTGTCGTAGGCGATGAGCTGCATCCGGCGCTGGTAGAGGACCATGCCCCGGGGGGCCGGGCCGAGGCGGCTGCCGGGCATGCCGTGCAGCAGAAAGACGGGTTTACCGTCGGGGTCGCCCCAGCGCTCCACGGTCAGAGCGCGCCCGTCCGCTGTGCGCACCTGATTGCGCACGCGCTCCCTCCTTCACGGTCGGTGTGAGCCGTCATCGCGATTGTGCGCGCTGGGGGAGGAGCGCGGTAGGGCGCACTTCCGGCGGAATTCTTGTGAATGCCTTCACGAGCCCGGGAAGGCCTTTGTTCCTCTTGCATATGCCCTGGTCAAGGGGGTGGACCGGGGGTGTGAACGGGCGTGAACGGATGCCCGATCGCCGTGAAAGGCCTTTTCGGTGCGGCGGCTTCCGCTTTTGGCCGTCGAATTGACTCGCCGGGCCGAGTCATCGGGCCGAGTCCGCAGATCGAGTCGTCGGGTCGCCGAGTCGAGTCGGCGACCCGGGAAAAGGAGGGGAGTTCCTGACCCGCCGGTGCGAGAAGCGCCGATCGGGAAGAGCGCGGCGAGCGAGCCGACGGCGGTGACGGCGGCGCCCCGATGCGGAGCCTGCGCGAGGCGGGGGCGGTGCTGGCGTTCTCCAGCGACTGGAATGTGGCGGAGATGGACCCGATGGTCGGCATCTACACGGCGGTGACGCGCCGCCCGCTGTCCGGCGGCGGCCCGGTCTGGCAGCCGGCCGAGACGGTGGACGTGGCGACGGCCGTGTACGGCTACACGATGGGCTCGGCCCACGCCAACTTCCTCGAACGGGAACGCGGTTCCCTCACGGTGGGCAAGGCGGCGGACTTCGTGATCCTGTCCCGCGACATCCTCACCGTCCCGGCGGACGAGATCCCGGGCACGGTCGCCGAGACGGTCGTGGTGGCGGGCGAGGTGGTCCACCGCAGGTTTTGACCCCGACCGGGTGCCCTGCGGTGCCCCTGCGGGGGGCTTGGCGATCGGCTCGGTGGTGTGGCTTCCCTGCCGAGGTGGGTCGCCTCAATCGCCGGCCGGTCCCCTGCGGGGTGCCCTGCGGTCGGCTCGGCGGCACGGATCCCTCCTGCCGTGGTGGGGCGCCTCAATCGCCGGCGGGGCTGGGTGGTGTGGGGCGGTGCCCCGCACGAGGGTCTCCTCGGCTCGGCGCGTGCGGGCTTGTCCCGGCCAGACGGCCGTGGTCGCGCCTCGTCCTGCGGGGACCCTCCTGCGTGTCCCCGCCCCACGGCAGGGCTCCGACAGCCCGGCTTCCGTCCCCCTGTGGGCTTCGACAGCCTGAGGGGTGGGGGACGGGGCGGGGTGTCCCCGCAGGACGAGCGCGCAACCACCGCGCACAACCGAGACAAACCCGCACGCGCCGAGCCGAGGAGACACCCCGCCCCGGCACCCCACCCCGCCCCCCTGCCGACAGGCCCGCGCATTCAGCCCCGCCGGCGTTTGAGGCGCGGGTCCGGGCAGCGCCCAGCACACGGCCTGAACGCACCGCCGAGCCGCCCGCAGGGTCCGGGCAGCGCCCGGCACACGGCCCGAACGCACCGCCGAGCCGCCCGCAGGGCAGACGTCAGGTGATCGAACAAGTGTTTCGCACGAATATTCGAATTGCTCTATGGTGGAGAGCGGGGGAGGTGTTCATTCGAGCGAAAGCAGGAGGCCGCGGGTGCCTGGTTTTACGCATCTGCACACCGTTTCGGGGTTCTCCATGCGCTACGGAGGTTCACACCCGCAGCGGCTGGCGGAGCGCGCCGCCGAGCGGGGCATGGACGCCCTCGCCCTGACCGACCGCGACACCCTCGCGGGCGCGGTCCGGTTCGCGAAGGCGTGCGCGCAGGCGGGCATCCGGCCGTTGTTCGGAGTGGACATGGCGGTCCCGCCCGCGGCGGATCCGGCCGGGTCGGGGGGCCCGGCCGGATCCGCCGCGGGCGGCGGGTCCGGCGAGGCCTCGTACCGGCGGCGCACCCCCGTCAAGGGCGGGGCCTTCGTGGACGAGTCCGCCGCGCGCGCCGTCTTCCTGGCCCGGGACGGCGCCGCCGGGTGGGCCGAGCTCTGCCGGATGGTCACCGCCGCACACGCGGGGGCCGCCGAGGTCCCGCTGGTGCCCTGGGAGGCCCTGCGCGGGGAGGGCGTCTTCGTCCTGCTCGGGCCCGGCTCCGAGGTGGGGCGGGCGCTCGCCGCGGGCCGCCCCGACCGGGCCGCCCGGCTGCTCGCACCCTGGCGGGAGATCTACGGCGACTCCCTGCGCCTGGAGGCCGTCCACCACGGCCGCACCGGCACCGGACCCGGCTCGCTGCGGCTGGCCGCCCGTACCGTCGGCTTCGCCGCGGAGCAGGGCGTCCCGGCCGTGCTCACGAACGCCGTCCGCTACGCCGACCCCGGCCAGGGCCCGGTCGCCGACATCCTCGACGCGGCCCGCCGCCTGGTTCCCATCGACCGCCGTGGCCCCCTCGACAGCGGCGAGCGCTGGCTCAAGGCCCCCGCCGCCATGGCCGAGGCCGCCGACCGGATCGCGCAGGCGGCCGGCCTGCGCCCCGCCGACGCCAGGCGCCTGCTCGCGGAGACCCGGCGGACCGCCGAGGCCTGCTCCGTGGACCCCGAGGACGACCTCGGCATGGGTTCCGTGCACTTCCCCGAGGCCCGGCTCGTCGGCGCGGCCCACCGCAGCGCCCAGCGGGTCCTCACCTCCCGGGCCTCGGCCGGCATGGTGCTGCGCGGCTACGCGGGTGACCGCGCGTACTGGGAGCGGATGCACCAGGAGCTCGACATCATCGCCTACCACGGCTTCGCCACGTACTTCCTGACGGTCGCTCAAGTCGTGGACGACGTGAAGGAGATGGGAATCCGGGTGGCCGCCCGCGGCTCCGGCGCCGGTTCCCTCGTCAACCACCTGCTCGGGATCGCGCACGCCGACCCCGTCGCCCACGGCCTGCTGATGGAGCGCTTCCTCTCCAAGCGGCGGCGCGTCCTGCCCGACATCGACATCGACGTGGAGTCCGCCCGTCGGCTGGAGGTCTACCGGCGGATCATGGACCGGTTCGGCACCGAGCGCGTCGCCACCGTCTCCATGCCCGAGACCTACCGGGTCCGGCACGCCATCCGCGACGTCGGCGCCGCCCTGTCCATGGACCCGGCCGTCACCGACCGGCTCGCCAAGGCCTTCCCGCACATCCGGGCCCGTGACGCCCGCGCCGCGCTGGAGGAACTCCCCGAACTGCGCGACGTACAGGGGGAGTCGTACGGGCGGTTGTGGGAGCTTGTCGAATCGCTGGACGCGCTGCCGCGCGGGATCGCCATGCACCCGTGCGGGGTGCTGCTCTCCGACGACTCGCTGCTCGCCCGTACACCGGTGGTGCCCACCAGTGGCGAGGGCTTCCCCATGTCCCAGTTCGACAAGGACGACGTGGAGGAGCTCGGGCTGCTCAAACTGGACGTGCTGGGCGTGCGGATGCAGTCCGCGATGGCCCACGCGGTCGCGGAGATCCGCCGTGGCACGGGGGAGGAGCTCGACCTGGACGACCCGGCGCAGGTGCCGCCGGGCGACCGGGCCACGTACGAGCTGATCCGATCCGCCGAGACGCTGGGCTGCTTCCAGATCGAATCGCCGGGCCAGCGGGACCTGGTGGGGCGGCTGCAGCCGGCCACCTTCCACGACCTGGTCGTCGACATCTCGCTGTTCCGGCCGGGGCCGGTGGCCGCCGACATGGTGCGGCCCTTCATCGAGGCCCGGCACGGGCGGGCGCCGGTGCGCTTCCCGCACCCGGACCTGGCCGACGCGTTGCGCGAGACGTACGGGGTGGTGGTCTTCCACGAGCAGATCATCGAGATCGTGCACGTCATGACCGGTTGCGGGCGGGACGAGGCGGACCGGGTGCGGCGCGGGCTGTCCGACCCGCAGTCGCAGCCGCGGATCAAGGTCTGGTTCGCGGCGAAGGCGGCCGAGCGCGGCTATCCGGTGGAGGTGATCGGCCGGACCTGGGAGATCGTGGAGGCCTTCGGGTCGTACGGCTTCTGCAAGGCGCACGCGGTGGCCTTCGCGGTGCCCACGTACCAGTCGGCCTGGCTGAAGGCGCACCACCCGGCGGCCTTCTACGCCGGGCTGCTGACCCACGACCCGGGGATGTACCCGAAACGGCTGCTGCTGGCGGACGCGCGGCGGCGGGGCGTGCCGGTACTGCCGCTGGACGTGAACCGGTCGGCGGCCGCCCATCGTATCGAACTGGTGTCCGATGATGGAGGTGTGTGGGGGCTGCGGCTCGGACTGTCCGACGTCCACGGCATCAGCGGGGCCGAGGCGGACCGGATCGAGGCGGGACAGCCGTACGCCTCCCTGCGCGACTTCTGGGACCGGGCGCACCCGGGCCGCCCGGTCGCCGAACGGCTCGCGCAGGTCGGGGCGTTGGACGCCTTCGGCGCCAACCGGCGGGACCTTCTGCTGCACCTGTCCGAACTGCACGGCGCGCAGCGGTCCGCAGGCGTGCGCGGGCCCCAGCTCCCGCTGGACGGCGGCCGGTCCACGGCCTCCGTCGGACTGCCCGACCTGAGCGACGCGGAGCGGCTCAGCGCCGAGCTGGGCGTCCTCGGCATGGACGCCTCGCGGCACCTGATGGGGGACCACCACGCCTTCCTGGCCGAACTGGGAGTGATCCCGGCGCGCCGGCTGCGGGACACCGAGCACGGGCAGACCGTGCTGGTCGCGGGGGCCAAGGCGGCCACCCAGACCCCGCCGATCCGCTCCGGGAAGCGGGTCATCTTCACGACGCTGGACGACGGGACGGGCCTGGTCGACCTGGCCTTCTTCGACGACAGCCACGAACGCTGCGCGCACACCGTCTTCCACTCCTTCCTGCTGCTGGTACGAGGTGTCGTGCAGCGGCGGGGCCCGCAGAGCCTGAGCGTGGTCGGGGCGGCGGCATGGAACCTGGCGGAGCTGGTGGAACTGCGGGAAGCGGGCGGCCTGGACGCGGTCGCGGTTCGCCTCGCCGAGCCGGCGGCCGAGCCGGCCGCCCCGGGCGCCGAGGACGGGGAGCCTGCGGCGAAGGGCCCGCAGGGTCCGCGAGGTCCCGGCCGCAGGATCCGCATGTCCACGGGGTACGAGATGAACCCCTGGGCCGACCTCCAGCCGCCGGGCACCGGCCCCGCGACCGGCCGCAAGCTGTGGCACTCCAGCCCGGGGAGCGCGGGATGACCGCCGGGACCGCCACCGAGCGGGTCGTGATGTGCCTGCGCCCGTACCCCGCCGACGGGGGCCCGCTCGGGGCCCGGGAGTACGCCGGGGTGCTCGCGCTGCTCGGCGGCATCACCCCGGCCGTGCAGGCGCTGGCGCCCGACACCGTCCTCGCCGAGATCCGGGGCGCGCTGCGGTACTTCGACTGCGACGCCGCCCGGCTGGCCGCCGTGATCCGGGTCCGGGCCCTCGCCCTGTACGGCGTGGACGCCGCCGTCGGCGTGGCCGGCAACCCCATGCTGGCCAGGGCGGCGGCCCGCGAAGCCCGGCCCGGGGAGACCCTGGTGATCCCCGCGGAGCCCGCCGCCGTACGGGACTTCCTGGCGGGCAAGCCCGTCACCGCCCTCGACGGGGTCGGGCCGAAGGCCGCCCGCACCCTGTGCTCCTACGGCCTCGATTCCGTCGGCCGGGTCGCCGCCGCCCCGCCCGCCGCCCTGCGGCGGATCCTCGGCGCCCGGCTCGGCCGTGAGGTGCACGAGCGCGCCCTCGGGATCGACCGGACCCCCGTCCGGCCGGGCTCCGCCGCCCGCGCCGTCGCCGCCGAGCGGCTCTTCGATCTGGACGAGCTGGATCCCGTACGGCACCGGCGGGCGCTGCTCTCGCTGACGGAGGAGCTCGGCGCGAAGCTTCGTACACAGGAACAGGGCCGGGGGCAGGTCTGCCGCGCCCTCACGCTCACCGTCCGCTGCGCCGACCGCACCACGCTCACCCGGACGCGCACCCTGGCAGAGCCCACCGCGCACTCGGCCGCCCTGACCGCCACGGCCTACGCCCTCTACGCGGGCCTCGGCCTGCAGCGGGCCCGGGTCCGCGCGCTGTCCCTGCGCGCCGAGGACCTGACCTCGGCCGATCGGGCCACGCGGCAGCTCAGCCTCGACCCCGAGGACGAGAAGGCCCGCCGCCTGGAGGCCGTCACGGACCGGGTCCGCGCGCGCTTCGGTCCGCACGCGATCGCCCGCGGCGCGCTGGCCGCCTGACGGTCCGTCCGGCGCCTTACAGGCGGTCGCCCGGGCGACGCGCGAGTTTTTACCGACGCGTAACTTCCCTGTGTTGCTACTCACCCGTAATTTAGCGGCAGCAGCTCCCCCTTGTGATCCGGATCACGGGACGAACCCCCACGCTCATCCCCTTGAGCCGACCCGCGAGGAGATCATCCGATGCTGCCCTGGAGACGCCTGCTCCGCCCACTCGCCGTCCTCACCCTCGCCGCCGCCGCACTCGTCGCCCCCACCGGCGCAGCGCAGGCCGCGGCCGCCCCCAGCAGCGGCTGGAACAACTGGTCGTGCAAGCCGTCCGCCGCGCACCCGCGCCCCGTCGTCCTCGTCCACGGGACCTTCGGCAACTCCTGGGACAATTGGCTCGGCCTCGCGCCCTACCTCGTCCACCACGGGTACTGCGTCTACTCGCTCGACTACGGACAACTGCCCGGCGTCCCCCTCTTCAACGGGCTCGGGCCCATCGACAAGTCCGCCGGGCAGCTCGACGTCTTCGTCGACAAGGTGCTCGCCGCCACCGGCTCCGCCAAGACCGACATCATCGGGCACTCGCAGGGCGGCATGATGCCGCGCTACTACCTGAAGTTCCTCGGCGGCGCCTCGAAGGTCAACGCGCTGGTCGGGCTCGCCCCCGACAACCACGGCACCACCCTGCTCGGATTCACCAAGCTCCTGCCGTACTTCCCCGGGGCCGAGGACCTGATCAGCACCGCGACCCCGGGGCTCGCCGACCAGATCGCCGGATCCGCCTTCCAGCAGAAGCTGAACGAGGGCGGGGACACCGTGCCCGGGGTGAAGTACACGGTCATCGCGACCAAGTACGACGAGGTGGTGACCCCGTACCGGAGCGCCTTCCTGGACGGGCCGAACGTACGCAACGTCGTCCTCCAGGACCTGTGCTTCCTGGACCTCTCGGAGCACGTGGCCATCGGGCTCACCGACCGGATCGCGTGGCACGAGGCGGTCAACGCCCTCGACCCGGCACACGCCGAACCGACCACCTGCGCCTCGGTCTTCGACTGACGGAGCGCAGGCGGTCCGGCACCGGACGGGCTCTAGCGGCCGTGGCGGCCCGTCGCCGTACGCGCGGTGCGGCGGCGGCCGGCCGCGAACAGCGCGGCCGCGCCGACGGCCAGGGCGGCGGCCCCGGCGATCGCGATCGTCGGGGTGGCGCTGTTGCCGCCCGTCTCCGCGAGGTTGTCCCTGGCCGCGGCCGGCGAGGAGGAGCCGGCGGCGAGCGGGACGGCGGCGGCATCCGTCGTGCCGTTCGTCTTCGGGTCGTTGTCGCCGTGGCCGTTGTGCTCCACCGTGGACTTGCCGGCGCCGTCGGAGATCTGCTGGTCGGTCGGGGCCGAGGGCTTGTCCGTCGGCTTGTCGCCCGGCTTGCCGGACGGCTTGTCGCCGGGCTTGCCGGTCGGCTTGGCACCCGTCCCGGTGGTCGGAGCGGTACCGGAGCCGCCGCCGTTGCCGCCGCCCGCGCCCCCGTTGTCCTTGCCGAAGACCACGTCCGAGCAGGTGTAGAAGGCCTCCGGGCTGTCGGAGCGCTGCCAGATGCTGTAGATCAGGTGGCGGCCCGACTTGTTCGGGACGGTCCCGGAGAAGACGTAGTCGCCGTTCTGCATGCCCGGGTCGGTGACCTTCGCGAACGGCGCGGGCTCCAGGTCGGACCAGGCCAGGGGCTTGGTCGGGTCGTAGCCGTCCTTCGTCACGTACAGCTCGAAGGATCCCTTGTGCGGGGCCGTGCCCTTGTAGCGGAAGGTGTGCGTGCCGGCGGCCATCGGGCTGGCCGGCCAGTCGGCACGGGCCAGGTCCAGCCCCCGGTACTTGTCGTTGCCGGCCGAGCAGAGCTGGCCGTTCGGGATCAACGACCGGTGGTTGCCGGCCGCGTTGGCGATGTTCACCGCGTTCCAGTCGTAGAACGGCTGCGTCCCGGCGGCCGCGACCGCCGCCTTGCACGCCGCCGACTTCGGGGACTCCGGTCCCTCGGCGTAGCACGCGGCCACCCGGCTGACCGGGTCCGTCATCGAACCGTGGGCGACCGCGGGAGCCGCCGCGTACGCGGCCAGCGCGAGCGGGGCCAGGCCGGCGGCGGCGATACGGGTCAGCGTGACGGCGGTGCGGCGGCGTGCGGGCATGGGTGATCTCCTTCGGGCACAAGGCAGGGGCGTGCCGGTGGAATCGGGCTCCGCGGTGCGCCGCCCCCCGGCGGCGCCGCAACGGGCCCTTCCTGTCCTGGCCCGGCCAAGCTAGCCGCCCCGACCACGGGTTCTGCCGCCTCGGGCCCACCGGAGCGGATCCTTAGGGTCCCCTTAAGCCAGGGACAAGCGCCGCCTCAGGAAGCGGGCCCGGCAGGGCGTCACCGGCCGGTGCCACTCGTCAGCAGGTCCCTCACCTGTGCGGCCGTCCAGTTGCCGGCGGCGCCGGGGCAGGCCGCCAGGTAGTCGGCGATGTCCGGTTCCTCCCAGGGGCCGGACTCCAGGAGCCCTCCGGCCAGGTAGCGCAGGTATGCGCCCGACGGGTTGAGCACCTCGACGTCCTGAAGGCTCCACGGCGCGGTGAAGGTCAGCATGGGGATGCCCTCGATCGTGCCCGGGCAGATCAGGGTCTCGTACCGCCCCGGGCCCAGCTCGTCCCGGCCGTCCCGCAGGGCCGTCGTCAGGTCCAGGTCCGCCCCCGGCTCCTCGTACATCTCCTGTGCGGCGATGTCGGACATCTGGCCGACCGTCACCAGGTGCGCGCGTCCGCGCATGCGCCCGGGAGCCGTGGGGTCGTAGAAGCCCCGGCCCCCCGTCCAGACCGGGGACTCCGTGGCGAAGTACAGGCGGCCTTCCAGCTCGACCGCGATCGAGCGTTCGGGCGCCCTGTGGTCCCGGCAGCCCGGGTACGTGCGTGCCGCACCCGGCGGGGTCCCGCCGGCGATGTACGTGGCGAGGCGGTCCATGTGCATGTTGGACCCGTAGGAGGCGTACCAGACCTTCTCGGGCGTGGGGACCGCCTCGGTGAGCGGGGTGGCGGTGTGGACGGGCATGCTCGGGTCCTCGGGGTCGGGGATGAGGTAGGTGCTGGGCGGCCAGGGATCCGGAATATCCCCTGTCATATGCCTATCGGGCCGCTGAGGCCCGTGCGTATGGTGTGGCCCCGGACCATCCCGGGCCCGGCGCCCTCCCGGCTCCCCACGGGAGGGCCGCCGCGCGCCCCGCGTCCCCACGTCCCCGGACTACGAGAGGAGCGCGGAAAGGCCGGCCGCGGACCGGGCCTGGTCGTCCAGCGCGTCGAGGGCCCGTACGGCCTGGGCCGCGGCCTCCGGGTCGCTCGTGGCGAGCCCGCTCTCGGCGAACTCGTCCTCGTCCAGCCGCAGCACGGAGCTCCCGTCCGCCGAGACCCACAGGTCGAGGTCCAGGTCCTCCACCAGGATCTCCCCGCTCTGCACCAGCGCCGGCCGCGTGACGTCGCAGTACCAGCCCTTGAGGACACCGCCCGCGGTCCACACCTCCTTGACCGCGTACCAGCGGGTCCGCCAGAAGTGCTCGACGAACACGTCGCCCGGCTCGAAGCGCACGAAGCCGAAGTCCCGTACGCCCTCCGCCGCCCAGGGGGCGCGCACGGAGATCCGGTCGCCGTCGTCGCCGACCTGCGCCGCCGGGTAGCGGATCTTGGTCCGTCCGGCCTTGGTCAGGACGACGGTCAGCTGTGCGGTCACGGGGTCTCCAGTTTCTTCGTGTGGCGCGTCTCGGTCGCGCAGATCTCGTAGCCGAACCACTCGTTGACGGCGAGCATCGGGCCGTTGCCCGCGTCGTTGCCGGTGAAGGCCTCGGTGTAGCCGGCCGCGCGGGCCCGGTGCAGGGAGGCCGTCTTGGCGAGCTTGGCCAGCCCCCGGCCGCGGAAGGCGCGCAGGGTGCCGGTCATGGCCGAGGCGTAGCGGGTCCCGCCATCGGTCTGTGCCGCGGTGAAGGAGGCCACGACGCCGTCGACCAGGGCGACGATGGTCAGCTCCTTGTCGAGGGACGGGCTGTTCCACGTGTGCGCGAGCCAGTCCTCGTAGTCGTCGAACTCCGCCGCTACATCGCCCGGTTCGTCGGAGGTCGTCTCGGCGTCGGCCTCGAACAAGGGCCGCGGGTCGGCGGCGAAGGCGGAACCGGGGCGCAGCTCGACCCCGGCCGGAAGGTCCCGCGGGAGCTCGGGCAGCGTGGCCGCCGCCAGGTCCAGGCGCAGGAAGTGCGCCGACCGGCTGGGGCGGTAGCCGTGCCGCTCGGCGAAGGCGCGCGGGGCGGGCTCGTCGAGCACCCAGGCGTACACGTCCACCGCGCTCCGCGCGGTGAGGTGCTGCTCGGCGGTGCGCAGCAGGAGGGCGCCGGCGCCGAGGCCGCGGTGGGCGGGATCGACGTAGGCGTTGACGTACGACTGGCCGGGCTCGGGGCTGTCGTACGCGATGCCGACCTGGGCGGTGCCGATGACGTGGCCGTCCGCGGTCTCGGCGACGAGGATCCGGTGGTGCTTCGCCGGGTGCGCGGAGGAGAGCTCGAAGGCCACCCCCTCCGCAGTGGTGATCATGAACGGCAGGGCGGCGCGGCGTACCCGTACGACGGACTCCGCGTCCGAGGGGTCGTCCGGGTGGAGGTCGCGGATCGATACGGTCATGTGGCAGACGCTACGTGCGCCTTCGCGGCGTGCGCCTCCCAATTAACCGCCGATGGTGGACAATCACCCGCGTGACCTCGACAAACCTGAAGATCACCATCGACGGCTCGGCCGGGTCGGCCGCCCCGTACGAACAACTGCGCGCGCAGATCGCCGACCGGGCCCGGTCGGGGAAGCTCCCGGCGGGCTTCAAACTGCCGACGGTACGGGGCCTCGCGGAGGAGCTGGGGCTGGCCGCCAACACGGTCGCGAAGGCGTACCGGGCGCTGGAGGCGGACGCGGTGATCGAGACGCGGGGCCGGAACGGGACCTTCATCGCGGCCGCCGGGGACGCGGTGTCCCGCGAGGCGGCGTCCGTCGCACAGGCCTACGCGGACCGGGTCCACCGCCTCGGCCTGACGCAGGCCGAAGCCCTCGCCGCCGCCACGGACGCCCTCCGGGCGCGGTACGCCGCCACGTAGCCACCGCTGGTCGGGCCGTGCGCCCCCAGGCCCCGCATTGAGGCGCGGCCGGGCCGAGGAACCGCCCGCCGAGCCGGAGGCTAGAGGTACAGCCCCGCCTCCGAGCTGTGCGGCTGTGGTGGCAGGATCGCCGCCGGGCCCGTGCCGCGGCGCAGGGCGAACAGCTCCGCGAGGCTGGCGCCCTCGCGGGAGACGCCCTCGTCCGTGCCCAGCCAGTCCACCGCCTCCCGGTGGGTCAGCCGGCCGACCTCGATGCGGGCCAGGCAGCGCCCCGGGCGGACCACCGCCGGGTGGAGCCGTTCCAGGTCCTCGTTGGTGGTGACGCCCACCAGGACGTTGCGGCCCTGCCCCAGCAGGCCGTCCGTCAGGTTCAGCAGGCGGGACAGCGCCTGCCCGGCCGTGTGGCGGGCCTCGCCCCGGATCAGCTCGTCGCAGTCCTCCAGCAGCAGCAGCCGCCAGCGGCCCTTCGCCGTGCCCTCGTCCTCGCCGATCGCGATGTCCATCAGGTAGCCCACGTCGTTGAACAGCCGTTCCGGGTCCAGGACGCAGTCCACCTGGCACCAGTCGCGCCAGGACCGGGCCAGCGTGCGCAGTGCCGAGGTCTTGCCCGTGCCGGGCGGCCCGTGCAGCAGGAGCAGCCGGCCCGCGATGTCGTCGGGGGTCACCTTCATCAGACGGTCCATCGCCCCGGCCACCGGCGCGGTGTAGTTGGGCCGCACCTCCGCCCAGGTCCCGGCCGCGATCTGGCGGGTCGTCCGGTACGGGCCGCGGCGCGGGGAGACGTACCAGAAGCCCATCGTGACGTTCTCGGGCTGCGGTTCGGGCTCGTCCTGCACGCCTTCCGTGGCCTTGCCGAGCACACCGGCGGCGAGTTCGTCGCTGACCGCCGTCACCGTGACGTCCGCGCCCCGGCTCCAGCGCGAGACGAGCATGGTCCAGCCCTCGCCCTCGGCGAGGGTGGCGCTGCGGTCGCTGTCGCGCGCCGAGCGCAACACCGTGGCCTCCGGCGGCAGGAGGGTGGCCTCCGCCTTGACCCGCTCGATCGACACGCTGTGCGAGTACGGCTGCTCGCCGGACGCGAACCGGCCGAGGAAGAGCGCGTCGACGACGTCCGACGGTGAGTCGCTGTCGTCGATGTTGAGCCGGATCGGCAGCGCGTCATGCGGGTTGGCTGACATGGCGCCCATGATCCGGCACACGATGCCGTCGTGCACCCGTGTTTCGCTGGATCGGGTGCCCAAGTTCCCTCTTCAAACGCATTCGGAGTGAAGGTTCGGGCTTCAACTCTGCCCTGAACATTCTTGGCATGGACACTTCCAGCGGACCTCGGCTGCTTGTACCACGGACTCAGGAGTAACCCCCACAAGGAGCCGCACACATGAGCATGAAACTGTCGCGCTTCGCTGCCCTGACCTCCTCCCTCTTACTCGCCGCGGGCGCCACCCTGTTCGGCGCGGGCCAGGCGGCCGCCACCGCCCGGGCCGACTTCGGCTACGTCGCCCTCGGCGACTCGTACTCCTCCGGCGTCGGCGCCGGCAACTACGACGGCGCGAGCGGCAACTGCAAGCGCACCACCCGCGCCTACCCGGCCCTGTGGGCCGCCGCCCACTCCCCCCAGAGCTTCTCCTTCACCGCCTGCTCGGGAGCTCGCACCGGTGATGTCCTCGCCGGGCAGCTCGCCCCGCTCAACTCCGGCACCGACCTGGTCAGCATCACCATCGGCGGCAACGACGCCGGATTCTCCGACGTCATGACGACCTGTGTCCTCCAGTCCGAATCCACCTGCGTCAACCGCGTGAACCAGGCCAAGGCCTACGTGGACTCCACCCTCCCCGGCCAGCTCGACCAGGTCTACAACGCCATCGACAGCCGCTCGCCCGGCGCACACGTCGTCGTCCTCGGCTACCCCCGCTTCTACAAGCTGAACGGCACCTGCACCACCGGCCTGACCGAGGGCGAGCGGGCCGCCATCAACGGTGCCGCCGACTACCTCAACGCCGCCATCGCCAAACGCGCCGCCGACCACGGCTTCACCTTCGCCTCGGTCGCCGGCGCCTTCACGGGTCACGAGATCTGCTCCGGCAACGCGTGGCTGCACAGCGTCAACTGGCTGAACATCGGCGAGTCGTACCACCCGACCGCGGCCGGACAGTCCGGCGGCTACCTGCCGGTCTTCACGAACGCCGCCTGATCGGACCGGCCCGCCCCGTCCGCCCCGTCCGCCCCGCCCGTACGGCCGGGCCCATCCGTCCGATCCGTCCGGTCCCTCCGGTCCATCCGGTCCGTCCTGACGGTCCGATCCGGTTCACCGGTCCCGGGAGCCGTTGGAGCGCTCGCCGTCGGCGATGACGGTGACGCACTCGGCCCCGGGGAGGGGGCCCCGCTCGTCGGGGTCCCCTTCCGGCACGTCACAGAGGTGGCCACCCACTGGGTGGCCACCTCGGCCGGCCCCCGCACCTCCAGCCGGACCGCGTCCTCGAAGACCCCGTCCGGTTCGTGCGTGAGCTCCGTGTGCTCCAGCCGCCGGCTCCTCGGCCCGCCCTCCTCGTACGTGACGGAGCGCCAGTCGGGGCCGGACGTCCGCCCGCTCCGCGTGGCCCAGCGGTACTCCAGCACGACCGGGGTGCGCTCCACCTCGACGGTGGCCGTGAAGGCGGGCGCGAACTCGGCGGGCGGCGGACAGCTGCCGGTGTAGGAGGAGCGCACCGTGTCCACGTACACCGAGACGTGCTGCCCCGGCGCGGCCGGGGCGGACGCCGACACCGGCGCCGAGGCTGTCGGAGCCGTCGAAGGGGTCGTCGTGCCGGTCTGGGCGGTGGTCACCCTGCCGGTCGGCGCGCCGCCGTTCCCGCCGCCCTTCCCCTGGGTGTCCTCGCGGTCCCTGAGCAGCAGCCACCCCACCGCGACCAGGGCCAGCAGCATCAGCACGATCCCGGCCGTCAGCACCAGCCCGGCCCGGCTCTCGCGCGCCCCCGGCCCGGACGCGCCCGGTGGCGGCGTCCCGTACGGCGCCGTATGCGCCGCGAGCGGCGCCAGGTGCGGCCCGCCCGCCCCGTGCCCGTGCCCGTGGTGCGCCCCGTGCCCGTGGTGCGCCGCCGTGGCCGTCGGCGCGTCCGGCCCCGACACCGGTCCGCCTGGGGCCCGTACGGTCCCGCCCGCGCCCACCACCCGCAGCATCCGGGCCGCCTCCGCCGCGGGCAGCCGCTCGGCCGGGTCCTTGCGCAGCAGCCCCTCCAGTACGGGCTCCAGTGCCCCGGCCCGGCGTGGCGGCGGCAACTCCGCGTCCACCACCGCCCGCAGGGTGTCCAGCGCGGTGGCCCGACGGAAGGGCGAGACCCCCTCGACGGCGGCATAGAGCATGACTCCGAGCGCCCACAGGTCCGACGCGGGTCCCGGGTCACGCCCCAACGCCCGCTCCGGCGCCAGGAATTCGGGTGAGCCGACCACCTCGCCCGTCATGGTGATCGCCGAGGAGCCCTCCAGGGTCGCGATCCCGAAGTCGCCGAGCACCACCCGGCCGTCGTTGGCGATCAGGACGTTGCCCGGCTTCACGTCCCGGTGCAGCACGCCCGAGTCGTGGGCGGAGCGCAGCGCGGCGAGCACCTGTTCCCCGATGTGCGCGGCCCGCTGAGGGGTCATCGGCCCCTCGGCCTCCAGTACGTCCGCCAGCGAGAGCCCGCGCACCAGCTCCATCACGATCCAGGGGCGCCCGCCCTCGGAGGCCACGTCGTACACGGTGACCACCCCGCGGTGCGAGACCCTGGCCGCGGCCCAGGCCTCCCGTTCCAGCCGCCGGTACAGCCGCTCCAGTTCGGCGGGTTCCAGTCCGGCCGGCGCACGTACCTCCTTGACTGCGACCTCGCGGGCGAGTACCTCGTCCCGGGCCCGCCACACGATGCCCATCCCGCCGCGGCCGATCGGTTCGAGCAGCCGGTAGCGGCCCGAGATGACACGATCGGAGTTCGATTGGTCACTCACGCGCGCCCCCGAGTGTGCTCCCGTGCGCCCGGGTGTCATCGGGCGATCACTCCAAGTTAGCGCAGTGGGGGCCAAGTGGCCCCTGTCGTGACGGGACTGGCGCAGAGACCTTTCGCAGCGTGACGTCTGTGCGGAGAGTAATCGACGACTCCGCTGAGTAATCGTCAACTCCCCGTCGCCACAGGGGTAATTCACACCACCGGGATACCCGGGGGCGATGCCGGGGCGATAGGGTTAACCTGCCCGGGCCGGGTGCCCTCGTACGGGTGGGGAGAGAACATGGAACAGATAGCAATGCGCAGCAGGCCGCCTCGCGTGCCTGCCATCACCTGCGGCAGCAGTGCGACCAGCTCGCGCCTCGACCGCCACCTCGCCGTGCTGGGCGGTCCCGCCGTCCCGCACCGGGAGACCGCCGAGGCGACGCTGCTGATGCGCGAGCTCACCTCCCGCGACCACACGCACCGCCTGCGGAGCCGGAGCGCGCGCGTCTCGCTCTTCGCGCCGCTGCGCCGTCTGCGTCGCACGCTCTTCGGCAGCCGCCGCTCGTAACCGTCCCCATACCGCAGTCGCAGGTCCTCGGCCTCCGGCTCCCCGGCCCTACCCGATCACACCGTCCCGGCGCAGTTCCGAGATCTGCGCGTCCGCCATCCCCAGGGCGCGCAGCAGGGACTCGGTGTGCTCGCCCAGCGCGGGCACCGCACCCATGTGCGGTGCCGCGCCGCCCGGCAGTCCGATCGGCGGCAGCAAGGCCCGCAGCGGACCGGCCGGTGAATCCACCTCCCGCCAGCGGTCCCGGGCCGCGAGTTGCGGATGCCCGGCCAGCTGGGCCACCGAATTGAGCCGCGCGCACGCGATGCCCGCCGCCTCCAGCCGCCCGATCGCCTCGTCCGCGCCGAGCCGGCCCAGTGCCTCCGCCACCACCGCGTCGGTCTTCTCCCGGTTCCCGGTGCGCGCCGCGTTCGTCGCGTACGCCGGATCCTCGGCCAACTCTGGCCGCTCCAGAACCTGTTGTGCCAGACGCCGCCACTCGCGGTCGTTCTGCACCGACAGCAGCACCCGGTCCCCGTCCGCCGTCCTGTAGGCGTCGTAGGGCGCGATCACTGCGTGCGCGAGGCCGGTACGCACGGGCTGCTCCCCGCCGTGCATCGTGTGGTGCAGCGGATGGCCCATCCACTCGGCGAGCGCGTCCAGCATGGACACCTCCACCCGGCCCCCGCGCCCGGTGACCCCGCGGCGCAGCAGAGCGGCCAGGACACCCGAGAAGGCGTACATGGCCGCCGCGATGTCCGCCGCCGGGATGCCCGCCTTGACCGGCCGCTCCGGGGTGCCGGTCACCGAGACCAGGCCCGCCTCGCACTGCACGAGCATGTCGTAGGCGCGCTTGTGGGCGTACGGGCCCTCGGCGCCGTAGCCGGAGACGTCCACGGCGACCAGCCGGGGGTACCGCGCGCACAGCGCGGCGGAGTCGAGCCCCAGCCGGGCCGCGGCCCCCTGCGCGAGGTTCTGCACGAAGACGTCCGCACCGGCCAGCAGTCCGTGCAGGACCTCCCGGCCGCGCGGGTCCTTCAGGTCGAGCGCGATCGACTCCTTGCCCCGGTTGGCCCACACGAAGTGCGAGGCCAGGCCGTGCGCGGCCGTGTCGTAGGCACGGGCGAAGTCACCGCCGTCGGGGCGTTCGACCTTGATCACCCTGGCGCCCAGATCGGCGAGCTGACGGGTGGCGAAGGGGGCCGAGACGGCCTGTTCGACGGCGACGACGGTGATGCCGTCCAGGGGGAGCGGTTCGGTAGCGGTAGCCATGGGCCCTGCCTACCGGGTCGACGGGCCGCTGTCACCACACCGGCGGCGATGCGCGCCATTGATCACATATGACGGCCGCTACCGCGCGCCGTGGGCGAACCGGCGCGTGGCCAGGGGTACGAACAGCGCGAGCAGCAGCCCCGACCACAGCAGCGCCCCGGCCACGGGGTGCGCCGCGGGCCAGGCGGCGCCCGCCGCGGCCTCGCCCCCGGCGTTCCCGCACAGCTCGCGCACGGCGGTGGCGACGGAGCTGATCGGGTTCCACTCGGCGACCGCGCGCAGCCACCCGGGCAGCCCCGCGGTCGGCAGGTACGCGCTGGACAGCATCGGCAGGACGAAGGTGGCGCTGCCGAGCTGGCCGGCCGCCTCCTCGCTGCTGCTCAGCAGACCGAGGTACGTGCCCACCCACGCGGTGGCGAAGCGGAACAGCAGCAGCACACCCAGGGCCCCCAGCGCGCCGGGCAGGCCGTTCTCGATGCGCCAGCCCATCAACAGCCCCACCAGCATCAGCGGCACCATGGACACGCCGGTGGTCAGCAGATCGGCGGCCGTCTGCCCGAGCGGTACGGCGGTCCGGCTCATCGGCAGGGTCCGGAAACGGTCCATCACCCCGCGGTGGGCGTCCTGCGCGGCCGTGAACATGCCGGTCATCAGACCGTTCGCGGCGGTGGCGGCCAGCAGCCCGGGGACCAGGAACTCCCGGTACTCCGCGCCCGGCATGGCGAGCGCGCTGCCGAAGACGTAGCCGAAGAACAGCAGCATGGTGATCGGCATGGTCTGGGTGAGGACCAGCAGCGCCGGGGCGTGACGGGCCTTCTGGAGCTGGCGGGTGAGGACGGCTCCGCCGTCGGACAGCAGGGTGCTCATGCGGCGTACTCCTGATCGCCGGCGCCGGTCTCGGCATCGGCATCGGTGTGGGCGTGGGCGTGGGAGTTGAGGGAACCCCCTGCCTGGGTGAGGCGCAGGAACACCTCGTCGAGGGTGGGCGGGCGCAGGGTCGCGTCCGTGACCGGGACCCCGGCGGTGTCGAGTTCCCGGATGATCCGCGGCAGGGTGAGGGCGCCGTCGAGGACGGTGACGCCGACGGTCAGCCGCTCCTCGTCGAGCACGGGCCGGCCGCCGGTGAGCTGGTCGAGTACGGCGGCGGCGCGGGCGAGCGCCCCGCTCTGCGCGACGGTGACCTCGGCGCGGGCGCCGATCCGGGCCTTCAGCCGGGCCGGAGTGCCGGTGGCGGCGACCCGGCCGCGGTCGACGACCACGATCTCGCCGGCCAGCCGGTCGGCCTCCTCCAGGTACTGGGTGGTGAGCAGCACCGTGGTGCCCTCCTCGGAGAGCCGGCGCACCGCCGTCCAGATCTGCTCGCGGGCCGCCGGGTCCAGGCCGGTGGTGGGCTCGTCGAGGAACAGCACCCGGGGGCGGGTGACCAGGCCGGCGGCCAGGTCCAGGCGCCGCTTCATCCCGCCGGACCAGGTGGAGGTCACCCGGTCGGCGGCCTCGCCGAGCCCGAAGCGCTCCAGCAGCTCGTCCGCGCGGGCCCGGCCCGCGGAGCCGCGCAGTCCGGCCAGCCGGGCGAAGAGCCGGAGGTTCTCACGGCCGGTCAGATCCCCGTCGACGGAGGCGTACTGCCCGGTGACGCCGATGGCGCGGCGGACGGCCGCGGGATCGCGGGTGACGTCGTGACCGGCGACGAGGGCGCGGCCGCCGGTGGGTGCGGTGAGCGTGGTGAGAATCCGGACGGCGGTGGTCTTGCCCGCGCCGTTGGGGCCGAGGAGGCCGCAGACCGTGCCCTCGGGGACGGCGAGGTCGAGGCCGCGCAGGGCGTGGACCTCCCCGTAGCTCTTCTCCAGACCCTCACTAAGTACAGCGTACGTAGTTGTCATGTGTGCCACCGTACCCCACTGCGTACGATGTACGTAACTAAGATGGTGGGGAGACGACGAGGTGATCTGAGCCATGACAGCCGACGGGCGACCCGCTGAACCCGAAGTGATCTGGTCCCGCCCCCAGCGGGCCGGACGCGGCCCCCGGCCCGCGCACAGCCGCGAGTCCATCGCGTCCGAGGCGGTGCGCATCGCCGACGAGGAGGGGATCGAGGCCGTCTCCATGCGCCGCGTGGCGGCCGGGATCGGCGCGGGGACGATGTCCCTCTACAACTACGTGCCGCGCAAGGAGGACCTGTACGAGCTGATGGTCGACGCGGTCAGCGGGGAGTACGAGTTCCCCGCGCCGACCGGCGACTGGCCGGCCGACCTGCTCGCGCTGGCCCGCCGGACGCGCGCGCTGATGCACCGCCATCCCTGGCTGCCGCGGCTGCTGAGCCCCGTCTACGGCTTCGGTCCCAACGCCCTGCGCTACCTGGAGTACAGCCTGGACTGCCTGGCTCCGCTCGAGGTGCCGGACGGCGAGAAGCTGGAGCTCGTCGCCGCGGTCAACGGGACCGTCGCGACCTACGTGGCCAGCGAGCTGGCGCTGGCCGAACGGGCCCGGTCGCTGCCCTGGGGCGAGGCGGAGGAGCAGCGCGTGCGGACGGCCTGGCTCGGCTCCCGGCTGGCCACCGGGGAGTATCCGCGGCTCGCGGCGGCCCTCGGTGGCGGCGGCCCGGTCCCGGGCGCCGGGCTCGACATGGCCCAGGTCTTCGACCGTACGGTGTCCCGGCTGCTGGGGGCGTGGGGAGCGTAGGGGGCCTTGCCGCCCTCCTCGGATCCTCAGAGGAGGGCGAACTGCCCGCCCGGGCCCTCCTCCTGGTGGTCCAGCACCGAAGCCGGGCGCCGGGCCCAGGCCGGCGGCGGCAGCACCCCGGCCGCGCGCAACGCCTCCGCCGACAGCCCCGGCCCGGGCTCGAACGCGGCCCGCTCCGGGGCCAGTTCGGCCAGCAGTGCCAGCGTGGTCACCAGCGCGAGCAGCTCCGAGGTCCAGCTCTGCGGCCACTCGGCCGGCCCGAGCGCGGCCAGACCCTCGGCATCCGGACCCCGGTGTGCGGTGCGGGCGGCGAACCAGGCAGGGAGCACCCGCACGCCCTGCGCCTCGTACTCCCAGGCCCCGGCCGGCACGGGGGAGACCGTCCCGCTGCCGAGGCTCAGTGTCTCGCTCCCGGCGTCGTACGCGAGCTCCCGCGGCCAGCCCGCGACCGCCGAGCGGACGTACGGGCGGCGCCCGCCGGGCAGCCGGGGCGGCTCACCGCCGCGCGCGCCGCGCAGCTGCACGCTCAGCAGCCGGTGCCCCAGCTCCAGCCCGGCCCGCCAGTGCTCGGAGCCGGCGGCGAGCGGGACCTCGTACCCGCGCGGGCCCGGGCGGCCCGCCGCGAGGATCCAGCACAGGACGTCCTCGGGGGTGACCGGGCCGCCGTGGCGCGCACCGAGCAGGGACAGCAGGCCGGGAGCGAGATTCGGCTCGGCGCCGCCGGGGCGCCGGTGCAGGGGACGGATCCGGCCGAGGCGGCCGACCGGGAGGTGCGCGGTGACCAGCGGATCGGGGGTCTCGACCAGGAACAGCTGGTGCTCGTCGCGCACCCGCCAGAGCTCGGGGCGGGCCGCGTCGATGAGCCGCTGGTCGGGCAGCAGCCACTGCTCGTCGAAGGGCTCGCGGAGCACCCGTACGGGGTCGGGGCAGGGGCCCGGGGCGTCGGCGAAACGGGCCGTGGCCGCCGAGCGCTGCCCCGGCAGGGCGGCCGCCCCGGCGTCGGGCCTGCGGCTGCGGCTCGGGCGGAACAGCCGCTCCCGCTCTGCGCCTTCGGAGCCGGTCAGAGCGGCCCAGCGGGCGCGCAGGGCCGCCGGATCGGGCGCGGCCACCCAGTCCCGGCCCAGGCGCAGGCCGCCCACGGACCAGGGCATCAGGTCCGCGATCAGCGGTACGTCTTCGCTCACGCCGCCGATGGTAGCGACGGGATCCGATGGCCGGGCTACGTCCCGGCCGAAGAGCTAGGCTCCTTATGTACGCATACGTACGGTATCGACCGAGGAGGCGGTCATGAGCCAGTACGACGAATACACGACCCCGTCACAGGCCGAGGGCGAGCGCCTCGACGAGGACATGGACGAGGCCCAGCGCAAGCAGCGGCACCCCCAGACGATGCGGACCACGCCGTCCCAGGCGGAGGGCGAACGCACCAGGGAGGACGACGAGAAGTAGTCGCGCGCAGTCGCAGGGGTGCCGGAGGGCGTCAGAGCGTCGTCAGGCGGGGCGTCGTAGGAGCGGCGTCAGTGCGCGTCGACCGTCACGGTGAAGGAGAACCGGTCGCCCCGGTAGCGGATCCGGGCCACGTCCACCACCCGGCCGTCCTCGTCGTACGTGACGCCCGTGTAGTGCAGGATCGGGCTCAGCAGCGGCACCTGGAGCAGCTCGGCCGTCTCCGGGTCGGCCAGCCGGGCCTCCACCGTGTCCGTGATCCGGCTGATGCGGACCCCCACGATGTCCCGCAGGACCTTCGTCATCGGCCAGCGTTCGAGGTCGGCGAGCTCCACCGCCTCGGCGAACTCCGGGAGGACGGCGTTCTCCGCCCAGTTGGTCGGCTCGCCGCTCTCCCGGTCGTGGCGCAGGCGGCGGTAGGTGACCACCTCCGCCGTGTCCGGGAAGTGCTCCAGCAGCTCCCCGGACACGGCCGTGCGGCCGTGCCCGAGGATCGTCGTCCGGTCACCCGACTGCTGCGCCACGATCGCGTCGACCGAGCCCAGCAGCCGGACCGGGGTGCTGCGCAGCGCGCCCGGTTCGATGAAGGTGCCGCGCCGCCGGTGCCGGCTGATCAGGCCCTCGCCCTCCAGCTCCTTGAGCGCCTGCCGCATGGTCAGCACGCTCACGCCGTAGTGCCCGGCCAGCTGCTCCTCGGTGGGCAGGCGCAGCGAGGCGTCCGGGGTGCGCCCCAGTATCGAGGCGCGCAGTGACTGCGACACCTGGTACCAGAGCGGCAGCTTCCGGTTCAGTACCAGCGAGTCGGGGGCGAAGGCGGTCACGGGTGGATCTCCGAAGGCTGGACAGGGGTGGCGTGCGGCGCATGCAGCGTACGGGTACGGGTACCGGTACGGCGCATGCAGCGTATGCAGTGCAGGTCAGGCGTGGAAGTGGCGCTGCAGACCCTGCCACACGTCGTCGTAGCCGCGCTGGAGGTGATCGGCGCCGGCTGCCTGCGCGGTGGCGGTGATCGGCCAGCGGGTCTCGAACATGAAGGCCAGGCCGTCGTCGATCTTCTGCGGCTTCAGCTCGGCCGCACTCGCCCGCTCGAAGGTTTCGTGGTCGGGTCCGTGCGCGGACATCATGTTGTGGAGCGAGCCGCCGCCGGGGACGAAGCCCTCGGCCTTGGCGTCGTAGGCCCCCTCGATGAGGCCCATGTACTCGCTCATCACGTTGCGGTGGAAGTAGGGCGGACGGAAGGTGTCCTCGCCGACCAGCCAGCGCGGGGCGAAGACCACGAAGTCCACGCCCGCCAGCCCCGGGGTGTCGGAGGGCGAGGTCAGGACCGTGAAGATCGACGGGTCGGGGTGGTCGTAGCTGATCGAACCCAGGACGTTGAAGCGGCGCATGTCGTACACGTACGGGACGTGGCTGCCGTGCCAGGCGACCACGTCGAGCGGGGAGTGGTCGTAGGTGGCCGACCAGAGGTTGCCGCAGAACTTGTTGATCACCTCGGTCGGACGCTCGCTGTCCTCGTACGCGGCGACGGGGGCCTGGAAGTCCCGCGCGGCGGCGAGGCCGTTGGCACCGATCGGGCCCAGGTTCGGCAGCTCGAAGGGCTGGCCGTAGTTCTCGCAGATGTAGCCGCGGGCGTCGGCGTCGAGCAGCTCGACGCGGAAGCGGACGCCGCGGGGGATGAGGGCCATGTCGCCCGGGCGGGCGGCGAGCAGGCCCAGCTCGGTGCGCAGGAGCAGTCCGCCGCGTTCGGGGACGATGAGCAGCTCGCCGTCGGAGTCGCTGAACACCCGGTCGGTCATGTCGGCGTTGGCGGCGTAGAGGTGGATGGCCATGCCGGCGCGCTGGGCGGCGTCGCCGTTGCCGCCGAGGGTCCACAGGCCGGAGAGGAAGTCGGTGCCGGGGGCCGGGTCGGGCAGCGGGTTCCAGCGGAGCCGGTTCGGGTCCGCCGCGGACTCGGTGAAGGGCGCGGAACGCAGGGCCCCGTTGTCGATCCGGGTGAAGGGCGGGTGCGCGGCAGAGGGGCGGATCCGGTAGAGCCAGGAGCGCCGGTTGTGGGTGCGGGGCTCGGTGAAGGCGCTGCCGCTGAGCTGCTCGGCATAGAGGCCGAGGGGGGCGCGCTGGGGCGAGTTCCGGCCGATCGGCAGTGCGCCGGGGACGGCCTCCGAGCTGTGCTCGTTGCCGAAGCCGGTGAGGTACTCCAGTGCCTCCGCCGTCTTCCTGGCCTGCTCGCTCATGTGCTGCTCCCGCTCCGTCGAAGGAATCCTATGGTTGACAGTAGGATTCCGCGGCCCGCACGTCAACGGCGGACCCGCGCCCGGTCCGGAGATCGGCGGGAAAGGCCGGAAATGGGGGCAGGGGTCGACGGTGTGCGGGCGGAGCCGCCGGAGCACGGATTCGGTCGAGGGGGATCCCAAAAGATGAACATTGCTCTACTCTCACGCGCATGTCGTGGACCCGCAGGTTCCCTGCCGTGCCGGCGGCGCTCCTCGCCGCCCTTCTCGCTCTCCTGTCCCTCCTCGTCGCGGCGCCCGCCGCCAGCGCGCACGAGGAGCGCCCGATCACCCTCCCGGACGGCTCCGGATCGGTACCCGAGTACCGCACGGCGGAGCCCGACCTGATCGTCTGCAAAACCGGCCGGCCCGCCTTCGAACGCCGGATATCCGCCTTCCCCGACGAGCTCAGGCAGCGCAACCTCGCCCTGTACGAGCGGTGCGAGAAGAGCGGCTACCGGCACCTCCAGGAGGCCGTCGACGCCGTCGACCGGCCCGGGATGAACATCGCGATCCTCCCCGGCCTGTACGAGGAGGAGCCCTCGCTCCCCACGCCGACGGGGGAGTGCGCCGCGCTCAAGGCCCCCCAGTCCTCGCTCGGGTACCAGATCCTGTCCTACGAGCAGCAGGTGCGGTGCCGGCACAACCAGAACCTCGTCGCCATCCTCGGCAAGACGAACCTGCAGATCGAGGGCACGGGCGCGACCCGGCTGGACGTGGTCTTCGACGCCAAGTACCAGAAGCTGAACGCCATCCGCGCGGACCAGTCCAACGGCATCTACTTCCGCAACTTCACCGCCCAGCGCACCACCTTCAACTCGCTGTACGTGCTCGCGGGCGACGGCTTCGTCATCGACGACGTGCTGACCCGCTGGAACGACGAGTACGGCTTCCTGACCTTCGCCAGCGACCACGGGCTCTACAAGAACTGCGAGTCGTACGGGAACGGCGACTCCGGCATCTACCCGGGCAGCGCCTCGAACATCAACGACGGCCGCGGCTACGAGGTCCCGCGGTACTCCATCGAGATCACCGGCTGCCGCAGCCACCACAACATGGTCGGCTACTCCGGCACCGCGGGTGACTCGGTGTGGGTGCACGACAACGAGTTCGACCAGAACATGGGCGGCGCCTCGATGGACAGCGCCTTCCCCGGCCACCCCGGACTCCCGCAGAACCACGCCAAGTTCGAGCGGAACCTGATCCACGACAACAACCAGGACTACTACGGGTACGTCGCCGACGGCACCTGCGCCAAACCGCCGATCGAACGCGGCTACGAGCGGGGCGTGGTCTGCCCGCAGATCTCCATGCCGCCGGGCACCGGCATCATCACCGCGGGCGGCAACTGGAACCTCTACGAGAACAACTGGGTGTACGGGCACCGGCGCGCGGGCTTCTTCCTCAGCGCGGTTCCCGCCTTCATCCGCGGTGAGGAGGCGTGGTCGAAGCAGACCGACACCTCCCACCACAACCGGTACGCCGGGAACGTCATGGGCAAGGACAGGTCCGGTGCCGCCCGCCCCAACGGCATGGACGTGTGGTGGGACGGCCAGGGGCGCGCCAACTGCTGGCAGGACGGACCCGACGGCTCCACCCCCGGGGCGGTCCCGCAGTGCGGCGACCGCCGGGGCGAGGTAGCGGGGGCGTCCGCCCGCCTGGTCGGCGAACCGGTCAAGCTGGCCCAACTCCTCGTCTGCGCGGACTACAACGTCCAGGCGCGCAAACTCCCGTCCGGCTGCGACTGGTACGGCGCGCGCGGACTGGAGCGGGCGGAGACCCAGCTCGCGCTGGCCGTGGCCGCGGTGCTGCTGCTCGTCGGCGGCGTCCTGTGGTGGCGCCGCCTGCGCGGCTCCCGGCTGGGCACGGCCGCCACGCTGGCCGGGCTGGCGGGTCTGGTCCTGGACGTGGCGGGCTCCACCATGCCCCTGACCGCCACCTTCGTCCCGGCACTCGCCCTCCTCCTGCTCGGCCTGTGGTGGACGGGCGCCGGCCTGGTCCTGCGCCCCACCCGCCCCTGGCTGGCCCGGCTGACCCTGCTGCTGGCCGGGCTCACCCTGCTGGACGCCTTCGACAAGGCCGTCCTGATGATCCCCTGGACCCCCCTGAGCCCCGCCTGGGTACGGGCCCTGGTCGCCGTGATCTGGGTCCTGTGGGCGGTGGTGGCCTCGGCCCACCCGGGTACCCCGGCCCGCCCGCCCGGCCCGGGCGGCGATCCCGAGGGCGACCGCGCCCCGGTCCCCTCCGACCCCGCACCGGCGCTGAGCGCGGCCGCCCCCGAGCCCCCGGCGACCCCGGACCCCGCGCCGTGACCCCCGCCCACGCCGCCCCGACCACAGGAGGCCAGCCGTGACCGACCGGCCCGACGACGACAACCGGTGCGACGCCTGCGGTACGCCGCCCCGCGGGACCCGCAGGCTCCGCCGGACCGCCCGCGCCGCGGCCCCGCTCGCCCTCGCCCTGCTCCTCGCGGGCGGCGCGGCGACGGGCTGCGGCGGGCGGGCCACCACCCACCACAAGCCCGGCACCAGCCACGAGCAGGCCTCCGGCGGCGTGGGCACCCTGCTCACGGCCACCGACGCCACCGGCCACCGGCTCCGCGAGGTCCCGGCCCAAGGCGCGCCGGAGGTCCAGCTGACCGTCCGCCCGGACTCGGAGGACGGCTGGAACCTCCAACTGGCGGTGACGAACTACCGCTTCACCCCCGACAGCACCGGCGGCGCCGCCCTCCCGGGCGCGGGCCACGCCCACCTGGAGCTCGACGGCCGCAAGCTGGCCCGGCTGTACGGCCCCTGGTTCCACCTGCCCGCGGCCCAGGTCCCCGAGGGCGCGCACACCCTGACCGTCCGCCTCTACGCGGACGACCACACCGCCTGGGCGGTCTCGGGCAAGCCGGTCGAGGGCACGGCCCAGCTCACCGCCACCGCCCCGCGGCAGCCGGGCGGCCACAGCCACGGGGACACCCCGCCGCCGGGCCAGACCCCGGCGCCGGGCCAGGCCCCGGCGCCGGGCCAGGCCCCGCCGCCGGGCCAGGCCCCGCCGCCGGGCCAGACCCCGGCGGCGGAGCAGGCCGACCGCACGGTCACCATCACCGTCCGGGACGGCAAGGTCAGCCCGGCCCCCGCCCGCACCGAGCTGCGGCGCGGAGAGCGCGTGGCCCTGCGCGTCACGAGCGACCGCGCGGACACCCTGCACGTCCACGGCTACGACAAGGAACTGGTCCTGCCGGCAGGCCAGGAGGCCACCCTGACCCTGACGGCCGACCGCACGGGCCTCTTCGAGGTCGAGACCCACGAGTCCAGCCTCGTCCTGACCCAACTCCTCGTCCGATGACCCCACCCCCACCCGAATCCAGCACCCCGGCCAGAACCGAGCCCGGGCCGACGCCTGGGCCCGCGACCCGGCCCGCACGGCCCGGCGTCCCGACCGCGTTCCCGAGCGGCGTCGCGCCCCGGCCGTCCGGACCCGGGCCGGAGTCCGGGCTGCCGTGCCGTGTCGCCGACGGGACACCGCTCCGGGCGGGGAGACGGTGAGCCCGCTCGGGCCGGATCTCGCTCCGGGCGCCGGCGAGGCGGGCCACGGCCAGGGCGTGGTCCTTCACCCAGCCGATCCGCTCACCTCGCTCGCGCACGGGATCGGGTCCCAGCACGATCTGCCGATCTCTCCCTTCTACGCCTTCGCCGGTGCCTTCGCCGCTCTGTTCGTCTCCTTCCTCGCGCTCGGCCTGCTCTGGTCCACCTCCCGCTTCCGCGGAGCGCGCTCGGGCCTTGCCCTGCCCGCCGCCCTCCAGCGGGTGGCCGACGCGCCCGCCACCCGAACCGCCCTGCGCGGACTGGGGCTCGCCGCCGCGGCGGCCGTCCTTCTCCACCTCCTCCTCGGTCCCGACGACCCCGCCCACAACCCCGCTCCCGGCGCCGTCTACGTCCTCCTCTGGGTCGGACTCGTGCCCGCCTCCCTCCTTCTCGGCCCCGTCTGGCGCCTGCTCAACCCGCTCCGCACCCTGCACCGCCTGCTCACCCGCGCCCTGCCCCGCCGCGGCCCCGGCCGCCCCCTCCCCGCCCGGCTCGGTCAGTGGCCCGCCGCCGCCGGGCTGTTCGGCTTCACCTGGCTCGAACTCGTCGCTCCTGATCCCGCATCCACCACCACCCTCCTGATCTCCATCACCGCCTACGCCACCGCCCAACTCCTGCTCGCCGCCCGCTTCGGCGAGCGCTGGTTCGACGACGGCGACGCCTTCGAGACGTACTCCGGCCTCTTCGCCCGGCTCGCCCCCCTCGGCCGTCGCAGCGACGGCCGCCTCGTTCTCCGTAACCCCTTCCACGGACTCGACGCGACACCCGAGCGGCCCGGACTCGTCGTCACCGTCTGCGTCCTGCTCGGCTCCACCGCCTACGACGGCTTCTCCGACAACCCCTCCTGGATCAACGCCGTACAGACCTCCCCCCTCGGCCGCATCCCCACGGCCACACTCGGACTGCTCGGTTCCGTCGCCCTCGTCGCCACCCTCTACTGCCTCTGCGGCGCCGCCACCCGCCTCGTCAGCGGCCCGCACCCCGGCCCGCTGACCGCCTTCGCGCACTCACTCGTACCGATCGCGCTCGGCTATCTCATCGCCCACTACTTCTCCCTCCTTGTAGTCGAAGGACCACGCACGGTAAGCATGGCACTCGGCACTGACAACGCCCCCGAACCCGTGCCCCCACTGGGTCCCGGCGGCCTCGCCGCCCTCCAGGTCATCGCCGTCGTCACCGGTCACGTCCTCGGTGTCGTCGCGGCCCATGACCGGTCCATGCGACTCTTCCCGCCCGCGAAGGCGGTGGCCGGACAGCTGCCGCTGCTGGCGCTGATGATCACTTACACCGTCGGAGGGCTCAGTCTTCTGCTGAACTGATCCCCCCCACAGAACCGAGAAGCGAGGAGCGGCATGATGGACCCCGTGCCTCCCGCCCACTCCCTGCGCCGAGCGCCCATCCAGCAGCGCAGCGCCGCCCGGCTCGCCCGGATCCTCGACGCCTGCGCCGAACTGCTGGACGAGACCGGGTACGAGAACCTCAGCACCCGTGCCGTGGCCCTGCGCGCCGGCGTGCCGATCGGTTCCGTCTACCGCTTCTTCGGCAACAAGCGGGCCATGGCCATCGCCCTGGCCCACCGCAACCTGGACCGCTACGTCGAAGGCATCGCGGACCGGCTCGCCGACCTCCCGGCCACCGACTGGCGGCCCGTCGTGGACGCGGTACTGGACGAGTACCTGGCCATGAAGCGGAGCGTGCCCGGCTTCGCGCTCGTCGACTTCGGTGTGCCCGCGCCTCCGGCCGAGGGGCCGGAGGCGGATCCCAACCATCAGGTCGCCGACCGGCTGACGGAACTGCTCTCCGCGCATCTCGCCCTGACCCCGGACGCCACCCTGGAGCGCGCCGTCCTCGTCGCGGTCGAGGCCACCGACGCGCTGATACAACTCGCCTTCCGGGCCGACCCGGCCGGGGATCCCGGCATCGTCGCCGAGACCCGCGCGATGATGCACGCCTATCTGGCCCGCGTGCTGGACTGACCCCTTCCGGGCTCCGGCTCCGGCTCCGGTCGCGATGCGTTTTCGTTTCCTCTGCCGGGCCCGGGAGCGGTGCCGACCGTCACCTGTGACCACTCGGTGCCGTACACCCCTCCCCTCCATGCGTACCGGTCGGTATGCTCGATGCGCTCCGCGTACCCGTGCCCGTGCCGCAGACCGCCGCCCCTGGAGGGCCCATGTCCCGCACCGCCCTGCGTATCTGCCCCCTCTGCGAAGCCACCTGCGGCCTCACCCTCACCCTCGCGGACGGCGCGGTCACCGGAGCCCGCGGTGACCGCGAGGACGTCTTCAGCCGCGGCTTCATCTGCCCCAAGGGGGCCGCGTTCGGAGGGCTCGACTCCGACCCCGACCGGCTGCGAGGTCCCCTCGTCCGCCGCGACGGCCGACTGCGGGAGGCCACCTGGGAGGAGGCCTTCGAGGCCATCGCGGCCGCCGTCCCCGCCCTGGTCCAGGAGTACGGGGCACAGTCGGCCGGGGTCGTTCTCGGCAACCCGAACGTCCACACCATGGCCGGCGCCCTCTACCCGCCCCTGCTCCTCAAGAGCCTCGGCACCCGCAACCTCTTCACCGCCAGCACCCTCGACCAGATGCCCAAGCACGTCTCCAGCGGGCTGCTCTTCGGCGACCCCTTCGCCATCCCGGTCCCCGACCTCGACCGGACCGACTTCCTGCTGCTCCTGGGCGCGAACCCGGTCGAGTCCAACGGCTCCCTGTGCACCGCCCCCGACTTCCCGGGCCGGCTCAAGGCCCTGCGCGCCCGCGGCGGCACCCTGGTCGTCGTCGACCCGCGCCGTACGCGCACCGCCGCGCTCGCCGACCGCCACCTCGCGCCGCGCCCCGGCAGCGACGCGCTGCTGCTCGCCGCCCTCGCGCACACCCTGATCGAGGAGAAGCTCGCCGACCCCGGAGCGCTGGAGGAACACTGCGACGGCATCGGGGAACTCGGCGCCGCGCTCGGGAGTTTCACTCCTGAGGCCGTCGCACCCGCATGCGACCTCACCGCTGCCGGGATCCGCACCCTCGCCCGTGAGCTCGCGGCCGCACCCGCCGCCGCCGTCTACGCCCGGATCGGCAGCTGCACCGTCGAGTTCGGCACGCTCGCGAGCTGGCTGGTCGACGTACTGAACATCCTCACCGGCAACCTCGACCGGCCGGGCGGAGCCCTCTTCCCGCTCTCCGCGACGGCTCCCGCAGGCCGCCCCGCGGGACCGGGCAAGGGGTTCGCCCTCGGCCGCTGGTCGAGCCGGGTCGCCGGCCACCCCGAGGTCAAAGGCGAGCTGCCCATGGCCGCCCTCGCGGAGGAGATCGAGACCCCGGGTGACGGGCGGATCCGGGTCCTGCTGGCCATCGCCGCCAACCCGGTCCTGTCCGCACCGGACGGCGATCGGCTGGACCGGGCGCTGGCCGGGCTGGACTTCATGGTCTCGGTCGACCCCTACCTGAACGAGACCTCGCGCCACGCCCACGTCGTCCTGCCACCGCCGCCGCCCTCACAGAGCGCGCACTTCGACTTCGCGTTCAACGGGTTCGCCGTGCGCAACCAGGCCCGCTATTCGCCCGCCGCCCTCCCGCTGGCGGACGGGCGCATGGACGAGTGCGAGATCCACGCGCGCCTGATCCTCGCGGTCTCCGGGCTGCACGGAGCGCCGCCGGGAGCCGTCGACGAGCGCGTCATCGCCGACAGCCTGGCCCGGGCCGTCACCGATCCCCACTCACCGCTCCACGGCGGCGACCCGCAGGAGCTGGCCCGCCGGCTGACCGGCAGCACCGGCCCCGAGCGCCGCCTCGACCTGATGCTGCGCACCGGTCCGTACCACCTGACGCTCGACGATCTGCGACAGGCGCCGCACGGCATCGACCTCGGTCCGCTGCGGCCGCGGCTCCCGGGCGTGCTGAAGACCCGCAGCGGCAGGATCGAGCTGCTCCCGGACCCGATCGCGGCCGAGCTCCCCAGGCTGCGCGCGGCGCTCGCCGACCGCCCCGCCGCCCTGGTGCTCGTGGGCCGCCGCCATCTGCGGTCCAACAACAGCTGGTTGCACAACGTCCCGGCCCTCACCGGAGGTTCCAACCGCTGCACCCTTCAGGTCCATCCGCAGGACGCGGACCGGCTCGGCCTCGTCGACGGAGGGCAGGCCAGGATCACCGCCGACGGCGGGAGCCTGGAGGTGCCCGTCGAGGTCACCGACGCCATCCGCAGCGGCGTGGTGAGCCTCCCGCACGGTTGGGGCCACGACCGGGCCGGCTCGCGGCTGTCGGTGGCCGCCGCGTCGCCCGGCGCGAACGTCAACCAGCTGCTCGACGGCACCCGCATGGACCGGCTGTCCGGCACGGCGGTGCTCAACGGCTTCCCCGTCGAGCTCACACCACTGCCCTGAGCTGGGGTTTTGCTCGTATTGCTCACGCGCAGACGTCTTGTTGGCGCACGGAGGGGGCACCTACCTTCCCCCCATGCTGACCTTCCTCGGCTTCGCCATGATCGCGACATTTCTGGTCCTGATCATGATGAAGAAAATGTCGCCCATCGCGGCGCTCGTCCTCATCCCCGCACTCTTCTGCGTGTTCGCAGGGAAGGGCGCGCACCTCGGCGACTACGTCATCGAAGGCGTCGGCAAGCTCGCCCCGACCGCCGCCATGCTGATGTTCGCCATCGTCTACTTCGGCGTGATGATCGACGTCGGCCTGTTCGACCCGATCGTCCGCGGCATCCTGCGCTTCTGCAAGGCGGACCCGATGCGGGTGGTGGTCGGCACCGCCGTCCTCGCCGCGATCGTGTCGCTCGACGGCGACGGATCGACCACCTTCATGATCACGGTCTCGGCCATGTATCCCCTCTACAAGCGGCTCGGCCTGAGCCTGGTGGTGATGACGGGCGTCGCTGCCACGGCCAACGGCGTCATGAACACCCTGCCCTGGGGCGGTCCGACCGCGCGTGCCGCCACCGCCCTCAAGCTCGACGCCGCCGACATCTTCGTCCCGATGATCCCGGCGCTCGCGGTGGGTCTGCTGTTCGTGTTCGTCCTGGCGTACGTCCTCGGCGTGAAGGAGCGCCGCCGGGTCGGCACGCTGGTGCTGCCCGGCCAGGCGGCGCCGGAGACCGCCGAGGCGGAGCCCGAGGCGGAGCTGGTCCCGGCCGCGCCCGGCACGGCCGCCGCGGCCGTCGCCGAGACGGCGTCCACGTCCGTCGAGGGGGCCGCCGGATCCACCGCTTCCACCGCTTCCAAGGCTTCCACGGCCTCCACCGCAGGTCCGGCCGCCGGCGCCCCGCACGGGACTGGTTCCGCCCCCGCGCCCGAGGACGGTTTCCAGGGCCTGGACCCCGACCGCCCCACCCTGCGGCCCCGTCTCTACTGGTTCAACGCCGGCCTCACCGTGGCCCTGCTCACCGCGATGATCATGGAGCTGCTGCCCATCCCGGTGCTGTTCCTGCTCGGTGCCGCCCTCGCCCTCACCGTCAACTTCCCGCACATGCCCGACCAGAAGGCCCGGATCGCCGCCCACGCCGACAACGTCCTGAACGTCGCCGGCATGGTCTTCGCCGCCGCCGTCTTCACCGGGGTCCTCACCGGCACCGGCATGGTCAAGCACATGGCCGACTGGCTCGTCGGCGCCATCCCCGAGGGCATGGGCCCGCACATGGCGCTGGTCACCGGCCTGCTCAGCCTGCCGCTCACCTACTTCATGTCCAACGACGGCTTCTACTTCGGAGTCCTGCCCGTCCTGGCCGAGGCCGGCGCCGCCCACGGGGTCTCCCCGCTCGAGATCGCCCGCGCCTCCCTCGTCGGCCAGGCCCTGCACATGTCGAGCCCACTGGTTCCGGCCGTCTACGTCCTCGTCGGCATGGCCAAGGTCGAGTTCGGCGACCACACCCGATTCACCGTGAAATGGGCGGCCCTGACCTCGCTCGTGGTCCTCGCCACAGGGATGCTTTTCGGCATCATCTGAAATCCGGTGCCCCCTGGCCGGTAAAAACTACCGACGCTAGTTTGTAGGGTGTTCGGGAGGTCGGATCTACGCGCTCGTGCGTGCTCGGGAGGAATGCCATGAAGGCCCACGACGGGATGTACATCGACGGCGCATGGCGGCCCGCCGCCGGCAGCGGTCTGATCGAGGTCGTGAACCCGGCCGACGGCAAGGTCATCGCCCAGGTCCCGGCCGGTACCGAAGAGGACGTGGACGCGGCCGTACGCGCGGCCCGTGCGGCCCTCCCCGGCTGGGCGGCCACGGCCCCGGCCGAGCGGGCCGCCCTGATCGGCGCCCTCCGCGACGCTCTGCTGGCGCGCACGGGCGAGCTGACCGAGACCATCACCGCCGAACTCGGGTCGCCGCTCGGCTTCTCGAAGGCGGTCCACGTCGGAGCGCCGATCGCCGTGGCCGCCTCCTACGCCGAACTCGCCTCCTCGTACGCCTTCGAGGAGCGGGTCGGAAACTCCACCGTGCTGCTGGAGCCGATCGGGGTGGTCGCGGCCATCACACCCTGGAACTATCCGCTGCACCAGGTCGTTGCAAAGGTGGCGCCCGCTCTCGCCGCCGGCTGCACCCTCGTCCTCAAGCCGGCCGAGGACACCCCGCTGACCGCACAGCTCTTCGCCGAAGCCGTGCACGAGGTGGGCATCCCGGCCGGAGTCTTCAACCTGGTGACCGGTACCGGTCCGGTCGCCGGCCAGGCCCTCGCCGCGCACGAGGGAGTCGACCTCGTCTCCTTCACCGGTTCGACCGCGGTCGGCAAGCAGATCGGCGCCACGGCCGGTGCCGCCGTGAAGCGGGTCGCGCTCGAACTGGGCGGCAAATCGGCCAATGTCATCCTGCCCGGGGCCGACCTGGTCAAGGCCGTCGCGGCAGGCGTCGGGCACGTCATGAACAACAGCGGCCAGAGCTGCAACGCGCTGACCCGGATGCTCGTCCACCGGGACCACTACGAGGAGGCCGTCTCGCTCGCGGCCGCAGCCGTCGCCGACTACCCCACCGGCGACCCCCGCGAGGCCGGTGTCCGCGTCGGCCCGGTCGTCAACGCCAAGCAGCACGAGCGCGTCCGCGGCTTCATCACCAAGGGCCTGGAGGAAGGCGCGCGCCTCGTCGCCGGCGGGCCCGACGCGCCGCTGGAGCAGGGGTACTTCGTGGCGCCGACGGTGTTCGCCGACGTCACGCCCGACATGACCATCGCCCAGGAGGAGATCTTCGGCCCTGTGCTGTCGATCCTCCGCTACGAGGACGAGGAGGAGGCTCTCAGCATCGCCAACGGCACCGTCTACGGCCTGGGCGGCGCCGTCTGGGCCGCCGACGACGAGACGGCCGTGGCCTTCGCGCGCCGGATGGACACCGGGCAGGTGGACATCAACGGCGGCCGCTTCAACGTGCTCGCGCCCTTCGGTGGCTACAAGCAGTCGGGTGTCGGCCGCGAGCTGGGCGCGCACGGCCTGGCCGAGTACCTCCAGACCAAGTCCCTGCAGTTCTGATCCCACCGCCCGACCCGCCCGGCCCGCCGCACCCGCCCGGCCTGCCGCACCCGCCCGATCTGCCGCACCCGCCCCGCACCGGAAAGACGAGATGACGACCATGGTCCGCGCCGCTGTCCTGCCCGCCGTCGGAGCCCCGCTGGAGATACGGGACATCGTGCTGCCGGATCCCGGCCCCGGGCAGGTCCGGGTGCGGCTCGCCGCAGCCGGCGTGTGCCACTCCGACCTCTCCCTCAGCAACGGCACCATGCGGGTTCCCGTGCCCGCCGTCCTCGGCCACGAGGGCGCGGGCACGGTCCTCGCGGTGGGGGAGGGCGTCACCCATGTCGCCCCCGGTGACGGCGTGGTGCTCAACTGGGCACCGTCCTGCGGAGAGTGCCACCACTGCACGATCGGTGAGGTCTGGCTCTGCGCCACGGCGCTCACCGGGGTCGGGGCGGTCTACGCGCACGACGCGCAGGGCACCGCACTGCACCCCGGGCTGAATGTGGCCGCCTTCGCCGAGGAGACCCTCGTCGCGGCCAACTGCGTGCTGCCCGCCCCCGCCGGGATCCCGCTCGCCGAGGCCGCCCTCCTCGGCTGCGCCGTCCTCACCGGCTACGGGGCAGTCCAGAACAGCGCCCGGGTACGCCCGGGCGAGTCGGTGGCCGTCTTCGGAGTCGGCGGGGTCGGCCTGGTGGCCCTCCAGGCCGCCCGGATCGCGCAGGCCGGCCCGGTCATCGCCGTCGACGTGTCCCCGGACAAGGAGGAACTGGCCCGCGCGGCCGGGGCCACGGAGTTCGTGCTGGCCTCCGACACCACCGGCCAGCAGATCCGCGCGCTGACCGGCGGTCAGGGAGCCGACGTCGCCGTCGAGTGTGTCGGCCGGGCCGAGACCATCCGGGGCGCCTGGGAGTCGACCCGGCGCGGCGGCCGGACCACGGTCGTCGGCATCGGCGGCAAGGAGCAGCGGGTCACCTTCCACTCCATGGAGATCTTCCACTTCGCCCGTACCCTCACCGGCTGCGTCTACGGCAACAGCGACCCGGCCCGCGACCTCCCGCTGATCGCCGAGCACGTCCGCGCGGGCCGTCTCGACCTCGGCGCCCTGGTCACCGACCGCATCACCCTCGAAGGCATCCCGGCCGCCTTCGACGCGATGCTCGCCGGCAAGGGCGGCCGCTCGCTGGTCGTCTTCCAGCCGTAGGACACCGCGCGGCGTCGCCACGGAGCGCTCACCCGCCCGCCACCGGGAGGGCGGGGTCGCGCGGCCCGAGCCGGTCCCACGCGCTGTAGTCCCGCAACGTGATGTTCTCGGCGGTCCTACGGGCGATCCTGGCCGCCATGTCCCTGCCCGGCAGATATGGCATGACCTTGTAGTAGCGGTTGAGGAGCGTGGCCGTCAGGCGGCTCCCGGGAACCATGAGCCTGGCGACGCCGTCGCCCATCTTCTGGCAGCCCGCCGCGTACTCCCGCAGTTCGGCCTCGTAGCGGGCGAAGGCGCCACGGTGGTCTCCGCGTGCCGCGGCCAGCTCGCCGGCCAGGACGTAGGCGCCGACCAGGGCGAGTCCCGTACCCATGCCGGACAGCGACGAGGGGCAGTAGGCGGCGTCGCCGAGCAGGGCGACCCGGCCGCGGCTCCAGGAGTCCATGCGGACCTGCCCGACCGAGTCGAAGCAGAAGTCGGGCGCGTACCGCATGTCCTCCAGCAGCCGGTCGCTCTCCCACCCGTTGCCCGCGAACTGCTCGGCGAGGACGGCCTGTTGCCGCGCGACCTCGCGCCGGTCGAGGTCCAGGAGCGGAGAGGCGAAGTAGAAGACGGCCTTGGCCTCGGTGTTGTGGCGGGCGCTGTACATCGCGACGAGCCTGCCCGCGGTGCGGTAGGCGTGTCCGGTGTGGTCGAGCCCGAGTCGGTTGGCCGTGGTGAAGATCGCGCAGTGGACACCGAAGTGCTGTACGAACCGCTCCTCCGGGCCGAACGCCAGGCGGCGGGTGGTGGAGCGCATTCCGTCCGCGCCGATCACCAGGTCGAACCGGCGCGGCGCGCCACGCTCGAAGGTGACGCTCACGCCCTCGGCGTCCTCGGCGAGCGAGGTCACGGAATCCCCGAAGACGTACTCGGTGTGCGGGGCGGTCGTTTCGTAGAGGATCCGCGCCAGGTCGCCGCGGAGGATCTCGACGTCTCCCGCGAACAGATCGGCGGGAAGCTTCGCCTGCGGCTTTCCGGCCTTGTTGACGTACGCCATGGAGCCCATGCCGGTCCGGGCCTGCTCGACCGCCTCCAGGATGCCCATGCCACGCAGGACGGACAGGTGGGCCTCGCCGCGGAAGTCGACGGCGTAGCCCCCGTCGCGGAGGGCGGGCGCGCGTTCCACGACCGTGGTGGTGAAGCCGTACCGGTGGAGCCAGTGGGCCAGCGCGGGGCCGGCGACGGAGGCGCCGGAGATCAGTACGCTGATGTTCTTCGTCTCTGCGGTGTTCATGCGGTGAGCTTCCACGGCAGTGCTCACCGAGGGCTCACCGCGCGCTCACCGCCTCGACGATGCGTTCGGCCACGCTCGCGGGCAGGCCCAGCAGACGGAGCGCTTCCGGGGTCTCGGCCCCCGTGCCGGCAGCGGCCTCGGCGGCCTCCCGGTAGCGGGTCCGGGCCGCCGCACGGTCGCGGCGCGCCTCGGCGACGCGGCCGAGGCCGACGAGCGTACGGACCCGGGTGCCGACGCTCTTGACCCAGTGCGGGTCGGCCCGCTCCAGAGCCTCCTCGTACAGCCGCTCCGCGCCGGCCGGGTCCCCGTCCAGCAGGGCCATGTCGGCCAGTCCGCGCAGCGCCGCCGCGAGGCCGGCGGCACTGCCGGCGCGGCGGGCGAGCGCGGCGGCCTCCGCGTAGTCGGCGCGGGCCGAGGCCGGGTTCTCGCCGACGCGGTGGTCGGCCCGGTTGACCAGCAGGTCGGCGCTGTCGTCCAGGGCGCCGAGCTGTTCGGTGAGCGCGAGGGCCTCGTCGGTGAGCGCGACGGCCCGTACGTGGTCGCCGCGCCCGCCCGCCAGGCCGGCGAGGGCGTCCAGGGCCAGGGCGGTGCCCCAGCGGTCGCCGAGCTCGCGGAACCCCCGGGCGGCGGCGCCGAAGGTCTCCTCGGCCAGGGTGGTGTCCCCCTCACCCAGGGGCCCGAAGCCGGACACGTACCGGGCTGCGGCCCGCGCCCATGGCTCGGGGCGGTCGCGCTGGGCCGAGACGAGCGTGAAGGCGCCCTGCGCGTCGGCCTCGCCCGCGTTCCGCATCATCCACAGGAGCAGGCCGACGGGGTAGCGACCGGGGCGGGCGCCCGACCACGCGGCGGCCAGCGCCCGCCCGGCCGCCGCCCGGTGCCGCTGCCACACCGGGCGCCCGGCCTGGCCGGACGCCGCCAGCAGCACGCACAGGACGTACTCCTCGCCGAGCCCGCCCCACGGCGGGGCCTCGGCCGCCCCACCGCCGGCCACCTCGCCCGTCGCCCCGCCGATCGCCCCGCCCGGTACCGGGCCCATCGTGTCCAGAAGCATGATCGCCTGAGGCGCCACGGAGGCGGACATGCCCCGGATCCACAGGTAGTGCGAGGCCGCGGCGAGCAGTTCGAGGCCGGTCTCCGCGTCCGGCGACTCGACCGCCCAGCGCAGGGCCGCCAGGAGGTTCCCGTGCTCGGCGGTCAGGCGGGGCAGCCACTCCAGCTGCCCGGCCCGCCGCAGATGGGGGTCGGCGGTCCGCGCCAGCTCCAGGAACCGCCGGGCGTGGGCGCGCCGTACCGCATCGCGTTCGCCCGCCTCGTCCAGCCGTTCTCCGCCGTAGGCGCCGATCGTCTCCAGCATCCGGTAGCGGCCGCCCGCGAACTCCAGAAGCGATTTGTCGACGAGCGCTTCGAGCGTCTCGCCGTCGGTCTCGCACACCCGTATCGCCGACTCGGCCGTCGCGCCGCCGGCGAAGACCGTGAACCGTCGCGCGGCCCGCTGCTCCGGCCCGGAGAGCAGCTCCCAGCTCCACGCGACGACCGAGCGCAGGGTCCGGTGGCGCTCGTCGGAGCCTCGGCTGCCGCGGGCCGCGACCCCGAGCCGGTCGTCCAGCCGTCCCGCGAGTTCGTCGACGTCCAGCGTGCGGATGCGCGCCGCCGCGAGCTCGATGGCCAGGGGCAGGTCGTCCAGGGCCGCACAGATCCGCCGGACCACCTCGGGATCGGCGGTGAAACCGGGCCGTACGGCGCCGGCCCGCTCCACGAAGAGCCGTACCGCCGCGTCACCGTCGAGCGGCCGCACGGGCCAGAGGCTCTCGCCGATGATGCCGAGCGGCTCCCGACTCGTCGCCAGGACCCGCAGCCGCGGGCAGGCCGCCAGCAGCCGCGCCGCCAGCGCCGCGATCTCGTCGACGACGTGCTCGCAGTTGTCCAGGACGAGCAGGAGCATCCGGTCCGCCAGCGCGGCGATCAGGCGGTCGACCGGCGTCTGCCCGCCGTCGCCCATGCTCAGCCCGGTGGCGCGCAGGCCGAGCGCGCTCAACAGTGCCTGTGGCAGACCGGCGCCGTCGCGCAGCGGGGCCAGCTCCACGAAGCACACCCCGTCGGCCCCGGGGCCGGTGCCGACGGCCTCCGCGACCTCCACGGACAGCCGCGTCTTGCCGACGCCGCCGGGCCCGGTCAGCGTGACCAGCCGGGCCACCCGAAGCCGCCCCGCGACCTCGGCCACCTCGCCGGCGCGCCCGACGAACGCCGTCAGCTGCGCGGGCGGCGCCGTGGGTACCGGTCCCGGATCGACGCTCAGCAACTCCTCGTACAGCGCCGTCAGTTCGGGGGAGGGGGCGGTGCCCAGTTCATCGGCCAGATGCCGCCGGGTCTCCTCGTACGCCACCAGCGCGGCGGCCGGGCCCCCCTCGGCGAACAGCGCCCGGATCAGCAGCCCCGCCAGCCGTTCCCGCAGCGGATGGCGGCCGACCAGCTCGCGCAGCTGGGGCACGGCGCCGGGACGGCCGCCGAGCAGGAACTCGGCCTCGATCCGGTCTTCGAGCGCCCCCAGTCGGCGCTCTTCCAGACGCGCCGCGGCAGGTCGGGCGCTCTCGCTCTCGGCGAGGCCGGCCAGGGCGGGGCCCCGCCACAGCGCCAGCGCGTCGCGCAGCAGCGTGACGGCCCGCTCGGCCTCGCCGGCCCGCAGCGCGGCCCGGCCCTCCTGGGCCAGCCGCTCGAACCGGCAGGCGTCCACGTCGTCCTGCGGAACCACGATCCGATAGCCGGCGCCGGCCTGCTCGATCGCGGCCCCCGGGCCGACGGCCTTGCGCAGCCGGGACACCTGGGACTGCAGGGCGTGCGCCGAAAGGGTCCCGTCCGGGTCGACGGCGTCGGCCAGCCGGTCCGCCGACACGGCCTCTCCCACGTGGGTCAGCAGCAGGGCCAGCAGGGCGCGGCGGGCCGGTCCGCCCAGCGGAACCTCGGCCCCGTCGTCGTGCCACGCCCGGGTCTCACCGAGGATTCCGAACAGCATGCCGGCAATTATCCACCGGAGCCGATCAGTTGATCGTTCGATTCGTCGATTCGTCGATCGGCCGATCAGGCGGGGACGATCGGGCCGAGGTACGTCCCGCCCGAGACGTCGATCGTCTGGCCGGTCACCCACCGGCCCTGCGGGCCCGCCAGGAAGCCGACGACATCGGCGACGTCCTCGGGCTCGCCGAGCCGGCCGAGCGCCGTGATCGATTCCAGCCCGGCGACCACCTCGGGAACGGCGGTGTAGCCGGCGGTCATGTCGGTCCGCACGGCGCCGGGTGCGACGGTGTTCACCGTGATGCCGCGGCTGCCGAGCTCGTTGGCCAGCGACGGGGTCATCGACTCCAGAGCCGCCTTGCTGATGGTGTAGCCGATCTGGGTGGAGACGGCGAACCGGCTGGCCGTCGAACCCATGTTGACGATGCGGCCGCCGTCGTTCAGCAGCCCCAGCGCGCGCTGGACCACGAAGAACGGAGTGCTGACGTTCACGGCGAGCAGCCGGTCGAGCTCCTCGGGGGTGACGTGCGCGATCGGGTTGCCGGAGCTGATGCCCGCGTTGTTGACCAGGATGTCCAGCCCGCGCCCCGCCAGTCCCGCGGTCAGGCCCTCGAACAGCCGGTCCACGGCGCCGTCCTCGCCGAACCGTGCCGGGACGGCGAACGCGCGGCCGCCCGCCGCCTCGATCCGCGCCACGGTCTCGCCGGCCGCGGCCTCGTTGCCGCCGTAGTGGACGGCGACGAGAGCGCCCTCGGCCGCGAGCCGCAGCGCGACCGCCCGGCCGATCCCGCGCGAACCGCCCGTCACCAGTGCCGTCCTGCCGTTCAGCGTGCCGGTGCCGGTGCCGGTGCCCGTGCCCGTGCCGGCGTCCATGCCCGTGCCCGTGTGCGTCCCCATGGTCCTGCCCCTTGCTCGGCGGCCGGTCCTCGGTGGATCCGGCGATGGGGCAAGACTCACCGGGGCGGCTCACCGCGCGCTCACCGCCGGCTCACCGGATGCCCGTTCAGGAGGCGGGCAGCGCCTCGTACTGGAGGGCCAGTCCGTCCAGCAGCGCCGCCAGGCCCGTCTCGAAGGCGCCCTCGTCCACCTCGCGCCCGCGCTCCGCCAGCAGGTGGGCCTGGCCCAGGTGCGGGTAGTCCGCCGGGTCGTATGCCGTGCGGTCGTCCACGAAACCCCCGGCGAAGGACGCCACCGCCGAGCCCAGGATGAAGTACCGCATCAGCGCGCCGATCCGGGTCGCCTGCGCCGCCGGCCAGCCCGCCGCCGTCATCGCCCCGAACACCGCGTCCGCCAGCCGCAGCCCGGCCGGCCGGCGCCCCGGCCCACGCGCCAGCACCGGCACGATGTTCGGGTGGTCCGCCAGGGCGTCCCGGTACGAGTGCGCCCATGCGTGCAGCGCCGCCCGCCAGTCCTGGCCGCCGTCGAACATCGACAGGTCCACCCGCGCGCTCACTGCGTCCGCCACCGCGTCCAGGATCTCGTCCTTGGTGCGGAAATGGTTGTAGAGCGAGGGCCCGCTGACCCCGAGCGCAGCCGCCAGCCGCCGCGTCGACACCGCCTCCAGGCCCTCCGCGTCCACCAGGGAGCCGGCCGCCTCGATGATGCGGTCCCGGCTGAGGAGGGGCTTGCGCGGTCTGGCCATGCGCCACATAGTAGGGCCTGCCCGCCATAAACTACCGGTGCTAGTTAAAGGCCCGGTCCCGCCCCGGAGGTGCCCGGTGAATCTGGAGCTGAGCGAGGAGCAGACCGCCGTCCGCAGGCTCGCCCGCGAGTTCACCGCGCGCGAGGTCGTCCCGTACGCCGCCGCGTGGGACCGCGCCGAGAGCGTGGACCGGGCCATCGTGAAGAAGCTGGGCGCGCTCGGTTTCCTCGGCCTGACCGTCCCCGAGGAGTACGGCGGCTCCGGCGGTGACCACCTCGCCTACGTGCTGGTCACCGAAGAACTCGGACGCGGCGACTCCGCCGTGCGCGGGATCGTCTCCGTCTCCCTCGGCCTGGTCGCCAAGACCATCGCCGCCTGGGGCACCGAGGAGCAGAAGCGCGCCTGGCTGCCCCGCCTGTGCTCCGGCGACGCGCTCGGCTGCTTCGGCCTCACCGAGCCCGGCACCGGCTCCGACGCCGGCAGCCTCACCACCCGCGCCGTGCGCACGGGTGACGCGTACGTCCTCGACGGCAACAAGATGTTCATCACCAACGGCACCTGGGCCGACGTGGTGCTGCTCTTCGCCCGCACCGGCGACGAGCCCGGCCACCGCGGGGTCTCCGCCTTCCTCGTCCCCACCGACACCCCCGGCCTGACCCGCCGCGAGATCCACGGCAAACTCGGCCTGCGCGGCCAGGCCACCGCCGAGCTCGTCCTCGACGGCGTCCGGGTGCCCGCCTCCGCGATGCTCGGCCCTGAGGGCAAGGGCTTCTCGGTCGCCATGTCCGCCCTCGCCAAGGGCCGGATGTCGGTCGCCGCCGGCTGCGTCGGCATCGCACAGGCGGCCCTGGACGCGGCCGTCTCGTACGCCGCCCAGCGCGAGCAGTTCGGCCGGCCGATAGCCCACCACCAGCTGGTGCAGGAGCTCATCGCCGACATCTCGGTCGATGTGGACGCCGCCCGCCTGCTGACCTGGCGGGTGGCCGACCTCATCGACCGCGGGCAGCCCTTCGCCACCGAGTCCTCCACCGCCAAGCTCTTCGCCTCCGAGGCCGCCGTGCGCGCCGCGAGCAACGCCCTCCAGGTGCACGGCGGGTACGGCTACATCGACGAGTACCCGGCGGGCAAACTGCTGCGCGACGCCCGCGTGATGACCCTGTACGAGGGCACGAGCCAGATCCAGAAGCTGCTCATCGGCCGCGCCCGCACCGGGGTTTCCGCCTTCTGAGTACCCGTATGAGTACGCGTGCGGATGTGCTCTCCCGCCGTCCGCCCGATGCTCGACCCATGAACGAGACACCGGTCAAGCAGCAGAGCACGGGGGCGTACTACGGCCAGGCCGTCGCCTCCTTCGGCATCGCCATCGGCGCCGTGTCCGTGGGGATCTACAACCTGGAGGCGAACGGCTGGGTCCGGGCCTTCCTCGGCATCGCGGTCCTCTACCTCACCACCTCGGCCTTCACCCTCGCCAAGGTGATCCGCGACCGCCAGGAGGTCACGCAGATCGTCAGCCGGGTGGATCAGGCCAGGATGGAGAAGATCATGGCCGAGTACGACCCCTTCGCGCCGAAATAGCCGGCCCGCCGGCCCGGCCGGCCCGAGATCTCTAAGCGCTTGCTCACCCTCCGGTAGGGTGTTCACTTCCACACGGTGAAGGGTGAGTGAGCGATGGGCAGCGCGGAGGAAACGGTCGACGGCTACCGGCCGTGGTCCGAGGTCACCCCCGACGCCGCACGGCGGCTGCTGGTCGCCGCCGTCGAGGCCTTCGCCGAGCGCGGGTACCACGCCACCACCACGCGTGACATCGCGGGCCGTGCCGGCATGAGCCCGGCCGCGCTCTACATCCACTACAAGACCAAGGAAGAGCTGCTCCAGCGGATCAGCCGGATCGGCCACGACAAGGCGCTGGAGATCCTGACCACCGCCGCCGACGGCCCCGGCAGTGCCGCCGACCGGCTCGATGCCGCCGTGCGGTCCTTCGTGCGCTGGCACGCGGCGCACCACACCACCGCGCGCGTGGTGCAGTACGAGCTCGACGCTCTCGCTCCGGAGCACCGCTCCGAGATCGTGGCGCTGCGCCGGCAGAGCGATGCGGCCGTGCGCCGGATCATCGCCGACGGGGTGGCCGCGGGGGAGTTCGACGTCCCCGACGTGCCGGGCACCACCCTCGCCGTGCTCTCGCTGTGCATCGACGTGGCCCGCTGGTTCAACACGGCCGGGCAGCGCACGCCCGACGAGGTCGGCGGGCTCTACGCCGACCTCGTGCTCCGCATGGTGGCCGCGCGGCCGGGCCCTCAGAAGTAGTAGCGCGACACCGACTCCGCCACGCACACCGGCTTGTCGCCGCCCTCGCGCTCGACCGTGACGGTGGCCGTGACCTGTACGCCGCCGCCCGCCTCCGCGACCTCCGTGATCACGCCGACGGCGCGCAGCCGTGATCCGACCGGCACCGGTGCCGGGAAGCGGACCTTGTTCGTCCCGTAGTTGAGGCCCATCCGCATGCCCTCGACCCGCATGATCTGCGGGACCAGGCTGGGCAGCAGTGACAGCGTCAGATAGCCGTGCGCGATGGTGGAACCGAAGGGCCCGCCCGCCGCGCGCTCCGGGTCCACATGGATCCACTGGTGATCGCCGGTGGCGTCCGCGAAGAGGTCGATCCGCTTCTGGTCCACCTCCAGCCACTCGCTGGGGCCGAGCGGTTCGCCGATCCCGGCGTGCAGCTCCTCGGCGGACGTGAAGACCCTCGGCTCGGCCATGCCCTGTTCCTGTCTCTCGCGGACGACTGACGGACGAATAAGCGCTTGCTCAGCATGCTGGGGGGCGTATGCGTATGTCAACGGACCTCCGGCTACGCTCGACCGGGTGCCGCAGATTCCCGAGAAAGTCCACGAGCTCACCGTCGGTCAGCTGTCCGCCCGTAGCGGCGCGGCCGTCTCGGCGCTCCACTTCTACGAGGCCAAGGGACTGATCAGCAGCCGCCGCACCTCCGGCAACCAGCGCCGCTACACGCGTGACGCGCTGCGCCGGGTGGCCTTCGTACGCGCCGCCCAGCGCGTGGGCATCCCGCTGGCCAGCATCCGCGAGGCACTGGCCCAGCTCCCCGAGGAGCGCACCCCCAACCGCGAGGACTGGGCCCGTCTCTCCGAAGCCTGGCGCGCCGAACTCGACGAACGCATCACCCGGCTCGGCCGTCTGCGCGACCACCTGACGGACTGCATCGGCTGCGGCTGCCTGTCGATGGAGACCTGCGCGCTGTCCAACCCGGACGACGCCTTCGGCGAGCGGCTCACCGGCTCGCGGCTGTAGCCGCCGACCGCGCCACCACCTCCCGGGCCGCCACTTCCCGCGCCACCACTTCGCGGGCTGCCGTCACCAGTTCGGCATTCGACCGGGCCGGCCGCCCGTCGGGCAGGTGCGTCACATCGCCCACGCCGGTCCGCACGCCGGTACCGCACCGCGCGGCCAGCCGCAGCACCGGCCAGGCGGCCGCGTCCCGCCCGTACAGCAGCACCGGTACGGGCGGCAGCGCGCGCAGCCCCGCGACCAGGGCCGGATCGGCCGCCGCCAGCTCGGCCCAGAGCCGGACCCGCCCGGGCTCACGCACCGGCCAGGCCAGGAACGCGGCCAGCGGCTCCGGCCCGGCCGCGCCACCCAGCGGCACCACCGCGTCCACAGCGACCCCGCGCGCCAGCAGGGCCTGCGCCAGCTCCGCGGCGCCCGGCTGCCCGAAGTGCACCACCGCCCGGTCCGGCAGCACCGTCCACGAAGCCACCCGCTCCAGCCGCCCCCCGGGATCCGGTTCGGCCGCGATCGCCACCGGCACCGACAGCGCTACGCCGACCCCCGTACGCCGCAGCACCTCCAACACCGGTCCGATCACCCGCGGCGAGATGCTCTCCCGCCCGCACGGTGTCCGCGGATGCACCAGCACCTCCCCGGCGCCGGCGCCGACGGCTGCGAGCGCCGATTCCGCCAGCGCCTGCGGCGACATCGGCACGGCCGGGCCGTCCGCGGCGCTCCGGGATCCGTTCAACGACACCGCCATCGGCATCGGCACCGGCACCGGCGGTGGCGGTCTCACGCGGCTCCCGCCGAGGGGGTGTCCAGCAGCGCCGGGGTGTCCACCAAGGCCGGTCTGGGCACCACGATCCCGCAGCCCGCGCACACCGGCCCGTCCCAGGCCAGCGCCCCCGCCCAGGGGCCGACCGGAGCCACCTCCGGCCAGTGCAGCTCGGGGTCCCCGCACACCGGACACGCCGTCCCCGGCCCCGACTCCAGTGCCCGCACCAGCCTGCGCAGCACCTCGCCCAGCGCCCCCTCCGGCCGGACCCCCGGATCCGCGCACCGCACCACCGCGTCGCCGCTCCCGCCCCACGCCCACTCCGGCCGGCGCAGCCCGTGGTGCTTCTCCCGCCGGCGCCGTTCCGCGAACTGCCGCTCGTACTCCAGCCAGACAGCCCGCGCGTCCTCCAGCTCCTCGAGGGCGGCGACCAGCCGCAGCGGATCGGCCCCCCGGTCCTCCGGGGCGATCCCGTGCCGGTCGCACAGGTGCCACCACGTGGCCCGGTGCCCGTAGGGCGCGAACCGCTCCAGGCAGCGGCGCAGGGAATGGCGCCGCAAGGCCCGGTCATTGCGCGCGTCGCGCACCTGGTAGGCCAGACTCCGGAATCCCGCCATCACACCATCACCTCCGCCGATGTGCCCAACATGCCCGGCCGGAGGCAGGCGCATGCGGGGGCGGTCGAGGCGTGCGGGTGGCACATGGCCAGAAGTCAGCGCCCCATGCGCCCCGCAGTCACCACCACCCGGGCCAGTTCCTCGTGGCAGATATCGCTGTGCGCCCCCGACGGAGCGCCGCCGCGCCGCACCACGGAGCCCGCGTCCACGCTGACGCAACCGGCCGTGGGTACCCCGTCGCGCAGGGCGGTGTCGAGGCTCAGCCGGGGCGCGCCCGGGACCGCCTGGACCCCGTCGTGCCCGATGGCGCCCCACCGCTCGTCGAAACCCAGCAGTCCGGCCGAATCCCCTGCCATCCGGGAGGCCAGCGGATAGAAGACCTTGAGGGCCGAGTCGTGCGCGGAATGGCAGGCGACCACCGGCCCGTCGACCCGGTGCTGGAGCCCGCGCAGGGCACCGCCGTTGCCCTTGTCGTGCGGCAGCCGGTCGGCGAACGCGTAGTGGGAGAAGGCTCCCTGGAGCAGGGTCACGGATTTCACGTACCGGGCCCGGTCCGGCACCGCGCGCAGGGAGAAGGAGACGACGCGCGCCCCGAAGCTGTGCCCGATCAGATGGAACCGCAGGGCGGGGCGGGCGGCCGCCAGCTGGGCCAGCACGGGGCCGAGGCCACGTTCGCCGACCACACCCGCCCGCTTCTTCATCTTGTAGTACGTCGCCTGCCGCAGCAGTTCCTTGGCGCCGCCCCACAGCCCGCGAAGCCCGCCGCCGACCGTGAGCCCCGGACCGTAGGGGCCCGCCGCGGCCGGTGCCCCCGGCGTGCCCGCCCTGACCAGGGCGAGGGAAAGGGCCCGGCACACCTCCAGCACGTCGTCCGTGAAGATCGCGGGTACCGCCGGCACGACCACCGCGGGCACCGCGTCCACCCCGGCCAACTCGCGTACCAGGGCGCCGAACTCGATGAAGGCGGCCGCCGAATCCGGCTGTTCCTCCAGCAGTTCCGCCACCCGGTCCAGCTCCGCCCGCCGCTCCGGCCAGAACTCCCCGAGCGCCCGGCGGGTGAGCGGGTCCAGCGCGCTGCCGAGGCCGGGCTCCGCGAGGACGCCCGGTGGGTCGAAGTCCGGTATCGGCTCGTCGGAGAAGCGCATCGCGGGCCATACGACACCCACGTACCCCAGGCGCACCCCCGACCCCACCAGCCCCTCGAAGGGTGCGAAGAACCGGTCGTAGAGGCGCGTCGCCGTGGACCGGTCGCTGTTCCAGCCGTGCGCGAAGACCAGCAGGTCGGTCGCCTCCATCCGGGACACCGCCCCCTGCGTGACCCGGTCCACGTCCCCCTCGGAGTCGAAGGTCAGCTCCGCGTACGGCCGCACCCCGACGCCGATCCCGACCCCGAACCGGCCCCCGACCCCGCCCCCGACCCCGAATCCGCCACCGATGTCCGCCATGACGTCCCCCTCCACGCCGTGCCTCCGGTGCAGTCAGCATCCTGCTGCGGCGCCCGCCCGGCCAGTCCCCCGACGCGGTCGGATCACGGATACAGCAGGTACCCCTCGCGCACCGCCCCGAAGCGCGCCAGCCCCGCCGCCCAGTCACCGGCCACCTCGTCCACGTCCGCCCCCGCGTCCACCAGCGTCCGCACCCGGTCCGAGCCGGTCAGCCGGTCGATCCAGTGGTCCGCGCGCCAGCCGAATCCGCTCCACACCCGCCGCGCCGTGATCAGCAGTCCGATCCCGGCCCGCACCGGGTCGAAGGCCTCCCGGTCGTGCACGATCAGCCGGACCCCGCCGCACACCTTCCCCACGTGCTTGGAGAAGGTCGGCGTGAAGTACGCCTCCCGGAACCACACCCCGGGCAGCCCCAGCGCGTTCGCCGCCTCCGCCCACCGCCGGTCGATCCCCTCCGCACCGACCACCTCGAAGGGCGTGGTCGTCCCGCGCCCCTCGGAGAGGTTCGTCCCCTCGAACAGACAGGTGCCGGCGTACGCGAGGGCCGTGTCCGGGGTCGGCATGTTCGGGCTCGGCGGCACCCAGGGCAGCCCGGTCTCCGCGAAGAACGACTCCCGCCGCCACCCGGACATCGCCACCGTCCGCAGCCTGGCCGGGCGGTCCGTCAGGAACTCTGCGTTGAAGAGCCGGGCCAGTTCGGCCGCCGTCATCCCGTGCGCGAGGGCGATCGGCTCCCGGCCGACGCTCGCGTACGGCCGCTCCAGCACGGGCCCCGCGGCCCGCCGACCGCCCACCGGATTGGGCCGGTCCAGCACCACGACCGCCTTGCCGGCGAGCGCGGCCGCGCGCATGCAGTCGTAGAGGGTCCAGATGTAGGTGTAGAAGCGCGCCCCGACGTCCTGGATGTCGAAGACGACGGTGTCGATCCCCGCCGCCGTGAACACGTCCGCGAGCTTCTGCCCGCTCTTGTCGTACGTGTCGTACACCGGCAGCCCGGTCGCCGGATCCCGGGAGGCCCCCTCCGAGTCGCCCGCCTGCGCCGTTCCGCGGAAGCCGTGCTCGGGCCCGAACACCGCCACCAGGTCGACCCGTTCGTCCGCGTGCAGCACGTCGACCAGGTGCCGGGCGTCGGCGGTGATCCCGGTGGGGTTGGTGACCACCCCGACCTTCTGCCCGGCCAGCGCGGCGTACCCGTCCGCGGCGAGCCGCTCGAAGCCGGTACGCACCCGGCCGGCCGCCGCAGCGGCCCCGGCCGCCCCGCCCGCGCCGGACCCGGCGGGCCCGGACCGTCGCGGCCCCGCCGCCCCCAGGGCGCCCGCCGATCCGATGGCCCCCGCCAGTCCCAGCACCCCGCGTCGCGACAGCGTCATCCCGCCACGCTAAAGGCCGCGCCCCTTTCCTCCTGACATACCGACCAGTTAGTATGCCCGCCATCCGGCATCCGGCCGCACGAGAGGTGGACCCCGTGAGCGCGTACCAGGACCAGCGAGTCGTCGTCACCGGCGCGGGCGGCGGCATCGGCGCCGCCCTCGCCCACCGCTTCGCGGCCGAGGGCGCCACGGTGGTCGTCAACGACCTCGACCCGGCCAAGGCCGCCGCGGTCGCGGCCGCCATCGGCGCGCAGGCGATCCCGCTTCCGGGCGACGCCTCGGCGATCGTGGCCGAGGCCCGCGAGGCCCTCGGCGGCACGGTCGACGTCTACTGCGCCAACGCCGGACTCGCCTCGGGCGGTGACGCCTTCGCCGACGAGGCCGTCTGGGAAGCGGCCTGGGACACCAACGTCATGGCCCACGTCCGCGCCGCCAGAGCGCTGCTGCCGGACTGGCTGGAGCGGGAGAGCGGCCGCTTCGTGTCCACCGTCTCGGCCGCCGGGCTCCTGACCATGATCGGAGCGGCCCCGTACAGTGTCACCAAGCACGGTGCGCTCGCCTTCGCCGAATGGCTCTCGCTGACCTACCGCCACCGCGGGCTCCAGGTCCACGCCATCTGCCCGCAAGGGGTGCGCACCGACATGCTGACCGCCGCGGGCTCGGCGGGCGAACTCGTGCTCGCGCCGACCGCGATCGAGCCGGAGGCGGTCGTGGACGCGTTGTTCGACGGCATGGAGAAGGGCCGGTTCTTGATCCTCCCGCACCCCGAGGTCGCCGATTTCTACGCCGCCCGCGCCACCGAGCCGGACCGCTGGCTGAGCGGCATGAACCACCTCCAGCAGAAATGGGAGACCCGGTGACCCCCTCCCGGCACGCCTCCGACGCCTCCCGGTACGCTGCCAAGCCGTGGCTCGGGCTGCTCGCCGCGGCCCAGCGGGCGCCCGTCGCCCCGCCGCCCACCGTGCTGCACGCCTTCCGCGAGGCCGTCGCCCGGGCCCCCGGACGCGTCGCCCTCGCCTACTTCGACGGCCGGATCGGCTACGCGGAGGCCGACGCGCTCTCCGACTCCGTCGCAGGCCACCTCGCGGCGCGCGGCATCCGCCGCGGGGACCGGGTCGCCGTCATGCTGCAGAACACCCCGCACTTCGTGCTCGCCGTCCTCGCGGTATGGAAGGCCGGGGCCGTCGTCGTCCCGCTCAACCCCATGTACAAATCAGGCGAGGTCGGGCACATCCTCCGCGACTCCGGGGCCGCCGCACTGGTCTGCGACGGCGGCGCGTGGCCGGCGTACCTGCGCGAGGCCGCGCGGGACAGCGCCGTGCGGACCGTGCTGACCGCGTCGGAGCTGGACTTCCAGACGCGCAACGACCCGCGCGTCTTCGGCCCGGAGCGGGACCGGGACACGGCCCCCGCCCGGCCGTTCGTGCCCGCCCAGGCGGACGCGCCGGACACACCGGAAGCGCCCGACGCCGTGCCCCACCGGGACCGGCCGGCCGGCCCGGACGCCGTAGGCCCGAGCACCGCCGACCTCCTCACCGTGGCCCGCGGCAGGCGACCCGCCCCGGCCGACCCCTCCCTCACCGCCGCGGACATCGCCCTCATCAGCTACACCTCCGGCACCAGCGGCACCCCCAAGGGCGCGATGAACCCGCACGGCGCGCTCACCTACAACGCCGTCCGGCAGGTGACCTCCCACCCCCTCCCCGAGGGCGCCGCCTACTTCGCCCTCGCGCCCCTCTTCCACATCACCGGCATGGTCTGCGAGCTCGCCGCCTGCCTCGTCAACGCTGGCACCCTGGTCCTCGCCCACCGCTTCGACGCCGGCGCCGTCCTCGACGCCTTCCTCGAACACCGCCCGGCCTACACCGTCGGCCCGGCCACCGCCTTCATGGCCCTCGCCGCCCACCCCGGGGTCACCCCGGACCACTTCGCCTCGTTCCAGGTGATCTCCTCCGGCGGCGCCCCGCTCCCGCCCGCGCTCGTCGAGCGCCTGCGCACCGCCTTCGGCTTCTACCTCCGCAACGGCTACGGCCTCACCGAGTGCACCGCACCCTGCGCCAGCGTGCCCGTCCACCTCGAAGCCCCCGTCGACCCGGCCTCCGGCACCCTCTCCGTGGGCCTGCCCGGCGCCGACACCGTGGTCCGCATCCTCGACGAGCAGGGCGCCGAGGTCCCCTTCGGCGAGACCGGCGAGATAGCCGTCCGCGGCCCCCAGGTGGTGCCCGGCTACTGGGGTCTGCCCGCGGAGTCCGCCCAGGCCTTCCCCGGCGGCGAACTGCGCACCGGCGACGTCGGATTCATGGACCCCGACGGCTGGCTCTACGTCGTCGACCGCAAGAAGGACATGATCAACGCCTCCGGGTTCAAGGTCTGGCCGCGGGAGGTCGAGGACGTGCTCTACACGCACCCCGCCGTCCGTGAGGCCGCCGTGGTCGGCGTCCCCGACGCGTACCGCGGGGAGAGCGTGAAGGCGTACGTGAGCCTGCGTCCCGGCACCGCGGTGGAGCCGGCGGAGCTCGCCGCCTACTGTGCCGAGCGCATCGCCGCGTACAAATACCCGCGCCAGGTCGAGATCCTGCCTGTCCTTCCGAAGACGACCAGTGGCAAGATCCTGCGACGGGAACTGCGCGATCGCGGCTGAAAACAGTCGGACGGTCGTACAGCTGGTCGCCGTGACCAGGCAGGAACGAGGAAGGGAAGGTCAGCGCCATGGCGGCACGGACCACGGAACCCGCAGGCACGCACGAGGCCCCGGTACCGCAGCGGCTGCTGGCCGTCGCCACCCGGCTGTTCGCCGAGCGCGGCTACGACCGCACCTCGGTCCAGGAGATCGTCGAGGCGGCCGGTGTCACGAAGGGCGCGCTCTACCACTACTTCGGGTCCAAGGACGATCTGCTGCACGAGGTGTACGCGCGGATGCTGCGGCTCCAGCAGCAGCGCCTGGACGCGGTGGCCGATTCCGACGCACCCGTCGAGGAGCGGCTGCGCACCGCGGCCGCCGACGTGGTCGTCACGACCATCGAGAACCTCGACGACGCGATGATCTTCTTCCGGTCGATGCACCAGCTCAGCCCGGAGAAGTCCAAGCAGGTGAGGGCCGAGCGCCGGCGCTACCACGAGCGCTTCCGGGCGCTGGTCGAGGAGGGCCAGCGTACGGGTGTCTTCTCCAGCGCCACCCCGGCCGACCTGGTGGTGGACTACCACTTCGGCTCCGTCCACCACCTGTCCACCTGGTACCGGGCGGACGGCCCGCTCACGCCTCAGCAGGTCGCCGATCACCTCGCCGACCTGCTGCTGCGCGCGCTGCGTCCGTAGGACCGGCGCACGGGGCCCCCGCCTCGTACGGATCCCCCCGGGTCCGTACGAGAAGAGGGCCCCTGGGAGCTTCGGGACGCCTATCGGGTCACCGCTACGGGGTGACCTTCAGCAGCTTGTTCGCCGTGCCCGCGGACGGGTTGGTGACCGCCCCGGACGTGGCCGCCCCGGTCAGTGCCGCGGCTGCCTGCGCCGGAGTCGCGGACGGGTGGCCCGCCAGGTAGAGCGCCGCGGCCCCGGCCGCGTGCGGGGCCGCCATGGACGTGCCGGAGATGGTCTTCGTCCCCGTGTCGCTGTCGTTCCAGGTGGACGTGATGTCCGAGCCCGGCGCGTACAGGTCGACCACGGAGCCGAAGTTCGAGAACGAGGACTGCGCGTCGTCGATCGTGCTCGACGCCACCGTGATCGCCTCCGTGACCCGGGACGGCGAGCCCTGGCCGGCGTCGGCCGACTCGTTGCCCGCCGCCACGGTGAAGGTGACACCCGCGGCGACGGCCCGGCGCACCGCCTCGTCGAGGGCCTCGTCGGCGCCGCCGCCCAGGCTCATGTTGGCCACCGAGGGCCCCGAGTGGTTCTTCGTGACCCAGTCGATCCCGGCGACCACCTGCTCGGTGGTGCCGGAGCCGTTGTCGTCCAGCACCCGCACCGCGACGACCTTCGCCTTCTTGGCGACGCCGTGCGTGGTCCCCGCGATGGTGCCGGCCACGTGCGTGCCGTGGCCGTTGCCGTCGTCGGCGCTGTCGTCGTTGTCCACCGCGTCGAACCCGGACGTCGCACGGCCGCCGAAGTCCTTGTGGGTGGTGCGCACGCCGGTGTCGATGACGTACGCCGTCACGCCCTCACCGCCGCCGTCGGGGTAGGTGTACTTCTTGTCGCCCGCCTTCGCGGTCTGGTCGATCCGGTCCAGCCCCCATGACGGCGGGTCGGTCTGGGTGGCGTTGATGGTGAACTTCTTGTTCTGCACGACCTTGCCGACGGCCGGGTCCGCGGCGAGCCGCTTCGCCTCGGTCTCGCTGAGGCCCGAGGCCGAGAAACCGTTGACCCCGGAGCCGTAGGAGCGCTTCAGCTCGCCACCGTACTTGCGGGCGAGCTGTTCCTTGTTCGCGGATGCGTCGAGTATGACGACGTAACTTCCGCTGATCGCGCCGGGCGCGCCGAGGCCGTACACCGTGCCTTCGGGCGGTGTCGCCGCTCCCGCGAGGGGGGTGGCGAGCAGGGCCACGGCAGCGGCTGTGGCCACTCCCGTGCCCACTGCCGCGTACCGGAAACCGCGCGAGCGCTTATGAGTTGCCATCTGGAGGGTTCTCCTCGTGTTGACGTTGGGGGCGTCAGACCTTCTGGAGAACCCTGTTCCGATTGACAGGCGCAAATCAAGAACGCTTTGGGGTTACGGGGTTGTTCAACAAGGTTTCTTAAAGGGTCCCCCGCACCGCCTTCACCTCGCACACGAGTTCATATGAACTCCCGCACGATTCCCACACGTTCACGAGCGGCCGGCCGCGTACCGCTTCAACTCCCGCCTCGCCAAAGACCGCTGGTGCACCTCGTCCGGCCCGTCGGCCAGCCGCAGGGTCCGCGCCGCCGCCCACAGTTCGGCCAGCGGGAAGTCCTGGCTCACCCCGCCCGCGCCGTGCAGCTGCACCGCGTCGTCCAGGATCCGCACCACCGCCCGCGGGGTCGCGATCTTGATGGCCTGGATCTCGGTGTGCGCGCCCCGGTTGCCGACCGTGTCCATCAGCCAGGCCGTCTTCAGCACCAGCAGCCGCAGCTGCTCCACCGTCACCCGGGCGTCGGCGATCCAGTTCTGCACGACGCCCTGGGCGGCCAGCGGCTTGCCGAACGCGGTACGTTCCACCGCGCGCCGGCACATCAGCTCGATGGCCCGCTCCGCCATCCCGATCAGCCGCATGCAGTGGTGGATGCGGCCCGGGCCGAGCCGGGCCTGGGCGATGGCGAAGCCGGAGCCCTCCTCGCCGATCAGGTTCGCCGCCGGGACCCGGGCCCCGTCGAAGACCACCTCGGCGTGGCCGCCGTGGTCGTGGTCCTCGTACCCGTACACCTTCATGGCCCGGTGCACCTCGACCCCCGGGGTGTCGCGCGGCACCAGGACCATCGACTGCTGGCGGCGCGGATCGGCGCCTTCCGGGTCGGTCTTGCCCATCACGATGAAGATCTCGCAGTCCGGGTTCATCGCCCCGGAGATGAACCACTTGCGGCCGGTGACCACGTACTCGTCACCGTCGCGCTCGATGCGGGTCTCGATGTTCGTCGCGTCCGAGGAGGCCACCTCGGGCTCGGTCATCGCGAAGGCGGAGCGGATCTCGCCGGCCAGCAGGGGCTCCAGCCAGCGCTTCTTCTGCTCCTCGTTGCCGAACTGGGCGAGCAGCTCCATGTTCCCGGTGTCCGGGGCCGCGCAGTTGGTGGCCATCGGCGCCAGGTGCGGGCTGCGGCCGGTGATCTCGGCGAGCGGCGCGTACTGGAGGTTGGTCAGCCCCGCGCCGTGCTCCGCGTCCGGCAGGCTGTGCTGGTCTACGAAGAAGAGGTTCCACAGGCCCTGTCGGCGCGCCTCGGCCTTCAGTTCACCGAAGACGGCCGGGGTGTCCCAGGGCGAGGCCAGCCGTGCGCGCTGCTCGGCGGCGACGGGCTCCGCCGGGTAGACGTACTCCTCCATGAACGCGAGCAGCCGCTCGCGGAGTTCCTCGGTCCGGGTGTCGAATGCGAAATCCATGGGTGAGTGCCTCAGCCTTCCTGGCGGTCCTGGCGGTCCTGGAGAGTGGTCAGTCCGTGCTCGATGAAGACCGGGACCAGCTCGCCGATCCGGTCGAAGCCCGCCCCGACGGTCTGCCCCAGCGTGTAGCGGTAGTGGATGCCCTCGAGGATCACGGCGAGCTTGAACCACGCGAAGGCCGTGTACCAGGCGATGGCCCCGGTGTCCCGGCCCGAGCGGGCGGCGTACCGCTCGACGAGCTCGGCCGGCGTCGGATGGCCCGGCGCCCCGCTCGTCGTACTCACCGGCGATCCGGTCAGGCCCAGGTCCGAGCTGTACATCACCAGCAGCCCGAGGTCGGTCAGCGGATCCCCGAGCGTGGACATCTCCCAGTCCAGCACGGCCCGGATGGTGTCGGTGCCGGACGGGGATCCGCCGATCAGGACGTTGTCGAGCCGGAAGTCCCCGTGCACCACGGTCGGGGCGGGGGAGTCGGGCAGCGCCCGGCCGAGCGCGCCGTGCAGCTCGTCGATCCCGGCGAGCTCCCGGCCCCGGGAGGCCGCGAGCTGCTTGCCCCAGCGGCGCAGCTGCCGGTCCAGGAAGCCCTCGGGCCGCCCGAAGTCGCCGAGGCCCACCGCTTCCGGGTCCACCGCGTGCAGGTCGACCAGGGTGTCCACCAGTCCCAGCACCGCCCGCCGGGTCCGCTCCGGGCCGATCGCGGCGAGCTGCCCGGCCGTCCGGTACGGCACCCCGTCCACGAACTCCATGACGTAGAACGGCGCCCCGAGCACGGCCTCGTCCTCGCACAGGAGCAGCGGCTCGGGCACCGGCACGGCCGTGCCGTGCAGCGCCTCGATGACCCGGTGCTCGCGCCGCATGTCGTGCGCGGTGGCCAGGACGTGGCCCAGCGGCGGCCGGCGGACCACCCAGCGGGCGGTCCCGTCGGTGATCTCGTAGGTGAGATTCGACCGGCCGCCCTCGATGAGCCGGCCGCGCAGCGCCCCGGACACGAGTCCCGGCCGGGCCCGGTCGAGATGACCGCGCAGCCGTTCCAGATCCAGGCCGCGCGGGTCGTCCGGGGCTGAGGTCATGGTGCGCACCTCCGTGCGATTCGACGGGACGAGGGGAAGGGCGACGGTGCGTCGGAGCACCGTCGCGAGCCATCATGCCGACCAGTCGGTATGTCGTCCAGAGGCCGGGCGGAAAGAAAACTCTCCGCCCGGTGAGATCCGGTGGGATCCGGTGGTCTCCTGGGGTCTCCGGCGACGTCAGGCGTGGCAGAGGATCGGTGTTCCGCCGTTCATCACGGTCATGTCCGTCAGGACCGCCAGGATGTCCAGCGGCGCGCCCTCCGGCCGACCGGCCAGCTCCGCGTACGCCCGGTGCACGTTCGCCACCAGCCGCTCGCTCTCCCGCCAGGAGCCGAACTCGCCGAGGTCGGCCTGCTGGGCCACCTCCAGCGGGGACAGCCCCTTCACCCGCCCCTCCCGGGCGAGCTCGGCCACGTACCGCAGGTAGCGCTCGGTGGAGTCGTACGCCGAGGGGTCGGTCAGGGGTCCGTGGCCCGGTACGACGGTCTCCGCGTCCAGCGAGCGCAGCAGCTCCAGCGCCCGCAGCGAGCCGGCGAGGGAGCCCATCGCCAGGAACGGGGTCCCCCCGGCGAAGACCAGGTCGCCGGTGAACACCACCCGCTGCCCGGGCAGCCACACGACCGAGTCCCCGGTGGTGTGTGCGACACCCGGATGGATGACCCGCACCTCCGTCCCGCCGACGTGCAGGGTCGCCCGGTCGCTGTAGGTGAGGTCGGGCGGGACGATGTCGATCGCGCCGAAGTCCGTGGCGGGCCAGATCAGCTCCAGCTGGTGCCCGGCCGCGAGCTGCTCGGACCGTGCGTTGTCGTGTCCGAGGATCAGGGCCTCGGGGGCGAAGACGCCGTTTCCGTACGTGTGGTCGCCGTGGTGGTGGGTGTTGACCACGGTGCGGGGGAGCGGTGCCCCGGCCGCCACGATCGCGGCGCGCAGGGCCAGGGCCCGGCGCTCGGTGGCGGCCGTGTCCACGAGAAGGGTCCGGCTCCCGTCGGTCACGAATCCGGCGTTGTTGAGGCACCAGCCGCCGTCCGGCTGGACGTAGGCGTACACCCCCGGTGCGGGCTGGACGAGGTAAGGCTCTTCGACGGACATGTGCGCTCTCCCCGGGTCGCTTCGGCGAACGGTCGGCATCCTGCCAGCCGTTGCCGCGCCGGGGGAGGGCGGGTACCGCTCCTGACCGGAACCTTCGGCCGGTGGCCCGGCCGGCGATCCGGCCGGTGATCCGGTCAGCGGTCAGATCAGCAGTCAGATCTGTGGTCGGGCCGGTCGTCGGGTCAGTGGTCGTCGTAGTGTCCGTCGTGCTCCGCGTGCCGGTGCCCGTCGTGCAGGTAGTCCACGTGATCGCCGTGCCGGACCGTCTCGTGCCCGCAGTCCGTGCCGTGCGCGTGCGCGTGGCCGTCGTGCGTGGTGTGCCCGCTGGGCTCGCATTCGTCCCAGTGCCCCGAGTGCTCCCGGTGCAGATGGCCGTCGTGCGCGTAGTCGACGTGGTCGCCGTGCGCGACCGCCTGGTGCCCGCAGTCCGTACCGTGGGTGTGCTGGTGCGTGGGGTGCTCGTGGTGCAGGGTCGTCATGGCGCCGAGGTTAGTGCGGATTGCCGGATATCGCCCGTTGTGTCGCAATGGCGCGGCGAAGCGCGATCATCACACCGGCGGGCGGCTCAGAGGATCACCGTCATCGCGAAGACCGCCAGTGCCACCGTGCACGCCACCACCGCCAGGGCCGCCTGCGGCGCCAGCTCCCGCGGCCGGCCGGCCGCCAGCGTCCGGATCCGCCGGTGGGCCACCCACAGGAACGCCAGCCAGATCAGCGCGATGGCCGCCGCCCCGGCCAGCTCCACCGGCGCGCCCGTCCCGCGCAACGCCTGCCGCAGCGCCAGGACCGCCACCACCGAGCAGGCCAGCGTCGTACGCCGCCACGCGAGCCGGGTCCGCTCGGGCTGCAGCCCGGCATCGCGGTCCGTGCCCGAGGCGCTCACCGCCCGGTCGTCCAGCCCAGCAGCACGACCACCACCATCGTCACCGCCACCAGCCCCACGCCCAGGCTCAGCAGCACCGGGAAGCGCGACAGCGGCAGATCCTCGCCCCGCCGCATCGCCCGCTCGCACCGCACCCAGTGGTTCACGGCCCGCAGCGCACACGCCGCGCCCACCGCGAGCAGCGTGAAGGCCATCCCGACCCGCACCCCCCAGCGCAGGTCCGGCAGGAACTGGTCGACGGCGAAGCCGCCGCCCACCAGGGCCAGCGAGGTCCGGATCCAGGCGAGGAAGGTCCGTTCGTTGGCCAGCGAGAAGCGGTAGTCCGGGGTCTCGCCCTCGTCCCTCAGCCGCGAGGGTGCGAACCAGAGGCGCACGTCCTTGGCGAAGTCGATCACCCGATAAATCTACAAGCGGGATTCCGGATGCGCGCGCAGCCGCCGGTACGCCTCCAGGCCGTCCGGCACCCAGGCCCACCCCCCGCCGTCCACCCGCCGGTCCAGCTCCTCCTGCGTGAGGTACGTGTGCCAGTCGACCTCGGAGACCTGGGGGGCCACGGGCAGCTCGCACCGCACCTCGTGCACGTACGACCACCAGGCCCCGCCCGGACCCTCGTACAGGAACTTGAACAGCGGCGTCGGCTGCGCCAGCCCCCGCACCCCCAGCTCCTCCTCGGCCTCACGCAGCGCGGCCTGCGCGTAGCTCTCGCCGGCGCCCAGCACCCCGCCCACGAACATGTCGTAGTGCGAGGGGAAGACCAGCTTCGAAGCGGTCCGCCGGTGTACGAAGATCCGCCCCTCCGCGTCCCTGGCCTGCACGAACACACAACGGTGGAGCAGTCCCCGGGCGTACACCTCGCCCCGCGGGGCCTGCCCGACGACCCGGTCGTCCCGGTCCACCACGTCCAGCACTTCGTCAGCGGCACTCATACAGGTCATCCAATCACCGCTGTTGACTGGTTACCGCTCCGTAGCCAAGGATCTGCCCCACCACCGACGGAGGACGGGTATCCGCATGACGTACGACGCAGACGTGATCGTGATCGGAGCCGGGCTCGCGGGGCTCGTGGCCACCGCCGAGCTCGTCGACGCGGGCCGCAAGGTCATCCTGCTCGACCAGGAGCCGGAGCGGTCGATCGGCGGCCAGGCGCACTGGTCCTTCGGCGGGCTGTTCTTCGTGGACTCGCCCGAACAGCGCCGGATGCGGATCAAGGACAGCCACGCGCTCGCCCTCCAGGACTGGCTGGGCACCGCCGGCTTCGACCGCGAGGAGGACGCCTGGCCGCGCCGCTGGGCCGAGGCCTACGTGGACTTCGCGGCCGGCGAGAAGCGCTCCTGGCTGCACGCCCAGGGCGTCCGCTTCTTCCCGGTGGTCGGCTGGGCGGAGCGCGGCGGCTACGACGCCAACGGGCACGGGAACTCCGTACCGCGCTTCCACATCACCTGGGGCACCGGCCCCGGCCTGGTGGAGCCCTTCGAGCGGCGGGTGCGGGCCGGTGTGGCCCGCGGCCTGGTCCGGTTCGCGTTCCGCCACCGGGTCACCGGGCTCTCCGCCACGGCCGGCGCGGTGGACACCGTGACGGGCGAGATCCTGGAACCCTCCGACGCCGTACGCGGCACCCCCAGCAGCCGCGAGGCCACCGGCACCTTCACCCTGCGGGCCCAGGCCGTGATCGTCACCAGCGGCGGCATCGGCGGCAACCACGACCTCGTCCGCGCGCAGTGGCCCGCCCGGCTCGGCACGCCGCCGCGGCGGATGCTCTCCGGGGTTCCGGCGCACGTCGACGGTCTGATGCTCGGCATCGCGGAGCGGGCGGGCGCCAGCCACATCAACAAGGACCGGATGTGGCACTACACGGAAGGCATCCAGAACTGGGACCCGATCTGGGCCCGGCACGGCATCCGCATCCTGCCCGGCCCCTCCCCGCTGTGGCTGGACGCGACGGGCAAGCGGCTGCCCGTGCCGCTCTTCCCGGGCTTCGACACCCTCGGCACGCTCGACCACATCATGAAGACCGGCCACGACCACACCTGGTTCGTGCTCAACGAGCGCATCATCGGCAAGGAGTTCGCCCTCTCCGGCTCCGAGCAGAACCCGGACCTGACCGGCAGGTCGATCCGCGACGTCTTCACCCGCGCGCGCCAGGCCGTACCCGCCCCGGTCCGCGCCTTCATGGACAACGGCGCCGACTTCGTCGTCGAGCGGGACCTGTCGGCACTGGTCCGCGGGATGAACGCGGTCACCAAGGAGGACCTCCTCGACGAGGCCACCGTCCGGGGCGAGATCGTGGCCCGCGACCGGGAGATCGCCAACCCCTTCACCAAGGACCTGCAGGTCACCGCCATCCACGGCACCCGCAGATACCTCGGCGACAAGCTGATCCGCACGGCCGCCCCGCACCGGATCCTGGACCCCAAGGCCGGCCCGCTGATCGCGGTGCGGCTGTCGATCCTGACCCGCAAGTCCCTGGGCGGCCTGGAGACCGACCTCTCCTCACGCGTCCTGACCGCGTCCGGCGAACCGCTGCCGGGCGTCTACGCGGCGGGCGAGGCGGCCGGATTCGGCGGTGGCGGGGTGCACGGGTACCGGGCTCTGGAGGGCACCTTCCTCGGCGGGTGCATCTTCTCGGGCCGGGCGGCGGGCCGCGCCGCGGCCCGGGCCGTCGGCTGACGTCCCCCTGCGGCGACGCCTGACGTCCCCCGCCGGCGAGGCCTGACGTCCCCTGCGGCGAGGCTCGCCGTCAGGCCAGCCGTTCGGTGACCCGGAACCGCTCCGCGACGACGAGGGTGTCGTCGTCGACCGTGAACCCCGGGTCACCGATCACTGCGCGCACCGGCTCGCTGTGCCAGAACTCCTCGTGTGCCGTACGCCATTCGGCCACCGACGTGTACCCCTCGCCCTCGTCGAGCGCGTGCGGCAGCCCGATGTCCCCGAGCCGCAGCACCTCCACGGCGGTCACCTCCACCACCGCCACCCCGCGCTCCGCGGAATCCACCAGCAGGGACCGGGCACCCGGCCGCGGCAGCGGCTCGTCCTCGGCCTCGTACTCCGCGAGCAGGCCGGTGGCGCTGGTCTTCGCTCCGCTCAGTACGGCCGCGACCAGCTGGTCGCGCAGCGGACCGGGGAACCCCAGCAGATACGGGGGAAGATCGTCGCAGGTGGTCATGCGGCCACCCTACGAGACGGCGCGGACACCCACAGATCCGGCCAGTCCGCCTCAACTCGTACCACCGTCGGAGCAGTTGAAACCCGCCACGCAGTGGACCGGACCTTGACGCGGAGCTGGGCGTACCGCTTTGCTGTGCGTGATCACCGGCGCGCTCACCGTCGCGATCCCCCGCCCCACCCGGCCGAAGCCCTCGCGTGCGCCTTGCGCGGGTATCCGGCCACCGCACCCCTCGTCCGCCCGCGTCCTGGAGGGAAACCCGCGGATGTCCCCGCCTCCGCCGCCCCTCGGCCGCGCCCGCAAGCGGGAGGCCCAGCTCTTCGACCCGGCCCTGTGTGACGCCGAACTCGTCGACGTGCGCTCCCAGTTCACTCAAGGCCGGTGGACGCGGGCCCGTTCCCTCCTCGTCGGTACCGGCGACGACTGGGACCGCCGCGGCCACCGCGTCGTCGTCCTCGCGCAGACCCCGGCGGCCGCCGCCTGGGCCCGTGAGTGGCTGCTCGCCGAACCGGAGAGCGCCGACGCCGCCACCCTGCTCGCCTGCGCCGCCGTCTTCACCGCCCTGCGCCAGAAGGGCACCCCGGCCGCGGCCGAGGAAGCCTGCCGCCGGGCCGCCGCCCTGCACCCGGCGGACCCGACGCCCTGGCTCGGGCTGCTCCTGCTCTCCCGCGCCTTCGGCAGCGAGGAGGAGTTCAGCCGCCACTTCGACCAGGTCCGGGCCCGCCACCGCGAGCACCACCACGCCCATCACCTGATGGTCGCCAGACTGGCCGAACGCACCCTCGGCTCCGGCCAGGACCCGCTCCACGAGGTCTACGACTTCGCGTCCTGGGCCGCCGAGGAGTCCCCGGCCGACTCTCCGCTCGCCGTGCTCCCCGTCGTCGCGCACGCCGAGCGGTACCGGGTGCTGGCCGCCATGCACGGGCACTCGCCCGAGTCGGCCGCCGCCCACTGGGCGGGCCGCCGCGCCCGCCAGGTGCTGCGCTCCGCCTTCGACTGGTGGCTGGAGTGGGAGCGCGAGGACCACCCCCGCAACCGCGTCGACCTCAACTTCCTCGCCCACGCCAAACTCTGCGAGGGCCGCCCCGCCGAGGCCGCCGCCCTCTTCCACCGCATCGGCAGCCATGCCACCCGCGCCCCCTGGTCCTATCCGGACCGGGACCCGCAGAAGGCCTTCCTCGCCGCCCGGGGCGTCGCACTCGGCACCGCCTGACCGCACCGCCTGACCGCACCCCCGATCGCGCCGCCCGACCGCACCGCCCGCGGACGCCCCGAAGACGCCCCCCGAGTGCCCATCCCCCGAGCACCACGCCCCCGAAAGGACGCCGCCATGCCGACGGGCAGATCCTCCACGCTCCAAGACCCGGCCGAGATCCGTACGTACAAGGGCCAGGACCGGGCCCTGCGCGCCGACCGCCTCGGCACCGCAGGACTGCTCCTGTCCGTGCTCGCCGCCAGCGCGCCCCTGATGGTCGTCGCCGGTGTCATGCCCACGACCTTCGGAGTCATGGGCATCGTCGGCCAGCCCCTGCTCTTCGTCATCCTCGGCGCCGTCCTCGCGCTCTTCAGCGTCGGCTACGCCGAGATGAGCCGCCACGTCCACAACGCCGGCGCCTTCTACGCGTACATCGCCCGAGGCCTCGGCCCCACCGCCGGCGCGGGCGCCTCCCTCGTCGCCCTCGTCGCGTACAGCGCCATGCAGGTCGGCGTCTTCGGCATCCTCGGCTTCGAGATATCCGGCCTGTTCGCCACCTACCTGGACACCGAACTCGCCTGGTGGATACCGGCCCTGCTCGCCGTCGCCGTCACCGGCGCGCTCGGCTGGCTCAAGATCGACCTCAACGCGAAGGTCCTCGGGGTCCTCCTCCTCGTCGAGTGCCTCCTCGTCGTCGTCTTCGACATCGCCGCCATCGGCAAGCCGGGCGCCGAAGGCCTCTCGCTCCACGCCTTCAACCCCGAGACCCTGGGCGGAGCCGGCTTCGGCACCGCGCTCTGCTTCTGCATCGCCGCCTTCGTCGGCTTCGAGCAGTCCCCGGTCTACGCCGAGGAGACCAGCAAGCCGCACATCGTCGTCTCCCGCGTGATGTTCCTCGCCGTCGGTTTCGTCGCCCTCTTCTTCGCCGTCAGCGCCTGGGCCCTCACCGTCGCCACCGGCCCCTCCGAGGTCGTCAAGACCTCCGCCGAGGCTGGCCCCACCCTGCTCTTCCAGCTCACCGAGAGCCGCCTCGGCACCACCTTCACCGACGTCCTGCACGTCCTCTTCGTGACCGGCATGTTCGCGGCCATGCTCAGCTTCCACAACGTGGTCGCCCGCTACGCCTTCGCCATGGGCCGCGAGGGCCTGCTCCCGGCCACCTTCGGCCGCACCAACGCCGGCACCGGCGCCCCCGCCACCGGCTCCCTGCTGCAGACCGGCATCGCCGCCCTCGTCGTGATCGCCTTCGCGCTCACCGAGGACAAGGCCCCCGCCGATCCCGCCCTCGCCGTGCAGCCGCCCGACCCCACCACCCCCGTCCTGCACCTGTTCACCTGGATGGGCAGCGTCGGCGCCCTCGGCGTGACCCTGCTCATGGCCGCCGCCTCCTTCGCCGTCATCGCCTTCTTCGTCCGCCGCGGCACCGCCGGCGCCCAGGTCTGGCGCCTCGTCGCGGCCGGCACCGCGGGCCTCGCCCTGCTCGCCATCGCCGTCTACACCGTCAAGGACTTCGGCGTCCTGGTCGGTGCCGAGAAGGGTTCCGCGCTCAGCTGGGCGCTGCCCGGCATCATCGGCGCCGCCGTCGTGATCGGCCTGGTCTACGGAGCCGTGCTGCGCCGCAGCCGCCCCGAGGTGCACGCCCGTATCGGCCTCGGGAACGAGGCCTTCCGCCTTGACCAGGCGGCGGAGGGCACCCCGGGCGACTGACCTCACATCCTCGCTTTCCAGCATCCATGAAGCCCCCGACACCCGTTTCCATGGTCGTCGGGGGCTTCGGCGTGCGGGGGGTGCTTTTGGAGGGGAGCGGAGCCTCATGGTCTCCTGTTGCGACCAAACCACCCGGATCGCAGCACAGGGGACACCACCCAGCTCCCCTGCGCGGCGGTCAGGGGCTGCCTTGTCCCACCCACGAAGGCGAAGTCCTACATGAGTGACCTGAGTGACCGCACCTTGACCGAGGCACCCGCCCCGGCGCCGACCCGCCATGTCGACGCCGGCGACGAGGGCTACAGCAAGGACCTCAAGTCCCGCCACATCAACATGATCGCGATCGGCGGGGCCATAGGCACCGGCCTCTTCCTCGGCGCGGGCGGCCGCCTCGCCGGCGCCGGCCCCTCCCTCGCGATCGCCTACGCGGTGTGCGGAATCTTCGCCTTCTTCGTCGTCCGGGCGCTCGGCGAGCTCGTCCTCTACCGCCCCTCCTCCGGCGCCTTCGTCTCCTACGCCCGTGAGTTCATGGGGGAGAAGGGCGCCTACACGGCAGGCTGGCTGTACTTCCTCAACTGGTCCACGACCACCGTCGCCGACATCACGGCCGCCGCGACCTACGCCCACTTCTGGTCGCTGTTCACCGATGTCCCCCAGTGGGTCCTCGCCTTCATCGCCCTCGCCATCGTGCTCACCGCCAACCTGATCTCGGTGAAGTACTTCGGCGAGATGGAGTTCTGGTTCTCGCTCGTCAAGGTCGCCGCGCTCGTCGTCTTCCTGATCGTCGGCATCTGGCTCGTCGCCACCAGCCACGACATCGGCGGCAGCACCCCGGGCCTCGCCAACATCACCGACAACGGCGGCCTCTTCCCCTCCGGCGTCCTCCCGATGCTCCTGGTGATCCAGGGCGTCGTCTTCGCGTACGCCTCCGTCGAGCTCTGCGGAGTCGCCGCCGGCGAGACCGAGAACCCCGAGAAGATCATGCCGAAGGCGATCAACTCGATCATGTGGCGCGTGGGCCTCTTCTACGTCGGCTCGGTCGTGCTCCTCGCCCTCCTGCTGCCCTACACCGCGTACAGCTCCGACCAGAGCCCCTTCGTCACCGTCTTCGACAAGCTCGGCGTCCCCGGCGCCGCGGGCATCATGAACCTCGTCGTCCTGACGGCCGCCCTCTCCAGCCTGAACTCCGGCCTCTACTCCACCGGCCGCATCCTGCGCTCGATGTCCCTGTCCGGCTCCGCACCGAAGTTCACCGGCGTCATGAACAAGGGCAAGGTCCCCTACGGCGGCGTCCTGTTCACCGCCGCGTTCGGCCTCGCGGGCGTCGGGCTCAACGCCTTCATGCCGAAGGACGCCTTCGAGCTCGTCCTGAACTTCGCCTCCCTGGGCATCCTCGGCACCTGGGCGATGGTCATGATCTGCTCGCTGTTCTTCTGGCGCCGCTCCCGGGAGGGCCTCGTGGAGCGCCCCTCGTACCGCCTGCCCTGGGCCCCGTACACCCAGATCGTCACCCTGGTCTTCCTGCTCGCCGTGCTGGTGCTGATGTGGTGCGACGGCGGTGTCGGCCGCACCACGGTCCTGTTCGTCCCGGTCATCGGCGCCGCCCTGGTCGGCGGCTGGTACCTGGTCCGCGGCCGCGTGGCCGAACTCGCCACCACCCGCCGCTGACCCCGCACACCCCCAACGGGGCTCCCGCGCCGGTGCCCGGTGCGGGAGCCCCGTCATTTGCGCCACCCGCGCACACCTCGTCCGACGACGCCCGGTGTGCCCTTGACACCCCTTCGCGGGCTGGTGAAGCTGATCCGGATATGAGTCGATCTGAACTTCCCCCCGGTCAGGGCGCGTTCACCGAAGCCTCCGCCGCCCGCGCGGTGCTCGAGGCAGTACGCATGGCGGGCGCTCCACAGCCCCACGATCTGGAGCTGCTGAGACTCGGGGAGAACGCCCTCTTCGCCAGTCCGGCTCAGGGCCTCGTGTACCGCGTCGCACGGTCCGACAGCCTTTCCGCCAAGGTGGAGAAGGAGCTCGCCACAGCGCGATGGCTCGTGGGACAGGGCTTCCCGGGCCTGCCTCCCCGTGACGAGTTCCCGCAACCGTTGTCCGCCGAGGGCCGGCTGATCACTTTCTGGCAGTACGTACTGGAGCTGGAGCTCGGATACAGCGTCGAGATCCCCGCAGACCTCGCCACCCTCATTCCGTCCCCGAGGCCGGCGGCCTACCACGCGGCGCTCTCCAGACCCTCCAGCGCCTCGGCAATGCCACAGGCGCCGAGCTGACCTCGGTCGAGTCCGCCGAGCAGAGGGCGGCGGACCGGCGCCGGGTGCGGACCGTCGTCGCCGTCACCTTCGTCACGACCGTGACGGCGACCCTGGGCCTGCTCTTCGCCTTCTTCGGTATCAACGCCAGCGAAGTCGACGAGCGGCGCTCGATGTTCGACCTCGCCTACGCCCCGGTGTACGCCGTCATCGTGATCGTCCTCGTCTTCGGCTTCCTGCTGTACGCCCTCCTCCAGGCATTCGACCGGGCCGCCCTGCGCCGCAGCCACACCGCGCAGGCCCCGACCTGGCACGGCACGCACCGGCTGCTCGCGAGCGAACTCGGTACGGCGCTCCTGGACGGCCACCCCGCCCGCGTCCCCGAGCCGCGCAATCCGCCGAGCACCGACCGGACGGATGCCCCCTAGGGTCCTGGCCGTCCGGTGGTGCGGGCGGCCAGGACCGTCACGTCGTCCTCCGCGTCGGTGACCCGCAGTGCCGCCAGCACGGTGTCGATGACCTCGTTCAGGGCCCCGTCCACCAGCAGCGGGATGCCGGTCAGCCGTCGCAGCGAGGCGTCGATGTCCTCGCCCCGGCGCTCGACCAGGCCGTCGGTGAACATCATCAGGACGCAGCCCGGCCGCAGGACGAAGGACGCGGCCTCGTACCGGCCGTAGCCCGTGCCCAGCGGCGGGCCCACCGGGACCGGTGCCAGGAACGGACCCTGCCCGCGGCCGATGACCATGGCGGGCAGGTGCCCGGCGCTCGCGTGGACGCAGGTCCCGGCCGCATGGTCGACCAGGACGAGCAGGCAGGTCGCCACCCGGTCCAGGCCGCCCGCGAAGACCACATGGTCCGCCTCGCACAGGATCTCCGCCGGCGGATGCCCGGACGCGGCCAGCGCGCGGACGAGGGAGCGGTAGTGGCTCATGGCGACCGCCGCCTCGACCCCGTGGCCCATCACATCGCCCATCACCAGCAGGGTCCGGCCGCCGGGCAGCGCCAGGCAGTCGAACCAGTCCCCGCCCACCAGGACACCCGTGCCGGAGGGCAGGTAGCGGGAGGCCACTTCGAGATCGCCGTGCGGGAAGGTGGGCTCGGACAGCAGCGCCTGCTGCAGTTCGAGGGCCATTCCCTGCTCCCGGGCGAACCGCTCCGCCTTGGCGAGGCTGGCGGCCGCCCGTTCGGCCAGGGTCCGGGCCACGACGACGTCCTCGCGGCCGAAGGCCGGCGAGTCCCCGGCACGCACCAGGGTGAGGGTGCCGATCGGCCGGTCCTGGGCGATCAGGGGGACCACGACACCCGAGTGGATGCCCGCATCCCGGTACGCGGAGACCCGGTCCGCGCTCGGCGCCGCCCGGCTGAAGGCCTCGTCGGAGGAGAAGTTGCCCAGCCACGGTTCGCCGCTCTCCAGGCACTGCCTGACCGCCGAACCGGGCTGATAGTCCACGTACTCCCCGGCCGCGCCGAGCGCCCGCACCCGCGGCGAAAGTTCCCGTACCGAGGCCACCGCCACCCGCCGCAGCCGCAGGGCCCCGCCGTCGGGCAGCTCCCCGCCCGGCCCCTCCCGCGGGATGAGCTCCACGCTCGCGGCGTCGGCCAGCCCGGGCACCAGGAACTCGGTGAGCTCACGACAGGTGGTGTCCAGATCGAGGGTGGTGCCGACCCGCACCGCGGCGGTGTCCAGCAGGAGCAGGCGCCGGTTGGTGCGCGACAGCTCCCGCTGCCGCTCCCTGGGGGCGCTGACCTCCAGGCCGATCCCCGCCAGCCCCAGCACCCGCCCGTCCTCCTCCAGCCGGTGGTAGGTCCCCCGCCACACCCGCGACTCGTACGGGGAATCGGCCAGGGTGCGGCCCTCCAGGACCAGCTCCCTGGGTTCCCCGTCCCGCAGCACCTCGTGCAGCACCTCGTCAGGACGCTCGACGTCCGGCAGCACCTCGTTCAGCGTCCGCCCCAGCAGCGCCTCGGCGGGCAGGCCGTTCATCACGGCCATGTGCGGGCTGACGTACAGATAGCGCAGGTCGGTGTCGAGCAGGGCGATCCCCGCCCGGGCCCCGTCGAGCACCTGCCGCAGCAGCCGGTACTCACGCACCAGCCGGTCCACACCGGACGGAGCACCCGCCAGGGCGGCGGCGACCACCTCGTCCGCGTCCTCGCCGAACAGCGGACGCGGGCCGGCACCCTCAGCCCACATCACGGGACCTCCATCAGCCGGTCTGCCCCTCCGATGTGGTCCCAACATAGCAAAAGGGCAGGTCAGAGCGGCATTGCGTCGCTCTGACCTGCCCTGTTGCACCGATCAGGACCGGTGGGCCGACGGTCTGCGGCTCAGCGCCAGCAGGCTCAGGGCAAACATCAGGACACCCAGGGGGACATGGACCGACGGCACGCGCGCGATGCCCAGGACCACCTGCACCGAGGCGAGGACCAGGAAGCCCGACGAGTACAGGACGGGCCGGGGCGACCCGCCGCCCGGCCGCCATGCCAGCACCGCGGCGATCACGTACAGCATCGTCGCCCCGTACATCACGCGCGCTCCGATGCCGTGCAGCAGCTCGCCGTGGGCCGAGGACAGCAGCACCCCGGCGGTGGCCGCCTGGAAGAAGATGGCCAAGGTCTGCAGGGCGACGGTGACTTGCAGGAAAGTGAAGGTACGCGGCTTCTCCGTGGTCAGTGCGGCCATGGTGACGGTCCCCTCTTCTGCCTCACGGCGTAGATCGATATGGTCTCGGTAGTCCGACGACGTGGGCCCGCGAAATGTGAGGCGAGGCACCGAGAGACGGGCCAGGGGGAGCAGTCGTGATCATGGGTACGTCGTCCGATCCGCACCTGGACGTGATCGTCGGAGAGCGGGGACGCCTCACCAACCTCGCCTACCGGCTGCTCGGTTCGCTGTCCGAGGCCGAGGACGCGGTACAGGAGGCCTACGCGCGCTGGTACGCGATGCCGCGGCAGAAGCAGGAGGCCGTCGAGTCGCCCGGCGCCTGGCTGACGACGGTCGCCGGCCGGATCTGCCTGGACCTGCTCGGCTCGGCGCGGGCGCGCCGCGAGCGCTACGTCGGTGAATGGGTCCCCGAGCCGCTGCCCGACCGCGCGGAGTGGATCGGCGGCCTCCCGGGCGGCGGGGCCGGGCCGGTCGACCCGGCCGACCGGGTCACCCTGGACGAGTCGGTCAACATGGCCTTCCTCGTCGTACTGGAGTCGATGACCCCGGCCGAACGCGTCGCCTTCATCCTCCACGACGTCTTCCGCTACCCCTTCGCCGAGATAGCCGAGATCGTCGGCCGGACGCCGGCGGCCTGCCGGCAGCTGGCGACGTCGGCCCGCCGGCGGGTGAGCGCCGCGCAGGTGCCGACGGCCCCGACGGCCGGACAGGCGCCGCTGGTGCGGAACTTCAAGGAGGCGTGGGAGGCCAGGGACATCAAGGCCCTCGTCGGCCTGCTGGCCCCCGATGCCGCGATGATCGCCGACGGCGGCGGACTCGTCGGCGCCGCCCTGCGTCCGATCGAAGGCGGCGCGCGCATCGCCGAGTACCTGATCCAGATCGCCGACAGGGCTCCCGGACTGGAACTCCTGGAACGCTCGGTCAACGGCCGGCCCGGCCTGGTCGCGCAGTACAGGGGGATCACCGTGACCGTGGCCGCCTTCGAGCTCGGCGGCGATCGCGTGACCCGCATCTGGGCGGTCCGCAATCCGGAGAAGCTCCGCCCCTGGGTGGAGGACGGACAGGGCTGACCCGGCGCGCCCCCGGTGACCGGCCGCACCGGGGGCGCCGCCCGCCGCAAGACGACGAAAGAGCCGGTCAGTGCGACTTCGCGTCGCTCTGACCGGCTCTTCCAGGTCGTTTGACCATGGTGTCCGAGGGGGGACTTGAACCCCCACGCCCGATAAAGGGCACTAGCACCTCAAGCTAGCGCGTCTGCCATTCCGCCACCCGGACAAGGTGTCTGTCTCGCGTCCCTCGCGGGCCGTTCCGACGTGGAAAACATTACCAAACATTCCGGGGTCCTCGATCACACCCCCCGACGGCCGGGGATCGCCCTTGGGGAGAACGGCCGGGAGCGGGAGGATGGGGGTCCGGTACTGATCAGTGGGAGGAAGCAGCGTGAGCGAGTCGAGCACGGGCAGGACCGTCTCCGGCGAGGACGAGGTGGTCGACCTCTGCCGGGACCTCATCCGGATCGACACCAGCAACTACGGGGACCACTCGGGCCCCGGGGAGCGCAAGGCGGCGGAGTGGGTCGCCGAGAAGCTCGCCGAGGTCGGGCTGGAGCCGCAGATCTTCGAATCGCACAAGGGCCGCGCCTCGACCGTGGCGCGGATCGAGGGGGAGGACCCCTCGCGGCCGGCGCTGCTGATCCACGGGCACACCGACGTGGTTCCGGCCAACGCCGCCGACTGGACCTACGACCCGTTCGCGGGTGAGATCGCCGACGGCTGCCTGTGGGGTCGCGGCGCCGTCGACATGAAGGACATGGACGCGATGACGCTGGCCGTCGTACGCGACCGGATGCGCAGCGGGCGCAAGCCCCCGCGGGACATCGTGCTGGCCTTCCTCGCCGACGAGGAGGCGGGCGGCATCTACGGGGCCCGGCACCTCGTCGACAAGCACCCGGGCCTGTTCGAGGGCGTCACCGAGGCCATCGGCGAGGTCGGCGGCTTCTCCTTCACGGTCAACGAGAACCTGCGGCTCTACCTCGTGGAGACCGCCCAGAAGGGCATGCACTGGATGCGGCTCACGGTGGAGGGCACCGCGGGCCACGGCTCCATGACCAACAGCGACAACGCCATCACGGAGCTGTGCGAGGCCGTGGGCAGGCTCGGCCGCCACCAGTGGCCGGTCCGCGTGACCAAGACGGTGCGCAGCTTCCTGGACGAGCTCTCGGACGCGCTCGGGACCCCCCTGGACCCGGACAACATGGACGCGACGCTCGCCAAGCTCGGCGGCATCGCCAAGATGGTCGGCGCGACGCTGCGCAACTCGGCCGCCCCGACGATGCTCGGCGCCGGCTACAAGGTCAACGTCATCCCCGGCCAGGCGACGGCCCACGTCGACGGCCGCTTCCTGCCGGGCTACGAGGACGAGTTCTTCGCCGACCTGGACCGGATCCTCGGCCCGCGCGTGAAGCGGGAGGACGTGCACGGCGACAAGGCGCTGGAGACGGACTTCGACGGCAGGCTGGTGGATGCCATGCAGGGCGCCCTGAAGGCCGAGGACCCGATCGCGCGGGCGGTCCCGTACATGCTCTCGGGCGGTACGGACGCCAAGTCCTTCGACGACCTCGGCATCCGCTGCTTCGGCTTCGCGCCGCTGCAGCTGCCGCCGGAGCTGGACTTCGCCGGGATGTTCCACGGTGTGGACGAGCGGGTGCCGGTCGACGGACTGAAGTTCGGCGTGCGGGTGCTCGACCGATTCATCGACAACGCCTGAGATTCGAGAAGGTGTGCGCATTCCACTGAGAAGAGTGAATGCACTCATACGCTCGTAGCCCCGGTGATCCCTCCTCGTTACAGGTGTTGCGGTCCGCGGCTGGGACCGCATTTGCCTACTAGGAGGAACAATGATCAAGAAGGTTGTCGCCGCTGCGGCTGCCACCGGTGGCCTGGTTCTCGCGGGTGCGGGCCTGGCCCACGCCGATGCGGGTGCGCAGGGTGCGGCCATCGGCTCGCCCGGTGTCCTGTCCGGCAACGTGCTGCAGGTTCCGGTCCACATCCCCGTGAACGTCTGCGGTAACTCGGTCTCCGTGATCGGCCTGCTGAACCCGGCCTTCGGCAACACCTGCGTCAACGCCTGACGCGTCTGAAGTCTTCGGCCCCGGAGCGCATCCCAGCGCTCCGGGGCCACCGGGCTTTCCGGCCCGGATTCTTCCCACTTCCGGCGTACCAGGCAGGGGAGCCAGGTGGGCCGAGCCGTCGGACGACGGCCGAAACGTACACACCAGGGGACGAGTACAGATGCGACGACCGGCACAGGTCACCAGGAAGACCCTGATCACCATGGCGGCCGCGGGGGGTGTCCTCGCGATGGGCGGGGGCTACGCACACGCGGACTCCAGCGCCTCGGGCCACACCGCTAACTCTCCGGGCCTGCTGTCCGGGAACAACCTGCAGGCGCCCGTGGACGCGCCGGTGAACGTCTGCGGGAACACGATCGACGTGTTGGGAGCTCTCAACCCGGCCTTCGGGAACCACTGCGTGAACGGACCGGGCCACGCCAAGCCGCCGAAGCCCGGCCGGCCCGGCGAGCCGAACCACCCGGGCAACCCCGGCCACCCGGGCGACGACGAACCGTGCGACGACCACCCGGGCGGTCCCGGTGGCCCGGGTAACCCCGGTAACCCGGGCGGTCCGGGTAACCCCGGCAACCCTGGCGGCCCCGGCAACCCGGGTAACCCCGGTACCCCGGGCCATCCCGGTGGTCCGGGCACCCCCGGCAATCCGGGTGGACCGGGTAACCCCGGCGGTCCGGGCACTCCCGGTAACCCCGGTGGTCCGGGCACCCCGGGCCATCCCGGCGGTCCGGGCACCCCCGGCGCCCCCGGCAACCCGGGTGGACCCGGTACGCCCGGCACCCCGGGTACGCCGACCACGCCCGGCAGCGGTTCCGTCACCCCGGTCACGCACCCCGGTCCGGGGACCGGGAACAACCCGGGACAGGCCGGCGGTCTCGCCGCCACCGGGTCCGGTGACGTCCTCACCGCCGGGCTGCCGCTCGCGGGGGGCCTGCTCCTCGCCGGCAGCGTGCTCTACCGGCGGGCCCGCAACGCCGCCTGACGCATGGTCATGGCGCGGGCCCCGCCCCCGGGGCCCGCGTCACCAGGTCGCTCTGACCTGACGGATGATCCGGCGGCGCAGTCGCACACGGCGGCTGCCGTCCCGGTACAGGCTCAGCCGGTCGAGTTCCCAGTTCCCGTACTCGGCATGATCGGTCAACAGGCGGGTCGCCTCCTTGCGAGGAACACCGCGGGGCACGTACACGTCGACAAATTCGTATTCCGGCATCGCATCTATTGTGCGGGCAGAGCCCTGCTACGGATAGCGTCTCCTCTATGTCTGATGCCGATCTGCCCACTGTTGCCGAGGTACGCGCCGCCGCCGAGGCGGTCAAGGCCGCGCTCGACCGCCACCTCGCCGCGGTCGAGCGCAGGATCGGGGACGAGGACCCGGACGTCTACGCCGCGTTCAACGAACTCGCCGCCGCGGCCGAGGTGTACGACGAACTCCTCTACGACCGTTACGACGAGGTCACCCCCTTCGAGATCCCCACGCCCGAGGACGGCGTCCCGTACACCGGGCCCGCCGAGCCCGCCGCCTTCAGCGTGCTCATCCGCCGCGACTACGCCGTGGTCGAACCGGCCCGGCTGATCGCCCAGGCCGAGCGGGTCGCCGCGCACGACCGGGACGCCGAATTCGTGGGCGACGGCGGCAGCGCCGACGCGCTGGGCGTCCTCTTCGGGGAGTACGAGCCCGACGAGATCGCCTCCCGCTCCAAGGACTTCGGGCTGGAGGAGGGTGACTCCACGCTCTGGATCGCGGCCTCGGAGGAGGTGGCGGAACCGGGGGAGTGGCTGGGCTCGCCCTTCGGGCACATCGATCCGCAGGACGTGCTGCACCGGTTCGACGTCAGCTCCGTCTTCGACGAGGAGGCCGACGAGTTCGACGAGGACGAGGCCGCGGAGCCGGGGCTGACCCCGGCCTGACCCCGGCCGGTCGCGGCCCCGCACGAGCCGGACCCCGTGGCCCCCGCCCTTCCGGGCGGGGGCCACGGCCGGTTTCACTCCGGCTGCGCGCCCGCCGTCGCGAGGGCCGTCAGCAGGCCGGTCAGGCGCGTCGTACGCGGCTTCGCCGGCACCTCGGCCACCGCGTGCGGCAGCGCCTGGTCGACCCCGTGCACCACGGACAGGTGCCGCTCGCCCCGCCCGAAGGCGGTGTAGACCCAGTCCCGCGACAGTGCCTGCGCCGCGTCCCCCGGCAGTACGACGACCACCGCCGGCCAGCGCGTGCCCACGGCCTGGTGTGCCGTCACCGCCCAGCCGTGCCGCACCTGGGACTCGACGAGCTCCTTCGGCACGACGATCCGCGCGCCCGCCCGGTCCAGGTGCAGGCCCTCGGCGTCGGCCGACACCACCCGGGCCGCCAGCGCCCGCCCGGCGGACGGCACGTGGACGACCCGGTCACCGGGGTCGAAGCCGCCGAAGCGGCCCGGACCGGGGTTCAGGCGCTCCTTCAGGGCGGTGTTCAGCGCCCGGGTGCCCGCCGGGCCGCCATGGCCCGGGGTGATCACCTGCACGCCGTCCGCCGGGATCCCGAAGGCCCGCGGCACGGATTCCGCCACCAGCTGAACGGCCCGGTGCACCGCTTCCCCGGCGTCCTTCACCGGGACGATGACGACCTCCTTGCCGGGGGCGTCGACCTGGTTCAGCTCCCCGATGCCGATCCCGGAGACGAGCTCACCGAGGGGGCCCGGGTCGGGGGTGCGGGAGACCAGCTGCGGGCAGGTACGGGCCGCCAGCACATCGGCGAACACCCGCCCGGCCCCGGCGGACCCGAGCACGCCGGGGTCTCCGGAGAGCACCAGCCGGGCCCCGTCCGGGATGGACTCCACCAGCGCGGCCGCGGTCTCCACGTCCAGCTGCGGCGCGTCCAGCACCACCAGCAGGTCCAGCGCGAGCTGCCCGTCCGCGTCCCGCCCGGGCCCCTCGGCCCCGGACAGCAGCCCCGCCACGGTCACCGGGTCCGGGCCGCCGCCCGGGGCGTGCGCGGCCACGCAGACCCGCAGGCCCAGCTCCCGGGCCGCGGCGGCCAGGGCGACCGGTTCGGCGCGGGCGGCCTCGCCGCCGGTGTGGGTGACCAGGCCGTGGCCCGCCACCGCGCGGATCAGCCCGGCCGCGGAGGGGCTCGGTGCGGACCCGGCGGCCCGCTCCCACTCCGCCGCGTCGTCGAAGGTGCCGGCGGCCAGCCGGGCCAGGCCGTCGGCCAGGCTCTCCTCGGCCATGGCGGCGCCCTCCAGGCCCACGAGCACCCGTACGGGCTGCTCCGCGTCCTCGGTGTCCTCGGCGTCCTTGCCGGCCGGCGGCCCGAGGGGCTCGTGGAATACCAGCACCGAGCCTTCGCCGATGGCCTGTTCCAGCGCTTCGGCCGGATCCGGTACGCCGTACTGGGCCAGTGCCTTCTCCAGCACCGGGGCCTCCAGGGCGGTGTGTCCCTTCAGCCCGGCCTGGGCCAGCAGCCAGCCCACCAGGACGGTGGTGCGGCGCTCGTCCCCGGGACCCGCCTCGGGGCCCAGCAGGGCCCGGGCGAAGCCGTCCGCCTGGGCCGGACGCACGGCGGTGAGCGACAGCAGCCGCCAGGGGTTCTCGGCGAGCTGCCCGGCGGCGTCCTCGCCCAGGGCCGCCGCGGCGGGGGCGGCCAGGGCCTCGGGGGCGCCACCGCGGGCCAGTACGGCCCGTACGCCCTCGACGGTGCCGGCGGAGGGTGCCGTCGCGGCCACCGGCGCCGGGGCGGCCGGGCGCGGCGCGGCGGGGGCGGGGGCCGGCCTGCGGGGCGCGGCGGGGGCCTCGTCGAAGTACACGGCGGGGGGCTTCTCCCCGCTCTCCACGGCCCGTACGGCGGCGAGCAGGTCGGCGGCCTTCCCGCTGAGCTTCGCCCCGGCCTCGACGGGCGCCTCCCGCTCGGCCTTGCGCCGGGCGATGCGCTCCCGCTCGATCTTCTGGGCGGCCAGTTCGGCCTGTGCCTCGGAGAGCGCGGGCGTCGCCTGGGCCTCGGCGGCCGGCCCGGCGGGTTCCGCGGCTTCGGTGGCGTCGGCGATGGTTTCGGCGTCGGCCTCGGTCCCTGCGGGGCTCTCCCCCTCCCCGCCCCTTCCCGAAACCGGGGGCTCCGCCCCCGGGCCCCCCTCACCGGCTTCGGCGGAGCCGGGCTCGTGCGCGTCTTCCGGGGCCGCTTCCGCTTCGCCGACTGCGGACGGCTCGGCCTCCTGGGCGGCCGGGTCCTCCGCGGCAGCGGTATCGGCCTGAGGGTCCGTACTCACAGCGTGCTCCAGTCCTGATCGGGGTAGCGGTGCACCGGAGCCGAAACATCGTCCAGCGCCCGGCAGATCTCCTCGGGAAGACTAAGGGCCTCCACCGACAGTGCCTCCCCGAGCTGCGCGGACGTCCGCGCACCGACGATCGGCGCCACCACCCCCGGCCGGTCCCGGATCCACGCCAGGGCCACCTGGAGCGGGGTCACGGCCAGCCCCTGGGCCGCCGTCACCACCGCGTCCACGATCCGCCCCGCCGCCTCGTCGAGGTACGGGTCCACCAGCGCGGCCAGCGACTGCGAGGCGCCCCGGGAGTCGGCCGGGGTGCCGTCCCGGTACTTGCCCGTCAGCACCCCGCGGCCCAGCGGCGAGGAGGGCAGCAGGCCGATCCCGAGGTCCAGCGCGGCCGGCAGCACCTCCCGCTCCACGCCCCGCTGGAGCAGGGAGTACTCCATCTGCGTCGAGGCGATCCGGGTGCGCACCCCGGGGGCAGCGAGCTGCCAGGTCGCCGCCTTAGCCAGCTGCCAGCCGCAGAAGCCCGCCAGCCCCGCGTACCGGGCCCGCCCGCTGCTCACCGCCAGGTCCAGCGCCTGCAGGGTCTCCTCCAGCGGGGTCGCGGGGTCGAAGGCGTGCACCTGCCACAGGTCGACGTAGTCGGTACCCAGCCGGTCCAGGGAGGCGTCGAGGGCGGCGAGCAGGTACCCGCGCGAGCCGTCGAACCTGCGGTCGGGGTCCGGCACGCTGCCCGCCTTGGTCGCGATCACCAGGTCCCGGCGCGGGACGAGCCCGCCCACCAGCTGCCCGAGGAGGTACTCCGCCTCACCGCCGCCGTACACGTCGGCGGTGTCGACGAGCGTGCCGCCCGCCTCCCAGAACGCCTTCACCTGCTCGGCGGCGGCTTCCTCGCCGGTGTCGCGGCCCCAGGTGAGGGTGCCGAGGCCGATCCGGGAGACGCGCAGTCCGGTGCGGCCGAGATGCCTCTGCTCCATGAGCGCTGAGACTACTGGGGCGCTGACGCGGAGGACCTTGGCGCGCTACAGTCCCCGCACACCAACGTTACTGATCGGTAAACCGGTAAGGGGACGACACATGCGGCTCGGCATCAATCTTGGTTACTGGGGCGCGGGCATGGACGCCGACAACCTCGCCGTCGCCCAGGAGGCCGACCGCCTGGGATACGACGTCTGCTGGGCCGCCGAGGCCTACGGCTCCGACGCCCCGACCGTGCTCGCCTGGGTGGCCGCCCAGACCGAGCGCATCGACGTGGGTTCGGCGATCCTGCAGATCCCGGCCCGCCAGCCCGCCATGACCGCCATGACCGCGGCCACCCTCGACTCGCTGACCAAGGGCCGCTTCCGGCTCGGCCTCGGCGTCTCCGGACCGCAGGTCTCCGAGGGCTGGTACGGCGTCAAGTTCGACAAGCCGCTGGCCCGCACCCGCGAGTACGTGGAGATCGTCCGCAAAGCCATGTCCCGCGAGCGACTCAGCTACGAGGGCGAGCACTGGACGCTGCCGCTGCCGGACGGCCCGGGCAAGCCGATCAAGCTGACCGTGCACCCCGAGCGCGAGCACATCCCGCTCTACATCGCCGCCATCGGGCCGAAGAACCTGGAGCAGACCGGCGAGATCGCCGACGGCGCCCTGCTGATCTTCCCGGCCGCCGAGCACCTGGAGGCCACCGCCCTCACCCACATCCGGGCGGGCCGCGAGAAGGCCGGGCTGACCATGGAGGGCTTCGACGTCTGCCCGACCGTGCCGCTCGCCCTCGGCGAGGACGTGAACGCGCTCGCGGACATGTTCCGCCCGTACACCGCCCTGTACGTGGGCGGCATGGGCAGCCGGAAGCAGAACTTCTACAACCAGCTGGCCCAGCGCATGGGCTACGAGAAGGAAGCCGCCGAGATCCAGGACAAGTACCTGGCGGGCGACAAGAACGGCGCGGCCGAGGCCGTCCCGCACAAGCTGATCGACTCGACCACCCTGCTCGGCCCGGTCGCCCGGATCGCCGACGGGATGCGCGCCTACGCCGAGGCCGGGGTCACCACCCTCACGCTCGCCCCGGCCGGATTCACCCTGGACGAGCGGATCGCCGCCCTGCGCGCCGGTACCGAGGCGATGGAGCTGGCGGGTCTCGCCTGATCCGGGAAGTCGGCGCGGATCCGCGCCGACCGGAGCTTCTGCGGCCGTGGTGGGGGCTCGGGGGGTCTTCCCCGCCACGGCCGACACAGCGAACAACGCCTGGGACGCCCGCCGGGTTACGCGTGGCGGCCCAACCGCCGATTTCGTTCATTCGGACGAGCGGTGCGACCCGTCGGTTGCCCGCCCCGCCCACCGGCGTTTGACTCGTTCCATGCTCTCTGCCCGCAGCCTGTTCCAGGAGATCGTCGACAACGACGACTCCTTCCAGCTGTTCTGCTCCATCGCCGCCAGCGGGGAGACCCAGGGCGGCTGGGAGAACGCCCGTATCGCCGCCCTGGTGCCGGACGGCATGCGCGACCTCGCGCCCAAGATCACCCGGCACGGCGCCGACGAGGACAAGCACGGCCGGATCTTCCACGCCCTGCTCCGCAAGCGCGGCCTGCCCGCCGTCCCGGTACCCGCCGAGACCGACTACACGATGCTGCTGGAGCGCCGCGGCATCGGCCTCGCGCACGAGAAGCTCCGCCGCGAGGTGCCACTGACCGAGGAGGACATCGTCGTCTACCTCGCGCACAGCCGCGTCACCGAACAGCGCGCCGCCGACCAGATGGACATGCTGGTCAGGTACTTCGGCCACCACCCCGAGGTGGGCAAGGCGATCCACATGATCAGCCACGACGAGGACAACCACCTCGCCTACTGCCACGAGGAACTGCTGCGCCTGGCCCGCTCCGGCCACGGCCGGACCATCCATCGGGTGCTCCGCGAGAGCGCGCTCGCCGAGATCTCCGTCTACCGCGACGTGAGCCTCGCCGTCATGAGCCACATGGGACGGCTGCTGCACTGGCCCGCCCCGAAGGCGGCCGCGCTGGCCGCCGGCATCCGCGCGATGTACGCGTACGAGCGGTTCAGCGGCTGGCACCGGATGGTGAACCTGCGGCTGCCGGAGCGCCTGGACGCCCTCGGCGGCGCACCGGCCGCCGCGGGCGGTCTCGCCTACGCCCCCCGCGAAAGGGAACTCAGAGCCAGCCCCGGCGCTTGAACAGCCGGTGCAGGCCCAGGCACGCCCCCGCCATGACCACCAGCACCGCCGGATAGCCCCAGGCGTGCCGCAGCTCCGGCATGTGGTCGAAGTTCATCCCGTAGATCCCCGCGACCATCGTGGGGACGGCCGCCATCGCCGCCCAGGCCGAGATCTTGCGCATGTCGTCGTTCTGCCGGAGGCCCATCTGCGCGAGGTGCGCGGCGAGCGCGTCCGACAGCAGCCGGTCCAGGCCCTCGATGTACTCGTTCGCCTTGGTCAGGTGGTCGGCGACATCACGGAAGAACGGCTGGGCGTGCTCGTGGACGAAGGGGACCTCCCCGAAGGCCAGCCGGTCCATCGGCTGGAGCAGCGGGCTCGTCGCCCGCCGGAACTCCAGCACCTGCCGCTTGAACCCGTAGATCCGGGCGGCGGTGTTCTTGGTGTCCGAGGCGTTCGGGGCGAAGACCTCGGCCTCCAGCTCCTCCAGGTCCCCCTGGAGCTCGGCCGCCACCTCGATGTAGTGGTCGACCACCGCGTCGGACACCGCGTACAGCACCGCCGTCGGGCCTTGCCGCAGCACGTCCGGCTCCTGCTCCAGCCGGTGGCGCACGGCTGCCAGCGGGGCCCCCTCGCCGTGCCGGACCGTGACGACGAACGAGTCCCCTATGAAGACCATCAGCTCGCCCGCGGTCACCGTGTCCGTGTCCTCGTCGTACCGCACCGGCTTGAGGACGACGAACAGCGAATCGTCGTACACCTCCAGCTTCGGGCGCTGGTGCGCGGTCAGCGCGTCCTCCACCGCCAGCGGGTGCAGACCGAACTCCTGGCTGACGTGGTCGAATTCCTTCGCCGTCGGCTCGTGCATGCCGATCCACAGGAAGGCGTCACCGGTCGCCCGCGCCTCGTCGAGGGCGTCCGAGAAATCGTCCGGTCCCTCGGTACGGCGGCCGTCCCGGTAAATCGCGCAGTCCACAATCACGCGGGGCATTCTTCCCTGCCCACGGCCCGCCCGCACACCCGCGGCAGCGCATACGCTGGCCCCATGGCCACGCTGATCCTCGTACGACACGGGCGGTCCACCGCCAACACCGCTGGGCTGCTCGCCGGATGGACCCCCGGAGTGGCCCTCGACGAGCGCGGCGCGGAGCAGGCCGCCGCACTGCCCGGCCGGCTGGCGGGCGTACCGCTCGCCGCCGCCGTCACCAGCCCGCTGCAGCGCTGCCGGGAGACCCTCGCACCCCTGCTGGCCGCCCGGCCGGAGCTGGAAGTGCACACCGACGAGCGGATCGGTGAGTGCCACTACGGCGAATGGTCCGGCCGCAAACTGTCCGAGCTCTCCGACGAACCGCTGATGAAGATCGTCCAGCAGCACCCGTCGGCCGCCGCCTTCCCCGGCGGCGAGTCCATGCGCGCCATGCAGGCGCGCGCCGTGGAGGCCGTACGCGACTGGGACGCGCGGATCGAGCAGGAGCACGGCAGCGACGCCGTCTTCCTCATGTGCTCGCACGGCGACATCATCAAGTCCCTTGTCGCGGACGCCCTGGGCATGCACCTGGACCTCTTCCAGCGCATCCACGTCGACCCCTGCTCGGTGACCGCCGTCCGGTACACCCCCACCCGCCCCTTCGTGTTCCGGCTCGGCGACACCGGGGACTTCGGATCGCTCGTCCGGCGCCCCGCCGCACCCGAGACGGTCGCATCGGACAAAGACACCGAAGACGCCGGGAACGCCGTCGTGGGAGGCGGTGCGGGCGCGGCTTGATCGCCCGGCGCAGTAGGGTGGACGGGCCAACAACAAGGGCGCAGACCTGCCCCCTGCCGCCGAGACTTGGAGACTGGACGTGCCCCGTCAGGTGTTCCTCTACGACCCCCCGGACCGCTTCGTGGCCGGCACGGTCGGTCTGCCGGGGCGCCGTACGTTCTTCCTGCAGGCCTCCGCCGGCCCCCGCGTCACCAGCGTCTCCCTGGAGAAGACCCAGGTCGCAGCGCTGGCCGAGCGGATGGACGAACTGCTGGACGAGGTCGTACGGCGGACCGGGGGCAACGCCCCGGTCCCGGCCGTCGCCCCCGCCGAGGCCGCCGACACCGCGCCGCTGGACGTCCCGGTCGACGAGGAGTTCCGCGTCGGCACCATGGCCCTGGCCTGGGACGGCGAGGAACAGCGCATGATCGTCGAGGCCCAGGCGCTGGTCGAACTCGACGCCGACTCCGACGAGGACCTCGCCGAGGCCGAGGAGCGGCTGCTCCAGGACGAGGAGAACGGCCCGCCGATGCTGCGGGTCCGCCTCACCGGCGCCCAGGCCCGGGCCTTCGCCAAGCGGGCCCTGGACGTCGTCAACGCCGGCCGCCCGCCGTGCCCGCTGTGCAGCCTCCCGCTGGACCCGGAGGGGCACGTGTGCCCGCGCCAGAACGGCTACCGGCGCCAGGCGTGACGGACACGGGGGAGAAGATGGAGGAACTGCTCGCCCAGGGCGAGCTCACCGTCATAGGCCGGATCCGCGAGGCGTCCAACGCGGTCCTGCTGTGCAGCGTCACGTACGGGGGCGTGAGCGCCGACTGCGTGTACAAGCCGGTCAAGGGCGAGCGGCCGCTGTGGGACTTCCCCGACGGGAACCTCGCCCGCCGGGAGGTCGCCGCCTACCTGATCTCCGAGGCCACCGGATGGGGCCTGATCCCCGCCACTGTGCTGCGCGACGGGCCGTACGGCGAGGGCATGGTCCAGCGGTGGATCGACGCGGAGCAGCCGGACGAGGACTCCCCGCTGGGTGCGCTCCTCGGGCTCGTCGACGGCGAGGAGGCGGGGGAGGGCTGGAAGGCCGTCGCCCTCGCCGAGGTCGGCGAAGGCCGCACCGCGCTGCTCGTGCACGCCGACGACCCCCGGCTGCGCCGGCTCGCCGTCCTCGACGCCGTGATCAACAACGGCGACCGCAAGGGCGGCCACCTGCTGCCGGCGCCCGACGGACGGCTCTACGGCATCGACCACGGTGTGACCTTCCACGCCGAGGACAAGCTGCGCACCCTCCTGTGGGGCTGGGCGGGCGAGCCGCTGACCGACGAGGCGCGCGAGGTGCTGGCCGCCCTGGCCGAGGGCCTGGCCGAGGGAGCCCCGCTCGCCACCCGGCTGGCCGAACTGATCACGCCGGCCGAGCTGGCCGCCGTACGGGACCGGGTGGAGCACCTGCTGCGCACCGGAACCCATCCCCAGCCGTCCGGACAGTGGCCGGCGATCCCCTGGCCACCGGTCTGAATCAGCCATCGGCCATACGCACAGAACCGGCCAGACCGCAAGAGTGCCGATCAAGACAACAGTGCAGGTCCAGTTCGTTTCCGGAACATCAGTCCGGTTAGGCTCGACACATGCATGCCTGGCCCGCTTCTGAGGTCCCCGCCCTTCCTGGCAAGGGCCGCGACCTCCAGATCCACGACACCGCGACCCAGTGGACGATCACCCTCGCCCCCGGTCCCGTCGCCCGCATCTACGTCTGCGGCATCACTCCGTACGACGCGACCCACATCGGTCACGCGGCGACCTACAACGCGTTCGACCTCGTGCAACGCGTGTGGCTCGACACCAAGCGGCAGGTCCACTACGTCCAGAACGTCACGGACGTGGACGACCCGCTCCTGGAGCGGGCGCTGCGCGACGACCAGGACTGGACCGCGCTGGCGGAGCGCGAGACCGCACTCTTCCGCGAGGACATGACGGCCCTGCGGATGCTGCCCCCGCAGCACTACATCGGAGCCGTCGAGGCCATACCCGGAATCGTGCCGCTGGTCGAGCGGCTGCGGGACGCGGGCGCGGCGTACGAACTGGACGGCGACACCTACTTCTCGGTCGAGGCCGACCCGCACTTCGGCGGGGTCTCGCACCTCGACGCCGAGGCGATGCGGCTGCTCTCGGCGGAGCGGGGCGGCGACCCCGACCGGCCCGGCAAGAAGAACCCGCTGGACCCGATGCTGTGGATGGCCGCGCGTCCGGGCGAGCCGAGCTGGGACGGCGGCTCGCTGGGCCGCGGCCGGCCGGGCTGGCACATCGAGTGCGTGGCGATCGCCCTGGACCACCTGGGCATGGGCTTCGACATCCAGGGCGGCGGCTCCGACCTGGCGTTCCCGCACCACGAGATGGGCGCGTCGCACGCACAGGCACTGACGGGCGAGTTCCCGATGGCCAAGGCGTACGTGCACGCGGGCATGGTGGCGCTGCACGGCGAGAAGATGTCGAAGTCGAAGGGCAACCTCGTCTTCGTGTCGGCGCTGCGGCGCTCCGGGGTGGACCCGGCGGCGATCCGCCTCGCGCTGCTGTCGCACCACTACCGGGCCGACTGGGAGTGGACCGACGAGGTCCTCGCCGAGGCCGTGGCCCGGCTGGAGCGCTGGCGCGCGGCCGTGTCCCGGCCGGACGGCATCCCGGCGGACGCGGTGCTCGAAGAGGTCCGCGAGGCCCTGGCGAACGACCTGGACGCCCCTGCGGCGCTGGCGGCCGTGGACCGCTGGGTGGAGCTCCAGAACGCCACCGACGGCGACGACGAGTCGGCCCCGGGCCTGGTCTCCCGGACCGTGGACGCCCTCCTGGGCGTGGCCCTCTAGCAGGACAGGCACACGAGGAAGCGCGCTCCCGGCCGGGTGCCGGGGGCGCGCTTCCTCGTTCACCGCGTCACGTCACCGCACGACGGTCACCGGCGGGTGCCGGGGATCGGCGGGGCACACGTTCTCGTGCACGGTGGGCGCGCCGGGCCCCGGGTGCAGCCGGGTGGCGGTCCGGGACATCCCCGCGAGCTCCGGGAACACCGAAGCGACGTCGAACGGCCGGGGCGGGGTGGTACGTGTCCTGCTTCCCTCTCTCGGAACGGCAACCCGTATCCCAGCAGGGCGTACTGACACTAGGTCCCGGGGGTCTCCCCGTCGCCTTCCCCGTCGCCCTCGGCGGGACCGTCCGCGGCGCCGTCCGGCCCCGGCGGGGCGTCCTGGTCCGGCGTGTCGTCCGGCTTCGGCTTCGGCGTGGGGCGGCCACCGGACAGGTCCCGGAAGTACGAACCCGTGTCCGTGGCCGTCTCCGGGCCCGCCGCAGGGTCACGCCGCCGCAGGTACCGCTCGAACTCCCGGGCGATCGCGTCGCCCGAGGCCTCCGGCAGATCGGCCGTGTCCCGCGCCTCCTCCAGCGTCTGGACGTACTCCGCCACCTCGCTGTCCTCGGCGGCCAGTTGGTCCACGCCCAGCTGCCACGCCCGCGCGTCCTCCGGCAGCTCGCCCAGCGGGATCCGGATGTCGATCAGATCCTCCAGCCGGTTCAGCAGGGCCAGCGTCGCCTTCGGGTTCGGCGGCTGGGAGACGTAGTGCGGCACCGCCGCCCACAGGGACACCGCCGGGACACCCGCGTGCGTACAGGCCTCCTGCAGGATGCCCACGATGCCCGTCGGGCCCTCGTACTTGGTCTCCTCCAAGTCCATCGTCCGCGCCAGGTCCGCGTCCGAGGTGACCCCGCTCACCGGCACCGGCCGGGTGTGCGGGGTGTCCCCGAGCAGCGCGCCCAGGATGACCACCATCTCCACGCCCAGCTCGTGCGCGAACCCGAGGATCTCGTTGCAGAACGACCGCCACCGCATGGACGGTTCGATTCCCCGCACCAGCACCAGGTCGCGCGGCTTGGCACCGCCGATCCGGACCACCGACAGCCGTGTCGTCGGCCACGTGATCTTCCGTACCCCGTTGTCCAGCCACACCGTCGGCCGGTTGACCTGGAAGTCGTAGTAATCCTCGGCGTCGAGTGCCGCGAAGACCTCGCCCTTCCACTCCCGGTCCAGGTGTGCGACCGCACCGGAGGCCGCGTCACCCGCGTCGTTCCAGCCCTCGAACGCGGCCACCATGACCGGGTCGATCAGCTCGGGCACGCCCTCAAGCTCGATCACCCAGGTCTCCTTCCGAAGTTCCCTTGCGTACGTGGGTCAGCCTAAGCCTTGATGAGGCACCGGCCACAGCCCACGACAGAGGGGCGGTTCCCCTCGGAACCGCCCCTCTTCCCCACCTGCGCAGGAGCTATGCCTTGCGGCCCAGCATCTCCTCGACCCGGGCACGTACGGACTCGTCGTCCAGGCCGCGGATCGTCACCGTCGTACGGCGGCGCAGCACGTCGTCGACCGTCTCGGCCCACTCGTTGTCACGGGCGTAGGCGACCTGCGCCCAGATCTCCGGACCGTCCGGGTGGATCCGCTCGGCCAGCGCCGGGTCCTCGTTCGCGATGCGCGCGATGTCGAAGGCCAGCGAGCCGTAGTGGGAAGCCAGGTGGCGGGCCGTCAGCGGGTCCATCCGCGTCCCCGGCTCCCGGTCCACCAGCAGCCGGTGCGCGACCGCGTTCGGGTTGGCGACACCGGGCAGCGCGATCCGGCGCACCAGCGACTTCACCGGCTCCATGTCCTCGGTCAGCGGGCTGCCCGGGAGCTTCGCCAGCTTGTCCATGACCACACGGCCGATGTGGCGGTACGTCGTCCACTTGCCGCCGGCCACCGACAGCATGCCGCCGGCGCCCTCGGAGACGACCGTCTCGCGCTTGGCCTTCTCGACGCCGCCGGGACCGCCGGGCAGCACGCGCAGGCCCGCGAAGGCGTACGTCATCAGCGAGCGGTCCAGGTCCGCGTCCTTCACCGAGAAGGCCGCCTCGTCCAGGATCTGCGCGATGTCGGACTCGGTGGCGCGCACGTCCGCCGGGTCGCCCTCGTACACCTCGTCGGTGGTGCCGAGCAGCAGCTGGTCCTCCCACGGGAGGGCGAAGGTGATGCGGTACTTGTCGATCGGGGTGGCCATGGCGGCCTTCCACGGCGACTTGCGCTTCATGACGATGTGCGCGCCCTTGGAGAGGCGGATCGACGGCATGGAGTGCTTGTCTTCCATGCGCCGCAGGTGGTCCACCCACGGGCCGGTGGCGTTGAGCACGACGCGCGCGTCGACCCCGAACTCGGTGCCGTCGAGACGGTCCTTGAGCTCGGCACCGGTGACCCGGCCGCGCGTCTTGCGCAGTCCGGTGACCTCGGCGTGGTTGAGGACGACCGCGCCCGACTCGACGGCCGCGCGGACCGTCATGACGGCGACGCGGGAGTCGTTCATCTGGTGGTCGTAGTAGACCGCGACGGCCTTGAGGTTGTCCGTCTTCAGACCCGGGTTGTCGGCGACGGCACGGGCGGGGGATATGACCTTGCCCATGCCGTCGCCGAAGGCCGAGAGGGCGGAGTAGGCGAAGACGCCCGCGCCCAGCTTGGCCGCACCCACCGGACCGCCCTTGTAGACCGGCAGGTAGAAGGTGAGCGGGTTGACCAGGTGCGGGGCCACGTCCTTGGCCAGCACCCGCCGCTCGTGGTGGTTCTCGGCGACCAGCTTGACCGCGCCGGTCTGCAGGTAGCGCAAGCCCCCGTGGACGAGCTTGGAGGAGGCCGAGGAGGTGGCGCCGGCGAAGTCGCCGGCGTCCACCATGGCAACCCGCAGGCCCGACTGCGCGGCGTGCCACGCCACGGAGGTGCCCAGGATTCCACCACCGATGACCAGCAGGTCGTACGTGGCCTTCGACAGCTGCTCACGGGTCTGGGCGCGGCTGACGTTGGCACCGGCGGTCGGGTGCGTGCCCAGTGCGGGAACGCTCTGCAGGCTGCTCATATCTCTCTTAGCTCCTCGTCGATTGACTCAGCTGAGTGCGGTCAGCTGGCGTCTTCGTCGTCGACCCAGCCCATGGACCGCTCCACGGCCTTGAGCCAGCTCTTGTACTCGCGGTCCCGCTGGTCGGCGGGCATCCGCGGGGTCCACTCCGCCGCGCGGCGCCAGTTGGCGCGCAGGGCGTCGGTGTCGGGCCAGAAGCCGACGGCCAGGCCGGCGGCGTAGGCGGCGCCGAGGCAGGTGGTCTCGGCGACCATCGGGCGCACCACGGGGGCGTCCAGGAAGTCCGAGAGCGTCTGCATCAGCAGGTTGTTGGAGGTCATGCCGCCGTCGACCTTGAGGGCGGCGAGCTCGACGCCCGAGTCCTTGGTCATGGCGTCGGTGATCTCGCGGGTCTGCCAGGCGGTGGCCTCCAGGACGGCACGGGCGATGTGCGCCTTGGTGACGTACCGGGTGAGGCCGGCGACCACGCCGCGGGCGTCGGAGCGCCAGTACGGGGCGAAGAGGCCGGAGAAGGCCGGCACGAAGTAGACGCCGCCGTTGTCCTCGACCGACGAGGCCAGGGTCTCGATCTCGGCCGCGGACTTGATCAGGCCCATCTGGTCGCGCATCCACTGGACGAGCGAGCCGGTGACGGCGATGGAGCCCTCCAGCGCGTAGACCGGCTTCTGGTCGCCGATCTGGTAGCCGACCGTGGTCAGCAGGCCGCTGTAGGAGTTGATGATCTTGTCGCCGGTGTTCATCAGCATGAACGTTCCGGTGCCGTACGTGGACTTGGCCTCGCCCTCGGCGAAACAGGTCTGGCCGAAGAGGGCGGCCTGCTGGTCACCGAGCGCCGAGGCGACCGGGACACCGGCGAGGACGCCCTCCTTGACGTGGCCGTAGACCTCGGCGGAGGACTTGATCTCCGGAAGGACGTTGAGCGGGACGCCCATGGACTCGGCGATCTTGTCGTCCCAGGCCAGGGTGTGCAGGTTCATCAGCATGGTGCGCGAGGCGTTGGTGACGTCCGTGACGTGCACACCTCCCTGCGGGCCACCCGTGAGGTTCCAGATGATCCACGAGTCCATGGTGCCGAAGAGGATGTCGCCGGCCTCGGCGCGCTCCCGCAGGCCCTCGACGTTGTCGAGCAGCCAGCGGACCTTCGGGCCGGCGAAGTAGCTCGCCAGCGGCAGGCCGGTCTCGCGGCGGAAGCGGTCCTGGCCGACGTTGCGGCCGAGCTCCTTGCACAGGGCGTCGGTGCGGGTGTCCTGCCAGACCAGCGCGTTGTGCACCGGCTCGCCGGTGTGGCGGTCCCACAGGACCGTGGTCTCGCGCTGGTTGGTGATGCCGACGGCCTTGACGTCCGCGGCGGTGATCTCCGCCTTGGCGATCGCGCCGGCCACGACCTCCTGGACGTTGGTCCAGATCTCGGTGGCGTCGTGCTCGACCTGGCCCGGCTTCGGGAAGATCTGCTCGTGCTCCTTCTGGTCGACGGCGACGATGCGGCCGTCGCGGTCGAAGACGATGCAGCGGGAGGAGGTCGTGCCCTGGTCGATCGCGGCGATGAAGGGGCCGGTGCTGGTGGTCATGTTGGCTGCTCCTGGCAGGTCGGGTGAGTAGGCGGAATCAGGAGGGCGGTGCGGATCTTACGATCTTGCCGGTACTGCTGATCAGGCGAACGCGATGTTGTAGAGACCACCGGCGAGCGCGGCACCGACGAGCGGGCCGACCACCGGGATCCAGGAGTAACCCCAGTCGGAGCCGCCCTTGTTGGGCAGCGGCAGCAGGGCGTGAACGATACGCGGACCGAGGTCGCGCACCGGGTTGATGGCGTAGCCGGTCGGGCCACCGAGCGAGAGACCGATGCCGACGACCACGAACGAGGTGATCAGGACGCCGATGACACCGAGGCCCTTGCCGCCGTCCTGGAGGCCCTGGGTCAGGATCGCCAGGATCAGGACGGCGGTACCGATGATCTCGGTCGCAAGGTTCTGCACGACGTTACGGATCTCGGGGCCGGTGGAGAAGATGCCGAGCACCGGGCCGGCCACATCGTGCGGGTGCGGGTCCTCGGGACCGAGCTTGGCGTCGCGGATGTGCTCCGGGTCGGCCAGGTGGACGCGGAACTGTCCGTAGTAGGTGATCCACATCAGGACCGCTCCGAGCATCGCGCCCAGCAGCTGGCCGGCGAAGTAGACCGGGGTGTCACCCCACTCGCCGCTCGTGACGGCTATGCCGACGGTGACCGCCGGGTTCAGGTGCGCACCGGACAGCGGCGCGGAGACGTAGGCGGCGATCAGTACGGCGAAACCCCAGCCGAACGTGATGGCGAGCCAGCCCGCATTGCGGGCCTTGGAGCTCTTGAGTGTCACTGCGGCGCAGACGCCACCGCCGAGCAGTGTGAGCAGGGCGGTACCGATGGTCTCGCCGATGAAGATGTCGGAGCTGGACACCCGCGACTCCTTTGTACGTCCAGGGGTGAGCGGACACCGGGTCCCTCCGGTGGTTCCGCGCACTCGGTGAGTGCTGCACCGGTCCGTGGCCTTGTCGCATCCTAGCGCGTATTGCCGGTAGGTGTTCGACAATGCCGACCGATGAACGGCAGTTTTCCGCCCAAGTGAAGAACGCGTCAAGGGTCGGCCAGGCCAAAGTGTCGGATCGTTACCAGTAGGTGCGATCAGCCAAAACCAGCCATCCCATGGTCGGCTTCTGGCGAAAAATGGGCATAGAGAGGCCAGGGTGTGGCCTGGACCTGTTAAAGGAAGCTCAGAACCGGCCCGCGCCGAGATCGCGTGAAACCGCGCGCGCACAGTCCCGCACCGACGCCACCAGGGCCGCACGGGGCTCTCCGGCCTCGCCGCAGACCCGTTCCACGGCGCCCGCGACCGCCACCGCGCCGACCGGCATCCGGCGCCGGTCGTGGATCGGCGCCGCCACCGAGGCGATGCCCTCCCAAGTCTCCTCGACGTCGGAGGCCCAGCCGCGCGCCCGGGTCAGGCCCAGGATCTCCTCGAAGCCGGGACCGTCCGTGACCGTGCGGGGGGTGAAGGCCTCGCGCTCGACCTCGTGCGCCTGGGTGTGCGCCACGGGGTCGTAGGCGGAGAGCACCTTGCCCAGGGCGGTCGAGTGCAGCGGCTGCATGGCCCCGACCTCCAGCACCTGACGGCTGTCGTCGGGCCGGAACACGTGGTGCATGATCAGCACCCCGCTCTGGTGCAGCACGCCCACGTACACGCTCTCGCCGCTCGCCCGGGCCAGGTCGTCCGTCCACACCAGGGCGCGGGCGCGCAGTTCGTGCACGTCGAGGTAGCTGTTGCCCAGGCGCAGCAGCTCCGCGCCCAGCTGGTACCGGCCGGAGGCCGGGTCCTGCTCCACGAAGCCCTCGGCCTGCAGGGTGCGCAGGATGCCGTGGGCCGTGCCCTTGGCCAGGCCCAGCGAGGACGCCACGTCCGAGAGTCCCAGCCGGCGTTCGCCGCCCGCCAGGAGTCGCAGCATCGCAGCGGCTCGTTCGAGCGACTGGATGTTCCGTGCCATCGCGCAGCCTCCTGCAGACCTTCGGTAGTACTGACCATCTTGACGCGGTTCGACAATGCTGAACAGTATCGGTCGATGTCGACCTTGCGCACCGTCGGACAGCTGTTCGCCGTACCCGCCGCCGGGACACCCCCGGGAAAGTCCTCGCCACAGAATGCAGTCCGCCACGTGGGACACCCACACCGGGGCGGGTGCCTCGCGGTTACCCTGGCCGCGTGCACCCTTGACACAGAGGGGGTGCAAAGCCGACAGCCGTCGCATCCCAGGGAGCACAACCATGGCTTCGTTGCCCACCTTGCCCGCTGACACCCAGACCCGGGCCGATGCCCTCCGGGAGGCGCTCGCGACCCGTGTGGTCGTCGCCGACGGAGCCATGGGAACGATGCTCCAGGCGCAGGACCCCACCATGGAGGACTTCCAGCAGCTCGAAGGCTGCAACGAGGTCCTCAACATCACCCGCCCCGACATCGTGCGCTCCGTCCACGAGGCGTACTTCTCGGTGGGCGTGGACTGCGTCGAGACCAACACCTTCGGCACGAACTACGCGGCGCTCGCCGAGTACGACATCGCCGAACGCAATTTCGAGCTGTCGGAGGCCGGCGCGCGCATCGCCCGCGAGGTCGCCGACGAGTTCACCGCCTCCACCGGCCAGCAGCGCTGGGTCCTCGGCTCCATGGGCCCCGGCACCAAGCTCCCCACGCTCGGCCACATCAGCTACGCCCAGATCCGCGACGCCTACCAGATCAACGCCGAGGGCCTGCTCTCCGGCGGCGCCGACGCGCTGCTCGTCGAGACCACCCAGGACCTCCTGCAGACGAAGTCCTCGATCATCGGTGCCCGCCGGGCCATGGAGGCCCTCGGCGTCACCGTCCCGCTGATCTGCTCCGTCACCGTCGAGACCACCGGCACCATGCTCCTCGGCTCGGAGATCGGCGCGGCCCTGACCGCGCTGGAGCCGCTCGGCATCGACATGATCGGCCTGAACTGCGCCACCGGCCCCGCCGAGATGAGCGAGCACCTGCGCTACCTCGCGCGCAACGCCCGCATCCCGATCTCCTGCATGCCCAACGCCGGCCTGCCCGTCCTGACCAAGCAGGGCGCGCACTACCCGCTCAGCGCCCCCGAGCTGGCCGACGCCCAGGAGACCTTCGTCCGCGAGTACGGGCTCTCCCTGGTCGGCGGCTGCTGCGGCACCACCCCCGAGCACCTGCGCCAGGTCGTCGAGCGCGTCCGCGGCACGGCGATCACCGAGCGCACCCCCCAGCCCGAGCCCGGCGCCGCCTCGCTCTACCAGACCGTGCCCTTCCGCCAGGACACCTCGTACATGGCGATCGGTGAGCGCACCAACGCCAACGGCTCCAAGAAGTTCCGCGAGGCCATGCTGGAGGCCCGCTGGGACGACTGCGTGGAGATGGCGCGCGACCAGATCCGCGAGGGCGCGCACATGCTCGACCTCTGCGTGGACTACGTGGGCCGCGACGGCGTCGCCGACATGGAGGAGCTCGCCGGCCGCTTCGCCACCGCCTCCACCCTGCCCATCGTCCTGGACTCCACCGAGGTCCCCGTCATCCGGGCGGGCCTGGAGAAGCTCGGCGGCCGCGCGGTCATCAACTCCGTGAACTACGAGGACGGCGACGGACCCGAGTCCCGCTTCGCCAAGGTCACCCGACTGGCCCAGGAGCACGGCGCCGCGCTCATCGCGCTGACCATCGACGAGGAGGGCCAGGCCCGCACCGTCGAGCACAAGGTCGCCATCGCCGAACGGCTCATCGAGGACCTGACGGGCAACTGGGGGATCCGCGAGTCGGACATCCTCATCGACACCCTGACCTTCACGATCTGCACCGGCCAGGAGGAGTCCCGGAAGGACGGCATCGCCACGATCGAGGCGATCCGCGAGCTCAAGCGGCTCCACCCGGACGTCCAGACCACCCTCGGCCTGTCCAACATCTCCTTCGGCCTCAACCCGGCCGCCCGCGTCCTGCTGAACTCGGTCTTCCTCGACGAGTGCGTCAAGGCCGGCCTGGACTCCGCCATCGTCCACGCCTCCAAGATCCTGCCGATCGCCCGCTTCGACGAGGAGCAGGTCACCACCGCCCTCGACCTGATCTACGACCGGCGCGAGGGCGACTACGACCCCCTGCAGAAGCTGATGGCCCTCTTCGAGGGCGTCAACACCAAGTCGCTCAAGGCCGGCCGCGCCGAGGAACTCCTCGCCCTGCCCCTGGACGAGCGACTGCAGCGCCGCATCATCGACGGCGAGAAGAACGGCCTGGAGGCCGACCTCGACGAGGCCCTGGTGACCCGCCCCGCCCTCGACATCGTCAACGACACCCTCCTGGAGGGCATGAAGGTCGTCGGCGAGCTCTTCGGCTCCGGCCAGATGCAGCTCCCCTTCGTCCTGCAGTCCGCCGAGGTCATGAAGACGGCCGTCGCCTACCTCGAACCGCACATGGAGAAGACCGACGACGAGGGCAAGGGCACGATCGTGCTCGCCACCGTCCGCGGCGACGTCCACGACATCGGCAAGAACCTCGTCGACATCATCCTCACCAACAACGGCTACAACGTCGTCAACATCGGCATCAAGCAGCCCGTCTCCGCGATCCTCGAAGCCGCGCAGGAGCACAAGGCCGACGTCATCGGCATGTCCGGCCTGCTCGTGAAGTCGACCGTGATCATGAAGGAGAACCTGGAGGAGCTGAACCAGCGCAAGCTGGCCGCCGACTACCCGGTGATCCTCGGCGGCGCCGCCCTCACCCGCGCCTACGTCGAACAGGACCTCCACGAGATCTACGAGGGCGAGGTCCGCTACGCCCGTGACGCCTTCGAGGGCCTGCGCCTGATGGACGCCCTCATCGCCGTCAAGCGCGGTGTCCCCGGCGCGACCCTGCCCGAGCTCAAGCAGCGCCGCGTCGCCAAGCGCACTGCGGCACCGGGGGGCCCGGACCTCCAGACCGACGAGGCCGAGGAGCCCGGAGGCCGCTCCGACGTCTCGGTCGACAACCCGGTCCCCACCCCGCCGTTCTGGGGCACCCGCGTGGTCAAGGGCATCCCGCTCAAGGACTACGCCTCCTGGCTCGACGAGGGCGCCCTCTTCAAGGGCCAGTGGGGCCTCAAGCAGGCCCGCGCGGGCGGAGCCACGTACGAGGAGCTCGTCGAGAGCGAGGGCCGTCCGCGGCTGCGCGGCCTCCTGGACAAGCTGCACACCGAGAACCTGCTCGAAGCCGCGGTCGTCTACGGGTACTTCCCCTGCGTCTCCAAGGGCGAGGACCTGATCATCCTCGACGAGGCCGGCAACGAGCGGACCCGCTTCACCTTCCCGCGCCAGCGCCGCGGCCGGCGCCTGTGCCTCGCCGACTTCTTCCGTCCCGAGGAGTCCGGCGAGACCGACGTCGTCGGCCTCCAGGTGGTCACCGTCGGCTCCAGGATCGGCGAGGCCACGGCCAAGCTGTTCGAGTCGGACTCCTACCGCGAGTACCTGGAGCTGCACGGCCTCTCGGTCCAGCTCGCCGAGGCCATGGCCGAGTACTGGCACGCCCGCGTCCGCGCCGAGCTCGGCTTCGGCGGCGAGGACCCGGCGAAGGTCGAGGACATGTTCGACCTCAAGTACCGCGGTGCCCGCTTCTCGCTCGGCTACGGGGCCTGCCCCGACCTGGAGGACCGCGCGAAGATCGCAGACCTCCTGGAGCCGGAGCGGATCGGCGTCCACCTGTCGGAGGAGTTCCAGCTCCACCCGGAGCAGTCCACCGACGCGATCGTGATTCACCACCCCGAAGCGAAGTATTTCAACGCACGCTGAGCTCCACCGACGTACACTTGTCGGTCCCATACAGGCCGGTCGCCTGTTCCCCGGGGTGGTATGCCCCGCGGAAGAGGTGACCGGCCTTCTCGTCCCTTCTGAGAGGCATGCGCATGACGAGCACCGTTCCCGCCCCCGTCGCCCGTACGGCCGACGGTTCTGCCCTGCAGGCGGTGCTGCTCGACATGGACGGCACCCTCGTCGACACCGAAGGCTTCTGGTGGGAGATCGAGGCGGAGATCTTCCAGGAGCTGGGCCACCGCCTGGAGGAGTCCTGGCGCGACGTGGTCGTCGGCGGCCCCATGAGCCGCAGCGCGACCTTCCTGATCGAGTCGACCGGCGCCGCCATCGGCCTCGCCGAGCTGAGCGTCCTGCTCAACGAGCGGTTCGCGGCCCGCATCGCCGACCGGGTGCCGCTGATGCCCGGTGCCGAGCGGCTGCTGTCCGAGCTCGCCCGGCACAACGTGCCCACCGCGCTCGTCTCCGCCTCCCACCGCCGGGTCATCGACCAGGTCCTGCTCACCCTCGGCCGCGACCGCTTCACGATGACCGTCGCCGGCGACGAGGTGGCCCGTACCAAGCCGCATCCCGACCCGTACCTGTTCGCCGCGCGCTCCCTGGGTGCACACCCCTCGAGGTGCGCGGTCATCGAGGACACCCACACCGGGGTGGCGGCCGCCGAGGCCGCCGGGTGCCGGGTCGTGGCCATCCCCTCGGTCGGCGTGATCGAACCCGCCCCCGGGCGCACGGTCGTCCGCTCGCTGGAGGACGTGGACCTGGCGTTCCTGCGCTCGCTCATCGCCCCCATGAACTGAGAGTGACGACCCCGCCCTCCGGCGGGCCCGCACTCCACCCAAGCGGACACATCGGCATGCACTGGTCCACATCGGTATGCATTGCCACGCACCGGCACCTCCCGAACACGCTCCGTGCCGAACGGAATGCCGCCTGGCTGCACCCTGGCGGAAGGATCTTCCGTCACGGGCCCCGGAGGCTGAAATTCCATCCCCTCTGGGGTTGTTGCGCAGCGTGACCTTGCTCACGCTCCGCACCCTCCACGGGTCCATCCCGGGGCCCCCACGGCTTCCAATGTGTCCACATTGATCAGCCCCTGACCGAATCTGCGCAGCCCTGCACGTGAACAGGCAGTTCGCTCCGATCACGGTGCGATTACGCCTCAAGTCCGGTCAGTTCCAGCCATCCCGTCCCGGGCCACTAGTGTCGACGCGGGCACTACGCCGCACCTCAGTCGTCCCCGGCACACACCCCTGTGCCGGGAACGCGTGGACCGATCGTCACAACACCGGCCCGATCGTTCCGCCCCGAACGGGCGACCGCCGCGAAGTGCCCTCTACGCCGCTTTGAACAAGTGCCGGTTACAGGGAGTACTTCCAGCATGAACCGCAAGACCATGGTGCTGACGGCCGCGGCCGGACTGCTCACCCCCGCGCTGGCCGCCTGCGGCAGCGCGAGCGGTGGAGGAGCAGGATCCGCAGCGATCGTCGTCGGAACCACCGATCGGTTCGAGGCCGCAGACTTCGCTCCCGCCCCCTTCGACCCGGCCTACGCCTACGACGCCGGCGCCTGGAACATCCTGCGCCAGACCGTCCAGACGCTGATGCACACCCCGCGCGGCGGCGGCCAGCCCGTCCCCGAAGCAGCCTCCGCCTGCCGCTTCACCGACGCCGGCAACGAGAGCTACCGCTGCACCCTGCGCCCCGGTCTGAAGTTCGCCGACGGTGAGCCCCTCACCGCCAAGGACGTCAAGTTCTCCATCGACCGCGTCCTCGCCATCAAGGACGAGAACGGCCCCTCCTCGCTGCTCTCCACCCTCGACAACGTCGAGGTCAAGGGCGCCGACACCGTCGTCTTCCACCTGAAGACCCCGGACGCGACCTTCCCGTTCAAGCTCTCCACCCCCGCCGCCGGCATCGTCAGCGAGAAGAACTACGACGCCAAGAAGCTCCGCGAGGGCTTCGCCGTGGACGGCTCCGGCCCGTACACGATGAAGGCCGAGGTCAAGGGCAACCGGCTGGTCCGCGCCGTCTTCACCAAGAACCCGCACTACAAGGGCGACATCAAGCTGCAGAACGACAAGGTCGAGCTGCGCACGTACCCCGACTCCCCGGCCATGGGCAAGGCACTCACCGACGGGAAGATCCACATGGTCTCCCGCACCCTGTCGCCCGCCCAGATCACCGAGTTCAGCGCCCAGCCGCCCAAGGGCGTCAAGCTGGTCCCGATGCCCGGCCTGGAGATCCGCTACCTCGGCTTCAACACCGACGCGCCGGTCGTCAAGGACAAGGCCGTACGGCAGGCGCTCGCCGCCGCCGTCGACCGCGGCCAGCTCATCTCCAAGGTCTACGGCAAGTCCGCCCAGCCGCTCTACTCGCTGGTCCCCACCACCGTGACGGGCCACGTCAACTCCTTCTACAACAAGTACGGCGACGCCAACACGCCCAAGGCAGCCGCCCTGCTGAAGGAGGCCGGGATCAAGACCCCGGTCAAGCTGACCCTGCACTACACCAGCGACCACTACGGCGACGGCACGGCCGCCGAGTTCGAGGCCCTCAAGGCCCAGCTGAACTCCACCGGCCTGTTCGACATCACCGTCCAGGGCAGCGAGTGGGCGGACTTCCGCCCCGCCCAGAAGAAGGGAGACCACCCCGCCTACGGGCTCGGCTGGTTCCCCGACTACCCGGACGCCGACAACTTCCTCGCCCCGTTCCTGGAGCAGGACAACTTCCTGGGCACGCCGTACGCGAACAACGCCGTACGCAGCAAGCTCATCCCCGAATCCCGGCGGGCGGTCGACCGTACGGTCGCCGTCTCCGCGATCACGGAGATACAGGACATCGTCGCCGAGGACGTGCCCGTCCTGCCCCTGTGGCAGGGCAAGCAGTACGTCGCCGCACGCGACGGGATCACCGGAGTGGAGTGGTCGGTCAACGCCATCTCCGACCTCCAGCTGTGGGAGCTCGGCCGTGGCGTAAGCGGCTGAGCAAGGCAACGACCGGCAGCGGAAGTCGCGGGCCGGACCAACGAAACAGTTCGACTGTGAAGGACGTTCGCGTGAATCGACGTAACCAGTGGCTGGCGGCCCCGCTCGGCGCAGCCACCGCCGCCGCGCTGCTCAGCGGTTGCGGTTCGACCGATGGCTCCAATGCCGGCAGCGGCAAGGGCGTGGTCATGGGCATATCCGACAAGGTGAAGTCCGTCGACCCGGCATCGGGCTACGACCCGGGCTCCTGGCTGCTGTTCAACAACGTCTTCCAGTCGCTGCTGAGCTTCCCCAAGGGCGGCACCACCCCCGAGCCCGACGCCGCCCAGGCCTGCGGCTTCGAGGGCGCCGACAGCAAGCTCTACAAGTGCACCCTGCGGGACGGCCTGAAGTTCAGCAACGGCCACAGCCTCACCTCGAAGGACGTCAAGTTCTCCTTCGAGCGCACTCTGAAGATCAACGACGCGAACGGCCCGGCCGTGATGCTCGCGTCCATCGCGAGCATCGACGCCCCGGACGACAAGACCGTCGTCTTCAAGCTCAAGACCTCCGACGCCACCTTCCCCAGCAAGATCGCCTCGGGCGCCGGCTCCATCGTCGACCACACCGAGTACCCGGCCGACAAGCTGCGCGCCGACAACAAGGCCGTCGGCTCCGGCGTCTACAAGCTCGACTCCTTCGGCGAGAAGAGCGCCACCTTCTCCGTCAACGAGTCCTACAGCGGCAAGGCCAAGGCCAAGAACACCGGCGTCACGCTGAAGTTCTTCAACGGCGACCAGGCCGGCCTCAAGACCGTCCTGGAGAGCGGCGACGTCGACTTCGCCTTCCGCGGCCTCGCCGCCAAGGACATCGCCGCCCTCGCCTCCAGCAAGACCGGCGACAACAAGGTCGACGTCGTCCAGGGCACCGGCGCCGAGGTCGAGCACATGGTGTTCAACGTCAACGACCCCGTCGTCGGCAAGCTCCCCGTGCGCAAGGCCATCGCCTACCTCATCGACCGCGAAGCCCTCGTCCGGGACGTGTACGCGGGCACCGCCACCGCGCTCTACTCCATCGTGCCGACCGGCATCGCCGGCCACACGACCCCCTTCTTCGACCGCTACGGCGGCACCCCCCAGCCCGAGAAGGCCAAGGCCGTCCTCAAGGCCGGCGGCATCAACGGCAAGGTCAAGCTGACCCTGTACTCCACCCCGTCCCGCTACGGCCCCTCCACGGACCAGCAGTTCGAGGTCATCGCCAAGCAGCTCAACGACAGCGGTCTCTTCGACGCCGACGTCAAGTCCGTCGAGTACGAGCAGTACGAGAAGGACATCCAGGCCGGCAAGTACGGCGTGTACGTCAAGGGCTGGGTGCCCGACTACCCGGACGCCGACAACTTCACGCAGCCGTTCTTCGGCCCGGACAACGTGCTGAACAACAACTACGAGAACAAGGAGATCACCGGGACGATCATCCCGTCGACCTCCGCGAAGTCCGACCGCACCGCGGCCAACACCGACTACAACCGCCTCCAGGACATCGTCGCCGACGAGCTCCCGCTCATCCCGCTCTGGCAGGGCAAGCAGTACGCCGTCACCCGCCAGAACGTGAGCGGCCTGCAGTGGTCCCTCGACGCCTCCACCGTCTTCCGCTTCTGGGAGATCAGCAAGGGCTGAGCCACCGGAGCCGGGCCCGCCGCAGCGCGGGCCCGGCACCAACCGAAGGGGGCCGTACGTGATGTCACGTACGGCCCCCTTCGTGCATGCGCGCCCCGCCCGGCCTACTGGGCCCCGGGGCGCACCAGACCGCTCTCGTACGCGTACACCGCCGCCTGGACCCGGTCCCGCAGCCCCAGCTTCGTCAGCACGTGCCCCACATGCGTCTTGACCGTCGTCTCGCTCACGAACAGATCCGCCGCGATCTCCGCGTTCGACAGCCCCCGCGACACCAGCTTCAGCACCTCGACCTCACGCTCGGTCAGCGTCCCCAAGGTGTTCGGAAGGCTCTCCTCACCCGACGGAAGATGCCCCGCGTACTTGTCCAGCAGCCGCCGCGTGATACTCGGCGCGAGCATCGCCTCACCCGCCGCGACCACCCGGATCGCCTGCACCAGCTCGTTCGCCGGCGCATCCTTCAGCAGGAACCCGCTCGCCCCCGCCCGCAGCGCCTCCACCACGTACTCGTCCAGATCGAACGTGGTCAGCACCAGCACCTTCGCCGGCCCGTCGCGCTCCGGACCGGTGATCTGCCGGGTCGCCTCCACCCCGTCCATCCGCGGCATCCGGATGTCCATCAGCACCACATCGGGCTGCAGCGCCCGCACCTGGTCCAGCGCCTGCAGACCGTCCCCGGCCTCACCGACCACCGCCAGGTCCTCCTCCGCCTCCAGGATCATCCGGAAGCCGGTGCGCAGCAGCGGCTGGTCGTCGACCAGAAGGACGCGGATCGCCACGGGGTCTACCTCGTATTCGTCGGACGGCTACGGCGGGCCCGTCCATTCTGCCCTGACACCAAGATCAGGATTCCGCCGGGCGCTCCGTCCCCGGCCGCGGGGAGATCACCAGAGGATAGGGCGGGGGAGTGCCGCCGAACTCCGGACACACCGCCCGATGATCACACCAGCCGCACAGCTTCGTCGGCCGCGGCCGCCACACACCGGACTCCGTCGCCTCCCGGATCGCCTCCCACAACGCGAGCAGCTTGCGCTCCACCCGCTCCAGATCCGCCACCACCGGGTCGTACGTCAGCACATCCCCACTGCCCAGATACACCAGCTGCAGCCGCCGCGGCACCACCTGCTTCAGCCGCCACACCACCAGCGCGTAGAACTTCATCTGGAACAGCGCACCCTCGGCATACTCCGGCCGCGGCGCCTTCCCCGTCTTGTAGTCGACGATCCGCACCTCACCCGTCGGCGCCACGTCCACCCGGTCGATGATCCCGCGCAGCCGCAGCCCCGACTCCAGCTCCGTCTCCACGAAGAACTCCCGCTCCACCGGCTCCAGCCGCGTCGGGTCCTCCAGCGTGAACCACCGCTCGACCAGCGCCTCGGCCTCCGTCAGCCACCGCGCCAGACCCGCCCCCTCGTCACCCTCCGGGAACAGTTCCGTCAGCTCCGGCTTCGACTCCAGCAACCGGTCCCACTGCCCCGGAACCAGCGCCTTCGCCCGCGGCGCCGTCCGCTCCTGCGCCGGATGATCGAAAAGCCGCTCCAGCACCGCATGCACCAGCGTCCCGCGGGTAGCAGCGGCACTGGGCTTCTCCGGCAGCCTGTCGATCACCCGGAACCGGTACAGAAGAGGGCACTGCATGAAATCGCTCGCCCGCGAAGGGGAGAGCGAAGAGGGCGCCACAGCGCTCCGCGCATCGGCATCGGCTGCGCCAGGCACAGCACCGGGGCTCGTCGTCATGGACAAAACCCTACGACCCGCCACCGACAGGACGCGCATACCATCGACGCCAAGCCCCCTCGCACTGCATGATCGGAGCATCACAACCCGCTACAGCACCACCCCGTACGCGAACAGAACACACTGGAAACACCAGCACCGAACGAAGGACAGCCGTGGCAGACACCGACGAAACCGGCGAGCGCTCGGGCGGCCGCTCCCGACCGGGCGGCGGACTCCTCATGGGCCGCCCCTTCGGCGTACCCGTCTACGTCTCGCCCAGCTGGTTCCTCGTCGCCGCCCTCATCACCTGGGTCTTCGGCGACCAGCTCGACCGCGTCCTGCCCGACCTCGGACCCGTCCGCTACCTCGTCTCCCTCTTCTTCGCCGTCGCCTTCTACGCCTCCGTTCTGGTCCACGAACTCGCGCACACCGTCGCAGCCCTCCGCTTCAAGCTCCCCGTGCGCCGCATCCAGCTCCAGTTCTTCGGCGGAGTCTCCGAGATCGAGAAGGAATCCGAGACACCCGGCCGCGAATTCGTCCTTGCCTTCGTCGGCCCCCTGCTCTCCCTCCTCCTCACCGGAGCCTTCTACCTCGGCATGAAAGCCGTCGACCCGGCCACCGTCCCCGGCGTCCTCCTCGCCGGCCTGATGATCTCCAACCTGCTGGTCGCCGCCTTCAACCTGCTCCCCGGCCTCCCCCTCGACGGCGGCCGCATGCTCCGCGCCGTCATCTGGGGCATCACCGGCAAACCCATGGCCGGCACCGTCGCCGCCGCCTGGGTCGGCCGCGGCCTCGCCCTCGCCGTCCTCCTCGGCCTCCCCCTCCTCACCCACACCGGAGTCCTCGGCAACCGCACCGAGGAAATCGGCGGCATGAACACCGTCATGGACGCCCTGCTCGCCGCCATCCTCGCCGGCATCATCTGGACCGGCGCCGGCAACAGCCTGCGCATGGCCCGCCTGCGCGAACACCTCCCCGAACTGCGCGCCCGCACCCTCACCCGACGCGCCATCCCCGTCGAGAACGCCACCCCCCTCTCCGAAGCCCTCCGCCGCGCCAACGAAGCCGGCGCCCGCGCCCTCGTCGTCGTCGACGGACAAGGCGACCCCACCGCCATCGTCCGCGAAACCGCCATCGCCTCCGTCCCCGAACACCGCCGCCCCTGGGTCGCCGTCAGCACCCTCGCCCAGGACCTCACCGACGGCATGAAGGTTTCAGCGGACCTCACCGGCGAAGAACTCCTCGACCACCTCCGCGCCACCCCCGCCACCGAATACCTCGTCCTCGAACACGGCGGCGCCATCTACGGCGTCCTGTCCACCCTCGACGTCGAAAAGGCCTTCGTGAAGGCCATGGCACGGCCCCAGTCCTGAAGCCAATACACTGGTCACATGTCCGAACCGACCGGTGCCGCCCGCCGACGCGGGCCCTTCGAGGTCGGGGACCAGGTACAGCTCACCGACCCCAAGGGCCGCCACTACACGTTCACGCTCGAAGCCGGGAAGAATTTCCACACCCACAAGGGTTCCTTCCCGCACGACGAGCTGATCGGTGCTCCCGAAGGCAGCGTTGTCCGCACCACGGGCAACGTCGCATACCTCGCGCTGCGCCCCCTGCTCCCCGACTATGTCCTGTCCATGCCCCGCGGCGCCGCCGTGGTCTACCCCAAGGACGCGGGCCAGATCCTGGCCTTCGCCGACATCTTCCCCGGCGCCCGCGTCGTGGAAGCGGGAGTGGGCTCCGGCTCCCTGAGCAGCTTCCTGCTGCGCGCCATCGGCGACCAGGGCATGCTCCACAGCTACGAGCGCCGCGCGGACTTCGCCGAGATCGCCACCGCCAACGTCGAGCGGTACTTCGGCGGCCCCCACCCGGCGTGGAAGCTGACCGTGGGCGACCTCCAGGACAACCTGGACGAGACCGACGTCGACCGCGTGATCCTCGACATGCTCGCCCCCTGGGAGTGCCTGGAGGCGGTCAAGAAGGCCCTGGTCCCCGGCGGCATCCTCTGCTGCTACGTGGCGACCACCACCCAGCTGTCCAAGACCGTCGAGTCCATCCGCGAGATCGGCTGCTTCGCCGAGCCGCAGCCCTGGGAATCGATGATCCGCAACTGGCACGTGGAAGGCCTCGCCGTCCGCCCGGACCACCGGATGATCGGCCACACCGGCTTCCTCGTCACCGCCCGCCGCCTCGCGGACGGCGTCGAGCCCCCCATGCGCCGCCGCCGCCCCGCCAAGGGCGCCTACGGCGAGGACTACGACGGCCCCGGCAGCGACCGCTCCGCATAACGGCCCCGCAGACCCAACACAAAGGCGCTGTGGCACAGTTCCCCCGACCCACCCGGGAACTGCGCCACAGCGCCTTTTCGTTGTCCCGTGCACCAGCCCCGGACCCAGCCGTTCCACCGCCCTGTGAGGTGTGGCACGATGCTGGCTCCCCGTCACCCTTCGCACAGGAGACACCCCGCGTGCCGCACAGCCACGCCGAGACGGCCCCGCTCCCGCACACCCTGGAGCACAGCCGCACCAGGCCCGTCCACTGGCTCGCCACGGCCACCGCCATGGCAGCCGTCATAGCCGCCGCAGGACTCGTACAGCCCGCCACCGGCACCCCGGCCACCGGCACCACCGCGAGCACCGCGGAAACCCCCGCGAAGGGCCCCCAGGCCACCGCGCCCGACCCGGCGGGCGTCACCTACCCCCTCGACTGCAAGGGCGCCCCGCAGACCGTCACCACCAGCGCCCAGGGCGACCTCGACGGCGACGGCCGCCCCGAGACCGTTGCCGCCGTCCGCTGCGACGCCGGCTCCGGCACCCCGCCCCACGCGATCTACGTACTCACCCGGGACCGGGCAGGCGGCGCCGCCCGCGTCGTCGCCACCCTGCTCGACACCGCGCGACGACAGACCGCCACCGAGCTCACCGTGCGCGACGGACTCGTCACGGCAACCCTCGTCGGCTACTCCTCACCCGACGTACCCCGCTACAGCCCCGACACGAAACAGCTCGCCAAGTGGCGCTGGCGCGACGGAAAATTCCGCCAGGAGCTGACGGACTCGGCCGCCAGGAGTGTTTGAAGCGTCACTCCGCGTCGGGACCGAAGACTTCCACCCTGTCCGAAACGCGCCTCACGTGAATGCAGTCACCCGGACATTCCTTGGCCGAGTCGACCACGTCCTGGAGCAGCGTCAGCGGAACCGGAGTGGTCGCCCCCGCGTCCTGCAGCAGCTCGTCCTCCGGGCTCTTCACGTACGCCAGACCATCGATGTCCAGCTCGAACACCTCAGGCGCGTACTGCACGCAGATGCCGTCCCCGGTGCACAGGTCCTGATCGATCCAGACCTCGAGCGGCTCGCCGGCCTCGCCGCCGCCGCCCGTCGGAGCCTCCTGCTGCACGGTCATATCTCCTGCCGTTCCCTGCGCTGAGTGATCCATCCCGGTCACAACCCGCAGCAAGTCGCGCGAGCCCTGACGGGTGTTGAACGGTTCGACCTTACAACCGCCTGCTTCCCGAGTTTGATGGGTGGGTATTTCCTTGGCGTGAGGGAGTACGCAAGGGTGAAGATCGGACACACCTCTACCGTCTTTGTGATCTAGGGGTTTCAATCACCACCAGCCCAGGTAGGGTCAGGAAGCGTCCAGCTCCCCTTGGAGGAGGTGAGGACCGTGGCAGCCCACGACGACGACATCAACCGCGGCATCCGGCCCGCGCGAGGGTCCGAGGACCCCGCCGGCCAGGTTGCCTATCTCGAGCAGGAAATCGCCGTCCTGCGACGAAAGCTCGCCGACTCTCCGCGACACACGAGGATTCTCGAAGAGCGGATCGTCGAGCTCCAGACAAATCTGGCCGGCGTATCCGCACAGAACGAACGACTCGCGAATACCCTCCGTGAGGCCCGGGACCAGATCGTGGCCCTCAAGGAAGAAGTCGACCGGCTCGCACAGCCGCCGGCCGGTTTCGGTGTCTTCCTGCAGGCGAACGAGGACGGCACCGTCGACATCTTCACCGGAGGCCGAAAGCTCCGCGTGAACGTCAGCCCCAGCGTCGACCCGGAAGACCTCCGGCGCGGCCAGGAGGTCATGCTCAACGAGGCCCTCAACGTGGTCGAGGCCATGGAATTCGAGCGGGCCGGGGACATCGTCACCCTCAAGGAGATCCTCGAGGACGGCGAGCGCGCCCTGGTCGTCGGGCACACCGACGAGGAAAGGGTGGTGAGGCTCGCCGAGCCGCTCCTGGACATCACCATCCGCCCCGGCGACGCCCTCCTGCTCGAACCCCGCTCCGGCTACGTCTACGAGGTCGTCCCCAAGAGCGAGGTCGAAGAACTCGTCCTCGAAGAGGTCCCGGACATCGACTACGACAAGATCGGCGGCCTGGGCGACCAGATCGAGCTGATCCGCGACGCCGTCGAGCTCCCGTACCTCTACCCCGACCTCTTCAAGGAACACGAACTGCGGCCCCCGAAGGGCATCCTGCTCTACGGCCCGCCCGGCTGCGGCAAGACGCTCATCGCCAAGGCCGTCGCCAACTCCCTTGCCAAGAAGGTCGCCGAGGTGACCGGCCAGCCCGCCGGGAAGTCCTACTTCCTGAACATCAAGGGCCCCGAACTCCTCAACAAGTACGTCGGCGAGACCGAGCGGCACATCCGCCTCGTCTTCCAGCGTGCCCGGGAGAAGGCGAGCGAGGGCACCCCCGTCATCGTCTTCTTCGACGAGATGGAATCCCTCTTCCGCACCCGCGGATCCGGAGTCAGCTCGGACGTGGAGAACACCATCGTTCCCCAGCTGCTCGCCGAGATCGACGGCGTGGAAGGCCTGGAGAACGTCATCGTCATCGGCGCCTCCAACCGCGAGGACATGATCGACCCGGCCATCCTGCGCCCCGGCCGGCTCGACGTGAAGATCAAGATCGAGCGCCCGGACGCCGAGGCCGCGAAGGACATCTTCGCCAAGTACCTCAAGGCCTCGCTGCCCCTGCACACGGACGACCTGTCCGAACACCAGGACTCCAAGGACGGCACCGTCCACAGCATGATCCAGACCGTCGTCGAGCAGATGTACGCCGAAACCGAGGAGAACCGCTTCCTCGAGGTCACGTACGCCAACGGCGACAAGGAAGTCCTCTACTTCAAGGACTTCAACTCCGGCGCGATGATCCAGAACATCGTCGACCGGGCCAAGAAAATGGCGATCAAGGCCTTCCTCGAACACAACCAGAAGGGCCTGCGGGTCTCCCACCTGCTCCAGGCCTGCGTGGACGAGTTCAAGGAGAACGAGGACCTGCCCAACACCACCAACCCGGACGACTGGGCCCGCATCTCCGGAAAGAAGGGCGAGCGGATCGTATTCATTCGCACCCTCGTCACCGGAAAGCAAGGCGCGGACACCGGACGCTCCATCGACACGGTGGCGAACACCGGTCAGTACCTCTGACAAAGCGGGGCGGCTGCGGATGCCCACCCCGGGCATCCGCAGCCGACTGCTTTACCCCACCGCATTACCGGCCGCTTTTCAGCCGGTGACGAGGCGGATCCAATGACGGAAATGATCTCCCCACGAGCGCGCAGTGGTTCTAGGCTCTTCCGTACCGCCGGACGCGCAGTGCGGGGACGGGCACCGCACAGGCATACGCACCGGAGCACCAGCGGTACTTGAGCGCCGCTCCCGAAAGGGGAGCGCCGCCGGGCAAGGAGGGCCGCATGACCGTACGGCGAGTAATGGGGATCGAGACGGAGTACGGGATCTCCGTCCCGGGGCACCCGAACGCCAATGCCATGCTCACCTCGTCCCAGATCGTCAACGCCTACGCGGCGGCGATGCACCGGGCGCGACGCGCCCGCTGGGACTTCGAGGAGGAGAATCCGCTGCGGGACGCCCGCGGCTTCGACCTCGCCCGCGAGGCCGCCGACAACAGCCAGCTGACCGACGAGGACATCGGCCTCGCCAACGTCATCCTCACGAACGGCGCACGGCTCTACGTCGACCACGCCCACCCCGAATACAGCTCGCCCGAGATCACCAACCCGCTCGACGCCGTCCTCTGGGACAAGGCCGGCGAGCGGATCATGGCCGAGGCGGCCGTCCGCGCCGCCCAGCTCCCCGGCGCCCAGCCGATCCACCTCTACAAGAACAACACCGACAACAAGGGCGCCTCCTACGGCACGCACGAGAACTACCTGATGAAGCGGGAAACCCCCTTCTCGGAGATCGTGCGCCACCTGACCCCCTTCTTCGTCTCGCGACAGGTCGTGACCGGCGCGGGACGCGTGGGCATCGGCCAGGACGGCCGCGAACACGGCTTCCAGATCAGCCAGCGCGCGGACTACTTCGAGGTCGAGGTCGGCCTGGAGACCACCCTCAAACGCCCCATCATCAACACCCGGGACGAGCCGCACTCGGACGCCGAGAAATACCGCCGGCTCCACGTGATCATCGGAGACGCCAACCTCTCCGAGATCTCCACCTACCTCAAACTCGGCACGACCGCACTTGTCCTGTCCATGATCGAGGACGGGTTCATCAACGTCGACCTCGCCGTCGACCAGCCCGTACGCACCCTGCACGAGGTCTCCCACGACCCGGACCTCCAGCACCTGATCACGCTGCGCAGCGGCCGGACACTGTCCGCGGTGCAACTGCAGATGGAGTACTTCGAGCTGGCGCGGAAGTACGTGGACGAACGTTTCGGGTCGGACGCCGACGAGCAGACCAAGGACGTGCTGGCTCGCTGGGAGGACGTGCTCGGCCGGCTGGAGAGCGACCCGATGAGCCTGTCGGGGGAGCTGGACTGGATCGCCAAGCGGGAGATCCTGGAGGGCTACCGGCGCCGGGACGGGCTGGGCTGGGACGCGGCGCGGCTGCACCTGGTGGACCTCCAGTACTCGGACGTACGGCCGGAGAAGGGCCTGTACAACCGCCTGGTGGCCCGCGGCAAGATGAAGCGCCTGGTGGAAGAGCCGGCGGTGGAGCGGGCCCGGAGCAAGCCTCCGGAGGACACCCGGGCGTACTTCCGCGGCCGCTGTCTGGAGCAGTACGCGGACGACGTGGCCGCGGCGTCCTGGGACTCGGTGATCTTCGACCTCCCCGGCCGGGACTCGCTCCAGCGCGTCCCGACGCTGGAACCCCTGCGGGGGACCCGCAACCACGTCAAGGAGCTCCTGGACCGCTGCCGCACGGCGGAGGACCTGGTGCGGGTGCTTTCGGGGCAGTGAACGCGGCTGAAAGGCCTCCGGTCCGGGAATCATGAAGAGAACCGGACTGTGAAAGTACGGGGACGAATGTCGGACCCTCCTTGTAGGGTCCGACGTAGGGTCTGATCTTGAGAGATCCCGAATCCCGGGGTCTCTCGACATGAGCGTGCGAACCGAGCGGGGTGAGGTAGACATGGCGACCAAGGACACCGGCGGCGGACAGCAGAAGGCGACGCGCTCGACCGAGGAGGTCGAGGAGGCGGCGGTCGAGGAATCGACCGACCTCAAGGAGCGCCAGGAAAAGCTCTCCGACGACGTCGACTCCGTACTCGACGAAATCGATGATGTGCTCGAGGAGAACGCCGAGGATTTCGTGCGGTCCTTCGTGCAAAAAGGTGGCCAGTAAGCCGGATTTACCTTCGATTCGAAGGTGAGCGGGCGGCGGTGGCGCTGAAGTCAGTGAGGCAGTGCTCCCGGTGCGGCGAGGAGAAGTCGCATCGGGAGTTTGCCTCAAAGCGAGCCAATCTCGATGGACTGCAACGGCACTGCCGCGCTTGTGGTGGCGAGTCCCACCGGAAGCGCGAGCGGACGATGGGCAGGGTACCCAGGCCCAGTGCCCCTGAAGGGCACAAGTTTTGTCTCGGATGCGGTGAAGCGAAGCCGCACTCTGAGTGGCACCGGAATAGCTCAGCCTCCGATGGCCTCGCGACGCGTTGCAAGGCATGCCGCGTGGTCGATGGTCGGGCGGGGCATCTCAAGCGCTCGTACGGCATGACCGAGACCGATCGTGACGAAATGATCGCCGCTCAGGGCGGGGTCTGCGTGATCTGCCAAGAAGGTCTGGCGGAGCATGTGGATCACGATCATCAGACGGGTAAGGTCCGAGGCGTACTGTGCTTCAGCTGTAACGCAGCCCTGGGGCAGCTCAAGGATCGGCCGGACGTCATGAGGCGTGCAGCCGCTTACGTGGAAGGAAACCTGTGGAACCCAACACTCGTAGCACAGGGCGTCTACCGGCAGCCTTCCTGACGCCGGGGTCGTCGTCCTTCATGGACTTCCTGGGCGCGCACTCGCCCGAGATGCTGCCTGGCAATCGCAAGCTGCCGGAGGGTGTCATCGAGGCGCCGCACGGGACGACCATCGTCGCCGCCACCTTCCCCGGCGGGGTGGTCCTCGCCGGTGACCGGCGGGCGACCATGGGGAACATGATCGCGCAGCGGGACATCGAGAAGGTGTTCCCCGCCGACGAGTACTCCGCCGTCGGTATCGCCGGTACGGCCGGCCTGGCCGTGGAGATGGTCAAGCTGTTCCAGCTGGAGCTGGAGCACTTCGAGAAGGTGGAGGGGACGACCCTGTCCCTGGAGGGCAAGGCCAACCGGCTCTCCACCATGATCCGGAGCAATCTGGGGATGGCCATGCAGGGCCTGGCCGTCGTGCCGCTGTTCGCGGGCTACGACGAGGCCAGGGAGAAGGGCCGGATCTTCTCCTACGACGTGACCGGCGGCCGCTCCGAGGAGCACGGTTACGCCGCCACCGGTTCCGGTTCGATCTTCGCCCGGGGCTCCATGAAGAAGCTCTACCGTCCCGATCTGACGGAGGAGCAGGCCACCACCCTGGTCGTCCAGGCGCTGTACGACGCCGCCGACGACGACTCGGCGACCGGTGGGCCCGACCTGTACCGCCACATCTACCCGATCGTCACCGTGATCACGGACGAGGGGTTCCGCAGGCTGACCGACGACGAGTCGCAGGAGCTCGCCCGTACGGTCACCAACCGTCGGCTGGAGCAGCCCGACGGCCCGCGCGCCGCCCTGCTCTGACCATCCGTCGCCCCGTAGGAGCCCAGAAGAAAGGGACGGACAGCCGGTGTCGACTCCGTTCTATGTGTCACCCCAGCAGGCCATGGCCGACCGGGCGGAATACGCCCGCAAGGGCATCGCCCGCGGTCGCAGCCTGGTCGTGCTGCAGTACGCCGACGGCATCGTGTTCGTCGGCGAGAACCCGTCCCGTGCGCTGCACAAGTTCAGCGAGATCTACGACCGGATCGGCTTCGCTGCCGCCGGCAAGTACAACGAGTACGAGAACCTGCGGATCGGCGGTGTGCGGTACGCGGACCTGCGCGGGTACACCTACGACCGTGACGATGTGACGGCCCGTGGGCTGGCGAACGTCTACGCGCAGACGCTCGGCACGATCTTCTCCTCGGCGGGTGAGAAGCCGTACGAGGTGGAGCTGGTGGTCGCGGAGGTCGGTGCGACGGCCGCGGGTGACCAGATCTACCGGCTGCCGCACGACGGGTCGATCGTGGACGAGCACGGTTCGGTCGCGGTCGGTGGCAATGCCGAGCAGATCAGTACGTTTCTGGATCAGCGTCACCAGGACGGGATGACGCTGTCGGAGGCGTTGAAGCTGGCGGTGCAGGCGCTGTCCAGCCAGGCGAACGGCGCTGACAAGACGATTCCGGCGGAGCGGCTGGAGGTCGCGGTGCTGGACCGTACGCGGGCGCAGCAGCGCAAGTTCAAGCGGATCCGGGGCCGGCAGCTGGCGCGGTTGCTGGAGGCGGATGTGACGGCGGCGGTGCAGGCCGATGCCGTGTCGAACGACGAGGCGCCGGAGGACGACGCCGAGTAGTCGCTGTGTGGGAGGGGCCCCGGTTCGTCGTTTCGGCGGGCCGGGGCTTCGTCGTGTCCGGGCCGGGGCCGGGTCAGGGGGTGGGGGCGGGGCCCGTGGAGTCGCGGACGACGAGGCGGACGGGGATGTCGGGGGCGGTCCAGGCGGTGCCTTCGAGGACGGCGAGGAGGGCGGTCATGCCTTGTTCGCCGACGCGTTCGGCGGGGAGGTGGACGGTGGTGAGTTCGGGCTCGACGGCGGTGGCGAGGGCGAGGTCGTCGAAGCCGGTGACGGAGAGGTCCTCGGGGATGCGCAGGCCGAGGCGGCGGGCGGCCTTGCAGGCGCCGGCAGCGAGGATGTCGTCGTCGCAGACGATGGCGGTGGGCCGGTCCCGGGGGGTGGCCAGGGCGGCCTCCAAGGCCGTCCGGGCGCCGTCGACGGTGAGGGGGGACCGTACGGTGCGCAGCTCGGCGTCGGGGTCCAGGAGGGCGGTGAGGGCCTCGGCGCGGGTGTGGAAGGTCCAGGAGTCCACGGCGGAGGCGAGGTGGAGGAAGCGGCGGTGGCCGTGGGCCAGGAGGTGTTCGGTGACCTGGCGCATGCCGTCGGCCATGGCGAGGTTGACGTGGGCGGCTGCGGTGCCGGCGGCGGGGTCGCTGTCGAGCATGACGAGGGGGAGGGTGTTGCCGCCGATGGCGTCGAGGGTGTGGGCGGCCATCGAGGAGGCGATGACCCCGTCGAGGGCGGCGCGGGCGGAGGCGAAGGGGTCGCGGGCCGGGCCGGTGCCGTCGGGAGAGGGGTAGAGGACGACGCCGAAGCCGTGTTCGGCGGCGACGCGGGCCGCCCCGGTGTAGACGCGGGCGAAGAATTCGTTGGTGAGGGCGGGGACGACGAGGAGGGCGGTCCGGGTGGTGCCGAGGCGGAGGTTGCGGGCGGCGAGGTTGGGGCGGTAGCCGAGGCGGGTGGCGGTTTCGCGGACGTGGGTGGCGGTGCGTTCGGAGACGCGGCCGGGCCATTTGTCGCCGAGGACGAGGGAGACGGTGGCCTGGGAGACCCCGGCGGCGGTGGCCACGTCGCGGCTGGTGGGTCTCGTCACAGGGTGCTCCTGGAGTGCGAGGTCGGGGGGTGCGGGCGGGTCTGCGGGGTGGACCGGCGGACTGCGGCCATGGTACGTATGACGGGTCACGTTATACGTATTACTTTGGTTTACTTCCCGGCCGGGTCCGGGCAGAAGGGGGCCGACATGGCCGCGGGATACGCGGAGCTGCTGAGGACCAGGCACGCCGCGAGGCTGCTGGTGGGCACGCTCGTGGGCCGGCTGCCCAATGCCACGGGGCCGATCGCGATCGTGCTGTTCACGCGTGCCGAGGGCGGCAGCTACAGCCTGGCGGGGGCTCTGGCCGCCGCGTACGGGCTGGCGAACGCGGTGGGTCAGCCGCTGCTGGGGCGGGCCGTGGACCTGTTCGGGCAGCCGCGGGTGCAGCTGCCGGCCGCACTGGTCTCGGCACTGGGCATGGTGTGGCTGGCGCTCGCGGGCACGGGGTCGGCGGTGGCCGCGTACGCCGCGGTGGTGGTCGCGGGGCTGTTCACGCCGCCGCTGGAGGGCGGGCTGCGGGCGCTGTGGCCGGGGGTGCTGGGCGGCCGCGAGGAGAAGGTGCACGCCGCGTACGCGATGGACGCCGTGGCCCAGGAGGTCATGTTCACGGTCGGTCCGCTGCTGGTGACGCTGTTCGTGGCGATGTGGTCGCCTGCGGGGGCGCTGCTGGCGCTGAACGCGATCGGTGTGCTGGGTGCGCTGTCCGTGGTGGTCAGTGAGCCGTCCCGGAAGTGGCGTTCGGCGCCGCGGGAGGCGCACTGGCTGGGGGCGCTGCGTTCGCGCGGGCTGCTGGCGCTGCTGGGTGCGTTCTTCTTCGTGGGGATGGCGCTGGGTTCGATCACGGTGGCGGGTGTGGCGTACGCGGATGATCACGGCGGTCAGGCGGTGTACGGCTGGCTGATGGCGGCGCTGGGGCTGGGTGCGCTGATCGGTGGTGTGTTCTACGGTGCGCGGCAGTGGGCCGGTGCGCCCGAGCGGCGGCTGCGGCTGCTGGTGGGGCTGCTGGCGGTCTGCTATCTGCCGCTGATGCTGGTTCCGGGCGCGGTGGCGATGACGGCGCTGTCGGCGCTGTCAGGGGTGTTCCTGGCGCCCGGGCTGGCGTGTGCGTTCATCGTGGTGGACCGGCATGCTCCGGCGGGCACGGTGACGGAGGCGTTCTCGTGGCTGGTGACGTTCTTCGGGGTGGGTGCGGCGATCGGTACGGCGGCGGCGGGGCCGGCGGTGGAGCTGGGCGGTACGGCGGCGGGCTTCGGTGTGGCGGGTGTGGCGGGCTTTTCGGCGCTGCTGGTTCTGATGGTCACTCAGCGGGTGCTGGCAACGGGCGGGCGCAGTCGCGCGGTGGCGGGCTCGTCCGAGGGTGTGCCGCAGGGCTCTTCTGACGTGCCGTCGGAGGCGGCGTCGGCGTCCTGATCGGCGGGTGCGCCGGATGGGCCGATCGGGCCGTGATCGGGGCGCGGATCGGCCCGCTGCGGGGGACTGATCGAAACGGCGCTCCCGAACCCGGTTTCAGAAGAGGGCAGAAGGCGTAATGTTCAGTCATGGACCGCCGCATTTTCGGGCTGGAGAACGAGTACGGCGTCACGTGCACGTTCAGGGGACAGCGCCGACTGTCTCCTGACGAAGTGGCGCGCTACCTCTTCCGCCGTGTTGTGTCATGGGGCCGCAGCAGCAATGTCTTCCTGCGGAACGGCGCCCGCCTGTACCTCGACGTGGGTTCGCATCCGGAATATGCAACTCCCGAATGCGACAACGTGACCGAGCTGGTCACTCACGACAAAGCAGGCGAGCGCATTCTCGAAGGTCTGCTCGTCGACGCCGAACGCCGCCTGCACGAGGAGGGAATCGCGGGCGACGTCTATCTCTTCAAGAACAACACCGACTCGGCGGGCAACTCGTACGGCTGCCACGAGAACTACCTGGTGGCCCGGCACGGGGAATTCTCCCGCCTGGCGGACATTCTCATTCCGTTCCTTGTCACGCGGCAGCTGATCTGCGGCGCCGGCAAGGTGCTGCAGACGCCGCGGGGTGCGGTCTACTGCGTGAGCCAGCGGGCCGAGCACATCTGGGAGGGCGTCAGCTCTGCCACGACCCGTTCGCGGCCGATCATCAACACCCGGGACGAGCCGCACGCGGACGCCGAGCGCTACCGCAGGCTGCACGTCATCGTGGGTGACTCGAACATGTCCGAGACGACCATGCTGCTCAAGGTCGGGGCCACCGACCTGGTGCTGCGCATGATCGAGGCGGGCACGGTGATGCGGGACCTGACCCTGGAGAACCCGATCCGGGCGATCCGTGAGGTCAGCCACGACATCACGGGTCAGCGCAAGGTGCGCCTCGCGAGCGGCCGGGAGGCCTCGGCGCTGGAGATCCAGCGGGAGTACTACGACAAGGCGGTGGACTTCGCCGAGCGCCGGGGGATCCGTACCGGCGTGGTGGACCAGGTGCTGGAGCTGTGGGGCCGCACGCTGGACGCGATCGACGCGGAGGACCTGGACCGGATCGGGACCGAGATCGACTGGGTCATGAAGTACCAGCTGATCGAGCGGTACCGGGCGAAGCACAACATGACCATGTCGAATCCGCGGGTGGCTCAGATAGACCTCGCGTATCACGACATCCACCGCCGGCGCGGGCTGTACTACCTGCTGGAGCGCAAGGGGCAGGCGGCGCGGATCTGCAACGACCTGAAGATCTTCGAGGGCAAGTCGGTGCCCCCGCAGACGACGCGGGCGCGGCTGCGCGGGGACTTCATCCGCCGGGCGCAGGAGCAGCGGCGGGACTTCACGGTCGACTGGGTGCACCTGAAGCTCAATGACCAGGCGCAGCGGACGGTGCTGTGCAAGGACCCGTTCCGGTCGGTGGACGACCGGGTGGAGAAGCTGATCGCGGGCATGTAGGACCCGCAGAGTGACCGCAGTGTGACATCGCACTCCTCGCCAGGGCCTCGTACGTCTCTCGTACGGGGCCCTGTGCACGGCTTAGAGTGGCGAGCGACCGCTTTGCCGTCTGAGATCTGAGGAACACGTGCGCCGACTTGCCGGCCTGCTTGTCGTACCCCTGCTGCTGCTGACGACCGCAGCGTGTGGCGACGACAGCGGCTCCGACTCCGCCCAGATGAAGAACGGGGCCCCCGCGATCACCAAGGGTGCCGCCTTCGGGGAGACGCCCACCCTGTCGAAGGGGAAGGGCACGCCGCCCAAGGAACTCAAGGTGGTGACCATCAGCGAGGGCGCCGGGCAGGTGCTCAAGAAGAACGACATCGCGCAGGTCAACTACCTCGGCCAGGTGTGGGACGGCAAGGAGCCGTTCGACCAGAGCTTCGGGCGGCCCGCGCCGTTCGACGTGACGATCGGTGCCGGCGCCGTCATCAAGGGCTGGGACCAGGGCCTGGAGGGCCAGAAGGTCGGCAGCCGTGTCGAGCTGGTGATCCCGCCGGAGCTCGGTTACGGGGCCCAGGGCTCGGGCGAGAAGATCAAGCCGAACGCCACGCTGGTCTTCGTCGTGGACATCGTCAAGGGCGCGACCGTCCCGGCCTCGGCCACGGGCAAGGAAGTCGCCCAGGACAACAAGGACCTGCCCAAGGTCGGCACGAACACGGACGGCAAGGAAGTCTCCGTGACCGTCCCGAAGGACACCGCCGAGCCCGCCAAGCTGGTCTCGGACTACGTCCTGGAGGGTGACGGCGCGGTCGTGAAGGACACCGACAGCGTCGTCGTCAAGTTCAACGGCAAGACGTGGAAGGACGACAAGTCCTTCGAGAGCACCTACACCAGCGACCAGACGGTCACCTGGCCGCTGGGTGAGCTTTCGGTCAAGGGTCTGAAGGACGGCATCGTCGGCAAGAAGGCCGGCAGCCGCATCCTGCTGGTCATCCCGCCGGACCAGGCCTTCGGCGACAAGGAGCAGGGCACCATCCCGGCGAAGTCGACGCTGGTCTTCAGCCTCGACATCCTCGCGGTGATGTAAGACTGTTCCGGTTGACCGTTTCGTACGTATGAGGAGAAGTTCCGTGAGTGACCTCCAGAAGCCCGAGATCGACTTCCCCGAGGGCGAGGCCCCCAAGGACCTCGTGATCGAGGACATCTGGCTGGGCGACGGCGCCGAGGCCAAGAAGGGCGACCGGGTCTCCGTCCACTACGTGGGTGTGGCCTTCTCCACCGGCGAGGAGTTCGACGCTTCCTGGAACCGCGGCTCCGCGCTGCAGTTCCAGCTCGGCATCGGTCAGGTCATCGCCGGCTGGGACCAGGGTGTCCAGGGCATGAAGGTCGGCGGCCGCCGCAAGCTGGTCATCCCCGCCCACCTCGCCTACGGCGACCGTGGCGCGGGCGGTGCGATCGCCCCGGGCGAGACGCTGATCTTCGTCTGCGACCTGGTCAAGGTCGGCTGATCCGGACCTCCGCGATCGGTCGAGGGGCCCCCGCCGTCCGGCGGGGGCCCCTCGCTTTTTGCCCGGGCGCGCCGGGGCGGTACGGTCAACGGTCAATGGGTCCGTCCGTGTCGGGTCACGGCCCGTGTGACGGTCCGACGGATATGCAGGCGGAGAAGGGCGGATGGGCGTCGATGGCGATTGCCAAGGCCGAGCGGCTGATGAATCTGGCGCTGTGTCTGCTGGGGACCCGCCGGCCGCTCAGCAAGCGGGAGTTGCGCGGTTCCATCGAGGCCTACATGGAGGCCGGCAACGACGAGTCCTTCAACCGCATGTTCGAGCGGGACAAGGACGACCTGCGTGAACTCGGCCTCGTCATCGAGACCGTGGAGAACCTGGACGGCGAGACCGGTTATCTGGCCCGCCGGGACAGCAACCGGCTGCCTCCCGTATCGCTGGACGCCGAGGAGGCCGCCGCCCTGGGGCTGGCCGCCAAGGTCTGGCAGCAGGCGCGGCTGGCGGGGGCCGCCAGCGGGGCCCTGCAGAAGCTGCGCGCGGGCGGGATGCCCGAGGCGGAGGACCCGTACGCGGGGCAGCACAGCGCGATCGAGCCGCGCATCCCGGTCCACGAGGCGGCCTTCGAGCCGCTGATGCTGGCCTGCCGGGACCGCCGGCCGGTGGTCTTCGACTACCGCAAGTCCACCGCCGCCAGCCCCGAGACCCGGCAGGTCGAGCCCTGGGCGCTGGAGTGCTGGCGCGGCCACTGGTACCTGGCCGGCTACGACCGCGACCGCGGGGCGGAGCGGGTGTTCCGGCTCTCCCGGATCACCGGCAAGGTCCGCTCCCGGGCCGCGAAGTACACCGCCGAGGTGCCGGACGTCGTGACCGTACGGGAGACCGTGGCGAGCTGGGCCGGTGAGAGCGCGGACCGCAGCGCGCTGATCCGGCTGCGGGCCGGGGCGGGCTACCCGCTGCGGGCCAAGGCCACCGCGGTGCGCGAGGGCGGGGACGGCTGGGACGAGCTGGAGATCCCTTACGGGCACGGGCTGGACGCCTGGCTGGTGGAGTTCGGGCCCGACGTCGTCGTGGTCGGTCCCGCCGACCTGCGGGCGGACGTGGTGGACCGGCTGCGGGCCGTGGCCGGGGCCTGACCCGGGCCGATCCCGGGGCCCGCGGACCCGCGGGCCCGGCGGCCGATCCGCGGCCGCACCGTTCCACACGAGCGACATCCACAGATGTGCCCTGAGGGGGAGACGTACCAGCATGGCTGCCAACGCCATCGACCAGACCCGCCGGATGCTGTCCCTGGTGACCTACCTGCGCGAGCGCCCCGGTGCGCACGTCGCGGACGTCGCGCGCGCCTTCGGGATCACCGAGGACGAGCTGATCTCGGACCTCGACGTGCTGCCCATGTGCGGGACGAGCTTCCGGGGCGGGGACCTGCTCGACATCGACACCGACGGGGAGCGCATCTGGTGGCGCAACCCCGACGCCTCGGGGGAGTCCACCGCCGAGCCGCTGCGGCTGGCCGCCGACGAGGCGACCGCGCTGCTGGTGGCCGCGCGCGCCGTGGCCACCCTGCCCGGGCTGCGCGAGAGCGACCGGGACGCCCTGCTGCGGGCCACGGCCAAGCTGGAGGCGGCCGCGGGCGAGGTGGCCGGGGCCAGCTCCCGGCTGTCGGTGACCTTCGAGTCCGAGGGCGGGGTCTTCGCGGACGTCGACCGGGCCATCGCGGAGCGCCGGCGGCTGTGGCTGCGCTACTACTCGCCCGCGCGGGACGAGCTCACCGAGCGCACGGTCGACCCGATCCGGCTCTTCGCGGTGGGGCACACGTACATGGAGGGCTGGTGCCACCTCTCGGAGGCCCGGCGCACCTTCCGGCTCGACCGGGTCGCGGAGATCCGGCTGCTGGACGAGCGGGCCGAGCCGCCCGCCATCGAGCCGCGCGACCTGTCCGAGGGCCTGGTCCAGCCGGCGGCCGAGGACCCGGAGGTCGTGGTCGAGGTGGGGCCGGGCGGGCGCTGGGTCGCCGAGTACTACCCGCACGACAGCGCGGAGGAGCTGGCCGGGGGCGGTCTGCGGATCACCCTGCGCAGCCCGGACCCGGCCTCGCTGCGCCGGCTGGCGCTGCGGCTGGGCCGTGAGGGCCGGATCGTGGCTCCGGCCGAGCTGGCCGACAGCGCGCGCAGCGCGGCCCGGGAGGCACTGGCGGGGTACGGGGAACAGGTCTGAGAGGAGCGCGGTCGATGTCGCCAACGTCCGGGCCCGTCGCCTTCAAGGCCTCCTGTCCCGACTGCCGTGCCCGCTTCGAGCTGGACGCGGGCGCCCTGCGGCTGGCCATCGGCGGTAGCCGGCGGACCACTTTCTATTCCTTCACCTGTCCTGAATGCGGTGCCGCCGTACGCAAACCCGCCGGCGAGCGGATCGTGGAACTGCTCACCGGTGGTGGCGTGAGCACCCTGCGCAGCATCTGACCGGGCCGGTGGCCTAGGCTCGCCCCATGCTGTGGCCGATGTTCGCAATTGCCCTGGGTTTCCTCGGAGTGGCCGTGCTCGCCGTGCTCGCGGTACGGGTGTACGTGGAGGTGCGCAGACTGGCCTCCCAGGTGGCGCAGGCCAGCCGCCGGGTCACCGACGCCTCCGCGGATCTCGAGCGGGCGGCCGTCGACCTGGCCCGGGCCGGACACGGCGTACGTACCTAGGGTGTGTCTTGCCGCAGGACGAATGTGTGTGTCCGGGGCATTGCGGACCTGCCCGAGTGCAAGCGGGAGGACCCCCGGGGATTGCCGGGCGTTAACCCCCTGGGGTTACGATCCTCGGTAGAGCAAGTCCTAAGGCGCCCGTCCGGCGTGCTGTGAACCTCGGAGATAAAGGAAGATACCTATGGGCAACTTCAGGGGTTGGGAAATCCTCGTCATCGTCGGACTCGTCATCCTGCTGTTCGGCGCCAAGAAGCTTCCCGACATGGCCCGCTCCCTCGGCAAGTCGGCCCGCATCCTCAAGAGCGAGGCCAAGGCCATGAAGAAGGACGGCGAGAGCGACGACGTCGCCACCGCCGCGCCCGCGGACCAGTCCGCCCAGCCCGTCGCCCCGCGTACCATCCAGGCCGCTCCGGGTGACGTCAGCAGCTCGCGTCCGGTCGGCGAGCCGAACCGCACCGCCCAGGGCTGACACCCGCCGTACACGCCAGTCATCTGCAACGAGACAAGGGACGTGGGTTGCTCAAGTCTGCCCGCAAGCAGGAGAAGAAGGAACGACAGGCGAAGGACGCCGAAGGGCGCATGCCTCTCGTCGAGCACCTGCGTGAGCTTCGAAACCGCCTGCTGAAGTCGGTCCTGGCGATCGTGGTGATCACGATCGTCGCCGCGTTCTTCTACCGGGAGATCATCAACTTCCTGTTGAAGCCGATGCTGGACTCCGTCGGCTGTACGGACGGTGTGGTGACCCAGCGCAACGGTCGCCCCTGCGCCGACATGACCGTGAACGGCCTGATCTCCGCGTTCTCGATCGCCCTGAAGGTCGCGCTGATGGCCGGTGTGGTGCTGTCCGCCCCGGTGTGGCTGTACCAGCTGTGGGCGTTCGCCGCGCCCGGGCTGCACAGTCACGAGAAGAAGTACGCGCGGAGTTTCGTCGCGGTCGGTGCCCCCCTCTTCCTGACCGGCGCGGTGATCGCGTACAAGATCCTCCCGCAGACCGCGACGATCATGCTCGAGTTCACCCCCGACCACGCGCGCAACCTGCTGCCGGTCGACGACTACCTCGACCTGGTCACCCGCATGGTGATCGTGTTCGGCCTGGCCTTCGAGCTGCCGCTGCTGCTGATCCTGCTGAACTTCACCGGGGTGCTCACCGGCAAGCGGCTGGCGAGCTGGTGGCGGGGCATGGTGCTCGGCATCACGATCTTCGCCGCCTTCGCGACCCCCACCGGTGACCCGCCGACGATGCTCGCGCTGGCCGTGCCCATCGTGGCCCTCTACTTCGCCGCGCTCGGCATCTGTCTCCTCAACGACCGCAGGCGCAGGCGCAACGACCCCGACGCGGATCTGAGCGACGACGAGGCCTCCCGGCTGGATCTCACCCCGTCGCCGATCGGCGAGCTGGAATCCGTGCCGGCTCCCGCGGCGCTGCCCGAGCAGGCCGACGGCGGACGCCAGCGGATCAACGGCTACGACGACGCCACCTGACGGGGACGCCCCCGGCTGGCGCCGGGAGGTGTTTTCGGGGGCGGCCGGGGCCCGGGAACGGGCTCCGGTACATTCCCGTGGATGAGTTACGAGGTCACCCTCTTCGTCAATCCCACAGCCGGACGCGGCCGGGGCGCGCACGCCGCGCAGCCGGCCGCTTCGACTGTCCGCGCGGCCGGTTTCTCCGTACGGACCGTGGTGGGCGCCGACGCGCCGGACGCGCTGGCCCGGCTGACGGCCGCCGTCCGGGAGGGCACCGGTGCGGTGATCGCGGTGGGCGGTGACGGGATGGTCTCCCTGGCGCTCCAGGCCCTGGCGGGGACGCCGGTGCCGCTCGGGGTGGTCGCGGTGGGCACCGGCAACGATTTCGCGCGCGCCACGGGGCTGCCCGTACGGGATCCGGAGCGGGCCGGACGGATGGCCGCCGAAGCCCTCAAGGAGAGCCGGATCCGGGAGATCGACCTGGGCCGGGTGGGCGGCGCCGACTACGAGAAGTGGTTCGGGACGGTGCTGTGCTCCGGCTTCGACTCGCGGGTCAACGACCGGGGCAACCGGATGCGACTGCCGGTCGGCCGGTTCAAGTACGACCTGGCGATGATCGCGGAGCTGGCCGCCTTCCGGCCGTTCCCGTACCGGATCACGCTGGACGACGGGCCGGTGATCGAGACCGAGGCCACGCTGGTGGCCGTCGGCAACGGGTCCTCCTACGGCGGGGGCATGCGCATCTGCGCGGACGCCGTCCCCGACGACGGGCTCTTCGATGTCACGGTGGTCGGCGACTGCAGCCGGGCCACCCTGCTCAAGGTGTTCCCGCAGGTCTACAAGGGCCGCCACCTCGGCCATCCGAAGGTGACCGTCCACCGGGCCAGGAAGATCACCCTGGAGGCGGCGGGCCTGGGCGCGTACGCGGACGGCGAGCCGCTGGGAGTGCTTCCGGTGACCGCGGAGTGCGTCCCCCGGGCGGTCCGGCTGCTCACTTAAATGATCGCGACTGTTGTCGGAGGCGGCGGGTAGGCTCGACAGCAAGATGACCGAAGAACTCTCACCCGCCGAGCGGTACGCCGCTGCCCGGATCCGCGCCGCCGAAGAGGCCTCTGCCCTGGCCCCCTTCCGCGAGATGTACGACTTCGACCTGGACCCGTATCAGGTCGAGGCCTGCAAGGCGCTGGAGGCCGGCAAAGGCGTCCTCGTCGCCGCCCCGACCGGCTCGGGCAAGACCATCGTCGGCGAGTTCGCCGTGCACCTGGCCCTCCAGCAGGGCCGCAAGTGCTTCTACACGACGCCGATCAAGGCGCTCTCGAACCAGAAGTACGCCGACCTCGTCAAGCGCTACGGCGCCGACAAGGTGGGCCTGCTGACGGGTGACAACAGCGTCAACTCCGAGGCGCCGGTGGTCGTGATGACCACCGAGGTGCTCCGCAACATGCTGTACGCGGGCTCCCAGTCGCTGCGCGGTCTCGGCTACGTCGTGATGGACGAGGTCCACTACCTCTCCGACCGGTTCCGCGGGGCCGTCTGGGAGGAAGTGATCATCCACCTCCCCGAGTCGGTGACCCTGGTCTCCCTGTCGGCCACCGTGTCCAACGCCGAGGAGTTCGGCGACTGGCTGGACACCGTGCGCGGGGACACCGAGGTGATCGTCTCCGAGGAGCGGCCCGTACCGCTGTGGCAGCACGTCATGGCCGGCCGCCGGATCTACGACCTCTTCGAGGAGGAGTCCGACCACGGCGGCCGCGGCTCCGCGCGCCGCGAGGTCAATCCCGATCTGCTGCGCATGGCGCGCGAGGAGAACAGCCGCACCTACAGTCCGAAGGACCGGCGGCGCGGCAAGATGGTCCGCGAGGCCGACCGCGAGCGCGAGCGGCGATCCCGCGGCCGGATCTGGACCCCGTCCCGGCCCGAGGTCATCGCCCGCCTCGACAACGACGGGCTGCTGCCCGCCATCAACTTCATCTTCAGCCGGGCCGGCTGCGAGGCCGCCGTCCAGCAGTGCCTGTTCGCGGGCCTGCGGCTCAACGACGAATCCGCGCGGCTCAGGGTGCGCGAGATCGTCGAGGCGCGGACCGCCTCCATCCCCACCGAGGACCTGCACGTCCTCGGGTACTACGAGTGGCTCGAAGGGCTGGAGCGGGGCATCGCCGCGCACCACGCGGGCATGCTGCCCACCTTCAAGGAGGTCGTGGAGGAGCTGTTCGTACGCGGCCTGGTCAAGGCCGTCTTCGCCACGGAAACCCTGGCGCTGGGCATCAACATGCCCGCGCGCACGGTGATCCTGGAGAAGCTGGTCAAGTGGAACGGCGAGCAGCACGCCGACATCACCCCCGGCGAGTACACGCAGCTGACCGGCCGGGCCGGGCGGCGCGGCATCGACGTCGAGGGCCACGCGGTGGTGCTCTGGCAGCGCGGCATGGACCCGGCGGGGCTCGCCGGGCTCGCGGGTACCCGTACGTATCCGCTGCGTTCCAGCTTCAAGCCCTCGTACAACATGGCCGTGAACCTGGTCAGCCAGTTCGGGCGGCACCGCTCGCGCGAGCTCCTGGAGACTTCCTTCGCGCAGTTCCAGGCCGACCGCTCGGTCGTCGGGATCTCCCGGCAGGTGCAGCGCAACGAGGAGGGCCTGGAGGGCTACCAGGAGGGCATGACCTGCCACCTGGGGAACTTCGAGGAGTACGCGCAGCTGCGCCGCGACCTGAAGGACCGTGAGACGGAGCTGGCCAAGCAGGGCGCCGCCCAGCGCCGGGTGCAGGCGGCCAGTTCGCTGGAGAAGCTCAAGCCGGGCGACATCATCCACGTGCCGACGGGCAAGTTCGCCGGGCTCGCGCTGGTCCTGGACCCGGGCGTGCCGGCCGGGCGGGTCCACGGGCACCGCGGGTACGAGTACGCGGAGGGCCCGCGCCCGCTGGTCCTCACCGCCGAGCGGCAGGTCAAGCGGCTCGCCGCGATCGACTTCCCGGTCCCGGTCGAGGCGCTCGACCGGATGCGGATCCCCAAGACCTTCAACGCGCGCTCGCCGCAGTCCCGCCGGGACCTGGCGTCCCAGCTGCGGACCAAGGCCGGGCACATCACGCCCGAGCGGCGCTCCCGCGGCCGGGCCGCGGCCGCCGACGACCGTGAGATCGCCCGGCTGCGCAGTGAGCTGCGGGCGCACCCCTGCCACGGCTGCGACGAGCGCGAGGACCACGCCCGCTGGGCGGAGCGCTACCACCGGCTCAAGCGGGACACCCAGCAGCTGGAGCGGCGGATCGAGGGCCGGACGAACACCATCGCCCGCACCTTCGACCGGATCCACGCGCTGCTGACCGAGCTGGACTACCTGCGCGAGGACGAGGTCACCGTGCACGGCAAGCGGCTCGCCCGGCTGTACGGGGAGCTGGACCTGCTGGCCTCCGAATGCCTGCGGGCCAGGGTGTGGGAGGGGCTCAGCCCGGCCGAACTGGCCGCCTGCGTCTCGGCGCTGGTCTTCGAGGCGCGGCAGTCCGACGACGCGGTCGCGCCGAAGGTGCCCGGCGGCGCGGCGAAGGAGGCGCTGGGCGAGATGGTCCGGATCTGGGGCCGCCTCGACGCGCTGGAGGAGGAGCACCGCATCAACCAGGCGGAGGGCGTGGGCCAGCGCGAGCCGGACCTCGGCTTCGCGTGGGCGGCGTACCAGTGGGCCTCCGACAAGAGCCTGGACGAGGTGCTGCGCGAGGCGGAGATGCCGGCCGGTGACTTCGTGCGCTGGTGCAAGCAGGTCATCGACGTGCTCGGGCAGGTCGCGGCGGCGGCTCCGGCGGCCTCCGGTGACAGCGGGAGCACGGTGGCGCGCAATGCCCGCAAGGCCGTGGACGCGCTGCTTCGGGGTGTAGTGGCCTACAGCTCGGTCGGCTAGGCGGTTTTGGGGCTTCCTCCGAGAGTGGGGATGGCTCGATCTGATCTCTTGCCATGATCGAATCGGCGTGCCCTGTGCGACGATCGATTCCATGAGTGGGGGAACGGACGAGGGTCCGAGACGCGTCGGCCGGCCACGTGCCGACCGGCTGAGACCGGACAGCGGCCGGCCGCCGCGCGAGGAACTCCTCTGCGTGGCGGCCGAGTTGTTCACCGACCAGGGATACGCGGCGACCACCACGCGGGCCGTCGCCGAACGGGCCGGGATGCGCCAGGCCACGATGTACCACTACTTCGCCGGCAAGGAGGAACTCCTCGCCGAACTGCTGGAGTCCACGGTCGCACCCTCGCTGGTGCTGGCCCGGCAGCTGCTCGCGGACGACGGGCGGTGCGCCGCGCGGCGGCTGTGGGAGCTGTGCCGCTCCGACGTACTGCTCCTGTGCGGCGGGCCGTACAACCTGGGGGCGCTCTACCTGCTGCCCGAGCTGGGCGGTTCGCGCTTCACGCGGTTCCGCCGGATGCGCGGGGAACTCAAGGACGCCTACCGGGTGTTGCTCGCCGGGACCCGCGTCGGCGCCGAACTGGCCGGGGACAAGGCGGGGCTGACGCTCCGGGGCGACCTCGTCTTCGGGCTCATCGAAGGCGTCATGCTGATCCACCGCACGGATCCGGAGCGGCCGGTGACGGCCTTCGCGGAGGCCACCGCGGACGCGGCGCTGCGGATCGCGGGCGTCGGCCCGCCGGCCTGACGGCCCGCCGGTCCATCCGCCGGTCTAACCGCCGGTTCCGGCCTCCCAGCCCGCGCGGTCGTCCCAGGCCTGGAGGGTGCGGCCGCTCTCGAAGCGGTGCACCCGCGCGGTCACCGGGTCGGTGAACGCCAGCACCCGGGCCAGGAGTTGCAGCGGCCTGCGGTAGTCGTCCGGGGCCGGGTCGGTGACCTGCGGATACACCGGGTCGCCGAGGATGGGCAGACCCAGGCTGTTCATGTGGACCCGCAGCTGGTGGGTGCGGCCGGTGCGCGGGGTCAGCCGGTAGCGGGCCAGCCCGCCCCGGGCCTCGACGCACTCGACCAGGCTCTCGGCGTTGGGCTCGCCGCCGGGCACCTCGACCGCCGCGATGACCCCGCGGGCCTTCTCGATCCGGCTGCGGACCGTGCGCGGGAGGGTGCGGGCGAGTTCCGGGTCGTGCGGTGCGAGTGCCTCGTACTCCTTGTGCACCTCGCGCCGCTGGAAGAGGAGCTGGTAGGCGCCGCGGTCCTCGGGCCGGACGCTGAACATCACCAGTCCCGCCGTCAGCCGGTCCAGCCGGTGCGCGGGGCTGAGGCCGGGCAGGTCCAGCTCCTCGCGGAGCCGGGCCAGGGCGGTCTCGGTGATGTGGGAGCCGCGCGGGGTGGTGGCCAGGAAGTGCGGCTTGTCCACGACCAGCAGGTGCGCGTCCCGGTGGACGACGGAGATCGGGAAGGGCACCCGCGGCTCCGGCTCCATGTCCCGGTGGAACCACACGTAGGCGCCCGGCTCGTACGGGTCCTGCGCGCGCAGGACCCGCCCGCCGGGGCCCAGCACCCGGCCCGCCGCCAGCAGGCGGGCGACCGAGTCGGCGCCGCGGGTGCCGGCGTAGCGCGCCGCGAGGTAGTCGCCGAGATCCGGCCATGTCCCGTCCGGGTCGGGCGGGAGCCGCAGCCGGACCGGGTCGATGCCGGACCGCTGGGGGAGGGGCGAGGGGGGTGGCTGGGCTCTGCGTCTCATCGGGGAACAGGCTATGCGGCTACCGCTGGGTGAAAGTGCCCAGGTGGTCGGCGTCGAGGTATTCGATGCGCAGGGTGCCGTCGGCGAAGATCACACCGGTGCGGCCGACCGCGTTCTCGCCCGTGGTCACGAAGCTGAAGGTGTCCCCGTCGTAGTGGGTGAGCGGGAAGCGCAGGGGCTTCGGGCCGAGGGCGAGGGTGAGCGCGCCGTTGTCGTCGGCGGTCACGGTGGCCTTGCCGTAGTAGGGGTTGTCGTAGGTGCCGGTGTACGCGGCGCTGTCCCGGGCCGGCTTCGCACCGGTGGGCGGGTGGGCGTAGTCGGTGGTCGGCGCCGCGCCCTGGGGTGCGAGGGCCGCGGCGTAGGCGGAGGCGGCCAGCGGGAGCCAGTCGGTGGAGACCTTGCCGTGCTCGGCGTAGTCGAAGAAGTCCAGGGCGACGGCGTCGGGGAGGCCGACCGGGGCGCCGTTGGTCAGGACGACGATGCCGAGCCGCTCCAGCGGGAGCATGGTGACGTTGGTGTTGGCTCCGAGTTCGAAGCCGCCGGAGTGGCTCAGGCGCAGGCGGCCGGCGCTGTCGTAGCTGACGTTCCAGCCGAGCCCGTAGAAGCTGGTGCTGCCGACGGCGTTGGCCGGCTGGGAGACGATCTCGGGCAGGTGGGTCCGGGCGAGGGTGTCGGCGGGGATGATCCGCTTTCCGTCGAGGGTGCCGCCGGACAGTTGCAGCCGCAGCCAGCGGGCCATGTCGGTGGCGGTGGAGCTGACCCCGCCGGCCGGGGCCTGGGCGTCGGGATCGCGGACGAAGCGGGGGCTCCAGGTGCCGTCGGCGTTCTTGACGTGGGTGGAGGCGTGGTCGGGGGCGTTGATGAAGGCGGAGAACTCGGTGCTCGTACGGGTCATGCCGGCGGGCTTGAAGAGGGTGTCGGCGCTGAGCTTCTGCCAGCTGGTGCCCTTGGCGCGGGCGACGGCCTCGGCGGCCGCGGTGAGCCCGAAGTTGGTGTAGGCGTAGCTCGCCCGGAACGGACTCAGGGGCTCCAGCCGCATGTGGTCGAAGATGTACGCCTGGTCGTAGCCGAGGTCTTCGAGGAGGTCGCCGGCGTGGTCGGGGAGGCCGCTGCGGTGGGAGAAAAGGTCGGCGGTGGTGACGTGGTCGGTGACCCAGGGGTCCTTCAGGGAAAACCCGGGCAGCACGGTGCGGTCGTCCCACTCCTGGGGGTCGGTGAGGGCGCCGGCCACGACCGTGGAGGAGACGGGCTTGGACACCGAGGCGAGCTGGAAGACGGTGTCGGGGCCGACCTTCGCGCTCTCGCCGGTCCTGCGGAGTCCGTAGCCCTTGATGTGGACGACCTTGTCGTCGTGGACGACGGCCACGGACACACCAGGGACGCCGGTGCGGCGCATCATGTCCTCGACGGTGCGGTCGAGGCGGGCGACGGCCTTGGCGACGGCGGCGTCCGTGATCTGGGGCTTCGGGGCGGGGGGCGGGCTGGGCGCGGCCGTTGCCGGCAACGCCACCGCCGCGGTCAGCAGCACCGCGGCCCCGGCTGCCCCTAGGGCGGGGAGCGTACGCATGGAGCCATTGTCCTGCCGGCGGCCGCGGGGCGCCCGTCGCCTGTCCGGCGGTGGGCGCGTGCGGCGCCGTCGGCGAGGGCGCTGCCCCCGGGCCCCCGCGCCTCGAACTCCCCCAGCCACCGCTGGGAGGTGCCCCCTGGCGGGGCTCGAAGGAGAACGCCGGCGGGGACGGGCCCGCCGGCGTGGGGAAACCTTTAGGCAGCGGCGCGGTGTTCCTGTTCGGCCTCGACCGAGGCGTTCCAGTCGCGCTTGATCGCGCGCCAGCCCTCGTCCGTCTCGCCCAGGCGCCAGTAGCCCGAGATCGACAGGCGCTCGCGCGGGACACCGCGCTCCATGCGGAGGTGGCGGCGCAGGTCCTTGACGAAGCCGGCCTCGCCGTGGACGAAGGCGTGCACGTCCGTGGAGGGGAACTCCATGGCGGTGACGGCCTCCACCAGGGCCTCGCCCACCGGGCGGTCGCCGCGGTGCAGCCAGATCGGGACGACGCCGTCCGGGGTGGCGACCTTCAGCTCGTCGGCCGGACCGTCGATCTCGACGATGGCGTGGACCCGTGCGCCCGCCGGCATCCGCTCCATGGCGGCGGCGATCGCCGGAAGGGCGCTCTCGTCGCCCACCAGGAGGTGCCAGCCGGCCACCGGATCCGGGGCGTAGGCGCCGCCCGGGCCGAGGAAGCGTACGAGCTCGCCCGGCTGAACCCGCGCCGCCCAGGGGCCGGCCAGGCCCTCGTCGCCGTGGACGACGAAGTCGAGGGTCAGCTCCAGGTGCGCGGGGTCCCAGCTCCGCACCGTGTACGCGCGCTGGCGCGGCCACTGCGCGCGGGGGAAGTCTGCGCGGATCCGGTCCAGGTCCCACGGCGCGGGGTAGCTGACGCCCGCCGGGGCGAACAGCAGCTTGACGTAATGGTCGGTGTACTCGCCCGCGCCGAACTCCCGGAGGCCCTCACCGCCCAGCACGAGCCGCACCATGTGCGGCGAAAGCCGCTCGGTGCGTACGACGACGGCGGTGCCGACGGTGCGGGCGCGTCCTTCTGCCACGGTGACTCCCCTGACTCCATGAAACTTAGCCTTACCTAAGTTATCACCTCATGGGCGTAGCGCACTGCTCAGCCGAGCGACTGCGCCACCCAGACCCCACCGATGGGCTAGCGCATCCACGAGTTCGGGCTGCGCCGGGGCCGTCGGACGGGTCGGGTCGAACGCCGGCAGCGGCACGTCAGAGGCCACCTTGACCACCTTCGGCGCCACCGCCAGATAGGGCCGGGTCTCGTCCAGCCGCTTGCGCTGGGTCGGGGTCAGCTTCGACTTCGGATCGTCGATCGCCGCGATGATCCCGGCCAGGGTGCCGTAGGTGTCCAGGAGTTTGGCGGCCGTCTTCTCACCGATGCCGGGGACGCCCGGCAGGCCGTCGCTCGGGTCGCCGCGCAGCAGTGCCAGATCCGCGTAACCGGGGCCGTCCACCCCGTACTTCTCGCGGAGCCACGCCTCGTCGGTCACCTGCAGGGTGCCCACGCCCTTGAGCGGATACAGCACCCGCCGCTGCCGGGCGTCGTCCACCAGCTGGTACAGGTCCCGGTCGCCGGTGACGATGTCCACCGGACCGTTCGCGCGGGCGGTGAGCGTTCCGATCACGTCGTCCGCCTCGTACCCGGCGACCCCGACCCGGGCGATGCCGAACGCGTCCAGCGCCGCCTCGATGATCGGGACCTGCGGGGCGAGCGTGTCCGGGGTCTCCTCCACGTCGGGGCCGGTCTCGGTCTCCTCGGCCACCCGGTGCGCCTTGTAGGAGGGGATCAGCTCCACCCGCCAGTGCGGCCGCCAGTCGGCGTCCATGCACGCCACCAGATCGTCCGGCCGGTGGTCCTGGACGAGCCGGCCGATGAAGTCGAGCAGCCCGCGCACGGCGTTGACCGGGGTGCCGTCGGGAGCCTTCACCGAGTCCGGCACACCGAAGTAGGCGCGGTAGTAGAGGGAAGCGGTGTCCAGGAGCATCAGGCGTCGTGTCGTCACGGAGTCGATGATGCCGCAACGCACCACGGCGGATGTCCGGGCCGCCCGGACCGCCCGCGCCGCGACGGACAGTGAGCGCATGTGTACGGGAAGGGCCGTGCACGCGAAACCGGAGGCGGTTGCTGCGTAAGGTGCTTACAGCACACCGATGTGCGACAGACATGGGGAGGGCAGCCCCGACATGAACGACAGGGACGGCACCGACGGCAGCGATGGCATGGACGGCAAGCTGAACGACAGGGACGACAAGAGCAAGGACAAGGACGGCAAGGAGCCGCTCCGGGTGGGCGTGGCCGTGCGCAAGCGGCGCCGCGCGCTCCATCTCACGCTGGCCGCCGTGTCTGCGCGCAGCGGCCTGTCGGTGCCCTTCCTGAGTCAGATAGAGAACGAGCGGGCCCGGCCCAGCATGCGGTCCCTGGAACGGGTCGCGGACGCGCTGGAGACCACGGCCGTCGAGCTGCTGGCCGCCTCCGACACCGCGCGCACGGTGAACCTCGTCCGGGCCGGTGACGCCTCCGGTCTCACCCCGCTCCCGGGCGTACGCCCCCTCGTGCGCGGGCACCACCAGCTGCACGCGATGGAGTTCACCGGGGACCAGGACGCCGGACGCGAGTACCAGCACCGCAACGACGAACTGATGTACGTCGTCGAGGGCGCCTGCCAGGTCGAGGCGGAGGGGCGGGCGTACCGGCTGGAGAGCGGGGACGCGCTGTTCCTGTCCGGGGGCGTGCGGCACCGCTGGCGGGCGGTCACCGAGGAGACCCGGATCCTGGTCGTCGCGGTGGGCGAGCACATCCACGCGACCTCCGAGCCCCCGTCGCCGGGACACTGAGCGGCGTGCGGCGGGTCGTCTCGCTGGTGCCCTCGCTGACCGAGGCGGTGGCCGTGAGCGCGCCGGGGCTGCTGGTCGGGGTCACCGACTGGTGCACGCATCCCGGGGCCCTGGGCGACGCGGTGCGGATCGGGGGGACGAAGAACCCCGACGTACGGCGGATCGCGGAGCTCCGGCCGGACCTGGTGATCGCCAACGAGGAGGAGAACCGGGCCCCCGACCTCGCAGCGCTGCGCGCGGCCGGGGTCGAGGTGCTGGTCACCGAGGTACGGGACCTCCCGCAGGCCCTGCGGGAGCTGGACCGGGTACTGGTGGGGGCGCTGGGGCTGACGAGGCCGGGGTGGCTGGGGGACGCGGAGCGCGCGTGGGCCGCGGTGGAGCCGGCCGGCGCGCTCACCGCCTTCGTGCCGATCTGGCGCCGTCCGTGGATGGTGCTGGGCCGGGACACCTTCGCAGGAGATCTGCTGGCACGGCTCGGGGTCCGCAACGTCTACGCCGGACACCCGGAGCGGTATCCCCGGGTGCCGGTGGAGGAACTCGCGTCGGCCGGCTGCGACCTGGTGGTGCTCCCGGACGAGCCGTACCGGTTCACGGCCGAGGACGGCCCGGAGGCCTTCCCGGGCCTGCCCGCCGCCCTGGTGAGCGGCCGCCACCTGACCTGGTACGGGCCCTCGCTGGCCGAGGCGCCGGCGGTGCTGTCGCAGGCCCTGCGCGCGGCGCCGTAGCGCTCGGCCCGGCCGGTCGGTGGTGCCGGGTCGCTGCGCGGCTGGGCTCCGGCGGGTCGGTGGTGCCGGGTCGCTGCGCGGCTGGGCTCCGGCGGGTCGGTGGTGCCGGGTCGCTGCCCCGGACCCCGCGCCTCAAGCGCCGGCGGGGCTGGGTGGTGTGGGTCGGTGCCCCGCCGGAGTATCTCCTCGGCTCGCGCGGTGCGGCATGTCGCGGCCGTACCCGGTGGTGCGCGCTCGTCCTGCGGGGACACTCCGCCGTGTCCCCGCCCCACGGCAGGGCTCCGGCAGTGCCCCGAAGCCGCCCCGGCGCGTGG